>NZ_JBDOQV010000001.1:0-807800 GCF_039839345.1 Roseovarius sp. CAU 1744 | reverse complement strand
GCCTTGAAATCACCGAAATACTTCGTGATCGCCGCCGTCAGCGTCGTCTTCCCGTGATCCACGTGACCAATGGTCCCGATGTTCACATGCGGTTTCGAACGATCAAACTTTTCCTTTGCCATGATGGCCTCCTTGGTTTTTCCGAGGGCGCCGGACAAACCGGCGCCTGATTTCGCCTAGGCGTATTTCGCCTGAATCTCTTCGCTGATGTTCGACGGCACCGGTTCGTAATGCGAGAACTGCATGGTGAACTGGGCGCGGCCCGAGGACATCGAGCGCAGCGTGTTGATGTAGCCGAACATGTTGGCCAGCGGCACGTTTGCGTCGATCGCGATCGCGTTGCCGCGCGGCTCCTGCCCCGAGACCTGGCCGCGGCGGCTGGTGAGGTCACCGATGATGCCACCGGTGTATTCTTCCGGCGTGATCACCTCGACCTTCATGATCGGCTCCAGCAGTTTCGCACCGGCTTTCTTCAGGCCTTCGCGCATCCCCATGCGGGCGGCGATCTCGAACGCCATGACACTCGAGTCAACGTCGTGGAACTTACCGTCGATCAGGGCGACCTTGAAGTCGATCACCGGGAAGCCGGCCAGCGGGCCGCTGTCCATGACGCTTTCGATGCCTTTTTCGACACCCGGGATGTATTCCTTGGGAACGGCACCGCCAACGATGCGGCTCTCGAAGGAATAGCCTTCGCCCGGCTCGGTCGGCGTGATGATCATCTTCACCTCGGCGAACTGGCCCGACCCACCCGACTGTTTCTTGTGAGTGTAGGTGTGCTCGACCTCGTGGCTGATGGTCTCACGGTAAGCCACCTGCGGCGCGCCGATATTGGCCTCGACCTTGAATTCGCGCTTCAGGCGGTCCACCAGGATGTCCAGGTGCAGTTCGCCCATGCCCTTCATGATGGTCTGACCCGATTCCAGGTCGGTTTCCACGCGGAAGGACGGGTCTTCGGCGGCCAGACGGGCCAGACCCTGGGACATCTTTTCCTGGTCGTTCTTGGTTTTCGGCTCGACCGCGATCTCGATCACCGGATCGGGGAAGGTCATGGTTTCCAGAACCACCGGATCGTTGACCGCGCACAGCGTGTCACCGGTCGTGGTGTCCTTCAGACCCGCCAGCGCGATGATGTCGCCGGCAAACGCCTCGGTGATTTCCTCGCGGTTGTTCGAGTGCATCATCATCATCCGGCCAACGCGCTCTTTCTTGCCCTTGGTCGAATTCAGCAGCGTGTCGCCCTTGTTCAGGACGCCCGAGTAGATGCGGGTAAAGGTCAGCGAGCCGACAAACGGGTCGTTCATGATCTTGAACGCCAGCGCCGAGAAGGCCATGTCATCATCCGCGCGGCGGGCGATGTTCCGCTCCTCGGTCTCGTCACCGGGTTTGAAGCCCATGTAATCGACCACGTCCAGCGGGCTGGGCAGATAGTCGATCACGGCGTTCAGCAGCGGCTGTACACCCTTGTTCTTGAACGCGGACCCACCCAGAACCGGCACGAAATGCAGCGCCAGCGTGCCCTTGCGCAGCAGTTTGCGCAGGGTCGGCACATCGGGTTCGTTGCCTTCGAGGTATTCCATCATGGCGTCGTCGTCTTCTTCGACGGCCGCTTCGATCATCTTGCCGCGCCATTCCTCGGCCATGTCCTTGAGGCTATCGCGGATCGGTGCCTTGACCCAGGACGCGCCCAGATCTTCACCCTGCCACAGCCATTCTTCCATGGTCACCAGGTCGATCAGGCCTTCCAGCTCGGTTTCCGCGCCAATCGGGATACCGACGGGAACGGCACGCGCGCCGGTGCGGCTTTCGATCATGTTGACGCAGTTGAAGAAATCCGCGCCGATCTTGTCCATCTTGTTGACGAAGACCATCCGCGGCACCTTGTAGCGGTCGGCTTGACGCCACACGGTTTCGGTCTGCGGCTCGACACCGGCATTGGCGTCCAGAACGCAGACGGCACCGTCGAGAACGGCCAGCGAACGCTCGACCTCGATGGTGAAATCCACGTGGCCGGGGGTGTCGATGATGTTCAGGCGGTGCTTGGGGGTGTCAGCGGTCTGGCCGTCTTCGGTGCGCTCCCAGAAGGTGGTGGTCGCCGCCGAGGTGATGGTGATGCCGCGTTCCTGCTCCTGCTCCATCCAGTCCATGGTGGCCGCACCATCGTGCACCTCACCGATGTTGTGGGATTTGCCGGTGTAATACAGGATCCGTTCGCTGCAGGTGGTCTTGCCTGCATCGATATGGGCCATGATGCCGAAGTTGCGGTAACGGTCGAGCGGATAGTCGCGTGCCATGGTTTCTTGCCTCTAGGGTTTACCAGCGGTAATGGCTGAAGGCTTTGTTCGCCTCGGCCATCTTGTGGGTATCTTCACGTTTCTTGACGGCGGCACCGCGCGATTGAACCGCGTCCAGCAGTTCGCCGGCCAGGCGTTCTTCCATCGTGTTCTCGTTGCGACCGCGGCTGGCGGTGATCAGCCAGCGGATCGCCAGGGCCTGACGGCGCTCGGGGCGCACTTCGACCGGCACCTGGTAGGTGGCACCACCCACCCGGCGCGAGCGGACCTCGACGCTGGGCTGGATATTGTCGAGCGCCTCGTGGAACACTTCCAGCGGGGCGCGCTTGATCTTGTCTTCGACGCGGTCGAGCGCGTTGTAGACGATTTTCTCTGCGACCGATTTCTTGCCATCGATCATCAGGTTGTTCATGAACTTGGTCAGGACCAGATCGCCGAACTTGGCGTCGGGCAGAACTTCACGTTTTTCAGCGGCGTGACGACGGGACATCTGATATTCCTCTTACTTCGGACGCTTGGCGCCGTATTTCGAGCGGCGTTGTTTACGGTCTTTGACGCCCTGGGTATCCAGAACACCGCGCAGGATGTGGTAGCGCACACCGGGAAGGTCTTTCACGCGGCCGCCACGGATCAGAACCACCGAGTGTTCCTGCAGGTTGTGGCTTTCACCGGGGATGTAGCTGATGACCTCGAAGCCATTGGTCAGGCGCACCTTGGCAACCTTCCGCATGGCCGAGTTCGGCTTCTTCGGTGTGGTGGTGTAAACGCGCGTGCAAACACCACGTTTCTGCGGGCACCCTTGCAGGTGCTGCGATTTTTGCGTTCTTACTTTCGGCTGCCGCGGTTTGCGGATCAGCTGCTGGATCGTTGGCATTCCGGTTTCTTCCCGTCTCTCAACACATGTGTCTGCATGGGTATCCATGCGGTTTCATTCATTCCTGCCCTTCACGCGTCCGCAAAGCGCAAACGCCGCAATCGTTACCATTCCGAGGTGAACGACGCGGTTGGCTATTCAGAGGATCGGGGCACAACAAACGGCCCGGATCTTGACCACTTCAATTTTGAATTCGACTGCCGGGGCGACCCCCTTGGCCGGATGAGGGCGCGTATAGGGGGAGTCGGATAGCTTGTCAACAGCGGCCACGCGGCTGGCGGCGTGGTTGCAGCCCCGCCACAAGGTCTCTCGGTGAAGGCCCCTGCCTCCGGAAACCATCGCACACCTTGCCCGGGTCGAAAACCGCCGTCAGATCACCGGGTCACGGCAAACCGAAGTCGCAAGGGAATCACCGTTCGGTCATGCTAGATCCGTCAGCGGCGGGTTAACGATATTTCCGAATTTGCAGGTTTACCTTGCTTGATCTTACGTAAACGCAAAAGTGACGTAGCGTATCAGTTACGTCAACACTACTTCCTGTTGTATCGAATCCCCAAGATGCTCAGATCATCCCCATCCAGAGTGACCAGACAGGCTATTCGATGACCGACGATTTGATGACGATCCGCAAGATGTGCGACAAGTTCGAGGTGACCCCCCGGACCCTGCGCTTCTACGAGTCCAAGGAACTGCTGTTTCCGATCCGCGAGGGCCAGAAGCGACTGTTTACCAAGCGCGACCGCGCGCGGCTCAAGCTGATCCTGCGCGGCAAGCGCTTTGGCTTCAGCCTCGAGGAAATCCGCCAGCTTCTGGATCTCTACGACGAGGGAGATCAGCAATTCACCCAACTGTCGCGCGCCTATGAGATCGCCAAGGAGCGGTTGGCGGACATGGAACGCCAGCGCGACGAACTGACCGTCGCGATCGAAGACCTGCGAGACCAGATGAAATGGGGCGACCAGATGCTCGCCTCGCTACGCCATTCGAAAAAAGCCGCGGAATAAACCCCGCGCCTCAATACCCTAGGGAGAGACCGATGCCGAGCTACACAGCCCCGATCAAAGACATGCAATTCGTTCTGCACGACCTGCTGAACGTATCCGAAGACGGCACACCCGGCTATGCCGAACTTGACCGCGAATTCACCAACGCCGTTCTCGAAGAATGCGGCAAGCTGAATTCCGAAGTGCTGGCGCCGCTGAACGTGGTGGGCGACACCGAGGGATGCGTGCTGGAAAACGGTGTCGTGCGCACGCCGACCGGGTTCAAGACTGCTTTTGACCAGGTGAAGGAAGGGGGCTGGACCGGGCTCGACATGCCCGAGGAATACGGCGGCCAGAACATGCCCTACCTGCTGGGCATCGCAACGCTGGAAATGTTCGGCGCCTCCAACCAGGCCTTCGCCATGTACCAGGGACTGACCCATGCGGCGGCATCGGCCATTCTGGTCCACGGCTCGGAAGAGCAAAAGACAACCTACCTGCCCAACATGGTGTCGTGCGAATGGACCGGCACGATGAACCTGACTGAACCGCATTGCGGCACAGATCTGGGCCTGATGCGCACCAAGGCCGAGCCGCAGGACGACGGTAGCTTCAAGATCACCGGCCAGAAGATCTTCATCTCGGCCGGCGAACATGACATGGCCGACAACATCATCCATCTCGTGCTGGCCAAGATCCCGGGCGGCCCCGAAGGGATCAAGGGTGTGAGCCTCTTCATCGTGCCCAAGTTCATGGTCAAGGAAGATGGCAGCCTGGGTGAGCGCAACGGCGTCTCCTGCGGCAAGATCGAGGAGAAAATGGGCATTCACGGCAACTCGACCTGCGTGATGAACTATGATGGCGCCACCGGGTTCCTGCTGGGCGAAGAGCACAAGGGGATGCGCGCGATGTTCACGATGATGAACGAAGCCCGCCTCGGCGTCGGCATGCAGGGCCTGGCCCAGGCCGATGTCGCCTACCAGAACGCGCTGGAATACGCCAAGGACCGGCTTCAGGGCCGTGACGTGACCGGCGCGAAAAATCCCGATGGCCCTGCCGATCCGCTGATCGTGCACCCGGATATCCGCCGCTCGCTGATGGATCAGAAAAGCTTTACCGAGGGCGCGCGCGCTTTCCTTCTCTGGGGTGCCAAGCTGATTGACCAGTCGCACCGTGGCGGGGACGAGGCGGCAGAAGGCCTGGTCTCGCTGCTGACCCCGGTTCTGAAAGGTTTCCTGACGGATGAAGGGTACGACATGACCGTCCAGGCGCAGCAGATCTACGGCGGCCACGGCTATATCGAGGAATGGGGCATGTCGCAGTTCACGCGCGACGCGCGGATCGCGATGATCTACGAAGGCGCGAACGGTGTGCAGGCGCTGGACCTTGTGGGCCGCAAGCTGCCGCAGAACGGCGGCAAGCCGATCATGGCATTCTTCGATCTGGTCAAGAACTTCATCAAGGAAAACGAAGACAATCTCGAGCTCAAGGCCGACTTCCTGGAACCGCTCAAGGAAGCCTCCAAGCACCTGCAGGCCTCGGGTATGTTCTTCATGCAAAACGGCATGAAGAATCCAAACGCCGCGCTGTCCGGCTCTTATGATTTCATGCACCTCTTCGGGCATGTCTGCCTGGGCCTGATGTGGGCGCAGATGGCCAAGGCCGCGCATGAGGCGCTCGAGGCCGGCGCCTCCGACACCGCGTTCTACGAGACCAAGCTGGCGACGGGCCGCTATTACATGAAACGCCGCCTGCCGGCGACGGCGATGCACCTGGCACGCATCGAATCGGGCGCGGATCCGGTAATGGCGTTGGAGGCCGACCAGTTTTGAGCGATGGTGGGGGCAACCCCACCACCAGAAAGAGTACCGACATGCCCAAGCGCTTTCGTCTGACCCGCCGTTTCAATGCCGCGATGACCGAGGATGGCTATCGCCGTTTGCGGAAATTCGCCCAGGAGGCGGGGCTGGACGAGGGCGAGGCGCTGTCCTTCCTCTTCGAGAACTTCGACAGCGTGATCAACGAGGACACGTTCTCGCACCGGCTCAGGATTTTCAATTCCGAACTCGACGCGCGCAAGAAATGACGGGAGAACCCCGATGACATCCACATGGATGACCGACGAACACCGGATGCTGTCCGACATGACGGCAAAATTCATCACCGATGAATGGGCACCGCGGTTCGAACGCTGGCGCAAGCAGGGCGAAATGGATCGCGAGACCTGGAACCAGGCGGGTGAGCTGGGCCTCTTATGCCCCTCGATCCCCGTGGAATACGGCGGCGCGGGCGGTGATTTCGGACACGAGGCGGTGATCTGCATAGAGCAATCCCGCGCCAATCTTGCCAGCTGGGGCAACCCGATCCATTCCGGCATCTTGGCGCACTATATCCTTGCCTATGGCAGCGAGGCGCAGAAAAAGCGCTGGTTGCCCCAAATGGTCTCGGGCGAGATGGTGGGCGCGCTGGCGATGACCGAACCGGGCGCGGGCTCCGACCTGCAGGGCATGAAGACCCGTGCCCTGCGCGACGGCAATGCCTACCGCCTGTCGGGCCAGAAGACCTTTATCACCAACGGGCAACACGCCGACCTCATTGTGGTTGCCGCCAAGACCGACCCCAAGGAAGGCGCACGCGGCATCTCTCTGGTCGTGGTCGAGACCGAGCAGGCCGAGGGGTTCTCGCGTGGCCGCAACCTGGAGAAAGTTGGCCTGCACGCAGCGGACACATCCGAGCTATTCTTCGATAATGTCGAAATTCCACCCGAGAACATCCTGGGCGGTGAAGAGGGCCGCGGTTTTTTCCAGATGATGGAGCAGTTGCCACAGGAACGCCTGATCATCGCCTGCGGCGCGCAAGGGGCAATGGAAGGCGCGGTGGAACGCACGATCGCCTACGCGCAGGAGCGCGAAGCCTTTGGCGGGCCGCTGACACGGTTCCAGAACACAAGGTTCAAGCTGGCCGAATGCCTGACCAAGACCAAGGTGGCCCGCGCCTTCCTCGATGAATGCATCGCGGAACACATGCGCGGGGCGCTCACCGTCGAAAAGGCGGCGATGGCCAAATACTGGATGACCGACACCCAGTGCGAGGTGCTGGATGAATGCGTACAGCTGCATGGCGGTTATGGTTTCATGCAGGAATACGCGGTCGCGGAAATGTGGGCTGACGCGCGGGTTCAGCGCATCTACGGTGGCACCAACGAGATCATGAAAGAGCTGATCTCGCGCAGTTTCAGCGAAGGGAAGTCCGCATGACGTCACGCCAGGCTTCACCCGCGGAACGCCTCCGGCGGGAGTATTTAGGGCAAGATGAAAGGGACAGGTCCACCCTGCCCGACGCACGGGCCGACTGGCATCAGGCGCCGAAGCAGGGCTTCACCTTGCGCGGTCATCGGCTCTCCAGCCTGTACCGCGAAACCGATCACATCGCATTAACGTTAATGGACAATGAACGCGTCCCGTCTTCATCTTGCTCAAAATACTCACATCCAACAGCTGTCACAGGCACAGCATCAGGAGGACACGCGTGACCATTAAATTCTATTGCATGGGAGAATCCGGCAATGCCTACAAGGCGGCGCTGGCGCTGGAACTCAGCGGCCTTGACTGGGAACCGGTCTTTGTCGATTTCTTCGGCGGCGAAACCCGGACAGAGGAATTCCGCAAGATCAACGTCATGGGCGAGGTGCCGGTGCTGGTCGACGGAGATACCACGCTGACCCAATCCGGCGTCATGCAGATGTATATCACCGAGAAGACCGGCAAATTCGGCGGCGCCACACCGGAGCATCAGCGAGAGGTGATGCGGTGGATGTTCTGGGACAACCACAAGCTCTCCAGCCAGGCCGGCATGACCCGATTCCTGATGAACTTCCTGCCCGAAGACAAGCGCCCGGCCGAGGTGATCAGCTTCACGCAGGGGCGGCTCAGGGCTGCCTATACAGCGCTCAACGCCCATCTCGAGGGTCGCGACTGGATCGTGGGCGACGGCCTGACCAACGCCGACCTTTCCTGCTGCGGCTATCTTTTCTACCCCGAGCCATTCGGTTTCGACCGCGAGGACTGGCCGAATATCGACCGGTGGCTTTCGAACATCCGGAATACCCCCGGCTGGAAACATCCCTATGACCTGATGCCCGGATCCACCGCGGACCGCGCCTGAAAAGGAGAAACGACATGACCGATGCCTATATCTACGACGCCGTGCGCACCCCGCGCGGCAAGGGCCGCAAGGACGGCTCTTTGCACGAGGTGACCGCCGTCCGCCTCTCGACCCAGGTGCTGAACGCGCTCAAGGAGCGCAACGGTCTGGATGGCCACGCGGTCGAGGACGTGATCTGGGGCAATGTCACCCAGGTGAAGGAACAGGGCGGCTGCCTGGCGCGGACCGTCGTGCTGGCCTCGGATCTGGATGAAACCATTCCCGGCCTGGCGATCAACCGGTTCTGCGCCAGCGGCATGGAAGCGGTCAACCTGGCCGCAAACCAGGTCAAGGGCGGCGCCGGTGAGGCGTATATCGCCGGCGGGGTCGAGATGATGGGCCGCGTTCCGATGGGCAGCGACGGCGCAGCGATTGCCGTGGATCCCTCGATCGCGATGGAAACCTATTTCGTGCCGCAGGGGATTTCCGCGGACATCATCGCTACCGAATACGGCTTTAGCCGTGACCAGGCCGATGCGCTGGCGGTCGAGAGCCAGAAACGCGCCAAGGCGGCCTGGGACGACAAGCGATTCAAGAACTCGATCGTCGAGGTCAAGGACCAGAACGGCCTGACCATCCTTGACCATGACGAATACATGCGCCCCGGGACCGACATGCAAAGCCTGGGCGCGCTCAATGCCAGTTTCCAGCAGATGGGCGAGGTGATGCCGGGCTTCGACGCCGTGGCCAAGCTGAAATACCCGCATCTGGAGAAGATCAACCACATCCACCATGCGGGCAATTCCAGCGGAATCGTCGATGGCTCGGCGGGCGTGTTGATCGGCAACGCGGAATTCGGCAAGAAATACGGGCTGAAGCCGCGCGCGCGCATCCGCCAGACCTGCAAGATCGGCACCGATCCCACGATCATGCTGACCGGCCCGGTTCCCGCGACCGAGAAGATCCTTGCCGACAGCGGCATGAAGATCGGCGATATCGACCTGTTTGAAGTCAACGAGGCCTTTGCTTCGGTTGTCCTGCGCTTCCAGCAGGCTTTCGATGTCGATCCGGCGAAGGTCAATGTCAACGGCGGTTCCATCGCCATGGGTCACCCCCTGGGGGCCACGGGCGCGATCATCATCGGCACATTGCTGGATGAGATGGAACGGGCGGACAAGGAAACCGGGCTTGCCACGCTCTGCATCGCGTCGGGCATGGGGGCTGCCACGATCATCGAGCGGGTCTGACCCATGCCGGTCATTGACCAGTCGAAACTCGAACCGCGCACGGGCTCGATCTATCCCGAGCCCTATGCCAGCGAGATGGCCGGGCGCTCGTCGCTGCGGCTTGGCGATGCGGGCGGGCTGACCCAGTTCGGCGCGAACCTGGTCATACTGGAGCCGGGTGCGAAATCCTCGCTCCGGCACTGGCATCAGAACCAGGACGAGTTCGTGATGGTGACCGAAGGCGTCTGCACGCTGATCGACGACGCGGGCGAAACCCGGATGTATCCGGGCGATTGCGCTGCCTTCCCGGCAGGCGATCCGAACGGGCACCAGCTGGTCAACCAGACAGACACCTCCGCAAGGTTCCTTGTTATCGGCACGCGCAGTGATGAAGAGGTTGGAACCTATTCCGATATCGACCTGATGGTCCGGATCAAAGACGGGCATGCCAGTTTTACCCTCAAAGATGGCAGCCCTTTCAAAGCACCCGAAACGGGAGAGAGTAAATGACAGATTTCACAATGAAAACAGACGCCGACGGCGTGGCCGTCATCACCTGGGACACGGTCGGCAAGTCGATGAACGTGATGAACCAGCAGGGGTTCATCGACCTTGATGCGCTGATCGATGAGGCGCTGGCCGATGACGCGGTCAAGGGCATCATCATCACCTCGGGCAAGGAAGGCAGCTTTGCCGGCGGGATGGACCTGAACATCATCGCCAAGATGAAGGAAAGCGCCGGCGACAACCCGGCCAAGGGGTTAATGGATGGTCTGATGCAGACCCATGCCATCCTGCGCAAGATCGAGCGCGGCGGCATGGACGACAAGAACAAGGGCGGCAAGCCCATCGCCTGCTGCCTGCCCGGCACCGCGCTTGGCATCGGCCTGGAAATTCCGCTGGCCTGCCACCGGATCTTTGCGGCCGACAACCCCAAGGCCAAGATCGGCCTGCCCGAGATCATGGTCGGCATCTTCCCCGGCATGGGCGGCACAACGCGGCTCACGCGCAAGATGGGCGCGATGGCGGCCGCGCCCTTCCTGCTGGAGGGCAAGCTGAGCGATCCGAAAAAGGCCAAGGCCGGCGGATTGATCGACGAGGTCGTGCCCGCAGACGAGTTGATCGCCAAGGCGAAGGAATGGGTGCTTTCCGAGCCGAAATTCGTCAAGCCCTGGGACGAGAAGGGTTACAAGATGCCCGGCGGCGAGCCCTATCATCCCGCCGGTTTCATGACATTCGTCGGCGCCTCGGCCATGGTCAACGGCAAGACGCAGGGCGCGTTCCCGGCGGCCAAGGCGCTGCTGAGCGCGGTCTATGAAGGCGCGCAGGTGCCGTTCGACACCGCGATCAAGATCGAGGCGCGCTGGTTCACCAATGTGCTGCTGAATCCCAGCTCGGCGGCGATGATCCGTTCGCTCTTCATCAACAAGGAGGCGCTGGAAAAAGGCGCCAATCGCCCCGAGGCGCCGGATCAGTCGGTGAAAAAAGTTGGTGTCATGGGTGCGGGCATGATGGGTGCCGGCATTGCGCTGGTGTCGGCCATGGCCGGGATCGAGGTTGTGCTGATCGACCAGAAACAGGAGGCAGCCGATAAGGGCAAGGCCTATACCGCCGACTACATGGACAAGGGCATCAAGCGCGGCAAGGCAAACGAGGAAAAGAAAGAAAAGACGCTTGGGCTGATCACCGCCACCACCGACTACGATGCGCTCAAGGGCTGTGACCTTATCATCGAGGCGGTGTTCGAGGACCCTGCCATCAAGGCCGAGGTCACCAAGGCGGTCGAGGCCGTCGTGGGCGAGGACTGCATCTTTGCCACCAACACCTCGACCCTGCCGATTTCCGATCTGGCCAAGGCCAGCGTGCGGCCCGAAAAATTCATCGGCATCCACTTCTTCTCACCGGTGGAAAAGATGTTGCTGGTCGAGATCATCAAGGGGCGCGAAACCGGCGACGTGGCCGTGGCCAAGGCGCTTGATTACGTGCGCCAGATCCGCAAGACGCCGATCGTGGTCAACGATGCGCGGTTCTTCTATGCCAACCGCTGCATCATCCCCTACATCAACGAAGGCATCCGCATGGTGGCCGAGGGCGTGGCACCATCGCTGATCGACAATGCTGCACGCCAGCTGGGCTTCCCGGTCGGGCCTCTGCAACTGGTCGATGAAACCTCGATCGATCTGGGGGCCAAGATCGCCCGCGCCACCCGCGCGGCGATGGGTGATGATTACCCGGACGGTGCGGTGGACGAGGTGATCTTCTGGATGGAAGAGCAAGGTCGTCTGGGCCGCAAATCCAGTGCCGGGTTCTTCGACTATGATGAAAAAGGCAAGCGGCAGGGGTACTGGGACGGTCTGGCGGCGCAATATCCCCGCGCCGCCGAGCAGCCCGACCTGATCACCGTTCAGCATCGTCTGATGTTCGCACAGGTACTCGAGGCCGTGCGCGCATTGGAAGAAGATGTGCTGGAGGATATCCGAGAAGGCGATGTCGGCGCGATCCTGGCCTGGGGCTTCGCCCCTTGGTCCGGTGGCCCGTTCAGCTGGCTCGACATCATCGGCACGCCCTACGCGGCCGAACGTTGTGACCAACTGACCAAAGAGTTCGGGCCACGGTTCACAACCCCCGACCTGCTGCGCGACATGGCCCAGAAGAACCAGAACTTCTACGGCCGTTTCGCCTCACAAGCCAGCGCCGCCTGAGCACCAGTTCCGCAAGGTGGCATATGACGGACAAACTCAGGGTCGCCGAATGGCGGCCCTGAGCCCGTTTTTAGCGCTGCGCGTCACCGATAGCCGGAACCGTTTTCTTCAAAGAAAACGGGAAGGAAAATTGAAATTTTCCGATACGGAATTTTCGAAAATTCCGTTTCCGTCCATGGAAACTTGGTCCCGCCTGCGCACATTGGGTCCGACCAAAGAAAAACCGCGCGGCCCCCATGCATTGGCCGCGCGGTTTCTTTTTGCCGCCTCTTTCTGCCCGTCAGGCGGCGACCATGCTTTCGCATGGGGACACATCGCAGATCGCGGCTTTCGCGCCCTGTAGTTCTCTGGCCAGAACGCGAGCTTCGCGCAAGGGCCGAACCGTGTAGGACGTTTGTTCCACCGGCTCGAACGCGTGTGCCAGAAGATCCCGGGCCGCGGGGCAGAAAAATAGCGCCCCGCTGTTGCCAAAGACCACCTGGTCAGTTTCGAATTGCAGCGTGAACACTTCGAAATCATCCACGGGTTCGATACGGCGGATGCCGTTCACCCCTTCCAGCGCCACGGCCGGTATCAGGGTGAAGGGATCGCCGTAAACTTCTTCTGCGGCGTCACTTTCGATCATCACGCTCTGGTGCGGCAGCAGCAACATGACGTCGCGATTGCCCAACGCACCGGCCGCGACCTCCAGCGGCCAGAAACGTTGCGGGCACGGGCCCTCACCTTGCCAGAGATTCTGGCGCGTGATCTTGCTTATTGCCTGCATGCCGGCGTCAAAGGTCAAGACCTTGTCGCCCTCCGTCAACGCCTCAACCTTCCTCAATCCCATGGATGAAACGACCTTGGTCGCCACCGAAAGGCCCGTCATCACACCCGTGGCACCGCCATCAAAGGCGCCCGACGCTTCTGACATACGGCGGGTATTCCCGTTCTTCTGTGATGTCCATCCAAGCATTCCCTGCATCCCTACAAGAGTTCCGGAGCGCGCCGGAGTGTGGCGTTAACCAGGTCACATTGCGGGCAGGATTTGCCGGCTACGGGGCTGAAACGCGGCAGAATTAAGGCAATGTCGCCTTATTGTGAACAATCAAACGCCCAGCTTCGCGATTGTTCGCGGTTCTGCCCGCGGAATTCTTGAATTTAGGAACGCTGTTAGGAATTCATTAATCGAATCGGTAATCGAATCGACCGATATCCGGCGCCGCGACGTTTGCGATCAGATCCCGATCCTCGGCGGTGTAGAAATCCTGATAGTCACCGGCCCAAACTGATTGATTGGCCACCGGCAGGGTCAGTTCGAACCCCAGATGTTCCCACAAGGGGGCTGCGTCCGCCTCAAAATGCTCCAGGCGCAGGTAGGCATGGCACCGCTCTTGGCCGTCAGCGGCAGTCACGTAATGCGCATAGGGCTGGGCGTGCAGGGCCGCAATGGTTTCAGGCGCATTGAGAAACCCGCTGAAATCACGCTCCCGTGCCAGGGCCACCGCCGGATGATCAAAGGTCTGGTTCCGTAGCCAGTGGTAATAGCTGACCAGCCGGTCCCAGGGATTGCGCACCAGCGTGAAAACGAAGACACGGCGGAGCTGTTCGGCAGAGATCGCACCGTCGATATCCGCCAGCGTGCTGTGTTTCCAAAGCCGGCCTGCCGTCCGCAGCCCCTTTAACCGGCCCCGTCGCCGGATCGCCTTGGGTGTATCGCCGATCAGGATGTCATCCTTCATCGCCCGCCCCTCCAGCGCCAGGGCCATCGACGTGCCGCCGGTCTTGGGAATATGGACGAAGATATAGTTGCGCCCGCGCGAGATGATCATGGCGGCAGGCTAGAGCCTGGGCGGGTCAATATCAATTGTCTGACATTTAAAAATTGATCGGCGGGACTTTTTCAATATTCTCGATTGGACTGCAAAGCCGAGGCAGAATCAGGGAGGGATTCGATGGGCTGGATGAAAGACGAAACCGGGCTGGACAAGAACGCGGCGAATTTCGTGCCACTGACCCCGCTGTCGCATCTGCGCCGTGCGGCGCATCTCTATCCTGGTTACGATGCGGTCGTGTACGGCAACACGCGCCGAAGCTATGCCGAATATCATGAACGCTGCACGCGCCTGGCCTCGGGGCTGGTCAAGCTGGGCGTCGCACCCGGCAATGTGGTTGCCACGGTCATGCCCAACATCCCTGCCCAGGCCGAGGCGCATTTCGGCGTCCCCGCCTGCAGCGCGGTGCTGAACACGATCAATACCCGGCTTGAGGCCAACACCGTTGGCTATATCTTCGATCACGGCGAGGCCAAGGTTGTGCTGGCGGATACGCAATTTCTGCCCCTGGTGAAGGATGCAATCGACCAGATGGATGGCCCCGCACCGATCGTCATCGAGGTGCCTGACGGACAGGCCGGCCTGCCCGCCAGCGGCGATTACCAGACCTATGAGGAACTGCTCGCCACGGGCGATCCCGATTTTGCCTGGATCATGCCCGAGGATGAATGGGAGAGCATTGCGCTCAACTATACTTCGGGCACGACCGGACGGCCCAAGGGCGTGGTCTGCCACCATCGCGGCGCCTACCTGATGACGATGGGCACGGCGATCAGTTGGGAAATGACGCGGCATCCGCGCTACATGACCATCGTGCCGCTGTTTCATTGCAACGGCTGGAACCACACCTGGATGATGCCCTTGCTGGGCGGCACCGTGTTCTGCCTGCGCGACATCACCGCCAAGGGAATTTACGACCTGATCGCAGATGAGGGTATCACCCATTTCGGCGGTGCGCCTATCGTTCTGAACACGATCGTGAACGCCGACGAGGACGACCGGCGCAAGTTCGACCATACCGTGAAGGTCTTCACCGCCGGTGCCCCGCCCCCCGCCGCGACCCTGCGCAAGATCGAACCGCTGGGTTTTGACGTCACCCAGGTCTACGGCCTGACCGAAACCTACGGCCACGTGACCGAATGCCTGTGGCACAGCGACTGGGACGGCAAGCCCGAGGAGGAGCGCTATGCGATCAAGGCCAGGACCGGGGTGTTGATGCCGATGGCGGAACACATCACCTCGATGGACGCCGGAAACATGTCCCAGATACCGATGGACAGCGAAGCGCAGGGTGAGATCATGATCCGGGGCAATACGGTCATGAAGGGGTATCTGAAGAACCCCGAGGCGACGGCGGAATGTTTCGCGGGCGGGTATTTCCATTCCGGCGATATCGCGCTGCAACATCCCGACGGCTACCTGAAGATCGCCGACCGGGCCAAGGACATCATCATCTCGGGCGGCGAAAACATCTCGTCGGTAGAGGTCGAAGGCGTGCTGATGGCCCACCCGGATGTCAATCTGTGCGCGGTGGTCGCCAAGCCGGACGAAAAATGGGGAGAAGTGCCCTGCGCCTTTGTCGAGTTGAAGAAGGGCGCGGCCGAGGACGAGGCCGGACTGATCGGCTATTGCCGTCAGAACCTTGCCGGTTTCAAGACACCCAAGCGGGTCGTCTTCCAGGAGCTTCCGAAGACCTCGACCGGCAAGATCCAGAAGTTCGAACTGCGCAAGGTGGCGAAAGAGCTCTGAGCCCACTGGAGACACGCCGCTGAACGACCTGTCGCGCGTCTGAAAACGCAACCGGCCGACGCAAGAGTTAAAGGCACTCGTTCCAAACGCTCAGCAGCGCCCGATCGGCGGCGTTTCTCGGGGATGGTTTTTCCCGGATGTCGCGCACGTCGGGCCACAGTCGCTGAAAGCGCTCGGTATAAAGCCCGACCCGGTCCGGCAGGTAAGCATCCAGCTTGTTCTCGATACAGCCGCAGCGGCGCCAGTCGTCCCGCTTGCCAAGGAAATCATCTGCCGCCAGGCAGGCGGTTTTCAGGCGTTCGGCCGTTCCCGGTTCAAAAAGATCCATTGTCACGCGATCGCCCTCGGCAAATGTAAGCGTGGTGTGGGTCTCGGGGTTGAGCTCTGCCAGGTGCAGATACAGCATCTCCTCGAACTGGACATGAAACGCATTGCCGCAATCACCAAGTGCCATGATTTTCTTGATGTCTTCGATCGATTCCTCGATCTCTTGCCGGTCCCGCGCGATATCGCCCGCCAGCCCGCCCAGGCCCCCCGGGCGCATGAGATCAAGCGAAAACTCCAGCGTTTCGCCCGCCGTCGGCCCCGGCGCATTGAAACGCGTTTCCAGATGCGGCATGAACCGCGCCGGTACGATCAGATCCCAGATCACATTTTCGCTTTTGCTGGAATTGCCCCAGCCGTCGACCGAAACGGTGATTTCCTTCAGCTGCCACGCGACAGGCTTTTCGATCAGATGCCGGCATTGCCTGGCGTTCTGGTCCAGATAGTGCATCAGAAGCGTCGAGAAACCGGGATCGCCGACCGCAAGGTAATCGGCATGCGCCTCGAAAATGCGCTGTACGTCGCTTGACGAGAACCGCGCCCAGAACCCATCGTTCAGAAAGATGAGCCCCTGTTCAATCGTGGCCTCGCGCACTGCCCTGCGCTGATACAGCCGCTTTGGTGACGGTCCCTCGGGCAGATATCCATCGCTGGGCACCTCGGCCAGTTCCGCCACTGCCGCAACAGCCACGCCCTCCGGTCCCGGTGCCGAAGGCCCAAATCTGATCTCGATGCGTTCACGATCAATCAGCAGCTCTTCGGGTGCCGCCTCATAGCCGAGATACATGAACGGAATCGGTGTCACGCGCATCCGTTCCCCATCCCAGTAACGCCCGTAATTCATCCGATGGAAAGCGGTCTCGACAACGCCGTCGCCGCTGAGGATCGCCTCACGGTCCTCGGGTGCGTAATAGCCCGAAAGATAGTGCTGGATCTCGTTACCCTGCCAATAGGGTGGCCCGGCCTCGGCCATTGCACGGTCAAGCATGGCGAAATACTCCGCGCCGGGAACGACGGTTATGTTGTTGCGCTCCATCTGCTGCAGGGCGGTGGGAAAGAACGGCTGGCCCGGCGTGTCGGCGAATACCATGACCAGTTCGGCCCGGTCATTTTCGCGCGAGGCGAACGCGGCGTAGAGGCGAAAGGCGTCTTCCGCATAGAGCAGCTCTGATCGCGCCCAACCGCGATAGGCAAGCGGGTGGTCATCGACAACCGGCGCGGCCATGATTTCGGCAAGCCGCGCCGCCCCTGCCGCGGCTTCTGCGGCGGTTTCAGCCTCTGGCCGGCGCAGCGCGTCAAGTTGCCAGAAATCGCTTCCCAGAACCGTAATTTCCGAAACATGCTCGGTCCCGTACAGCCTGAGGTCGAGGACATTCGTCAATCCGCAATCGGCGCGGCGTAGTTCGGCCAGCGCGCGAACGATACGCTGAAGCCCGGCAGGATCGTCATGAAGACCCGGATAGGGATGGCGCAGTTCTCCCTTGGCTGCCCGCCCGCAATCGTGAAAATCTTCCTCGATGGTAAGGCTCGCACCTTCGAACTCGTAACGAAATTCTTCCGCGACCACGGCATTCGCTGTGAATGCCGCAACCAGGAACGCAGCAAAGACCCGACTCATGAAACTTCCCCAACTGGCAACTCGTCTGGCCAAACTTAGGCCAAGCCCCTTGCCGATGGCAACATGCCAGAGGCCGCGGTCTCTCGGGTTTAACGCCTTGCGCCGTCGCATTATGTGCAACCGCAATTGCCCCATTGCCCGGCTGCGTGCTACTCTTGCCCCAACGAGGCAGAGCAGGCCCGCAAGGACATGACGGCACTCCACAAATACCAGCGGCTTGAGGCGTCCGGTCTGTGGCGCCCAACGCCCGATGCCCAACGCACCGAAGTCGTTGTGTCGATTGGCGATGCCACGCTGGTTATCTCCGATATGCGCGACCAGCCCCTTGCCCATTGGTCGATCCCCGCTGTCGAACGGGCCAATCCGGGCCGCAGGCCGGCAATCTACCATCCCGATGGCGATCCCGGAGAAACGCTGGAGTTCTCGGAAAACGAACGGGAAATGGTTGCCGCCATCGAAAAACTGCGCACCGCGGTAGATCGCCGGCGCCCGCATCCCGGCCGGCTGCGCCTGGTTACCTTCCTGGTATCGATGGCGGCGGTCGTCACGCTGCTGCTGTTCTGGCTGCCGGGGGCGATGCGCGCGCATGCGGTCTCAGTTGTGCCCGATGTCAAACGCGCCGAGATCGGCCAGGCCCTGCTGGACATCATGCAGCGGATCACCGGCCCCGCCTGCAATGACACGAACGGCGTGGCGGCGCTGGCGCAACTGGCAGCCCGGCTGCCGGCCTCCGAAGGTCCCGGCCGGATCATGGTTGTGCGTGGCGGCGTTGACGAGGCGACCCATCTGCCGGGGGGCACGATCCTTATCAATCGCGCGCTGGTCGAGGACCACGAAGAACCCGATGTGGCCGCGGGGTATATTGTCGTTGAGCGTTTACGCGCTGCGCGCCGCGATCCATTGGATACGCTGTTGGCGCATAATGGCTTCTGGGCCAGCTTTCAGCTGCTGACAACCGGCGCGCTTGATCCTGACATCCTGCAATCCTATGCCCAGCGCCTGCTGACCGGCGCCAACCAGCCGCTGCCCGATGACGTGGTGCTTGACGGCTTCAGGGCGTGGTCGGTCCGGTCAACACCCTATGCGTTTGCCGTCGATATCTCCGGTGAGACCACCCTGGGCCTGATCGAGGCGGACCCGTTTGCCAACGGCACACCCGAACCGGTGCTGAACGATGCCAACTGGGTGCGCCTGCAGGGTATCTGCGGCGGTTAGGTCACTTACGGGGTTCCGCCCGCAACAGCATTGTCGCTCCTCTCGAACGTGCCTAACCGTTCGAACCCATGTGCCGCAGCGCAAATCAAAAGCCGCCGAAGGCCTGCCGCGGTCTATCTGTCGTTGGCCCGCCGCGTGGTTTTTGCCGATGCTGACCGTGTTGACAGGGTCATCGTCGAACCACCAGCGCGCACCGGGACATATTCGCCGGACTTGCGAGAGGTAGCAACGCGACCGGCATCATACGGGATCAGTTTGCGCGGCACGGTTTCGGTCCAGATCTGATCCATCTGCGCCTTGCCCGCCATCGTCTGGTGCGCACGGCGGGTGTTCAGCCGGTCATCATCCCAGGCCGGTTTGTAGCCCTCGGGGATGCTGATGCCCGGGACGCTGGTAACCTGGTCTTCGTAGACATGTCGCGGCACGACGCGCACCGGTTCTGCCGGCGCCTGCTGGCGGGCGGTCACCGCCGCGCCCCGGTCATCGCTACGGCGGTGCAGATTGGTTGCAAACGTTCCCTGCTGCGGGCCGCAGCGCACATTGTCACCGACCCGTCCGACATAGGGCTGCGATACCGCGTTGCCGCCCCGGCACGCCGCCTGCCGGCCCCGGTTGCCCGGAATGTTCGGCTGCGGCGCAGTTCTGACCGGTTGCGCTTTTGGCTTGGCGGCGCGTTTGGGCACTGGTTTCGCCACCGGGACCGGTTTGGGTGCAGTCACCGTCTCAGGTTCGGGCACCGCTGCCTTGCGTGCAAATGTCGGCTTGAATCCGCAGATGACCTTGCGGCTGCGGGTGACGCGCGGGACCCAGGTGACATTGCCGTCGATACCCGCCCGGATGAACACGCATCCCTGGCTATCGACATATTGCCGGCCCTGATAGGAGGCGGGTGGAAATTCTGCAGGAACCAGACCGTTTTTCTGGGATTGTGCCTGCGCGTTGCCTAGGCCAATGGATGCGGCAATGACAGCTGCCGCGAACACTCTCGATAAGGTCATTTCGCCCCCGGAACAGTTCGGAGCAGAGTGCCTTATTTTTGACGCCTAGTAAACAGTAATTGGCTTATTTAGTGCCAAACATCCGATCACCCGCATCACCTAGTCCCGGCAGGATATATCCCACCTCGTTCAGCTTCTCGTCCAGAGAGGCGGTGACGATGGGCACATCCGGGTGCGCTTCGTGCATCCGCGCAACCCCTTCAGGGGCGGCCAGAAGGCACAGGAAACGGATATCCCGGGCGCCGGATTGCTTGAGCAGATCAACCGCCGCTGCCGAGGAATTTCCCGTGGCCAGCATCGGGTCGACCACGATCACCAGGCGCTCATCCAGGTGGTCGGGCACCTTGAAGTAATACTGCACCGGCTTCAGGGTTTCTTCGTCCCGGTAAAGCCCGACAAAGCCAACCCGCGCCGAGGGGATCAGCTCCAGCATCCCGTCCAGCAGCCCGTTGCCCGCCCGCAGGATCGAGATCAGCGCCAGCTTGCGCCCGTCCAGCGCGGGGGCGTCCATCTCCTGCAGCGGGGTTTCGATGCGGCGCGTCGTCATCGGCAGCTGGTCGGTCACCTCATAGGCCAGCAATTGGCTGATCTCACGCAATAGCTGGCGGAACACCGCGGTCGACGTTTCCTTTTCGCGCATCAATGTCAGCTTGTGCTGGATCAGCGGGTGGTTCACGACGGTCAGATGCTGGGTCATGGGTTTTCCTGTCTGTTGGTACGCGGCGCCACAAGTCTCTACCCAGAAAGCGCCGGCAAGAGCAATGCCCAACAGGCAGATAGCACGCCGCGAAGGCCCACGATAATTCGCGATTGCGTCAAGGCCCCGCAAATTGCAAGCTGGGCTTGCAACGGGCGCAAAGCCTGATTATTCAAGGCGGTTGAAAGTAGTTTAATATTAAACTAAATAGGGAGGGCGTGATATGAACGATGCTCAGAAGGACAATTTACGTCAGGCGGCGCTGCAGTATCACGAGTTCCCCAAGCCCGGAAAGCTCGAGATCAGGGCCACCAAGCCCCTGGCCAATGGTCGCGACCTGTCGCGCGCCTATTCGCCCGGCGTGGCCGAGGCCTGCCTGGAAATCAAGGCCGACCCTGCCGAGGCCAGCCGCTATACCGCCCGCGGCAATCTGGTGGCCGTGGTCAGTAACGGCACCGCGGTCCTGGGGCTGGGCAATATCGGGGCGCTGGCCAGCAAACCGGTGATGGAGGGCAAGGCCGTCCTGTTCAAGAAATTCGCGGATATCGACTGTTTCGACATCGAGGTGGACGAAACCGACCCCGAGAAACTGGCCGATATAGTCTGCGCACTGGGCCCCACTTTCGGCGCGATCAACCTCGAGGATATCAAGGCGCCGGACTGCTTCATCGTCGAAAAGCTCTGCCGCGAGCGCATGAATATCCCGGTTTTCCACGATGACCAGCACGGTACCGCAATCGTCGTCGGGGCGGCCGCCTATAACGCGCTGCACGTGGCGGGCAAGAAATTCGCCGATATCAAGATCGCCTCGACCGGGGGTGGCGCGGCCGGGATCGCCTGCCTGAACATGCTGGTGAAACTGGGCGTAAAGCGCGAAAACATCTTTCTCTGCGACATCCACGGGCTGGTTTACAAAGGCCGGACCGAGGACATGAACCCGCAGAAAGAAGCCTTTGCGCAAGACACCGACATGCGGACGCTTGACGAGGCGATCGTGGGGGCGGACCTGTTCCTGGGGCTTTCGGGCCCCAATGTCCTCAAGCCTGAAATGGTCGCCAGGATGGCCGAACGCCCGATCATCTTTGCCCTGGCAAATCCCACGCCCGAGATCATGCCCGACGAGGCCCGCAAAGTGGCCCCGAATGCAATCATCGCCACGGGACGCAGCGATTTTCCCAACCAGGTCAATAACGTGCTGTGCTTCCCTTTCATCTTTCGCGGTGCGCTGGACGTGGGCGCGACGCAGATCAACGACGCGATGCAGTTGGCCTGTGTCGAGGGGATCGCCGCCCTCGCCCGCGCCACGACCAGCGCCGAGGCCGCCGCCGCCTATCAGGGTGAGCAACTGACATTTGGCCCCGAATACCTGATCCCCAAACCTTTCGATCCGCGCCTATCCGGCATCGTCTCGACCGCCGTGGCCAAGGCGGCCATGGAAACCGGCGTGGCCACCCGCCCGGTTGACGACCTGGAGGCCTACAAGGAAAAGCTGGACGCCTCGGTCTACAAATCCGCCCTCCTGATGCGACCCGTTTTCGAGGCCGCCGCAAATGTTTCGCGGCGCATCGTCTTTGCCGAAGGCGAGGACGAGCGCGTCATGCGCGCAGCCCAAGCCATCCTGGAGGAAACCAGCGAGCTGCCGATCCTGATTGGCCGGCCCAGCGTGATCGAACAGCGCTGCGAACGCCTGGGGCTGGATATCCGGCCCGGGCGCGACATCAACATCGTCAACCCCGAGGACGACCCCCGCTATCGCGATTACTGGGGCAGCTATCACGAGATCATGAAGCGCCGGGGGGTGACGCCCGACCTGGCCCGCGCGGTGATGCGCACGAACTCGACCGCGATTGGCGCGGTGATGGTGCATCGTGGTGAGGCCGACAGCTTGATCTGCGGCACATTTGGCGAATATCGCTGGCATCTGAACTACGTGACACAAGTGCTGGGTGACGCGACGCATCACCCGCAGGGCGCGCTGTCGATGATGATCCTCGAGGACGGGCCATTGTTTATCGCCGATACCCATGTGCGCACGTTCCCCGATCCGGAATACCTGACCGAGGTGGCGGTCGGCGCCGCCCGCCATGTCCGGCGTTTCGGCATCGAGCCGAAGATCGCCTTTTGCTCGCAGTCGCAGTTCGGCAATCAGGGCGAGGATTCGGGCAAGCGGTTGCGCGCAACACTGAGGATTCTTGACAGCCAACCCCGCGACTTCTGCTACGAGGGCGAAATGAACGTCGATGCGGCGCTGGATCCCGATCTGCGCGCGCGGCTGCTGCCGGACAACCGGATGGAAGGCGCGGCGAATGTCCTGATCTTCTCGAATGCTGATGCGGCGTCGGGCGTGCGCAACATCCTCAAGATGAAAGGCGGCGGGTTGGAGGTTGGACCGATCCTGATGGGCATGGGCAACCGGGCGCATATCGTGACGCCTTCGATCACCGCCCGCGGGCTGCTGAACATGGCGGCAATCGCCGGCACACCCGTCGATCATTACGGATAACAAAAACGCCGCCGGAGAATCCTCCGGCGGCGCGAACACGGTACTGAAATTACTTCTTGGTGGTTTTTGCGCCGGGCCGTGCCGGCTTTTGCTTCTTGTCGCCCATGGCAACAATACCTTCTACAAATCGGGCTGGCACCGTGCCGCGCCCTGAGAATATCCTAGCATATACGCGGGTCCGAGCATGGCGGATTTCGACACGGCACGAGTCGTAATTTGCCCGGCGGCAGAACTGAGCGAAACACGTCTTGGGCGGAATCATTTTGTTTGCAGGCGGATATTTGCAATTTTGCAAATCGCCACCACCGCCTAAAGAAACCTGCTGTTTCAAGGGAGATTTGCAAAAATATGCAAGGGAGAGTCCTGAGACACTGCAAATTTCTGTGCCAAACGGTCGCTGCTACCGGTAACTTTCTTGTCGCAAGCGCCAGTGATCCCGTAACAGTAATCACAAGAATCGCCGGAGGAGGAAAGCATGGCTTACAGCGACGTCTACGAGGGGTGGCGGAAAGACCCGGAAGGCTTCTGGATGCAGGCGGCGGATGCCATCGACTGGACCCGGAAACCGTCCAAGGCGCTGTTTGATGAAAACGCACCGCTCTACGAGTGGTACAGCGATGGGCTGGTCAATACCTGCTACAATGCCGTGGACCGTCATGTTGAGGCCGGCCGGGGCGCGCAGACGGCGATCATCTATGACAGCCCGATCACCGGCACGAAAGACAAGATTTCCTACGCCGAACTGCAAACCCGCGTCGCCTCGCTTGCCGGGGCGCTGCGCGACAAGGGGATCGAAAAGGGCGATCGCGTCGTCATCTACATGCCGATGGTCCCGCAGGCGCTTGAGGCGATGCTGGCCTGCGCCCGGCTGGGGGCGATCCATTCGGTGGTTTTCGGCGGGTTTGCCTCGAACGAGCTGGCCGTTCGGATCGACGATGCGCAGCCCAAGGCGATCATAGCCGCCTCTTGCGGGCTGGAGCCGGGCCGCGTGGTCGATTACAAACCGCTGCTGGACGGCGCCATCGAACTGGCCGGGCACAAACCGGATTTCTGCATCATCCTGCAGCGCGAGGAGAAACCCGCCGAACTGACGCCCGGTCGCGATCATGACTGGTACGAGGTGCAAAACGGGGTGGCGCCCGCCGAATGCGTACCGGTTGAAGGCAACCATCCGGTCTATATCCTTTACACGTCCGGTACGACGGGCGCCCCCAAGGGCGTCGTGCGCCCCACCGGCGGGCATCTGGTGGCGCTGAACTGGACGATGAAGAATATCTACAATGTCGATCCGGGTGATGTGTTCTGGGCGGCCTCGGACGTGGGCTGGGTCGTGGGACACAGCTATATCTGCTACGCGCCGCTGGTTCACGGCAACACCACCATCGTGTTCGAGGGCAAGCCCGTGGGCACGCCCGACGCCGGCACTTTTTGGCGCGTCATCAGCGAACATAACGTGCGCTGTTTCTTCACCGCGCCGACGGCCCTGCGCGCGATCAAACGAGACGACCCCAAGGGCGCGTTGATCAAGGATTACGATATCTCGTGCCTGCGGGCGCTCTACCTGGCGGGCGAGCGTGCGGACCCCGACACGATCGAATGGGCGCAGGCCACCATGAAGGTACCGGTCTATGACCATTGGTGGCAGACCGAGACCGGCTATACCATCGTCGGCAACCCGGCGGGCATCGAGGCGCTGCCGGTCAAGATCGGCTCGCCCACCGTACCGATGCCCGGCTACGATGTGCAGATCCTCGATGAAGGCGGCCACCCGATGGGCCCGAACCAGCTGGGGGCGATTGCGGTCAGGCTGCCCCTGCCCCCGGGCACCCTTCCGACGCTCTGGAACGCCGAGGACCGTTTCCGGAAATCCTATCTGACGACCTTCCCCGGTTTCTACGAGACCGGCGATGCGGGCATGATCGACGAGGATGGGTACCTCTACATCATGGCGCGCACCGATGACGTCATCAACGTGGCCGGTCACCGCCTGTCCACCGGCGGGATGGAAGAGGTACTGGCCGGCCATCCGGAGGTTGCCGAATGCGCCGTGATCGGCGTCAGCGATCAGCTGAAAGGCCAGTTGCCTGTCGGGTTCCTGTGCCTCAACAAGGGCTCCGCCAGCAGCAACGAAGATGTCGCGAACGAATGCGTCAAGCTGGTGCGCGAGAAGATCGGCCCGGTCGCGGCCTTCAAGCTGGCGGTCGTCGTCGACCGGCTGCCCAAGACTCGCTCCGGCAAGATCCTGCGCGCGACCATGGTCAGCATTGCCGACGGCCAGGACTACAAGATGCCCGCCACCATCGATGATCCCGCCATCCTGGATGAGATCCGGACAGCCCTGCAAACCATCGGCTACGCGCGGGGCTGAATCAAAAAACCCCCGCGCCATAAGACGCGGGGGTATCTGCCCGATCTACTAGAAAACGCGACTACGGCGTGAAAAGGTCGTGCACCCCATGCAGGATACTCTGAGACAAGCTTGCAGCCGTACGCTGTAGGAACTCGAACACGAAAACATGGCTGCCAGTTGCATCAGACGGGACGACCGAACTGATTACAATCAGCACTGATAAAATCACGGCCTTTACGTTGTTATTCCGGTGCATTTCCCCACCCAGTTTTGTTCTAGATTCGTAGTCATTTATTCAACACGTATCGGACAGCAGCAAATTGCGTGTGAAGCGGCGGGACAGGCAATAACAAGACATTGTTATCGGATAACAGCAATCTACCTGCTTGTTCTTGGGCGCCTTTTACAAGGTCGATCGTTTTTCGTGTTCAGACGAACTGTTCGCGGATCAGACGCTCTTCCAGACCGTGACCCGGGTCGAACAGGATACGGTGGGCGATGCTGGGCTCTGACTTGATCTCAACCCACAGCACGTTCTCGGCCCAACGGCCGTCGGCATCCGCCATGACCGGCCGTTTCTTGGGATTGATGACATCGAAACGCACCGTCGCGGTCTTGGGCAACAACGCCCCCCGCCAACGCCGCGGGCGGAACGCGGCAACCGCGGTCAGCGCCAGGACATCGGCACCAATCGGAAGGATCGGGCCATGCGCGCTGTAGTTATAGGCCGTCGATCCCGCGGGCGTGGCAAGCAGGGCACCGTCGCAGACCAGCTCATCCAGCCGCAGATGCCCGTCAATGGTGATCTTCAGCTTGGCTGCCTGCGGGCCACGGCGCAACAATGACACTTCGTTGATCGCCAGCGCCTGGTGCATCGCGCCATCGACGCTCTTTGCTGTCATGGCAAGCGGGTTGATGACCTCTTCAACCGCATCATGCAGTCGCTGGGGCAAATCATCCTTGTCATAGGTGTTCATCAGAAACCCGACGGTGCCGCGATTCATCCCGTAGACCGGCACGTCCAGCCCCTGGGTACGGTGCAATGTCTGCAACATCAGGCCATCGCCGCCCAACGCCACGATCACATCGGCCTCTTCCTCGGCGACATTGCCATAGCGTTTCGCCAGGACATCATGCGCTTTGCGCGCCGAGGCGACATCGCTTGCGACAAAGGCAATCCTGATGGTCATTGCGGGTGGTCCTGTTTCCAAAGCGCATCCAATGGTTCCGATCGAAGCACAAGTTGCGCCGCTGTGCCAGTGGTGACGGTCCTGCGGGCGGAATTGTCGCTTTACAGGCTTACACCCGGCTGGTGTTTCCGATAGGAAATCCCGCAACGCAACCCATTTCGGAGCATCAACCCATGTCTGATTCTGGTTTCTTCACTGAATCCCTCGCGTCGCGCGATCCCGAGCTCTATGGCTCGATCACGGCCGAACTTGGCCGCCAGCGCGATGAAATCGAGCTGATTGCCAGCGAAAACATCGTCTCGGCCGCCGTGATGGAGGCCCAGGGCAGCGTGATGACCAACAAATACGCCGAAGGTTATCCGGGGCGCCGCTACTATGGCGGGTGCCAATATGTGGACGTTGCCGAAAACCTGGCGATTGACCGCGCCAAGGAACTGTTCGGGTGCGAGTTCGCCAACGTGCAGCCGAATTCGGGATCACAGGCCAACCAGGGCGTCATGCAGGCGCTGATCCAGCCGGGCGATACCATCCTTGGCATGAACCTGGCCTCGGGCGGCCACCTGACCCACGGCGCGGCACCCAACCAGTCGGGCAAATGGTTCAATGCCGTGCAATACGGTGTGCGCAAGCAGGACAACCTGATCGACTATGACCAGGTCGAGGAAATGGCCAAGGAGCACAATCCCAAGATCATCATCGCCGGGGGTTCGGCCATCCCGCGGGTGATCGACTTTGCCCGGATGCGCGAGATTGCGGATATGGTCGGTGCCTACCTGCATGTCGACATGGCCCACTTTGCCGGTCTGGTCGCGGCGGGCGAACACCCCTCGCCCTTCCCGCACGCGCATGTGGCCACCACCACCACCCACAAGACGCTACGCGGCCCGCGCGGCGGCATGATCCTGACCAATGACGAGGAGATCGCGAAAAAGGTCAACTCGGCCATCTTCCCCGGCATTCAGGGCGGCCCGCTGATGCACGTGATCGCCGCCAAGGCCGTGGCGTTCGGCGAGGCGCTGCGCCCCGAGTTCAAGACCTACATCAAACAGGTCCGCGCCAATGCCGATGCGCTGGCCGATCAACTGATCAAGGGCGGGCTGGACATCGTGACCGGCGGCACCGACACCCATGTGATGCTGGTTGACCTGCGCCCAAAGAAGGTGACCGGCAACATCACCGATGCCGCCCTGGGCCGCGCCCATATCACCACCAACAAGAACGGCATCCCGTTCGACCCGGAAAAACCGACCGTCACCTCTGGCATCCGTTTGGGGACACCCGCCGGCACGACCCGCGGGTTCAAAGAGGACGAGTTCCGCCAGATCGCCGACTGGATCGTCGAGGTTGTCGACGGATTGGCCGCCAACGGTCCGGACGATAACGGCGCTGTCGAAGAGAAGGTGAAAGGCGAAGTGGCCGAACTCTGCGCGCGCTTCCCGCTTTACTCCAACCTCTGAGGTAACACGCGATCCGATTTTGCCCCGCGCAGCACCGCTGCGCGGGGTTTTTCGCGCCTGCTTGCCCCCACCCAATGCCAGCCCGGTGCCAACACCGTCAGCCGGTGAAGACCTGCCAATAGAGAAACCCGGTCAAGGCCGCTGCCAGCAATATCAGGTTGAACACCGCGCTGCCCAGGATGCCCAGCACCACGCCCTTGCGACGGTCCGCCGGGTCGATCGTCCGCAGATGCGCGGAAATGTCCCGGAACGCCGCATCAATCGCCTTTTCATCCCGCAGCCGGGCCAGTTTCGGATGCGCGGCCGCAGCCTGGGCATCGGCAATGACGTGCCCTGAACGCCGGACACGCCTTGGCAGGCGGCGGCCCGCGCGCGCCAACTGTTTCTGCAGATCACTGCCACGCACACCCAGTTTTTCCTGCAATTGGCTCTCCAGCGCCTTGACGCGGACCTGGAATTGCTCTGGCTCAATCACCGGCGCCCCCCTTCGGATACAATCTACCTTCTCGGGCTGGCCCTTGGGCGCCACGGCAGGTATCAATCGGCTATGTTGAACATGATCTCACATGGCGAGCCGACGGACCAGCCCGGTCTGCTGATTGCCCACGGCCTTTATGGTTCGGGCCGCAACTGGGGGGTCATCGCCAAGCGCCTTTCGGATACGCGGCAGGTGGTGGCCGTGGACATGCGCAACCACGGTCAGAGCGATTGGACAGGCACCCATGCCTATCCGGACCTTGCCGATGATCTGGCCGAGGTGCTGGCGCATCTGGACCGCCCGTTTGACGTGATGGGCCATTCGATGGGCGGCAAGGCGGCGATGGTGCTGGCACTGAAGCGGCCCGATCTCGTGAACAAGCTGATCGTGGCGGACATATCGCCGGTCAGCTATTCGCACAGTCAGCTGCCCTATATCACGGCGATGAGATCGGTTGATCTGAGCGGGATCGAAAAACGGTCGGACGCCGCCGCGCGCCTGGAACAGCTGGTGGATGATCCCCAATTGGTATCTTTCTTTCTGCAGTCCCTCGATATCAAGAACAGACGCTGGACCCTGAACCTGGATACGCTGGAACGTGAAATGCCCAAGATCATGGCGTTCCCCGAGATGTCGGACAGATATGACGGCCCGGCGCTGTTTCTGTCAGGCGCCTTGTCGGAATATGTGCAGCCCGATCACCGGCCCGAGATCAAACGCCTGTTCCCCCGCGCCCAGTTCGCCAAGATCCCCGGTGCCGAACACTGGCTGCACGCGCAAAAACCCCGCGAGTTCGAGGCCGCGATCCGCGCCTGGCTTGGCTAACACCGTTTTCCGTCAGCCGTTCTATCTGCGCAACATCACCCTTGCCAAAGCCGGCGTGCAATCTGCCAACTGACGGGAAACCCCGCCAGAAACCCCAATGCGGCGACCGACAACAGGGCGACCCAGCTGTCGTGACCGATCACCAGTGCGGCGATTACGCCCATACCGGCCAGGGTGGACCCGATGAAGAGATGCAGTACCAGGGCAAGTCGGAACATGGTGAACCTCATGGGATTATCGCGGACATGAATGTCAGGTTGTTACTGCCCGACACGCCGCCGAATCGCCTTGATGTGGATCAGGTACAGGTTAAATTGTGCCCTTGCCGCCACAATCAGTAGACGGGTCGCGCTGATGTTGCGGAGTTTTTACACTGCGCCGCGACATATAGTTGATCTGCACCCCAACTGCATGTAAGCCTCGGATCACAGGTGCATAGACGCGGTCGCATCAACTGACGGCGGGGTCCGGTTTGCCAGTGGCAGGCGGACCCCGTTTTCGTTGAGTGCTCTCTGGTTACAGGGCGATCCGGGTAACGCTTTGCCGGAATCGGATAAGGCGCCAGGTGCTCAGACGCGGTCTTCGCATTGTGGCCGAAGCCACACCCTGACGCCTACCCGAACAAACCAGCCCCGAAAGGCGGTTGCCCGTGCTGCGATGAACCCGAAGGCCCACCACTGCCTCACCCTGTTCGAAAACAAAGATCGGCGGTGCCTCCCCACGCCCCAAGGCATGGTTCCGCAATGCCGCACCGTGCCCGGAGGCGCGGATTGGCCGCGCTGCGCTTTGCCCGAAGACAGGAACAGCGTGCTAAGACCCAGGCCAACCAGGTGCATCCCCAATCCCCGAAGGGTTCGAAAACCCGCCCGATCGCCCTTGAACCCCGGCAACAGGGCGATAACCCGAAGGCCCGCATCCCGCCGCCAAGGCCCCGAGGGGCCGTCGCGTATCGCGCTGATTTGTGAAAACCGTTGCGATGAACCAAGGTTCACTCCAAGGCGGCTGCCGCGCAAGGAAAATTTGATCCACCGATGAAATTTCTTGGGGATAAGTTATTGGATTAGCTTGGGAAATTCCTGTGGATAAGTGATTTTTCCAAAATGTTTCGGCACTGTTACGTGAGTGGTGGATTTTGGCCGAAACCAGAGGTCGAAAAGCAGGCTTTGCGCGCGCTGTTCACCAGATCAGGGGCCTTTGTGCCGGCCCGAAGCCAACGCAGACCTTGAACCCTGCGTCAAAACACCTGACGATTCGCAGCGTTTTTCAGCCGACGGTCAACTGATAGACGATCCGCTCGCGGCAAGGCGTGATGTTCACGTCTTCAGGGTGTGGCGCCATTTTGGCCAAGGCCAATCCGGGTAAGGCCTGTTGGCGGTGTTTGAGGTTTTCGAGTGCCTCCAGCCGGCGCTTCTGCGCGACTGATACATAATCAACATTCATACTCTTTACGTTTCCCATACCAGTAAGTTTACAGCCAAGGTAGTTTGTGACCAAAATGCGGCAAAATGAACTGATTTTTTAGAAACTGTTTGTTTCCGCCAGGGAAATTCCATCACTCCGCTCGCTTATTAATTCCTCACACTATCAAATACTTAAAACTGATAACGCGCAAAACTCCCGTCAAATTCTTTCCGCGGTGCGGGGCGGTTTCGCGGCAGGTGCCGCGAAATGTGGCACAATTGTGGCCATCAGGGGCGCCGCAAACCAAGGTCGAGGGCTGCCCCCGAAAACACCCTGAACCATGCCAAATCCTGCTTCGGCTGGCGCGTGGAATGTGCTAAGGAAAGGCACCCGGCGCCCCGACAGGCTGAGACGACGGGTCATGACAAGCGCCCGGGACACAGGATCATTCACCGGGTGACGGAAACAAAAGAACGAGGAGAGCTGCCTTGAATACGAAATTCTGGGTCATTCTGGGTTTGATTGCGGGCACCACCGCCCTGACGGGCTGCGCCCCGGTGGTCATCGCCGGTGCGGGCGCCGCAGCGGTCGTTGTCGCCGATGAAGTGGCCGAAAAAGACGGTGACGAAGGCCTGTTCTAAGGCCGTTGCCCCATCCTGATCGGCGGAACGGGTCGGGCCCGGACCCCGCAAAGACAACTGTGTTGAGGAGAGCTGAGATGACACCGAAATACTGGATCGCGCTGGCGCTGCTGACCGGCAGCCTTGCCATCACGGGCTGCGCGCCCGCTGTCGTGGGCGCCGCCGCCGTTGGGGCGGCGGGCGTGGTCATGACCGACAAGGCGATCGAGGAAGAAAAGGGCGGCGACGGGGTATTCTGACCGTCCGCCGCGGGGTATTACAGACCAAGCATTTCCTTGGCCTTGGCCAATGTCTCGACCGAGGCCGCGTGATCGCCGCTTTCGTGCAGGCTTTCACCCTCGGCGCGCAGGGCATTGACCTCGGCCAGGTCGGCCTCGGACAGGGACGTGCCCGCCGCCAGCGCGGCGTCGATCTCGGCCATGTCGGCGGGGCATTGCCCGGCCATCCCCGGACCTGCGGCAAGGCAGAAGGAAAGGGTCAGGAAAAGTCGTTTCATGGATGTATCCTCCCGTTATGTTACGCGCCATGATAGCACAGCGGCGTGATCCGCATAGCGCTACGCGGCCAGCATGGCCGAAGCGGGCGGGTGTTTGCCGAACCCGCGGGATTTCAGCCCGCCCGCCAGACCGTCCGCCGGCGCCGCCCATGCAAAAAGCGACAAAATCTGCTATAGGTTGAGCATTCTTGCCCCCTTTTCAGGAGATTGATTATGCAAATGTCACATCTGCTTTCAACGGGCGTTGCCGCGCTGACACTGACCCTGCTGGCCGGGTGCGAACCGAAAGATACCGCCGAACGGGTCGATCTGGTGCCCGCGCGGGCCGCCGGGTCGCAGGGGCCCGGCGGGTTCTGCATCCGCGACAGCCAGGGGCTTTCGGTGCGGGTGCGCAACCAGTCGAATATCGACGCGCTTCAGGTCACGCAGACGCGGGTCAGGTTCGAGACAGGCGCGGTCGTCACCCTGCCCACCGCCCCGATGCCCGGCGGCAGCTTTGCCGTCACCGGCCCCTTCCCGATCCCCGCTGGCTGCTTCAACCCCGATTGCGGGTTCGAGATCACCGTGAACGTCACCGGCACCCTGCCGAACGAGGTGAGCGGCAACAACACCGAAAGCGGGATTTGCATCGGGTGAGCGCCGGTTCTGGCACAGCCCCGGGCGTGATTTCACGCACCAATGCGGAGGTATCGAGGAATGGTGCGTGCGAGCACGTACCCTACGCTTGTTAATTTTCCATATCTAACGTGTATTCTTTACCATCCCGTACCCGAGACAACAATTCTACACAGGACTTAGAGTACATTTGCGCTCTAGATTTCTTACTTATTCTCACCGTTCCATGGTAGCGATTATCTGTCGCTTTCAAGTCGACGCCAGTTTCCTCTTTCACTTTGGCCAGCAGCGCGTTGGCTTTATGCCATCCATCAAAACCAAGCTTCTTACCAACTTCAGTTAGATTGTATGGGTACTCAGCAGAAAATCGTGTCACAGGTTGTAAGGTGCCTATCCCGAACACTTTGGCAAAATCTTCCTTAGTCTCAACTTTTCCAGAGATCAGCTCGAAATCAACTTCAAATTTTTGCCTTGGTATGTCGGAGCGAACCAGCTGATAAGACCTCGCCAGTAATGAACGCAGAATTTGAGGATTCACGTTGGATAGTGGTGCATTGTGTCCAAAAGCTTTAAATACCCACTCAAAATCGGTCGCTTCGATAGAGTTAACACGCACTCCCTTATCTGATGAAACCTGCAACACTCGCTCCACACCAGGCTGGCCACCGCTTGGGCGCGTTAGGAAGAAAATATTTGGTATCACTCCACCTTTAATGTCGACGGCCTCGTCTAAGTCTTCAAGAATTCTTCGAATGTTTGAATCCTCGACGCTATAGCCAACAAACACAATGGGATGCTCAGCAAAAAACGTCAGAAGTTTTGCGGTTAGGTACTTTCGCTTTGAGCCAAAGTTCGAATAATCTTTGCTCGTTAAAACCAACGAACTCGGTTTTTCGACCGTACCGTGAATTTTGTAAATTTCACCGATGTTCGCAAAAGGAGCGGAAATCAGGCCGGTGCCGAGAATAGGTTGATACCCGGGTAAACTCGCTTCTAGCAGGCCATCATAGTTAGTGGTGACTACCGCGTGAGGCCGTATCGCCGAAAAAGCTTCTGCTTCACCAACATAGTTGTCGGCAACGTCTGTGCCATATCCCTTAATATGCTGAGCAATCGCGTATTTCAGGTAAATCTCGGAGGGAACCTTAGCTTCAAAAAGAATTTGTGGAAATTGGCTTTTCCCTTCACCCCAAGCCCACTTCTGATAGTCTTGAGATATTCTTTGAGCTACCTCAGGGAGGCCGTCTTCCTGTTGCACAAAAAACTGGATAGGTTTGTCTATTTCAGGGCAATTATTCACTGCCCACTCTAGTAGCTCGTACCAACTGGGTGAATTAATCCAGCGTCGGCTTAAACCTGAGCCTGCAAATATGATTGGCTGAAGCGGAAACTTCTCTCTAGTCGAAATTATTCGCGCCGTCTGATCGTCAATATATTTTTGATCATCCATGACTAACCCCTCCATCTTTAACCGCAACCCAAATCAACTTAACCGGGTGCGGCCGCAATTGACTTTGCCAATCGCTTTCCCGCACGCACCCTAAAAATGGCCAGCTTAGCTGTCCATCTTCAGTGCCGAAATGAACGCCTCCTGAGGAATATCCACCTTCCCGAACTGGCGCATCTTCTTCTTGCCGGCCTTCTGCTTTTCCAGCAGTTTCTTCTTCCGCGTGGCGTCGCCGCCGTAGCACTTGGCGGTCACGTCCTTGCGCATGGCCGAGAGCGTCTCGCGGGCGATGACCTTGCCGCCGATGGCCGCCTGGATCGGGATCTTGAACATGTGGCGCGGGATCAGGTCCTTGAGCTTTTCGACCATCGCGCGGCCGCGCATCTCGGCCCGGTCGCGGTGCACCATCATCGACAGCGCATCGACCGGCTCCTCGTTCACCAGCACCGACATCTTGACCAGGTTGTCCTGGCGATAGCCGGTCAATTGATAGTCGAACGACGCGTAGCCCTTGGTGACCGATTTCAGCCGGTCGTAGAAATCGAACACCACCTCGTTGAGCGGCAGGTCATAGACCACCATCGCGCGCGAGCCCGCATAGGTCAGGTCCTCCTGGATGCCGCGCCGGTCCTGGCAGAGTTTCAGGACGTCACCCAGGTAGTCATCGGGCACCAGGATCGTGGCCTTGATCCGCGGCTCCTCCAGGTGGTCGACATGGGTGAGGTCGGGCATGTCGGCGGGGTTGTGCAGCTCGGTCATGGTGCCGTCGCGCATGTAGACGTGGTAGACGACGCTGGGCGCGGTGGTGATGAGCTCGATATCATATTCCCGCTCGATCCGGTCGCGGATCACCTCAAGGTGCAAGAGCCCGAGGAAGCCGCAGCGGAAGCCGAAACCGAGCGCGGCCGAGGTCTCCATTTCATAGGAGAAGCTGGCGTCGTTGAGGGCAAGCTTGTCGATCGCGTCGCGCAGATCCTCGAACTCGGCTGAATCGACCGGGAAGAGGCCGCAGAACACCACCGGCTGCGAGGGTTTGAAGCCCGGCAGCGCCTTGTCCGCGCCGCGTTTCTCATGGGTGATCGTGTCGCCCACGCGGGTATCGCGGACCTGCTTGATGCTGGCGGTCAGGAACCCGATCTCGCCGGGGCCAAGCTCGGCCACGTCGGTGCGGGCCGGTTTGAAGACGCCGATCCGGTCGACGTGATGCACCGAGCCGTTCGACATCATCTTGACCCGGTCGCCCTTTTTCAGCACGCCGTCCATGATCCGCACCAGCACGATCACGCCCAGATAGGCATCGTACCAGCTGTCGACCAGCATTGCCTTGAGCGGCGCGTCACGGTCGCCCTTGGGCGCGGGCAGCTGCCGGACGATGGCCTCGAGCGTTTCGTGGATGCCGATACCCGTCTTGGCGCTGACCTGGATGGCGCCGGTGGCGTCGATGCCGATCACGTCCTCGATCTGTTCGGCCACGCGGTCGCAATCGCTGGCGGGCAGGTCGATCTTGTTCAGGACCGGCACGATCTCGTGGTCGGCGTCGATCGCCTGGTAGACATTGGCCAGCGTCTGCGCCTCGACCCCCTGGGTGCTGTCCACGACCAGCAGCGAGCCCTCGACCGCGCGCATGGAGCGGCTGACCTCGTAGGCGAAATCGACATGGCCCGGCGTGTCGATCAGGTTGAGCACGTATTTCTCGCCATCATCGGCCAGATAGTCGATGCGCACGGTGTTGGCCTTGATGGTGATGCCGCGTTCGCGCTCGATATCCATCGCGTCAAGCAGCTGTTCCTTCATGTCCCGCTCGGCCACCGTGTTGGTGGATTGGATGAGCCGGTCGGCCAGCGTTGATTTCCCGTGGTCGATATGGGCCACGATCGAGAAATTGCGGATATGAGCGAGGTCTGTCATGGATGGGGATATGTCTGGGAAACGGGGGCTGGTCAAGATGGCTTGGACCAGTCGCCACGGTTGGGGTCGGGACATATTTCGCAGCTACGCGGGTTGGTCGCGCGTGTCAGAGGCGCCTGGGTGCGGGCATGCCGCCGGGGCGCGATCGCGCAGGTCGCTGTGGCCGAGGTCCGGGCCCAGGGATTCCGGGATGGGCGGAAATTAATCGTTTTCTGCCGTCATGCGATTCAGTTTTCTCTTGATCGGTGCGGTATTTGACGACCTGCCCTGCTGTTGGTGCACTATCCTGACGCAAACGGTAACCGAGGAAGTCGCATGGATGCGTTTCACCAAAGGCTGACGGAATTGCGCCGGGCATTTCACCGCGACCCTGAGCTGGGCTTCGATGAAATGCGCACCAAGGCGAAAGTGGCCGAGCATCTTCACGGGCTCGGGTTGGAGGTGCATGAGGGCGCGGGCGTGGTGGGGGTGTTGCGCGCCGGCGGCGGCAACCGGGCGATCGGGCTCAGGGCCGACATGGATGCGCTGCCCATCCATGAGACCAGCACGCATGATTACGTGTCTGAAAACCCCGGGGTGATGCACGCCTGTGGCCATGACGGGCATACGACGATGTTACTGGGCGCGGCAGAGTTGCTGAGCAGGGAACCTGGCTTCGACGGTACGGTGGTGTTCCTGTTCCAGCCCAATGAAGAACATGGGCTGGGCGCGCGGGCGATGATCGACGAAGGCGTGCTGGAGCGGTTCCCGATCGACGAGGTCTACGGCATTCACAACCTGCCCGCTGCGCAGGTGGGGCAGGTTTCAACCCGCGTGGGGCAGATTTGCGCCAGCGAGAGCCTTTTCGAGATCGAGATTACCGGCCGGGGCGGCCATGCCTCGATGCCGCAAGTGGGCGTGGATGCGATCACCGTCGGGGCCGAACTGGTGGGCGCCTTGCAAACCATCGTTTCGCGCAAGATGGCGCCGGGCTGCGGCGTGGTTGTTTCGGTCACCGAATTCGTGACCGACGGGGCGCGCAACGTCCTGCCCGGCCGGGCGGTGCTGAGAGGCGACGTGCGCGCTCGCGTGCCCGAAGATCGCGACGCCGTCGCCCGGTTCATGCGCCAGATCGTCGATGGCGTGGCCGCGGCCCACGGCGTGCGCATGAGCCTGACATTCAATACCGAGTTCATCGAGGCGATCAACGCCGACGGCCCCACCGAGGCCGTGATACGTGTTGCCCGTGCCCTGGGCCATGACACGATCCCAGACCGGCCACCGATGAGCTTTTCCGAGGATTTCGCCCATTTCAGCGCCGCGGTCCCGGGCTGTTTCCTGTTGCTGGGCAATGGTACGGATGGTCCCCACGGCCAGCCCCTGCACGCTTCGGACTATGATTTCAACGATGCGCTCCTGCCCATTGGCGCCGCCTTCTGGGCGGCCCTCGTGCGGGACCGCCTTCCCCAAAAGACTGGATAGACCATGACAGATCTTCTGCCCCCTGCCCGCCTGCAGCATGTCGCCGCCAACCGCAAGACCGGCGATGCCGCGCTGCGGGTTCTGAGCGCGGATGACTTCGCCACCGCCCGCGCCGAGATCACCGCGTGGGAGGGTTACGCCCCGACGCCCCTCATTTCGCTTTCCCATCTGGCCGCCCGGATCGGCGTGGCCGAAATTGACTACAAACACGAGGGGCCGCGCTTTGGCCTGGGCAGCTTCAAGGCGCTTGGGGGGTCCTATGCGGCGCAGCGCGTGCTGCAGCGTGAGGTGGCCCGCCGAACCGGTCAACAGGTCAGCCTGGCCGATATCCGCAACCGCACCTATGCGAAGGAGGTGGCGCAGATCACGCTGGTTTCAGCCACCGATGGCAATCACGGCCGGTCGCTGGCCTGGGGCTGTCAGCGTTTCGGCGCGCCCTGCCGGATCTACATCCATGCCGAGGTCAGCGAGGGCCGCGCGGCGGCCATGCAAGAGCTGGGCGCCGAGGTGATCCGGATCGACGGCGATTACGACGATTCCGTCCGGCTGGCCAAGGACGAGGCACAGTCGAACGGCAGGTTCGTGGTCTCCGACACCTCGTGGCCCGGCTATGCGCAGCCACCGCGCGACGTGATGGCGGGGTATGGCGTGATGGTGCAGGAAATATGCGAGGCTCTGCCGCAGGCGCCGACCCATGTATTCCTGCAGGGCGGCGTGGGCGGACTGGCCGCAGGTGTGGCTGCGGCGCTGCGGCAGTTCTGGGGCGATGCCGCGCCCCGGGCGGTGATCGTCGAACCGGAACTGGCGGCCTGCCTGTTCGAAAGCGCCCGGACCGGCAAGGCAACGACAGTCTCCATCGACGCCGAAACCATCATGGCCGGGCTGTCCTGCGGGGAGCCGTCGGAACTGGCCTGGGAAATCCTGGTGGAAGAGGCCGGCGATTTCGTGACCATCCCCGACAGCCTGGTGGGGCCAAGCGTGCGCCTTCTGGCGCGCCCGCTGGATGGCGATCCGGCGGTCGACGCCGGGGAAAGCGCCGTTGCCGGGCTGGCCGCGCTGATTGCCGCGCGCAAGGATGCGGCGCTGTCTGACAAGCTGGGCCTGGATGCAGGGTCGCGCGTGCTGCTGATCGGGTCCGAGGGCGTCACCGACCCGGAGATCTTTGCCCGGATCATGCAGGAGGCGGAAGCGGCCTGAGACGCCGAAAAACGTTGCAAATCGCGGCCCGTGCGATTTTTATCGGATCATGGATGACAAAGACCTTCAGATCCTGCAACTGGTTCAATCAAACGCGCGGCTGACCGCGGACGCCCTGAGCGCCGAGGTCGGCCTGTCGCCGCCCGCCGTGCAGAAACGCCTGAAGAAGCTGCGCGATACGGGCGTGATCGAACGGGAAATTGCCGTTCTGTCGCCGGGCGAGCTGGGCCGTGACATGACCGTGATCGTGCAGGTCGTGCTGGAGCGCGAGAACCGAATGTATCTGGACGCATTCAAGCGCACGATGCGCGATGCACCCGCGGTGCAGCAATGCTACTACACCACCGGCGAGGCGGATTTCATCCTTGTCGTCGTGGTCCGGAACATCGCCGAATACGAGGAATTCACCCAGCAGTATTTCTTCGATCAGTCGAATGTCAGCCGCTTCACCTCCTCGGTGGTCATGGACCGTGTGAAGGTGTCACTGGACATCATCTAGGGCCTCAAAACAGCCGCAGGATCAGCACGACGAAGATGACCGGCACAAGCAGCGCGTGCGTGACATGGTCGAACCAGTTGCTGCTGCCCCAGCCCATGACCCACAGCGCCTGCCCCGACACCGCGAGGAAGGGGATAAACAGGTTTCCGCTGAGCGCGCCATAGGCGCAGAGCGCCAGCACCATCACCGCCACGGGTAGCGGCGCATAGCCATGGCGGTATAGGTCGACCGGCAGCACCCCGATCGAAGCGGCGATGAACCCCATGTAAAGCAGCACAAAGACCAGCAGCTCGGCGGTGCCGAAGGGTGCCACCGCCACCCCGGCCCCGGCGGCTGCGTGACGCAGCGCAAGCAGCGGCAGAACAATCCCGATGGGACCCAGAAGGGCGACAAATCCGCGGATTGCGATCGTGTCGCGGAACACCAGAACACTCAGCAGGCCGGCCACGCCACCGGCAATCAGCGCCACCGGAACGGTCGTGAACAGGCCCGCCAGGGCATAGACCACCCATCCCAGCAGAATTGCCACCGAGGCATACGTGAGCGCGCCGATCATTGTGCCGTGATCCAGGCGTCATTCATGACATGGGCGCGGATGCCGCGCTTGGTGCCGTGCGAATAGGCCAGCAGGATCTCGCCCGACGGAAGCCGCCGCAGCATCGGGTAGCGAGCATCGCCCGCATCGTCCTGCAAACGGTGGATCATCCGCCAGCTGGTGCCGCCATCCTCGGACAGTGACAGGCGCAGTTCGTGCCGGCGTTCGGCATCGTCGTTCATCACCGCCAATATCCGATCCCCGCCCAGGGACAGGGCAGCAACCGGCGCACTGGAATTGGGAATGTCGGTGGCGGTGACCTCGGACCACGTTTTGCCACCGTCGCTGGTGCGGCTGATCCAGAGCTTCCAGCTGGGATCGAAATCGCGCAGGAAGGCAACCGCGCGGGCCTGGTCCAGCGGCACGATCATCGGCTGGATCGCCTTGACGCCTCTTGCCGGCATCCGGCGCTGGTCGACGACGCGGCCCTTGTCATCCAGCCGCGCCAGCACGGCATAGGCGCTGCCCATCTCGAAATAGGCGGGCAGCGCGTGGCTGCCATCGGCATAGGCGACCATCGGCGATTTCACCAGGTGCGAACGATTGAGCAGCGGCGAGAGGTTCAGTTTGCGCGCCGAAACAGGCCCATCCGCGCCCATGCGCACATCCGCGACCGAGGCCATCGCCCACCCCCCGACCGAAACAACGGTGGCATAAAGCGCGTTTTCCGCCGCCTCGTTCTGGATCGTGTTGCCCAGGGTCACGACCAGTTGCCGCGGCTCGAACGCCGCGCCCAATGCGGTGCGCGTTGCATAGGGCGCGGGGGCGGACGCCTGCCATGCACCGTCGGCGCGTGAGAAATGCGCCGCATGGATATCGACATCCGCCTGCGCCTCTTCGGACCCTTCGAACCAGACGATCGAGACCTGTTCGCCGTTCAGAACGATGCCCGGCGCATGTGCCTGCCCGGCGGGGGCGGTGTAGTCGAATATGGTCTCGAAAATCGGGGCGGCGTCGGAGGCCACGGTCTCGGGCACCGCGAAACGCCAGTCCAGCGGCTGATGGCGCGCAATCGCCACGGCGCTGAGGCCGATGCTGACAAGCACAAGGACGAGGATGGCGAATTGCATCTGGTCACGCGACCTTCAGAACGATCTTGCCGATATGGCCGCTGCTTTCCATGCGGGCATGGGCCTGTGCCGCATCGGCCAAAGCAAATTCGCTGTCCATCACCGGGGCAACCCTGCCGGCCTCGAGCAACGGCCAGACATGGGCCCGCAACGCCTCGGCGATCTGTGCCTTGGCCAGGTCGCTCTGCGGGCGCAGGGTGCTGCCGGTGATCGTCAGGCGGCGCATCATCACCTGGGCAAAGTTCAACTCGATCTTCGGCCCCTGCAGAAACGCGATCTGGACCAGCCGCCCCTCGTCGGCCAGGCATTTCACGTTGCGCGGCAGATACTCGCCGCCCACCATGTCAAGGATCAGGTTGGCACCGCCCTCGGCGCGCAGCACCTCGGCGAAATCGCCTTCGCGATAGTTGATTGCCTGTTCGGCGCCAAGATCGCGGCAGACCGCGCATTTTTCCTCGGATCCGGCGGTGGTAAAAACCCGCGCGCCAAAGGCATGGGCCAACTGGATCGCGGTGGTGCCGATGCCGCTCGACCCGCCGTGGACCAGGAACCGCTCACCGGCACGCAACCCGCCGCGCATGAAGACATTGGACCAGACGGTAAAGAAGGTCTCGGGCAGGCAGGCGGCCTTGTCCAGCGACAGTCCCGCGGGCACCGGCAGACAATGCGCGGCGGGGGTCGAGACATATTCAGCATAACCGCCACCGGGCAGAAGCGCGCAGACCTGATCGCCAAGTTTCCAGTCGCCTGCGCCGTCGCCGACCGCCACGATTTCCCCGGCGCCCTCAAGCCCTGGCAAATCGCTGGCGGTGGGGGGCGGCGCGTAGAGGCCTGCTCGTTGCAGGGCATCGGGGCGGTTCACACCGGCATAGGCCAGCTTGATCACTACCTCGCCCACGCCCGGCGTTGGCACCGGGCGGTCGGTCAGCTTCAACACTTCCGGCCCGCCGGGTTGGGTGATTTCCACAGCGTTCATTGTCTGGCTCATGGCCCTGCTCCTTGTTATTGCGGCCCGTTCCAGCGGCCCGGCATTCCTGTGTGTTGTCCGCCCTGCGGTGCCCTGATCCGGCCAAGGAATGCAAGCGGGCCTGCCATCACGCTGTTCATCAGCTTGTTCTCACGCATCTGCGCCTTGAATTTCTCAAACTGCATGACGTCCTCGATACGCCGGTCCAGAAACTCTGTCGTGGCCTGATGGCCGGGGCTGTCATCGCCCAGCCAGTAAAGCACCGTGGCGCTGTAGACACCCGAAAGCGTCATCCGCTTGGTGTACCAGTTGATGTCATTCGAGGTGTCCCCCAGGGCCACCCAGATCCGGTCACAGGTTTTCCAGACCGCATGTGCCCCGTCGGCGGCATAGAGCGGCAGCGCAAACAGTGCCATGCCCCGGCGCACCAGTTCCTTGTCCTCGACCGCGTCCAGCCGTGCGCGTACGGCAAAGGCGATCCGATCGCGGAATTTCATCTCGGTCAGATCGGCGGCCTCGATCGCCGCCAGCATGTCGATGTCACCGGCCTCGTGATAGGCCAGCGCCAGACCGACGCCACCGCGCGGAAACACCGCACGGGCCAGCCCTGGTTCGACGCCCGTATCTTCGATGGCGGCGCGAAACGTCGCCTCACCCCAGCCATCGAAGGGCACGTGATTCTTGGCCGCCTGCAGCAGTTTCGCCTTTATTTCAGGGTCGGACATCATGTTCTCCTGCGGTTTGCGCCACCCTAGACAAAACAAAAGCGCTTTGCTATACGGCCACTTCCTGCAATCTCTTGCAACTTTAACTTAGGAAGGTGGTGACACCACATGCAGGTTAGTGTTCGCGACAACAATGTCGATCAGGCGCTTCGTGCCCTGAAGAAAAAGCTGCAACGCGAAGGCGTTTTCCGCGAAATGAAGCTCAAGCAACATTTCGAGAAACCGTCCGAGAAAAAAGCGCGCGAAAAAGCTGAAGCGATCCGCCGTGCCCGTAAACTGGCACGGAAGAAAGCCCAGCGTGAAGGGTTGCTCTAAGCACCCGGCGCAGCTTGATCAGCACTGAAAATTTGATGACCCCCGAGGCCCGGCCACGGGGGTTTGTCTTTTCCTGGTTCAGTCAGTGTGAAGGAACGGCGGGCGCCCGGCCCGGATTACGACCCGGGCGGCTGCAAACGCCGGTACTCTTCGACCGGCAGTCCACCGATGCCCCAGCTTTCCATCTCGACCTCCTCGATTACCACAAAGGTCGTCGCCGGCGTCTTGTTCAGCACATCGACCAGCAGATCGGTGGCCCCCTTGATCAGGCGGGCCTTCTGGTCGGGCGTGACGCCTTCACGGGTGATCTGGATATTCACATACGGCATTACCGGGCCTCCTTTCGTTCTGTCATCGCGAAAACCTTGGACATGATCCGCCACTGACCGTCCTCGCGGATCAAGGTCAGGAAATCGGTGAAATCATGGGCGTTGATGCGACACCGCACCCGTGCCATGGCGGTGTTGTCCCCGGCCAGGTCGATACTGTCGATCACATCCCGGCGCGCTTCGTTGCGGGACATCGGCGAGATCCGTTTTTCGACAACCGGGAAATATTCCTCCATCGAACGGATCAGCGGTGGCGTTTCATCCGCGGTGGCATAGACCGCCCGTGGATGGAAAACCTGTGCCAGGAGGGTAACGTCGCAAGTGTAAAGCGCGTCGAAATAGGTCTGCAGCACGGGGCGGATTTCAGCAAATCGGTCGGTCATGCGGCCAAACCTTCCTGTTTCAGCGTCTTCTGCACGGCGGGTCGCGCACCGATCCGCGCCATGTAGGCCTCCAGCCGGGGCCAGGATGCCAGCGATATGCCGGTGAAATTGGCCCAGTTGAGGATGACAAAGGCATATGCATCCGCAACGGTGAAACGGTCCCCCAAAACAAACGGTGTTTCCTGGGGCAGCATGGCCCCGAACTGGGCGATCTTGCGTTTTACCTTGTCGGTCGCCGCTTGCTTTTGACCCTCGGACATATCCTTGCCCGAGAAGAACGGACCGAAGGCGTTGTGCAGCTCTGCAGACAAGAAACTGAGCGTTTCCTGAAGGCGCACGCGATCGATCGTACCGGCAGCCGGCACCAGCAAATGTTCACCGAATTGGTCGCCCAGATACTGTAATACCGCCGCGTTTTCGGTAATGACTTCTCCGCCTTCAAGACGCAAGGCAGGGACATAGCCGCGCGGATTCACCTCCGCGTAGGTAAGGCCGGTTTCTGTTACGCCCTTCTCGGTGTCGACTTTTTCAACGGTGTGGGCGACGTCAACCTCGTTCAGGATGATGTGCGCAGCCATCGAACAGGCGCCGGGTTTGTAAAACAGGTGCATTTGGTGTCTCCTTTCAATCAGTGCCTCTTACCTGCGCCTGTGTGTTTCCGTTGACAATATGGTTTCTGTTAGATACTAACTTTTCAGATTTCCCGCTGGAAACAAGGTATCCCGCCATGCCGCTGAAAATGCGCAAGAACCAAAGCCCCAGCCCGCCGGAGCCGTGCATGCTGACGGAATGCATGTCGATCATCGCCGGCGCCTGGGCCCCGAATGTCATCTGGTGTCTCCGCGCGGGGCCGCGCCGCTACAGCGAGCTCAAGGCCGATATTCCGCCGGTCACCTCAAAGGTACTGTCCACCCGGCTGCGCGAACTGGAACAGCGCGGCGTCATCCTGCGGAACGTGATGCCGACAACGCCGCCATCGGTCGAATATCAGTTGACCCCGCTGGGTGCCGAACTGATCCCCGCGCTGGAAGCCGTGGTGGAGGTTGGGCACAAACTGAAAACCCTGCGCGGTTTCTAGCATCCACCCTCTCCGGTCAGGGCAATTTCCAAAGCTGCATCGAAACCCGCCCGGGATCGCCGGGCGGCGTCAGGCGTTTTCGCCGGCCCGCAGATCGTGTGCCGATTGCTGGACGATTTCCGCCACCCGCTGCAAATGATCGGCCAGCGGGCTGGTTCTGCGCCAGATCATGCCGACGGTGCGGGAAGGCTGCGGATCCCGAAAATGGCCGACACAGACAGCCGCCGAACGTGTTTCCACGGGAACCGCCATTTCCGGGATCAGCGTCACGCCGATCCCGGCGCCGACCATCTGCACCAGAGTCGAGAGCGAACTTCCATCCAGCCCGTCCTGCGGCAGGGCGGCGGGAATGTTGCAGTATGAAAGCGCCTGGTCACGGAAACAATGGCCCTCCTCCAACAGCAGCAGGCGCATTTCGCGCAGCGCGTCCTTGTCGGGCACCGGTTTCCCGGCATCTTGGTCTGACCGGACCAGCACCATCTTCTCGGTAAAGAGTGTCACCTCGGTGAAGGCGGGATCGGAAATCGGCAGCGCCACGATGGCGGCGTCCAGCCGCCCCTCGGTCAGTTCCTGCACCAGTCGCGTCGTCAGGGTTTCGCGCACATGCACGTCCAGCCCCTCGTTGCTGCGCGACAGGTTGGCAATGACGCGCGGCAGGAGGTACGGCGCAATCGTCGGGATCACCCCCAGGCGCAACCGCCCGACCATCTTCTCATGCGATGCGCGGGCCATGTCGCCCAGTTCGTCCACGCGCCGCAGGATATCCTGCACCCGCAGGGCAAACTCCTCGCCAAACCCAGTAAGGCGCACCTGCCGCGCGCCCCGCTCGAACAGTTGCGTGCCCAGCGATTGCTCAAGCTCCTTGATCTGCACCGAGAGCGCGGGCTGCGTCACGGCGCAGGCATCCGCCGCATGGCCAAAGTGACCATGCCTGGCCAACGCCTCGAAATATCTGAGCTGCCGGATCGTGAGATTTGTCATTAGAAAAAATTATGGTCTGGATCAGAAAATGCAACTTAAAACTATTCTAAACTATTGGTAAACAGATCGGTGACGGCAGGGAGGCCGACAGGAAAATTCGATATACCGCGCGCACATGCCGCGCCTGTCGATCTGCGCTCCTTCCCCGGATACGCCGTGGTCCGAAACCTTCGGGCCGCCAGTTAGCATAACCAGCATCGGAGAGACATCATGGACGGAAATGATCTAGGCAATGCGGGCAAGTGCCCGGTCATGCACACAAATTTGGGCGTGCGCTCCAACCGCGACTGGTGGCCCAACCAGCTGAACCTCAAAATCCTGCACCAGAACCAGCCCGCCGAAAATCCGTTGGGCAAGGATTTCAACTATGCCGAGGCGTTCAAATCGCTCGACCTGAAGGCGCTGAAGGACGACCTCTATGCGCTGATGACCGATTCGCAGGACTGGTGGCCGGCGGATTACGGCCATTACGGCCCGTTCTTCATCCGCATGGCGTGGCACGCCGCAGGCACCTACCGCACCGCCGACGGGCGCGGCGGCGGCTCGACCGGCAACCAGCGCTTTGCGCCGCTGAACAGCTGGCCGGACAATGGCAACCTCGACAAGGCGCGCCGGCTGCTGTGGCCGATCAAGCAGAAATACGGCAACAAGATCTCCTGGGCGGACCTGTTCATCCTGACCGGCAACTGCGCCATCGAATCCATGGGTGGCAAGACCTTCGGGTTTGCCGGCGGTCGCGAGGACATCTGGGCCCCCGAGGAAGATATCTACTGGGGTGCCGAAGACGAGTGGCTGGCAACCAGCGACAAGCCCAAGAGCCGGTATTCCGGTGATCGCGAGCTGGCAAATCCCCTGGCCGCGGTCCAGATGGGCCTGATCTACGTCAACCCCGAAGGCCCGGATGGCAACCCCGATCCGCTCGCGTCGGGTCGCGACATCCGCGAGACCTTCGCCCGCATGGCGATGAACGACGAGGAAACCGTTGCGCTGACCGCCGGTGGCCACACGTTCGGCAAGGCGCATGGCGCCGGCGACGCCGATCTGGTGGGGGCCGAACCCGAAGCCGAAGGCATTGCCGCACAGGGCTTTGGCTGGCTCAGCAAACACGGCAGCGGCAAGGGCCGGGACACGATCACGTCCGGCATCGAAGGCGCATGGACGCCGACCCCGACCACGTGGGACATGAGCTATTTCGACGTGCTTTTCGGCTACGAGTGGGAACTGACCAAAAGTCCTGCGGGCGCCAACCAATGGCAGCCGGTGAACGTGGCCGAAAAGGACATGGCCCCGGATGCCGAGGACGCGTCGAAAAAGGTCCAGATCATGATGACCACTGCCGACATGGCGATGCGCATGGACCCGGAATACGAAAAAATCTCGCGCCGCTTCCATGCCAACCCGGACGAGTTCGCCGATGCCTTTGCCCGCGCCTGGTTCAAGCTGACCCACCGCGACATGGGGCCGACATCGCTGTACCTGGGACCGGAAGTGCCCAGCGAGGAACTGATCTGGCAGGATCCGATCCCGGCCGTGGATCATGACCTGGTCAGTGACAGCGACATTGCCGACCTCAAGGCGAAAATCCTGTCATCGGGCCTGACGGTTTCCGAACTGGTCTCGACAGCCTGGGCCTCGGCCTCGACCTATCGCGGGTCGGACAAGCGCGGCGGCGCCAATGGCGCGCGCATCCGCCTGGCCCCGCAAAAGGACTGGGAAGCCAACGATCCCAAGCAGTTGTCGAAGGTGCTGGAGGTGCTCGAAGGCATCCAGGCCGAATTCCAGTCGGGCGGCAAGAATGTTTCGCTGGCCGATCTGATCGTGCTGGGCGGTTCGGCGGCTGTCGAGAAGGCGGCGGCGGATGCGGGCCACGACATCGCGGTTCCCTTCAGCCCCGGACGCATGGACGCCTCGGCCGAACAGACCGATGCCGAAAGCTTCGAGCCGCTGGAGCCCAAGGCAGATGGCTTCCGCAACTACCAGCAACAGAAATTCAGCGTTTCGCCTGAGGAATTGCTGGTGGACCGGGCGCAGCTTCTGACCCTGACCGCACCGGAAATGACGGTGCTGGTGGGGGGGCTGCGGGTGCTGGGGGCAAATACCGGTGGGTCGTCGCAAGGCGTCTTTACCGATCGTCCCGGCCAGCTGAGCAACGATTTCTTCGTCAACCTGCTGGACATGGCGACCGAGTGGAAGGCGACCTCGGACGATGAAGACACGTTCGAGGGGCGCGACCGCAAGACCGGCGACGTCAAGTGGACCGGCACGCGTGTTGACCTGGTCTTTGGCTCGAACTCGCAACTGCGCGCCCTGGCCGAGGCCTATGCGCAATCCGATCGCGGCGAGGCGTTCGTGGCCGATTTCGTGGCCGCCTGGACCAAGGTGATGAACGCCGACCGGTTCGACCAGGCCTGATCGGGCACCAAGACTATCGGGGGCGCGGCTGGACTGGCCGCGCCTTTTTCGTTGCGTGCCTGATGTCTAATCCAGCGTGAACGCGTGGGGCAGCAGCTCCGAGATCGTGAGAACCATGTGGTCGCCCCGCTGGTTGGTGCAGATCACCGGCACGTCGCGGTTGAACTCGTAAATCACCTGCCGGCAAATGCCGCAGGGCGTGATCTTGGTTTCCGAGGCATTGGTCACGCACACCGCTTTCAGCCCGCGATGCCCCTGGCTGAGCGCGCTGCTGATCGCAGACCTTTCGGCGCAGATCGTCGCGCCGAAACTTGCGTTCTCAACATTCGCCCCGCGATGGATCGTGCCATCATCCATCAGGATCGCACAGCCCACCGTGAACTTCGAATAGGGCGCATGTGCCTGCGCCATGGCCTGCTGCGCCTCGGCGATCAGGGTGGCGATTTCGCTGTCTGTCAGCTGCATCTTTGACCTTTGTGTTTTCCGCTCCTTAGAGTGTAGTGGATTTTCATGCAACGGCGAGGCGCGGGATGGAACGGCACGAAGCAGAGGCAAGGCTGGAATTTCTGGAGGCGGCGGGCGCGCTGAAAGATGTCATGCGGTCGGGCTTTACCATCGCCGGGCGTCCCGAAGATACCGCCGCGCATACCTGGCGGCTGTGCCTTTGGGTTCTGGTGTTCGAGGATCAGCTTGACGGTGCCGACATCCTGCGCCTGCTGAAGATCTGCCTGCTGCATGACCTGGGCGAGGCGATCTCGGGCGATATCCCCGCACCCCTGCAACAGGGGGACAAATCCGCCGACGAGCGCGCTGACCTGATGCGGTTGCTGGGCCCGCTGCCGCCCGATTTGCGGGCGCGGTTCGCCAGCCTTTGGGAGGAGTATACCGCCGCCGCATCGACCGAGGCGCAGATCGCGAAAGGTCTCGACAAGCTCGAGACGATTCTGCAGCACACCCAGGGCCGAAATCCACCCGGTTTCGACCATGCGTTCAACCTGGATTACGGGCGCGGCCGCACCGACGCGCATCCGCTGCTATCTGCGCTGCGCGAGATCGTCGACCGCAAGACCATGTCGTGTATTGACGCGGCGGGGCGCTGAGCGGAGCGCGCCATTGCGGGTCGCAAACCCGGGACGGGCTGGTTAGTCTGGCCCAACGCAACCAAACTGACGGCGCAATGATTCTCAATTTCGGCTCTATCAACCTTGACCTTGTCTACCGGGTGCCGCACCTGCCCGCCCCCGGTGAGACTCTGGCCAGCGACTCCTTCGCCAAATTCCTGGGCGGCAAGGGCATCAATCAATCCATCGCCGCCGCCCGCGCGGGGGCGCCGGTCAGGCATGTGGGCTGCCTTGGCCCCGACAGTGACTGGCTGCGCGGGCAGATTGCCGGGCTCGGTCTGTCGCTTGACGATATTACCGCCGTCGACACCCCGACGGGCCACGCGGTGATCTATGTCGACGACAATGCGGAAAACCAGATCGTGATCTTCGGTGGCGCCAACCGCGCCTTCACGACGGCACAGATCGACGCCGCCCTGAACAGCGCCTCGGACGGGGACTGGGTGTTGCTGCAGAACGAAACCAACCTGGTCGGATACATTGCGGAACAATCCCGGGCGCGCGGGCTGAACGTCGCCTATTCGGCCGCCCCGTTCGACCCGGATGCCGTGCAGGAAGTGTTGGAAAACATCACCCTGCTGGCGCTGAACGCGGGCGAGGCCGCGGCGCTGTCGCAAAAGACCGGGCAGGCACCGGCCGGTATGGGCGTTGACCATGTGCTTGTCACCAAGGGCGCGGAGGGGGCCGAACTGCATATGAATGGTCAGGTGTTGCAACAAGCCAGCTTTGCCGTCGAGGCCGTGGATACCACTGGCGCAGGTGACACGTTTCTGGGCGCGTTCATGGCCCGGTTCGTGACGGGTGACGCGGCCCATGCGCTGGCTTTTGCCGCGGCAGCGTCCGCGATTCAGGTCACGCGGCAGGGCGCGGCGGCGGCGATACCCCGGGCGGAGGAAATCGACCGATTCCTGCACGCCACCTGACCTGCTGATTAGCACCGGAGGGGTTTTCAAGGCATTGCTTGCGGAAACGCCGGCATCCTGTTGGTGCAGATTGCCCGCAGAACCCCGCGCCGATCTGCAGTCACCGCCTTTGCCCGCGCGGTGTAATTAGCGCTTGAACAGTGTTGGCCAGTGGTTATCCTGATCGCTGACTGCACCGGACGGATGCAACATTTCATTGCCCCGCCAGGTGCCTGTCTGGCGTGGTGATTCGGGAACCCGTAACTGTGGTCACGGAATGTTTTCTGGCGGTTATCGTCACAAATTTGTAAACGGACGCCCGAAAGAGAGGACACCGAAAATGGCAGAATTTGAAGTGCTCGCGGTCAGCCCGAAGGACCCGGATGCGGCGGAACGATTTGCGAAGTCGCTGCGCGAAACGGGGTTTGCCGTGATCAAGGATCATGACATCGACATGTCGGAAATCCAGGCGATGTATGACACCTGGTCTGTATATTTTTCCGGCGAGGGCAAGCACGATGATGCCACGCCCGCGGGCGACCCGGCGGGATATTTCGGGTATAAATCCGAAAACGCCAAGGGCCGCGCGCAAAAAGACCTCAAGGAATTCTACCACGTCTACCAGTCGCGCCATGTGCCCGCCGAATGCGAGGCGGTGACACGCAAATTTCATGCCAGCCTGATTGGGTTGGGGGAAACGCTGCTGGGCTGGCTCGATCAGGTCTCCCCGCCCGAGGTGACCGACAAGCTGTCCATGCCATTCACCGAAATGGTCAACGGCTCGGACGACAACTTGCTGCGCGTGCTGCATTACCCGCCCCTGCCCGAGGACGTGCAGCCCGGCGAGGTACGCGCGGCGGCCCATGGTGACATCAACCTGATCACGCTGCTGGTGACCGGGTCCGAACCGGGCCTTCAGGCACAGGATGTGAACGGCGACTGGCACGATATTCCCTGCGGCACCGGCTATATCAACGTGAATGCGGGCGACATGCTGGAGCAGGCCAGCCGCAAGCACTATCCCTCGACCGTGCACCGGGTCGTCAACCCGCCCAAGCAAAAGAACCAGTCACGCTATTCGCTGCCCCTGTTCATGCACCCGCGCCCCGAGGTTCAACTGGCCCACCAGACGGCGGGTGAATTCTTGCAGGAAAGACTGAAGGAAATCGGCCAGGCGGGCTGATCAATCACAAATGAGGGCCGGATCACGGCCACCTGTTCAACAAGGAGTTCCAAGATGAAGAAGATACTGACCACCGTTCTGGCGGCGTCATTTGCCACCATGTCCGGCATTGCGCTGGCCGCCGATTTCAAACCTGCCGTGATCTACGACATGGGCGGCAAGTTCGACGAATCCTTCAACGAGGGCGTCTATAACGGCATCAAGCGCTTTACCGATGAAACCGGTGTCGAGGTCATGGAATTCGAAGTCACCAACGAGGCACAGCGCCAGCAGGCGATGGAACGGATGGTGCAGCGCGGCGCGACCGTCGTGCTGGGTGTCGGATTTGCCCAGGCCGACGCGATCAACGCCGTGGCCGAGGCGAACCCGGATGTCAATTTCTCGATCATCGACGTGAACTGGCTGGATCAGCCGAACCTGCGCCAATACGCATTCAAGGAACAGGAAGGATCCTATCTGGTCGGCATCGCGGCGGCGATGGCTTCGGAAACCGGCACGGTGGGGTTCGTCGGCGGCATGGATATCCCGCTGATCCGCGCCTTTGCCTGCGGCTATCAGCAAGGCGCGAAATCGGCCAATGCCGATGTCAAGGTGCTTGAGAACATGACCGGCACCACGCCTGCCGCCTGGAATGACCCGGCCAAGGGCGCCGAGCTGACCCAGAGCCAGATCGACCGGGGCGCCGACGTTGTCTATCAGGCGGCGGGCGGCACCGGGGTGGGTGTCATTCAGGCCGCTGCCGACGCGGGCAAGCTGGCCATCGGGGTCGATTCCAATCAGAACCACATGGCGCCGGGCAACGTGCTGACATCGATGCTGAAACGGGTCGATGTGGCCGCCTACGAAACCATGAAGGACGCGATGTCCGGCGAGTTTGACACCGGCGTGCGCAACCTGGGCATCGCCGAGGATGGCGTCGGCTGGGCGCTGGATGAACACAATGCCGACCTGATCACAGATGACATGAAGGCTGCCATCGACGCGGCCGCCGTCAAGATCAGGTCAGGTGAGATCGTGGTGCACGATTATCGCTCGGACAGCAGCTGCCCGGCAGGCTGACCCCACATGGCCAAAGACACAACAGACGGGAGCGGCGGTGCCGCTCCCTATGCGTTGGAGCTGAAAGGCGTCAGCAAATCTTTTGGTTTGATCCGCGCCAACCGCGATATCAGCCTTGGCGTCCGGCGCGGCAGCATCCACGGCATCATCGGTGAGAATGGCGCCGGCAAATCCACGCTGATGAATATCGTCTACGGGATGCACAGCCGCGACGAGGGCGAAATCCTGGTGAATGGCGCGCCGGTGGACATGCGTTCCTCGGCGGATGCGATCGGCCATGGCATCGGCATGGTACACCAGCATTTCATGCTCGTGCCCACCTTTACCGTGCTGGAAAACGTGATGCTGGGGTCCGAGGGCGGCGCGTTGCTGAACGAAGGGCGGCAGGCCGCGCGTGACCGGATCGTCGAACTGTCCGAACGGTACAACCTGCGGATCGACCCGGACGCGACGGTTGCCGACCTGAATGTCGGGCAGCGCCAGCGCGTCGAGATCATCAAGGCCCTCAAGGGCGGCGCGAACATCCTGATCCTTGATGAGCCCACGGGCGTGCTGACCCCACAGGAGGCCGAACAGTTGTTCGAGATCCTCAAGGTGCTGCGCGACCGCGGCGTGTCGGTCCTGCTCATCACTCACAAGCTGGCCGAGATCATGGAGATTACCGACGCCGTGGATATCATGCGCCAGGGGCAGATCGTCGGGCACCGCAAGACCGCCGAGACCTCACCCGCCGAACTGGCCGAGCTCATGGTCGGCCGCAAGGTCCTGCTGGAGGTTGAACGGACCGAGGCCGCCCCGGGCGATGTACAGTTTTCCGCATCCGGTCTTGGCTATACCAGCAGCCAGGGCGTGATCGAGCTGGAAGACATCACGTTCGAGGTCCGCGCGGGTGAGATCCTGGGCGTGGCCGGTGTGTCCGGCAACGGGCAGACCCAGCTGATGGAAGTGCTGGCCGGAATGCGCCACCTGACGGCGGGCACCATCAACGTCCTGGGCACCGAAGTGACCCCCGCGACCGAGACAAACCCGCGCATCATCCGCGATCTGGGCGTGCGCCACATCCCCGAGGACCGCCATGAACACGGGCTGATCCTGGGCTTCGAGGCGCGCGAAAACATGATCCTGGGCATCCAGGACAGTGACCTGGCCGGCAACGGTTTCCTGATCGACCCGGCGGCGGTCGAGGCGAATTGTCGTGAAAAGATGCGCGATTACGATGTCCGCCCCGACGCGCCACGCCATTTCGCCAAGAATTTCTCAGGCGGGAACCAGCAGAAGATCGTGATCGCCCGCGAGTTCTCGGCCAATCCGCGGGTTCTGCTGGTGGGTCAGCCCACGCGCGGCGTCGATGTGGGCGCCATCGAATTTATCCACAAACAGCTGCTGGCGCTTAGGGATGCCGGTTGCGCGATCCTGCTTGTCAGCGTGGAGCTTGACGAGATCATGTCGCTCTCGGACCGGATCATGGTGCTCTGTGACGGGCACAATATCGGCATCGTAAACCGGGCCGAGGCCGACCGGCAGACATTGGGCCTGATGATGGCAGGCGAAAGACGCGAAGGACAAGCCGCATGAGCGGGCCAACACCTCCCCTGCCCCGCTGGGCCGATCTGTTCCTGCTGCCGCTCATCAATCTGATGGCGGCATTGCTGGTCTGCGGGCTGATCGTGCTGGCGATCGGCGAAAACCCAATTCAGGCACTGGGCGTGATGCTGAAAGGTGCCTTCGTCTATTCCGGCGGCCTGGGCTATACGCTTTATTACACGACGAATTTCGTCTTTACCGGCCTGGCCGTCGCGATGGCGTTTCATGCGATGCTGTTCAATATCGGCGGCGAGGGGCAGGCCTATATGGGCGGATTGGGCGCGGCGTTGGCGGCCTTTGCCGTCGGCGCGGCGCCGGGCATCATTGCCCTTCCGGTGGCGGTTGCGGGCGCGGCGCTGGCCGGGGCCTGCTGGGGCGTGATCCCGGGCTATCTGCAGGCCAGACGCGGCAGCCACATCGTCATCACCACGATCATGTTCAATTTCATCGCGGCCTCGATCATGGTCTGGCTGCTGGCCGGGCCGATGCTGGAACCGGGGCAGCAGTCACCGCAATCCGTCCCCCTGCCCGAGGGCAGCTACCTGCCCAAGATGCACGACTTGCTGCGCATGCTGGGGGTCGAGACATCGGCCACGCCGCTCAATGCCTCGTTCCTGCTGGCGCTGATCTCGCTTGCGGTCTTCTGGCTGCTGATCTGGCGCACGCGGCTGGGCTACAACATCCGCGCGGTGGGCCAGAACCCCTCGGCGGCGCATTACGCGGGCATCAACGTACCGCGCACCATCATCATCGCCATGGCCATCGCCGGCGGCTTTGCCGGCCTGCTGGCCACCAACGAGATCCTTGGTATCAGCCACAGGGTCATCCTCAACTACACCGCAGGCTACGGGTTCACCGGCATTGCCGTGGCGCTGATGGGGCGCAATCACCCGATTGGCATTTTCCTGGCGGCGCTGCTCTTCGGGGCGCTATACCAGGGCGGGGCCGAGCTTGATTTCGAGTTCCAGTCGATCACCCGCGAAATGGTGCTGATGATCCAGGGCATGATCATCCTCTTTTCCGGCGCGCTGGCCTATATGTTCAACCCGCCACTGGCACGGCTGATCGCCCGGATTTCGGCCCCCAAGCGGGAGGTGGCGCATGGCTGATTTCCTCTACCAGTTGCTGCTGACATTCGACGCCACCCTCAGGATCGCCGCACCGCTGATCCTGTGCGCGATGGCCGGCATCTTTGCCGAACGCTCTGGCGTCATCGACATCTCTCTCGAAGGCAAGCTGCTGACCGGCGCCTTCGTCGCCGCCGCGGTGGCCGCGCTGACCGGGTCGCCCTGGCTGGGACTGATCTGCGCGATCGTCGCCAGCGTCTTCATGTCGCTTGTCCACGGCTTTGCCTGCATCACCCACAAGGGCAACCAGGTGATCTCAGGCGTGGCGATCAATATCCTGGCATCGGGGCTGACCGTGGTGATCGGCATCGCGCTGTTCCGCCGGGGCGGACAGACACCCACGCTGGGACGCGATGAACGCTTCAAGCCGCTCGACTGGATCGGAACCGAGGCGATGGATGCCGTACCCATTGTCGGAACCATCTACCGGCAACTGATTTCGGGCCATAACATCCTGGTCTACCTGGCACTTCTGGCGGTGCCGCTGACCGCCTTCGTCATCTACCGCACCCGCTTCGGCCTGCGGATGCGCGCCGTGGGCGAGGTTCCCGAGGCGGTTGACAGCGCCGGCGTATCGGTCACCTGGCTGCGCTATCGCGCGCTCCTGATCGGCGGAATGCTGTGCGGCATTGCCGGGGCCTACCTGTCGGTGGCCCAGGGCGGCAATTTCGTTCGTGAGATGTCGGCGGGCAAGGGCTACATCGCACTGGCCGCGGTGATCTTCGGCAACTGGCGGCCGCTCAGGGCCTTCATGGCCTGCCTGATGTTCGGCTTTCTCGAGGCCGCAACATCGCGCCTTCAGGGGGTCGACCTGCCGCTGATCGGCGAGGTGCCGACACAGCTGATGCTGGCGCTTCCCTATGTGCTGACCGTGCTGCTGCTTGCGGGCTTCATCGGCCGCCCCAGCCCGCCCGCGGCGATCGGCCAGCCCTACCTGAAGTGACCGCGCCGACCTAAAGGCGCGGTTATCTGACGGGTGAAAAACAGGCAGCAGGTTTCCACTGCGACAACAGCGCATCGCTCATAAAGATGGGTGGCGGTGCTGTCAGACGAATGCGAACTCGTCTCTGCAAGGGCAGTGTCATTAACTGCGTAACCCGTCGAAAAGATGCGAGAAGAAATTCTTCGGTCGGATTAGGCAACGAAAGGGTTGGCCTCATCCGCAAGCGATTGCCTTGCCGGTCGCAAAAAGGAGACCGAAATGATTACTCGTCAAGTTTTCTTCATCTGAACTGCCGCTACCGCATCAAGCCCATTGGCTGTGCAAGCCGCAGGGAAGTAAGATGCCCAGTCACCCCGCGCACTTACAAAAAAGCACTGCGCCAACCCACTGAGGAAACTACAAGTTTTAGCAGTCAGTCCGCTCAGTATACGGTTCTTAAATATAGACCCATCCGCTGGGTTGAACTACAATTAAATAATGGCATGCGAATCAAACAGTCTTTCACGTTGGCAACAGGATCGCCGTGCATTCATTGAGCACAGAGTCTTTTGGCGTGGACGCGTTGGCCTTGCAGATCTGATGGACGTTATGGGCCTCAGCCGGGCTCAAGCTTCGAAAGATCTCAACAGCTACATCAATGATCATCCCGAACACATCATCTACGATAAAACAGCCAAGACCTACGTTCTGGGCCCAAAGTTCGTAGAACACTACGCCGCGCTTGATCCGTCAGAGTATCTTGATGATCTCCTGTCTATCTCACAGGGCGGTTCGGTCCCCGCTGCAGATTGGATTGTCTACCAACCGGACATTCTGGCAACCACTGTGCCTGGGCGCGGACTAAGCGCGTTCACACTGCGCAACGTCTTGTTAGCCTGTGAACAGCGCAAAGCTCTGCGAATAAGCTATCAGTCGATGTCGTCGCCCGATCCAGAAGATCGCGTTATTATTCCTCATGCGCTCGCACATGACGGATTTCGTTGGCATGCGAGAGCGCTTTGCTCAAAAGACCAGATTTTCAAAGACTTCGTTCTCGGACGCATTCTGAAGAGCGCATTGGGGGAACAATCAGATGTTGACGCCGGTACAGATGAAGACTGGCACCAAACAATTACACTCAAAATCGCGCCGCACCCTGACTTCTCAAAAATCCAGGCCCGCTTCAGCAACCGCATGCCGCTGAACTCGGCCGATATCGCCGAAGTGATCCAGCGCCGCCTCCTCGCCAAGACATCGGAAGGGCAAGTAACGCTTGGCAACCTTCATGACCGCGAAGAAAACAACCTCAAGACCCTGTTCGATTTTGCTGACGGCTCAATGAAGCTCAAAAACTACCGGGATCGCGACCACTTCATCTCAAGCTATCCTTTCCCCCCCTATCAGTATGGCGGTGCTGCGAGACCAATGCGAACCAGTCTCTACTAAAATGGCGGCAAGCGAGAGCACCCGGGGAACTTCGAGTGATTTCTTAACCTTCTGAATTTTTTCGGTTTTGATCGAGCGAAGCGACTTCGAACTGAACGTCTCTCTACTCAGGAATGCCGCGCAACTGGCGCGAAACACCGCTTACTCGATTTGATCAGCCCCTGCCTCGGAAGTTCCGAGAAGGTCGTCTAAGACCTCGAGCAACTGAAGAACGTTCTCGCGAGTTTCGTGAAGTCCCGCCCCGATCTTCAACTCACCGCGCCCGGCCAGCGAGAGCACAGCGGCCGTCACCTCGTTCGAATTCCGCATGAGCTCGATCAGGTGCTCTCCGGCCGGACCGTGGGAGCCTGCAAGCCAGTTCTTGGCCGTTCGCTCCGTGACACCCGTCCAGCGCATCACGATCTTGATCGCCCGATGAGATCCGCCGAGCTCCCGCTTCAGCGCGGCTGCAATTGCCATTTGGTATTTTAGTCGATCGATCTTCCCTTCGTCGTCATCTGGAAAAGTCTTGCCCATCTTAGGAAACATTTTTCCGAACCTCCGCGTCTATGCTTCGGCCCCATGGAATCACAGGCATTCCCACCAATTCGGCGAAGGCAAAAGATGAAGGGCTCGGCACTTGAGCTGGAGGGACGGACATGACCAGAGCGCAACGGCTCCAAAAGGAGCGCCGCCTCAACGCGCCGCCCAATACGTCCGCATGTCGACCGAGCACCAACGCTATTCGACCGAGAACCAGACGGACGCGATCGCGCACTACGCCGAGCAGCGCGGGATCGAGATCGTCCGCACCTATTCTGACGAGGGGAAGAGCGGTCTAAGGATCCAGGGCCGCGATGGGCTCAAGCAGCTCATCGACGATATTCAATCCGGCATAGCCGATTTCGACGCGGTGCTCGTCTACGATATCAGCCGATGGGGCCGGTTTCAGGATGCGGACGAAAGCGCCTATTACGAGTACATCTGCAAACGCGCCGGCATCTCTGTCATCTACTGTGCTGAGCAATTCGAGAATGATGGCAGCCCCGTCTCGACGATCGTAAAGGGCGTCAAGCGCGCAATGGCGGGTGAGTACAGCCGGGAGCTCTCGCAGAAAGTCTTCACGGGCCAATGCCGACTGATCGAACTCGGCTATCGCCAGGGAGGTCCGCCCGGCTTCGGCTTGCGGCGCATGCTGATCGACGAGCATGGGGTCGCGAAAGGCATCCTGGACCGCGGTGAACACAAGAGCATTCAGACGGATCGCGTCACCCTCGTCCCAGGCCCCGCCGAGGAGATCGCCGTCGTCCGAGAAATCTTCCTCGCCTTCGTTGAAGGTCAAAAGTCCGAAACCGAAATTGCCGAGGCTCTAAATGCCCGCGGTATTCTAACGGACCTCGATCGCGCCTGGACCCGCGGAACCGTGCATCAAATCCTGATCAACGAGAAATACATCGGCAACAACGTCTGGAACCGGAGTTCTTTCAAATTGAAGAAGCGGCGTGTGCAGAACGATCCCGAGATCTGGGTTCGCGCCGAGGGCGCTTTTGAAGGGATCGTTGATCCGGATCTGTTTGCGGCCGCCAACGCGATCATCAACGCGCGATCGAGCAAACTCACCGACGACGAAATGCTCGAGGGCCTGAAGGAGGTATTCGAGGCTCAGGGCTTTCTCTCCGGCCTCGTCATAGATGAAGCCGACGCGTTGCCATCGAGCAGCGCGTACCGATCACGGTTTGGCAGCTTGCTGCGCGCATACCGGCTGGTCGGTTTCAAGCCTGATCGGGACTACAGATACATCGAGATCAATCGACGCTTGCGCGAGCTGCATCCCGATATTGTTGCTGAGACGATTGACGGCATCGAAGCCTCGGGCGGCAGCGTCGAACGACATCCCAAAACAGACCTGCTCACCATCAACGGCGAATTCACCGCGTCTCTCGTCATCGTCCGTTGCAGCGAAACCAATGCAGGCACGTTGCGGTGGAATATCCGCTTCGACATGAGCCTCAAGCCCGACATCACGATTGCCGTGCGCATGGACCGACCCAACCAACGGCCGCTCGACTACTACCTCCTCCCAAGCCTCGACATGACTCTCCCCCGCATCCGCCTGGCTGAACACAACGGCTTGTCGCTCGATGCGTATCGCTTCGAAACGCTGGAGCCATTGTTCGATATGGCGGTTCACGTCCCAGTTCCGGAGGTGGCCTGATGGCAGACCCGCAATCCCAAACCGCTGAATTGATCCCGATGGATCGCATCACGGTGGTGAATCCCCGCGTGAGGAACCGAAAGGCTTTCAGAGAGATCGTCGACAACATCGCCGAGCTCGGGTTGAAACGGCCGATCACCGTTGCCGCGCGACAGAGCGAGGATGGCTTGCGATACGATCTGATCTGTGGACAGGGGCGCCTGGAGGCTTTCCAGGAGCTCGGACAAACAGAAATCCCGGCGATCGTCATCGACGCCAGCAGCGAAGATTGTCTGGTGATGAGCCTGGTGGAGAACCTGGCACGCCGTCAGCATCGCGCCCTCGATCTTCTGCGCGATATCAAGGGCTTGAAAGAGCGTGGCTACTCTGGCCCAGAGATCGCGCGCAAAACGCAGCTCTCACTCAAGTATGTCCGCGGCGTCCTTCGGCTTCTCGAGAGCGGTGAGCACAGACTCCTCAGAGCCGTTGAAAGCGGAAAGCTTCCGGTCAGCGTTGCCGTCGATATCGCTGAAGCAAAAGATACAGAAGTTCAGGACGTTCTGCGTCAGGCCTATGAAAACAACCAGCTGCGTGGCGGCCGCCTGATGGCTGCGAAACGTCTGGTCGAGGCACGTCAGCAATACGGGAAAGGACAACCCAGTGCAGACCGGACGAAGAGACGAACACTGTCGGTCGAAAGCTTGATCCGGACCTATCAAAACGACGTCGAGAAGAAACAAGTCCTTCTGCGCAAGGCAACCGCGACACGTGGCGAGCTGATGTTCATTACAGAGGCCCTGCGCAAACTCCTGAATGACGAAAACTTCGTCACCCTTCTCAGGGCCGAAGGATTGGCGACGATTCCGAAGAACCTCTCTGACCGCCTGGCCGCTCGAACGGGGGACCTCTGATGGCACGATCCGGACGCTCCAAATCAATTAACATGGCGTTTGAGAAAGACCTCATTCAGCTGCCGCTAGAGCAGATCTGCCCGCTCTACGCAGTTCGAAAGGAAACCAAGGATACGGTTAAATATCGCCAGGTCGTTGCCTCCATCAAAGAAGTTGGGCTCGTTGAGCCCCTCGTCGTCGTCCGCGACCAATCCGATCCCGAGAAATACATGCTGCTCGACGGCCACGTGCGCCTCGCGATCCTGGCGGATCTCGGCGAGCAGGATGCGCCGTGTCAGGTTTCAACAGACGACGAAGCCTTCACCTACAACAAGCGCATCAGCCGCCTCGCCACCATTCAGGAGCACAAGATGATCCTGAAGGCACTTGAGCGCGGCGTTCCCGAAGAACGCCTGGCCCGGGCGCTCAATGTGAACGTCAAATCCTTGCAGGACAAAAAGCGCTTGCTGGATGGCATCTGCCCAGAGGCAACTGAGCTTCTCAAGGACAAGCAGGTCGCGCTGACCGGGTTCCAGATCCTCATGAAGATGAAGCCAATGCGTCAGATCGAGGCTGCGGAGCTGATGGTGACGATGAACAAATACACCGTCAATTACGCCCGCTCGCTTTTGGCTGCGACGCCAGCCAGCCAGCTAAAGGATCCCGAGAAGCCGAAAGCCGTAAAAGGGATCTCCCGGCAGCAACTGGAGCTGATGGAGCGCGAGTCCGCAAACTTGGAGCGAGAATTGCGCCTGGTCGAGGATACCTACGGAAGCGATCACCTCGATTTGGTTCTCGCGCGTGGCTACGTCTCGAAGCTCATCACCAATGCACGCGTTACGCGGTACCTCGAGATGTATCATCCCGAGTTTCTGCCTGAGTTCGAAAAGATCACGGAGACGGAGGCCTTGGCCTCCTGATCGGAGCAGTTCGGTCAATTTCGGCTGAGCTGCATTTGGGGACCCGGACCCATAGAAGCGCGGGGACCGCAGGAGACGCCGCACGGTGGGGCGGATCAAGCGCGGCGGTGGGGATGGCGGCGATCCCGCACGGGGCCCACCAAGCCGAGATTATTCACTCGGCCAGATTTGCGAGAATTACCTCGCATGGGAGCTGGAGCGCCTGACCCGACGGAAAGACGCTCCGGTTCACCAATCATTCGCACCTCTAATGAATTGTTCCGAATTCAATGGGTTGGAGGAATCATTTGAACCGCTAGACTGCTTGCGAGGTGACCGGAATGGCGCGCGAGCGAGCAGACAGTTTCATATCAAGGTTTTTGTTTCGTGCTTCCAAGGAACGCGAGCAAGAGGCTGTGGACGTCGATGTTGAGCCAACGCCCTCGGCCGAAAGCGCCACCGACCACGAACTGGTCTGGGCGACAAATGGGGAACGATCCGTCCGCGAGCTCGTTGAGCGCACTCTGAATGGATCAAACGCTCTCGTCGTGACCGGATATCAGGACTTTTTGTCCGCGATGTCGATTATACTTCGCGTTCGGCCCAGCATTATATCCGACCCCTCTGAATCGATCCGGATCCTATTCGGGACGAATACCGACAACCAAAGCCGCCTAGACGGAAGCGGACGCGGACTCTCGGAAGAGGCCCGAGACTATTTCCTTGAAACGCGCGGGCTTTCGCTGCGCTCCCTCGACGAATTACGGGCTGTCTTAGCTTACGATGCGATCGCATCGGGGGCGATCTCCCTCCGTATCTTTGATACTGATTTGGCCCGGGAGCGGTACGGTCGTACCCACGCGATGCTTCACGCGAAGCTCTTCCTCAGTGACGCAGGCGCGCTCGCCTGCAGCGCCAACTTCTCGGTTGGCGGCCTTAGACGCAACCTCGAGTACGTCGACGATCTGAAGGTGTTCCCGGACCTTGCCGCAACGCGACTACAGGCCGCTGAAGACTTCTGGGCGCTTGGAGCCGACTGGACCGAGCAGGCTCTTGAGTTCCTGCGTGCACTTCTGAGGCCGGTAAGCGCCGAAGAAGCCCTCGCCCGAACGGTTCACGAAATGACATCCTTTTCGCCCTGGCGTGTCGGCGGTGACGGCACTGCCGGGCGTCCGCCGCTGCCGTTCCAAACCGATCTAGTCTACGAGGCCGCAGGGACAGCCTACGAACACGGGTTTGCATTTGTCGAAGCACCGACAGGTGCAGGCAAGACGGACATCGGCAAGCACTTAGCGACTGTCTTGCCGACGATGCACTCGAGCGTCGTTCTTAGACATGGAAATGAACGTCCGGATCAAACGCGCAATGGCGCGCTCGGCATCATTCCGGCAAGCGTCTTTCGCAATTGGGACAAGAGCAAGCCAGCAAACCTCAATCTCATCAAGCACAGCCTTCTTTCACGCAGCAAAGGCGAAGAGGCAGAAGAACTTGAGGAGATCAACCGAGGCGTCCGATCTTCCGCCTCCATGATCGTGGACGAGAGCCATCGATTGAACTCCCGCTATCTCGCCCCATCAAGACGTTCTCTGGTCTTTGAACAAAGCCCTGCGATCTGGACGTCGTGCTTGTCAGCGACCCTGATGGGCAACCAGGGCCTAGATGGATTGCTCGCCTTCCATGAACGACGTGCGTCGATCTACGTACCCCCCGAAATCACAGCGAGGATCAACGACAATCTCAAGCGGGGACGCGAGAGAGCGTCGGAGTTGAACGCACTCCGCGCTCTTCGGCAAAACTTCGAGGATCGTCAGCGGTCTGGCATGGAAGACATGTTCCTGTCCGAAGCAGATCTCGCGCAACCAATTGAGGAAGCCGAAGAACGTCTTGCCGGCAAGCGGCTCGATCCGCGCGAAATCCAAGCCGACATGTCGGATGCACTGGCGCCCTATGTCGTTCGGCGTCAGCGCCATTGCGTTGGAGAATCCAAGAAACGCGGCCCCGGTATCTACGCGTACCCTGCGATTGAGAGCATCAGGATCGACGCCGATCTCACGCCCAAGCAATCGGCCATCCTGGATGAAATCAGAAAACTGGCTGAGAGCATCTCTACGGGCACCACTCTTGTATCTGCCGACCCAAAACGAGCAGGCCATACAGAAGTCCGCTTTCATGACAAGGCGCGGATCCACATTCGGAACTTTCTGGCGATCTTGAGGTCGTCAATCACCTTCGCGCGGGAAGATTGGGAACGCAGGCGGGCCGCAGATGCAGATGCGCGCGGCCGCACGTCGATTGGTGAGAGCCTTAGGCGCTCAGAACGTGAAAGCCGCGGTGGGAAGACCGCAATAATCACCATCACACCGAAGAGCGGCGAGTTCCCTCTCGACAAACGAACGACGACGCCGATTTGCGACCGCATCGGCGAGTTGCTGCAGAGCCCGGAACTTGATGCAATCGATGAGCAGCGTGCCGAACATATGGCAGAGATGCTCAATCAGCATCGACAGGTGATCTTCCTGTCTGAGCGGATTGGCGTTCTGGAGGTCTATGCGCGCCTTCTGTCTTCCCGGAAGGGCCCAAAACCCGACGTGATCCTTGTGGCTGCGAACCACAAATTGGGCTCTGGTACTGGCATTACGGTCGCCCGAAATGGTGCAGAAGCCCAAGAATTCCTGGCTCTCGACGGCAGGAAGGCCTCCGATGACAAACGTCGAGCCATGTTCATGACCTTTCAAATGGCAGAAGGCATCAACCTCCAGCGGGCACGTGCCTTAGGCATCGTCGGCGTGACCTCCGACATCAAGAGCATGCTTCAGGGCTTGGGGCGGATCGACCGCATCGACAGCCCACATTCCAAGATCACCTACACCACTTTCGATCTTCCCGGGCTTGTGCTGTCGTCCGACAAGAAAGGCCGTGATCGCATCGAGTCTATCGCTCTGCTTTCAGGGGTCGGTGCTTCAGATCTTGCTGATGAGTATTTGGAATTCTCTGCCGGCGATCTGACAGACCTGATCCTGGAGCAGCACAAGAAACCGCGGCCGCTTCGCCGAAACAACCTCTACGACCTGGTTGAAGACATGCGGCGCAAGCTGCCAGAGGATCTCCTGAGGTCCATTGAGCGCATCAAGCCTCAGAGTCTTTGGGGCGCTGAGCTGTGTCTTCTCGCTGGCAAGTCACCGATGACCATCATTGCCCTTGGTGGGCAGTCACCATCGCTGGTCGAGGCATCCTATTTGCCACCCCGGCTGCTGGCCGTCCGCGAGACAGGCGATCGACAAGAAATCATCCGGGATCAGCCAGAGGTGACACGGATGCTGCTCGAGGCCTATGGCGAGACCGTTTTGGCCGGAAAACACCAGGACCGACCGACAGAAGCCGAGCTCAGTTCTGTGATCGAGGGCCTCCAGCCGACTTTGGAAGGTCTGGCACAGTGGGATATTCGTCCCGAGCGCACGGTGTCACTTCTAGAGTCTTTGGACAGGTTTCTCTCGTCCGGCCCTTCCAAGAACCAAGGCTACAATAGGTTCGGGCATCTGACGCTCCCATCGCCTGAGAAGCTTGCGGAGGCTTGGGCCCAGGAGCTCGATCCCTATTGGATTGAAGCCAAGAAGGACGTCAGCCAACGCAGCGAAAAAGAAAGAGAGATCCCGGATTATCTGGGAATTGATGCGATTTATGGTTTCCTTGAGCAACAACCCTCGAAGACGCTCTCAGAGGTTCGCGCCAGAACGGAAGAGTTGCTCGATGCGGCGGAACAAGCTTCACGCAACGCAAATACACAGATCTTGGATAGGATCGCGGTGATTTTCAGGTGACGATATGACAGTAGGATCGCAGTTTGTTTCGGAAGACCACAAAACAGCTACGGACTCGCTTCAGCCGCCTTGATAACAAGAAGTATTTCAAGTCTTTATAGCACGCAGGGACAATGCAAGGTTTAAGCCGAGCATCAGCAAACCATCGATAGGACGTACGTGACGTGCGCACCGAAAAGAAGCTGCTAATCAGCCAAGTGAAGATCATACGGCCATTTGAAGAGGCCGCCGTACCGACGAAAATCCGGTACTCGGGGAAGCAGTATTTTGTGGGCTATGACGCTGAGGCAGCCCGAGACGACTCCAGCGGTTCTTACGAGAATTTCAAAGTGTCACTTGGCCAGCTCACTCGCCAGCAGGCGCAAACTTCGCTTCAAAACGTCTCGAGCCGGCATAGGCGCTCCGTGGTGGGGATGACCAAGGACTTTCTCACCGGTGTACTCGAGAAAACAAGAAACGAAATTGAGGCAGGAGGTGATCAATTTCCAAAGAAGGTCTTGGTCGCCGAACCACTTTCCATTGAGGAAGAAGGAAAGGTTAGTGGCCAGTGGCTCTCGAACTATCGTACAAACATGCGCACTGCGCTTGATGGCTGGTTTGAAGACGTAGATTTTCTCCCCGAGCCTTTCGCCGTGTTCCAGTACTACCGTTACGGACTTCGCCACCCACTTCTCGCAGAGGGCCAAAAGCACGTCGCTCTTGTTCTGGACTTTGGCGGAGGCACACTCGATGTCTCGGTGATCGAGACAACTGCAGAAGGCGATATTAGTCACGGAGGGAAGAATTCACGGCCATTGTCGGCCAAATCGATTCCCGCTGCTGGCTTCTATATCAACCAAAGACTGGCGGAAGATGTCTTGTTTTCCGTATTGAGTTCGAAGGAAGCAAAGACATCGGCTAGGAAAATCATTGCAAAGGTAAACTCGTTTCAAGGTCTTGGAGACGAAGAAAAATCACTGCTAGGGGACAAAGAACTTATCTTCGTCGAAAATTTCGTAGACCTTCTTTCTCAGGTCGAGAAGGCGAAGATTCGAATTTGCAATTCGATATCTGATTGGAGCCTCGGCGCCAACTTGCACGGCGCTTTATCCCACTTGGTGCGCGTGGCCGAGAACCCGTTCGCTCGAGATAGTAGAATGATCGAAGTACCCCTAAGAGCCGAAAGGGTCCGTGAGGTCTTCGAGAACCGTGTCTGGAACGAGAAGCTAAGAGAAGCCATTCGTAGCGCTATAACTCGATCTCAGAAGGAATTGAATGGAAAGCCTATTTCCGTCGTATTGCTATCTGGTGGGTCGACAAATATCAGGTGGCTGAAGGGACTGATTGAGAGAGACCTTCGAATTCAGCTAAGAGATGCGGAGATTCTTGAAATTTCCGAAAACTACCAAGAGGTGGTCGCAAAGGGACTTGCTATAGAATGCGCTCGCCAATTCTACACTGAGGGCGACGGCGACTTTGGTGCGGTCACTTACAACCGACTTAATCTTGCTCTCCGTCCAGACAGAAAAGATATCGAATGGCGGAAATTCCGGCCACTGATCCAGTCTATGCCTGAATGCGAAGACGAGGGCACTTTGCTGCCATCTTCTACGTCTTTGCGAGCCTTCTTGGACAAGCCAATGAGATGGAAGGCAAGACTGTCCAGCGCTCCGCGAACTGAGCTTGAGTACCATTATCTCAAATCCTCGTTCGACCCAAATGACCTTAACAGCTTGCATAACATCGTCGACAATTCAGTAAGGACACCATCCGGCACGACTTTTGGCTCTTCGATTGAAGTCGAACTGACTGTACGGAACGATGGTACGGCTACCCCTGCCTTCATATATGGGAAAGGCAAACAGGAGACGCGCGTAGAAGGTCGTTCGTTCTTCTTAGACATGACATTTGCTGACAAAGAGGGCGCGCGCAGCGCTTACCTTGGTTTGGATTTCGGCACAGCTACATCGGCGCTATCAGTTGTCAGCCAAGATCAAATTACAGCTTATGTTCAGAGATCCCGCGACAAAACTTGGTTGGATCTCGGCGAACTGGTTCAAGAGTTGCCCTACCCGGTTGCACACCCTCTAGGAATGTACATCACCCAAACCGATCCCCTTCAGCTTGAGAAATACGGTCTGGCTACATTAGAGGCAGCACTGACCTTTATTGGTTATTGCTCTCTTTGCGATTTGATCAGCACTAATGAAGGTGTTGATTTTCATAGCTTCTTCGGTAACTTTCGCCGCTCCGCTGGTCCTCTAAAGCATCTTCTGGTGCAACTAGAAAAATTGGCCAACGCCAGCTCTGAAGTTTCAAAAGAGCTTCTGTCGATAGTTGAAGATGAGGTCTTTCCAACGATTGACAGTGCAGTAACAAATGCAGCCAAGACAAAGCACTTCAAGAGAGCTGACATTGACTATAACCACATACTCAGTGTGCTTGGGAACCACATTAAAAGAGCCATGAACGGACGAGTGGTTGGAGTATTCGAAGGAATAGAAAAGAAAGGTTTTGGAGGCGGATATAGCGGGATATTTCGTTGCATTGATGGCCCAAACTCACCATTTGTAAAACTATATCACTATGAAGGATCTACCGACTTTTCCTCGGCCGAGGTTTTTCTAGCCGATGTAAAAAGCGGCGTGGTGGTGCCTCTAGCACCATTCTACATTTGGGGCCTTGGAGCCCGGTTGGGCCATCGCAATGGTTACGACCTATATTTTGCAGACATCCTTGGGCCATCAGCCAGTCGCTACGTCTTTGCATCCACACAACTAGGTGACGAAATAGATCTTTCAGAGCATTCGGAACTAAATGACATTGAAAGCTATCTTGCTGAATTGTTTGAGAATAATGTGTCTCTAAGCAATCATTCCGGAATGACGTTTGTCCGCCGTGTAGCCTAGCCCAAACCCACGCCCAATTGCTCGGTGTGCATGCTGCATCGCAGGGTTATCGCGCGGCTGCATAGCGTGCAGGCGAACCATGTGCTGTCTTGGCGGATGATGGCGCATCAAGGCCAGGGGTCACATGCACCGCGTCAACAGGCCGGACAAATGACCGCAACCTGCATCGCGGCACGGCGATTGATGCTCATCGTCGTCATGATGCTGTTCGTGATCATCGTGGGGATGACCATGATGATCGGGACGATGGTCAGCGGAAAAGGGCTTCGAGGTCTTCGCCCTGTGCGGCATGCTTTTCCGGATTCTCCGCTTTGAGCTTGTTCAGGTTGATCAGCTTCCACCTAACGGCGGGAAGATCAGCGGCACGGGCGCGATCAATCACCCCGAAATCCGGTTCCCCATCATGCAGTGTCCGGAGAAAGATCTTCGTGTTGTCGTCAAAGCGCGCACGGATGTCTCCGACCAGCCGCGTGCGGGTTTCCAAGAGTTCCTCAAGCGTGACCCGTGCCTTTGTCATGCCCTCGAATTCTCGTGCGTAGGGCTGGTCTAGATCGATCAGGTTCGGGTTCAAAAGCTCATGCGCGGGGCGCGAAGAGCTTGCGACATATATCAGGAAGGTGCGGAAGAGATCGTCCGTCAGGCCTTCGTTTTCGTAGAGCAGTTTGACGTCATAGAGATCGCGCGGATGCTGCCGGTCGACAGCCGCGTGCACCTTGCCGCCGAACAAGTCTTCGAACGAGACAATTTGCATCTCCGCGTACCCGAATTCTTCTTCGACAGCGTCTGAAACCGAACGGGTTTCAGGGTCATGGACGACTCCGCGTGTGACCGGTGAGGTCTCGATCTTGATCTCGACGCCATCCAGCCGTGCCGCCAGTCGGGTGGCACCGCCACCACCACCTTTGATGCGTTGTGTCTTCGCGCCTCGAATTCCGCGCTCGATGGCGGCGGCGATACGGTCCATCGCTTCGTTGATCTCGGCGAGGCTTTCGTCACGGTCCTTGATCGGAAGATAGGTAAGATCGATATCGACCGAGAGGCGCGGCAAATCACGGTAGAAGAGGTTGATGGCCGTTCCGCCCTTGAGCGCAAATACTTTCTCCTCTGCGACATACGGGAGTATGCGCACGAGCAGGGCGACCTGTGCTTCGTAGGCTTCACGCGCCATCGCTGGTCTCCACCTTCACAAACTCTTCCGGCACCATGATGCGGTAGCGCGGATGGATTTTGCCGCCCTTGACCAAAGCGCGATCACCGCTCCCCAAGCTGAATTCTTGCGGGTCGAGGTGCTTGCGCCAGGGATGATCATGGCGGTCGGCAAAGACGAAGAACAGGCGCTTCACCTTTATCTTCTTGCAACTGTGGAGCAGTGCTGAGAGGACCTTCGGTCTGAGCGTCGTCAGGCTCTCGAACACCATGTCGAGATTGTGGAAGCTCTCGTGGTCGGGCAATTCGTCCATGACTTCCATCACAGCCCGTTCCGGCACTGACATCCGAAGTTTCCAGTCCCATGGCAGTGCGCCTTCGGCGTCGGCATCATCTTTCGTGAGGCCGAGTGACGGGTCGGAAAACAGCGCTGTGTTGTGTGTCTGCAGCCGCGCGTTCAGCGGTAGCTTCGAGAGCCAGTTCGGTACGTCGGCACCATAGACCCAGACCGGCGCGTTGCTGCCCAAGCGGAGATAGTGGTCGTAGCCTTGCTGGGCGAGCGCGGTCGTACCGCCGACATGGACGTCGTAGTGCATGAGGCGCTGCATCGAGAGGAGGCAGGTTTTCCAGTCAACCGTGCTTGTCGCTGAAGTGTTTGGCGCAGGGCGGCGGAAGACACCGCGATTGAGCCGCTCCAACCAGCCGCGTTGTACGTAGGCGTATGACGAGCGTCGGCCTATCCCGTGGCGCTCAAGCCATGGAGAGTCTATGAGGAAGCCTGCGGGTACAGCCTCAAGAAGGTTCTTTATTTTTTCGTGTTCTTGTCCACTCATAAGGGACATATTGCCATATTTTTAAAGAGAACGCCACTTGTTTCTGTGAAAGCATGTGGAGAGGTCCATCAAAAATGGACAAAATACATAATTCTCAAAGAGGATGGGTGTTATGAGCTCCGAAGCTCACCAGCAAAGCAGGGCGGGGCTGCGTGCCCAGCCTCGTCCTCGCCGCCGCCACCCCCGCTCGGGGTGAGGGGTGACGGACGGCTCCGGCGAAGCAGGGCAAAGAATAATCGTAAACTGTACAGCAACTTACTGTATTCATGAGAAAAATCTTTCATTCAATCCAGTGATGTGGCACTACTTGAAGCGTTCGAATAAGAAGAACCGGGACGCAGGCGTCACTATTGTCCGCAAGTGCGCGAAACCCGGAGGGAGCAGTTCAAAAGTGAAAGAGAAAGAAATTTCAGTAATCAGCATTTCATCACGCGAAGCGGTGCTCAAACGCAAACTACGTCGACACTTGCGCAGCATCGGTTTTTCTAAGTCGAGAAACGGCGAACTCAAGATTGAGGGCGAAGGAAAAGAAATTGTGCGTGCGCTTCATCGCGTTCAGCGCGAGGATCGCATCAAGGACAACAAGGATTTTTTGGCGACAAGAGCGCCCAGACTGCTTCACCACTTCGCAAACGGCGACGATATCGAGCCATCGAAGATTTCTCCAGTCATCGAACGTATCTCGTCAGGTACACAGCATGGCGACCTTTTCCGGTTTGCCTCCCTAACGTGGTCCGTCCCCGTGTCGAACGGCTTTGGAAGGCGACTGCGGTATCTTGTATGGGACGAGAACAACGGGAAGCTGATGGGCTTGATCGCAATAGGTGATCCCGTCTTCAATCTCGCCGTACGCGACCGTTTGATTGGTTGGACGTCAAAGGATCGCAGCGCGCGTCTCGTCAACATCATGGACGCCTATGTGCTCGGTGCCATACCTCCATACAATCAATTGCTCGGCGGTAAACTGGTCGCGTGTCTCCTGCGAAGCCGTGAACTATATGACGATTTCGCATCTGCGTATGGCGATACGACCGGCATCATATCTGGAAAAGGTAAGAAAGCACGTCTGCTGGCAGTCACGACATCATCCTCAATGGGGCGCTCATCAGTTTACAACCGCCTGAAACTGGACGGTGTCCAATATATGGAACCGATTGGCTTCACTGGAGGGTGGGGGCATTTTCACATCCCGGACCGTCTCTTTGTTGAATTGAGAGATTACCTAAGAGACATAGATCACAGCTATGCTGACCAGCACCGGTTTGGCCAAGGCCCGAATTGGCGTCTGCGGACAACTAGAGCAGCTCTTGCCGCACTGGGATTCAAAGAAGATATGCTTCGGCACGGTATTAAGCGCGAAGTTTTCATCAGTCGACTTGCGGCAAATGCAGACTCGATCCTGAAGTCCGGAAAAGGAAAACCTCAAATCGAATCCCTTTTGTCGACCAAAGAGATCGCAGGTCTTGCGACCGAACGATGGATGCAGCCGCGTGCAGAAAGGCGACCTGACTATCGCGACTGGACCGTTGAAGACTTGATAGGGCTTTTCGGAAGCCAAAGCCGCCAGATGCAATCCCGCCTTGCGCAGCAAGGTTCGCACGAGAATTCCTCCGCGGCGATGTGATCTGATATGAGCGTTCCTCTTGATACATGGCAGGAACGAATGGAGGTCCATTTTGCGGACCTAAAGGCGCGTCGTGATCGGTCCGGACTTCCGATCTTCGCAATGGAACATGGTCTCGCGGAAGAGAGCGTCGAAGAGATCGCGGCCCAGTTGCGTCAGCGTCTAATACGTGGAGAAAGGCTCGAGACGCATTGGCTACTTTGGACAATCTACGCCGCAGAACGGGGCTATACGTATGAAGGCGGAGAATACTGGCAATCCTTTGAGGAATCGACGCCAGGTTGGGATTCCCGTGATCGCTACAGAATCTCCAAATGGTTTCGCAAGTTCCAGGAGTCGTACAATGGCGTTGTGCCGTCCGGACCTTGGGCGGGGCACTTCAGCATCATTGCGTGGCCAATAACACATGCCGTTCTGCCGCGCTTTCTCCAATGGCAGTTTGCTCGCACACTCTATGATTTGCGCTACCGGCTGGCACGACTGGACGACGTAGACCCCGCCACAATCGGCCGCCTTATCGCGTCCAATGCCTATTATGCCTCAACACGGTTGGAGCAATTCCTCCAACAGGAAGAACTGGTCGGTCGCCTCGTCCTTGCGCTTCTGCATCAAGATCAGATTGAAGGCGAAGAACCCCTTCTCCCTGCAACGCTAGACCGCATCGTCAGCGACCTGGAACAGGTTCGTGACGCAAGAGCTTGGATCAAAGAGGCCAGCCGTGTCGTCTCGGACCGCTTTAAAGGCCTCGGCCGCGATACGGGCTCTGGGCAGCCCGCTGCGGCACGTGGAACTAAGGGTCTTTCCTCATTTGAAGGGCGTCCCGATATTCGCCCCGATCTGCGGCTACATTATAAGGGCGAAGGAAACTGGGATATTCAGGTCGATATTCCAAGTTTCAAGGATGTCGGGGCGCTCAACCCGGAGGTGCGCCAGTTTCTCAAACAGACGCGTTGCGCCGTTAACGGGAGCACAGGGAAGAAGCCGCCTGCATGGCTTCTTTCCGGTCGTCGCCAGGCCGTTCTTCGCAACTGGCCTGACCCGGATCAGCCGATGGTCGCCTTCGAGGCTAAGAACGGCACTGTCGATCATCTTCTAAGCAGCGAATGCCGTATGAGCCCGGGACCGGTCTGGCTCTTTCGGATTGGCAAAGATGGCCTAGCCCGGGAGATCGCCGGTCGCACCGTGCGGCCCGGCCAGACTTACGTTATCGTTTCCAAAGAGCCACTCAACGATCCGATCAATCTTCATCAGCCTTGCACGGTCAACTGCGCCGACATCCATGCCATTCACTTGAACATTCCGGAGGCGATTCCGGAGTTGCTGGCTCAGCAACTCAAGGCATGGAAACTTGAGATTGCGCGAACCATACGCGTTTGGCCTGCTGGCCTTCCCGGTCGAAGCTGGGATGGAGAAGGTCGTGGTGAGTGGCTAACGACGGAGAGGCCGTGTCTCGGTATCTCTCCTGATCATAAAGTCAAAGCGTTCCAGGTCAGCATCGACGGAAGTGAGGCGCAAGCAGTGCCTGCCGGAGAGCCAGGTGAGCCGACATTCATTCAACTTCCGGAACTGACCGCTGGCAGACACCTGCTAAGGATAAGCGCCAAGACTCAGAATAAGGAGGGAGCAGGTCTCGCTTCACACGAGGGGTATCTCGAACTTCGAGTCCGTGAACCTGAGCCCTGGATTTCCGGCACCTCTCTTCACGCTGGCCTGATCGTTACGCGCAACCCACACGACGCAACGCTGGACACGTTTTGGCAGAACGAATTTGATCTCTCGGTTGCCGGTCCGGACGGCCGTCAAGTGACGCCTTCTGTAGCACTCCACAACGCTGCTGAAGACGAGATATTCACGCGAAAGGTGTGCAGCTCTCTAAATTTGCCCGTTTCGCCGGAAGTCTGGAAGAAACGCTTCAATGACTTCCTCCAGCGCGAAAAATGTGAATGGCGCTATTTGGAAGCGGCATCCGGGCTTCTCACGCTCGATGGCGGTGAGCTTGGCCGCTACGAGCTACGTTTTGAACATGAGGTAAAGCCCGTTCGTTGGGTTCTACGTCATCAGAGCGACGGGATCTACATCCGGCTCGTTGATGAAACGAGTCAGGAAGGGACGGGGCCTGTTTGCCGGTTCTATGGCATGGAGCGTCCGCGGGATATGCAGTCAATCGATCCCGAAAAAGTACTACAAGGCTATAGAATCGAGCCGCCCGGCGGGTTGTTCACAGCGAAGATCGGAAGATCACGCGATTATATTGCCGTCAGTACCGGCTTATCGGATTCACACTTGGCGGGCCTCGGCGTCCGCCCCAACCATGGGTATATCTCGGGCGATCCGAAGGCCATCATCAACTTGTTACTAATCCTAAGATACTGGAACAGCGCTCGTGTTGCAGGCGATCTCGGGAGCTTTCACCGGTGGCAAGTGATCAATACATTGATGCACGGGATCGTCGGAATAATGGCTGGTTGGGATTGGGCGCGCGCCGAGTCCCAGTACATCGGGGCCGGCGATCCTGGCAATGCACTTTCGCGACTTCAATCTCTGGTCAATCACAAGAGCGGCTTTGCTAGCGTCATCGTGCGCGACGCCGGCACCATTGCGGGCGGGCGGAAACAACTGATCGCTTGGTTTAGCGATCTCGCAAAGCGCTATCGCATCGCGTCCGATGATGACCTCTGTCAGTTCGTGCTGGAGTTAGCTAGTCGGCCTTATGCACTGCCAACACTTTATCTGGAGGGGCTTGAAAACCGCATCCGGCGTGCCAAGGCTAGCCAAACTCTCGTTCGGGCGGCTAGGCTCGCGATCCTTTGCACGCTCGGTGCGAGTGGAAAAGCGGCGAGACTTCTTCCGGAGGCGGATTCATGATCTCAGTCCTCGCCCCCGAAGATGTTGTGCAATACTGCCGATCGATCCTGAACTTGCAGGGAGAGGGTCATGGTATCGACGATACTTTCCTGTCTTCCATGCTCAGGCGAACTGCCGGGGCGCTTTGCCCGTGTTCGCGCGCCGTTTTACGCGCAGCACTTGTTGAGAGCTTGAGCCATTTGGATCAAGAGCCAGCCTCCTTGCCTGCACGCCTTGAAAGCCTGATGGATGATCTGCTCGTCGTGGGCGACCTGCTGGAACTGTCCGACGTGACGACCGGAGATACAGAAGCGAAGGGAACTTGGGTCTTTGCGGCGCCACCTTCGTTTGTGGTGCGCAAAAGCGGCAGCATTTTCTTGACCGGGATCGTTCCCGACCAAGATGGTTGGCTGCCTGAAAATATCCGCAGCCGTATCGTCTCCTCCAATAGCACGCGATCCATCAAACCGCATGACGGAGAAGACCTAGCTGCACAGCTTGTTGGCGAAGGTCTCAGCAAATTACCCGAAACAACGTGGCTCAAGGCGCCCAAGACTGTCGCGCCAAGTGAAGCCCTTTCCAAAGCGGCTCAGTTTCTCGCCGATGAACAGCCGTGCGCACCAGTGCAAGGACTTGAGATCATCGATCCTGACACCAAGCCGACCTACTACAAAGGGCGCTGGACTTCTCCGAAGGATCACTCCGGACTTTTCATCGCACGGCGTCCGCAGGAATTTGGGGCAGCTTTGTGGTGTTTGGCAGAAATTCATTCTGGGTCGATCAAGCGTATTATTGACCTGCCATTCCGGGGTTATCGCTGGCGAGGGTGCGATGCGGCATGGCACCTGCAAATGGCAATGGACCATGAGCGCAAAGCACCGCAACGATACAGCCTCGATACCGCCGAAGATGGCATGTGCCGATTAAGTTTCTATTCTCCGATTCCGTTGTGGGCGGAACGCCGGCTCATGATTCTTGGCAGAAAGCGTCAAGGAATGAAGAGTCTTTTTACTTATGAAATTCCGAGCGATGAGGTCGCACAAGAAGAGGACTTCTTGCAGGAGAACCTCTGGCTTTCGCCTATTGAAATCAAATCTGAGACGAGGAGTGCGTAATGCAAACAATAAAACAGACCATCGAGAACCTGCACGCCTCGCTCAAGGATTACATCGAGGCAACGTATCATATCAGCGCGCCCTCGCTTATCGCGCAGCGGCAGACTCTTCTCGACAAGGACGGCGTAATCCACCGCGACCCGTTTCTTGAGTCGACCCCTAAATATCAATCGGGAGAAACCTTCGGCTCGATGTCGGGCCTGCCAAGTGCTGCACTGGAAGTGCTTAGCCGTATGAGCACGCGGGAGGGAGACCTACCGCGGCTTGTTTATGACCCGCCTTACATGCACCAGGGCGAGTCCCTAAGAAACTGCCTGATCGACGGCAAGAACCTCGTCATCATGACTGGAACGGGTTCCGGTAAGACGGAGTCATTTCTTCTGCCAATCCTCGGCAAGTTTGCAAAAGAAGCCCAAGCGCACCCTCAGGCATTCGCGGAGCAGCCGGCTATGCGAGCCCTAATAATGTATCCAATGAACGCTCTCGTGAACGACCAACTCGGTCGCTTGCGGGCGATGCTGAGCGATCCCAGGCTAGCTCAAAATTTCAAGGAATGGTGCGGCAGACCGCCACGCTTTGCGCGGTATACAAGTCGGACGCCTTATGCAGGTGTTCGTACGGCGAAAAAGGATGGTCAAAGGCTCAAGTCGTTCGGCGACTTCTATGTCGATGTACTGCAAAACGCTGCCAGTTCTGACCCCGAGAAGAGCAAAGAGGCGGGCGCACTTCTCTCAGCCCTCAGAGAAAGAGGAAAATGGCCTGCAAAGCCCGACCTTGAGACTTGGTTTGGCCCAAAGGGTAGCAGATGGGAAAGCAAGGGTGAGTTTGTCAGGGCCGTCACACTGCCGGACGACTCCGAACTTCTGACGCGTCACGAAGTGCAGGCCGCCCCGCCTGACTTGCTGGTCACAAACTACTCGATGCTGGAATATATGCTGATGCGGCCGATAGAGCGGCCGATCTTCGATAAGACAAGGGAGTGGCTACATAGCAACCCCGAGGAGACGTTCCTCGTTGTGCTCGATGAAGCGCACCTTTATCGCGGCGCCGCGGGCGCAGAAGTAGGACTCTTGCTGCGAAGGTTGCGAGACCGGCTCGGAATATCAGAGGACCGGCTCCAGGTTATTTGCGCGACAGCAAGCTTTGACGACCCGACCTACGCCCTCGACTTTGGTGCTCAACTCTCTGGCGTTCCCGCAAGCACCTTTGTCGCTGTTAAAGGCGCGCTCGATCTAAAGTCGGTTCAGAACGCCGGAACATCCGCCGATGCCGCAGTTCTATCGGCCATAGACCTCAGGGCTTTTTACGAAGCCGAGAGTGATAAGGCGCGCCTCAAAACAGTTGCACCGTTTCTGACCTATCGCGAGACCGAAGCTAGCGGACCGACAGAAGTGGCCCTCTACCAAGCTCTTCATGACTTCGGTCCAATGGGACGACTCATCAATGCAACCATGAAAGAGGCCATACCGATCGCCGAACTCGGCGCGCTAGTCTTTCCAGAAGGCGTTTCAGCAGACGTGGCCGATCAGGCCGTCACCGCACTCATGGCGCTTGGCAGTGTCGCAAGGCCGTCGCCAGGTCTTCCTGGGCTATTGCCATGCAGGGTTCATAATTTCTTCCGTGGACTGCCGGGTCTCTGGGTCTGCATGGACCCTGAATGCAGCGAACTGGCAGAGGAAGAGCGCGGGGGAATATGCGGGAAGATGTACTCGCAGCCCATGGATGCGTGCGGCTGTGGAGCGCGCGTACTCGAACTATTCACATGCCGGAATTGTGGTACAGCCTACGGGCGGGCCTACACCGACGATATCGACGAGCCACACGATCTCTGGGCAGAGCCGGGCGAGCAACTTCGCATGGCAAGCGGAGAAAGCGCGCCACTTGAGCCCATCGACCTACTTCTTGAGGAGCCCGCCCACGACGACGTCGCGGAGCCAACTGACTACGATCTTGAGACAGGACAGCTTAACCCGAACACGGTAGGGCCGCGCACTAGAACAGTCTATATTCGGCAGGCGCGGCTAGCCGACACAACCGATGATGATGACGAAGGTGGAAGCACCCCGGAAGCACGGGGAAAGTTTGTACCGTGCGCCGTGTGTGGGAAGACGGCCCGCTTCGGGCGCAGCTACGTTCAGGATCACCAGACTAAGGGCGATCAGCCATTTCAGGCGCTACTTACGCGTCAAATTCAGATTCAGCCGCCCGGTCCGCAAGAGCCAACCCGTTTCGCGCCGTTGCGAGGACGCAAGGTGCTCGCATTTAGCGACTCCCGACAAGTTGCGGCCCGACTAGCGCCAAACATTCAAATGTACTCAGAGCGGGACTCGCTCAGGCCATTGATCATCAGCGGGTTCAAATGGCTTCAGGAACAGGACGCATTGCGACCGCACCTTGGTCTTGACGACCTGTATCTCGGAGTGTTGCTCGCGTCGCAAAGGCTCAATGTTCGCCTTCGTCCAGAGTTGCACGCCCATGAAAGCTTTGAGGCCGAAGACATCATCGAGACGGCGCTGAAGGATGGTGACCTTGATGATCCGACAGCGCTTTTAGCGCTTCTTCTAGACTTGCGGGCCCATCGTCCACCCGAAGCGCTGCTCGGCAGTATGCTAACAACGCTTTCAGATCGTTTCTATGGGATGGAAGCACTCGCGCTAGCGACGCTTTGCGAGAAGGATCGCCATCGCAAGAAAGTCATTGGTCTGCCGGCTATTCCCGGACTCACGGAAACGGACGAGGCTAAGCTTGCTCTGGCGCGGTTTTGGCTTCGTAGCTGGAACGGTTTCTGGCTCGCACAAATGCCGGGAATCTGGGTCGACCGGCCTGCATCAGACGGCTATCGCGTCAGATCGCGTAAGGCACAGACTAAAATTGACGCTATCAATGCCGTGATCACCGACAAGGCCGCACGGAAGCTGTTCTGGGATGAATGGCATCCCATACTGGTTTCAACCTTCACGAAATCCAAGGAAGGCGGGAACAGGTATCTCAACGGAAGCGAGCTATCGCTGCAGTTTGAGGGCAACTGGGTACATTGCACAAGTTGCAAGTCAGTCCATAGACCAATTCCCGGACATGATCGCTGCCTTGACTGTGGCAGTCTTTCCGTCAGCGCGCTCGACCCAGATAGCGATCCCGTTTTCCTCGCCCGGAAAGGGTTTTACCGCAAACCCGTCACTGATGTTCTGCAACATCCAGACGACCCGGAACGACGCCCTATGGCCCTAATTGCGGCGGAGCATACAGCGCAACTTAATGCTCCGCAAAACGAGGATGTTTTCTCCAAAGCCGAGGAGCATGAACTGCTGTTCCAAGATATCGCCCTTGTCGGCAGCAACCTCAGGTCTCGCGCTACAGCGATCGACATCCTTTCCAGTACCACGACTATGGAGGTCGGCATCGACCTTGGTGCTCTGACAGGTGTCGCGCTAAGGAATATGCCCCCCGGTCGCGCAAATTATCAGCAGCGCGCAGGTCGGGCCGGTCGTCGCGGCAACGCTGTTGCCACTGTCTTGGCTTTCGGAAGCGCGGACAGTCATGACGAGCACTATTTCTCACGGCCGGATGAAATGATCCGCGGCAAGGTCATCGACCCGAAGCTCACGCTGGATAACCCTGAGATCGCACGGCGGCATATCCGCGCCTATCTGCTTCAAGGCTATCATCAGGACCGGCTGCCTACGATTGATGCTAGTCAGCCGCACGACCTTTTCTCGGTTCTCGGTAGCGTCTCAGCTTTCCGCAAGCCGGAGTCTGTACTGAACCGGGATGATTTCGCTTCGTGGCTCAATGAGAAGGAAGAGGCGCTCCGTATGCGGATTGCCTCCTGGCTCCCGATTGAACTCACGGATGCGGACCGTAGCGAACTTCTCGGAGGCTTCGTGATGGACTGCCTCAAAGCCGTTGATGATGCAATATCCTCGGATGCCACTAGTGATGACCAGGAAGAAGGCGAGGATGATAGCGGGGATGAGGAAGCACCGGAGGAGGGAGAGGAACGTCCGCAGCAGGCTTCTCAGCCCAATAAGCTCCTCGACCGCCTGCTTTATTGCGGGAAACTGCCCCGATATGCGTTCCCAACGGACGTAGCGACCTTCCATGTTTTTGACCGTGACCGGTCCACACCGTTCCGACACATCATGAAGTTTGCTCCTTCGCAGGGTCTGCCGATTGCGCTTTCGCAGTACGCGCCAGGAAAGCAGGTTTGGATTGCGGGGAAGTGCTACACCTCTGGCGCAATTTACTCGGTAATGAGGGATGATCTCTTTGAGGCCTGGCAAGCACGCAAACTGTACATGCAATGCACTGAATGCGGGTACGCCAAGACATACGAGCAGGGAGAAGTAGTTCGCAGTGATACGACAGACTGCGAAGCCTGCGGTGAGCCCGGCAGCTTTGGACCAGCACGGTATTGGCTTCGCCCACCCGGTTTCGCACATCCCGTCTTTGAGGAGGAGGTCACGTCTCCGGACGAGATACCGGAAACAAGCTACGCTACGCGCGCCAAACTCACTATGGGTACACCAGGCGACACTGCCGGTTGGGTTCATGCCAATGACCGCGTCCGCGGCCTTAGTACGCGAGAACACTTGTTGGTATCGAATACCGGCCCGCAAGATGAAGGCTACACTTACTGCGTCAAGTGCGGGCGGATCGAAGCAAGCTCGACACCGCACCCGAGCCTTGCCGGCCCGCACCGCAAACCCTTCCCGGAGAAAGACGACAATCTCATGTGCGACGGGATCGGTCCGACGCGACACTTGGTTCTGGGCACAGATTTCATCACCGACATCGGCCTTTTCTCCATGCGTGTGGAGAAACCCATTAAACTCCGGCCTGCCCATTACTCCACACTCGTCGCACTCAGGACAGTCAGTGAGGCTTTAGCCAAGGCCGCCTGTCAATTGCTTGAAGTCGAGTCGGGCGAGTTGATGGCAGAGTTTCGTCCTGCCCTGACGCCGGGCGGGAAGTCGGGAAAAGAAGTTGAGATTTTCCTATACGACACGTTGCCAGGGGGCGCAGGTTTTGCCAGCCAGATTGCTGTTCGTGGCCTCGAACTTTTCCAGCGGGCGCTTTCCACTCTCAAGAACTGTCCTGAAGACTGCGACGGCTCTTGCTACCGTTGCCTCAGGAGTTTCAAGAACAAGCTCGAACATAGACTTCTCGACCGTCATGTCGGGGTCGAGCTTCTTGAATATCTACTGTCCGGCCAGCACTCAGGGTTTAACGAACAGCGTTTGAAAGATTCCACTGCGCTCTTGTTGAACGACCTAAAGAGGCGCTGCGATGACAGTATATCTTTTGAGGCGGATGCCAGCATCACTTATGGCGCAGCAATGACCATAAAGGTTCCGATCCTTGCACAATTCGGCGGAAAGACATTCGTCATAGCTTTGTCAGGACCATTGACCAGCGGCCACCCGGCAGACCCTAGAGTCGCAGACCTTCGCGAAAACAGTACCAGTCACCGTGTTATCGTCGAAAACGAGCTAGAAGTGCGTGGAAATCTTCCTTCGGTAAGCCGCAAAGTTCTTCAACAGATTAGAGCGTGAGGGTGAAGTGATCGCAATTTCGTCCTCGTTCGTCCTTTCTATGGGATGCTTGTCAAAGCATCGTGGCCTTGGTGTGTGCGCATGATTGAGATTGTTGGTGCGAATGAAGGCCAAGAATTCGAGGCGGCAGTTCATCTCCGTAAACTCATTCTCGCCGTTTGGCCCGACCTCAGCCAGCATCCGGATGACCATGTTAAGTTATTCGTGAGTCTAAAGCTCTATGGTCAGAAGTACGAGGACATCGATGTTTTTGTGGTTGGCCACTTCGCTGAACCACGAGAATTCGACGTCGAACTGAAATTCTATCCACGAGATAGCGAACCTATCCTCCCAAAACGAGCCTATATCCGTAGCTTCGCCTTGGCTGTCGAGGTCAAGTCGCATGACGCAACTGGCGTTCGCTTCGATGACAAACTCGTCTCAGTAAAATACCCGCGTGGTTGGGAGTGTGTGACCGAAAAGGCCTTCAAGCAGGTATTCGAACTGAAAAGTTATCTAGTGCGGGCGGGGCTCCCGAACCCTTATGTGCAAGACCTTATCTTCATGTCCGGTTTGCGCGAAACCGATCTCCCTGTGCGCCCACACAACTGCTTCGGGATAGATGCCAGTTTCGAGAAAATTCTCAATATCGTCGGTCAAGTATCCCAGCCGGCTGTGAAGAACCGATTCGTTACGATTAGTTTCGGCAGTGACGAGAACTTTCGTGCAATATTATCGCCACAGGCAACGGTTCTAAAGACTTTGGAGCCAACGGCGCTTGATCGCAAGCGGATGGATCGGATTGTGAAATCCGCTCTGCCAGACGAGTGGCTTGACGACCTTAACAAGAAGCAAATCGTCATACGCGGACGCGGCGGCGTGGGAAAGACCGTTATCCTGCTCCAGATGGCGTACCGCGCTTTCGACAATGCCGGAATGCGATCACTAGTGCTCACCTACAACAAGGCACTTGTCGCTGACATGCGGCGCACCATGGCGCTTCTTGGTGTCCCTCGCCATCTCTCGAAAGGCGGTATCGGAATTGAGACTGTCCACGCATTCCTAGGGCGCCTCATGCGGGAACTCGGGATTATCGGGAGCGAGGACGACTTCCTCGCCAACTACGAGAAGCATAAGCAGGGGTTGCTCGATTATCTCCGTAGCGGCGCGGTATCGAAGGTCGATCTCAAGAACCTCATCGAAGAGAACGCCGACGAGTTCGCATGGGACGTTATCTTTGTTGATGAGGGCCAGGACTGGCCTTCAAACGAAATCGAGATACTGCGCACTGTTTTCCGACCCGAGCAGATCGTTGTCGCGGATGGTGTAGACCAATATGTTCGCGACTCTGTCGCCGATTGGGACGCTGGTCTTTCGCGTGACCTTCTTCGGCCGCGCCGGCTAAGACGATGCCTGCGGATGAAGGCCAACTTGGCGCACTTCGTTGCCGATTGCGCTGGCGCGTTGGGGCTTGAGAACTGGGACTTGGAGCCAAATCCCGATGCCAATGGCGGTCGCGTAATAATTGTTGAGGGAGAGATGGCGGGCAACACCGTGATCTACGAACGCCTCAAGGAAGAGGCCGCCGAACTCGGCAACTATCCAGTCGATCTTCTTGCCTGTGTTCCGCCAACGCTCGTTGTTCATGAGGAAGATCAAACCTATGCGATCCCAGGGCGAGCGATCCAGAAGGCTGGGGGACTTGTGTGGGACGCCTCTTCAACAGATGTCAGAGAGAACTACCCGACAGAGCGAGATGCTTTGCGCATCGTTCAGTATGATTCTTGCCGTGGCCTAGAGGGCTGGACTGTCATCAACTATGCATTTGACGATTTTTACGACTACAAGCTGAAACAGTGGCTGTCATCGCCGCCGGACCTTGGCGGTTTGTTTGACACCAAAGAAGACCTGGCCGCCGAATTTGCTGCGCAATGGGTCATGATACCCATCACACGCGCTATGGATACGCTTGTCATCAACTTATCCAAGCGGTCATCTCGCTTGAAGGATGCCCTTCGGCAAGTTCACGAGCGCCGTAGTGACTTCGTCGAATGGTTAGAGCTTTGAGACGATCTTGTGGAGGCTGTGATTGTTGCCACTATGCTTCCTGTAGTTCTCGACAGCAAATATAGTCCAGTTCGAGCCCCCGATTTGAACCTACCGCCCAGACCTATTCGCCTGGGAACACAAAGTGAACACTTCAGATTCTGTATAAGCCATTCATAAGTTTGGAATTTTTTCCTTGCGTTTGATCGATCACAACCCCATCTCTTTTTTCACCCGCTGTTCAGAGCCAGATTTGGCATCTAAACGACGGGTCGAACGGCAGCGACAGCACCGTTCGCAGATCAGGTCACCCTGATCCTACGTGAGCGACCCAGAGGGTCCTGCTTACGCATCAACGGAGAAACCGCGGTGTCTAGCACCGCACGAAAGTTTCGAAGGAGCCTTCCGGCTGTCCGGCGGGCGTGGTGCATGAGGAGGACCTATTGTGCCGAATGCGAAGACCGGGGCCCAGAGCCCGACCTTGCCGGACGCGCTCCGGCTGAAGATCACCTACCGCAAGGTGGCGGATCTCAAACCCTATGCCGGGAATGCCCGGACCCATTCCGACAAACAGATCGACCAGATCGCGACTTCGATCCGGCAGTTCAACTTCGTGAACCCGGTTCTGATCGATGGCGCCGGCGGCATCGTCGCCGGCCACGGCCGCGTCGCCGCGGCCCGCAAGCTCGGATACGACGAAGTGCCCGTCATCGAACTGGCACATCTGAGCGACGCTGAACGGCGGGCCTACATCATCGCCGACAATCGCCTGGCCGAGCTGGCGGGCTGGGATCGCGAGATCCTCGCAATCGAGCTGCAGGCGCTATCCGAGATGGACCTCGACTTCGATCTGGAGATCACCGGCTTCGAGACGGCCGAGATCGACCTGCTGCTGGATGACGACGATGCTGGCGATCGCGACCCCGCGGACGTCGTCCCGGAGGTCGTCGCGGGTCCTGCAATCACCCGGCCCGGGGATATCTGGCAGCTTGGGCGCCACAAGCTGATCTGCGGCGATGCGCTGGATCCAGACACCTATCGGCGCCTCATGGGCGACGATCGCGCCCGCGCGGTCTTCACCGATCCGCCCTACAACGTGAAGATCGACGGCCATGTCTGCGGCTCCGGCAAGGTGAAGCATCGCGAGTTTGCCATGGCCACGGGCGAGATGGGCAAGCCCGGCTTCACCAGCTTCCTGCGCGACGCGCTTGCCGCCATGGCCGAGGTCAGCTGCGATGGCGCGATCCACTTCGTCTGCATGGACTGGCGCCACATGGATGAACTCAGCGCGGCGGGGTCCGAAGTCTATTCCGAGCTCAAGAACCTGGTCGTCTGGGCCAAGACCAATGGCGGCATGGGCACCTTCTACCGCTCCCGCCACGAACTGGTCTTCGTCTACAAGGTCGGCACCGCAAAGCACCTGAACACCTTCGGCCTCGGCGAGACCGGCCGCTATCGGACGAATGTCTGGGACTATCCCGGCGTCAACAGCTTCGGCGGCAACCAGGAGGACCTGGCGCTGCATCCGACCGTGAAGCCTGTCGCGCTGGTGGCGGATGCCATCCGCGACGTGACCCGGCGCAGCGACATCGTGCTCGACGGCTTCGGCGGATCAGGCACCACGCTGATCGCGGCCGACCGCACGGGCCGTGTGGCCCGCCTCATTGAACTCGACCCCCTCTACTGCGATGTGATCTGCCGGCGCTACGAGGCTCAGACGGGGCAGCCGGCACGGCTTGCGGACACGGACCAGACCTTCGCCGATGTGGCCCTCGGCCGCGCAGCCGAGGCTGACACCACGATTGTGGAGGCCGCCGAATGACAAACGACGAACCCCCCGGTGTCGGCTACATGAACCCGCCCCAGCATACCCGGTTCACGAAGGGCAAGTCCGGCAATCCTCGTGGCCGCCCGCGCAAACAGGAAGACCTGAACACTTTTCTGCATCGGGTCCTCAACCGCAAGGTCCGGACCAAGGACGACGACCAGACGATGCCGATCCGCGATGCGCTGATGTGGAAGCTCCGCGATCTGGCGCTGCAAGGCGACAAACAAGCCATCGCTCTGCAGCAGCGCATCATCGATGAAGCCGGTATCGCCGATCCCGATGCCTATTCGCCGGAAGATAAGACACGGCAGATTCTCCGCAACATCAGGCGGATGGAGAAAAAAGCGGCTCGGAAGGACCCTCCCCATGAGTGAAGACGACAAGATCGGCTACGCCAATCCACCAAGATCGACACGCTGGCAGAAAGGTCAGTCCGGCAATCCCAAGGGGCGACCCAGGTCCCAGTCCGAGATCGTTAGGGATGCCGCAAAGATCCTCATCCAGCCTGTGGAAGCCCGCGGGCCGGATGGACGTACGATCCGGCTGGAGGCCATCGAAGCCGCCTATCTCGCGCTCTGTCGGAAAGGTCTCAAGGGGCACAAACCGTCACTGCTGGAAGCGATCCGCATCATGATGGATGTCGGCCCGGCTGTGGCGGCAATAGAAGACGAGCAGAAGAACAAACGGCGTGAAATCGTCGAAAGGCTGGAGCGCATGGGCGTGCCAATTTCAAAAGACCCGGAGTTGCGCAAATAGCGCCCTTCTGGACTGGACTTCGCGCGCGATCGGAGCGTCACTGTTCCCAAGCCCGGTCGGACCCCGGGCGCATCTCGGTACCAGGGCCAGCAACCCGCCGGCCCGGAGAACCGAGGAACAACCATGTCCAAATCCACATTGACACCCCCGCGCGAGACCAAGACCGCGATCCTGCGCAAACTGTTGAGCCGCAAGGCCGGCGCCGATCTCGCCGCCCTGCAATCCGCCACCGGCTGGCAGCCCCATTCCGTCCGGGCGGCGCTCAGCGGCCTCCGGAAGGCCGGATACAGGATCGACCGCGTGGACCCTGCCAAGCCCGACAGCGGCGCGGTCTACCGCATCACCAGCGGCCCGGAGAGCGCGACATGAAGCTCTCCCTTACCGAGATCGAAACCATGGACCGGGCGGCGCTGAGCGCCGCCTGGGACGCGGTCTTCGGCAGCCCCGTCCCGAAGCGCCTCAGCAGCCCCTTCCTGCGCCGGTACCTGTCCTTCGAGATACAGGCCCGGGAACTTGGCGGACTGCCGAGGGGCTTTGTCGGCAAGATGCAGAGGGCGGTCCGCGACAACCCTGGCACCAGTAGCCCTGCGCTTAAGCCCGGCGGCCGCCTGATCCGCGAGTGGAACGGCGTGACCCATGTGGTCGATGTGGTCGAGGGTGGCTTCGTCTGGAAGGGTCAGCGTTATGCGTCGCTTTCGCCGATCGCCCGGGCCATTACCGGGGCGAGGTGGTCCGGGCCGCGCTTCTTCGGCCTGAAGGGCGCGCATTGACCATGATCAAACCCCGTATCCAATGCGCCATCTACACCCGCAAATCCTCTGACGAGGGGCTCGACCAGGACTTCAACTCGCTCGACGCGCAAGCCGAGGCCTGTGCCGCCTACATCGCCAGCCAGCGGCACCAGGGCTGGGTTGCTAGCAAGACCCGTTACGATGACGGCGGCATATCCGGCGGGACGCTCGAGAGGCCTGGCTTGCAGCGTCTTCTCGCCGACATCGACGCAGGTCTCGTGCAGATGGTCGTGGTCTACAAGATCGACCGCCTGACCCGCTCTTTGGCCGACTTCGCCAAGCTGGTCGAGCGATTCGATGCCTCCGGCTGTTCCTTCGTCTCGGTCACCCAGGCCTTCAACACGGCCTCGTCCATGGGACGGCTGACCCTCAATGTGCTCCTGTCCTTCGCCCAGTTCGAGCGCGAGGTTACGGCCGAACGGATCCGGGACAAGATCGCGGCCTCCAAGAAGAAGGGGTTCTGGATGGGCGGCGTGCCGCCCTTGGGCTACGATCCGCATCCGGACCCGAAGACCCGCGGTCTCGTCGTCAACGCCGACGAAGCGGAAACAGTGCGGACGATCTTTGCCCTCTACGACGACCTCGGCTGCCTGAACGCCGTGATGCGCCGGGCCAACGCTCTGGGCCTGCGCTCCAAGCTGCACCGCTTCCGCTCCGGGCGCGTTCAGGGCGGCAATCCGTTCTCGCGCGGCCAGATCTACGCACTGCTGCGCAACCCCATCTACATCGGCAAGATCCGCCACAAGACCCGGGTCTGGGATGGGCAGCACGCGTCAATCGTGGTCGAGGCCCTGTGGGACCAGGTCCAGTCCAAGCTCCAGGCCGCCAGCGCGCGCCCGCGTGGCCGTAAGGGTCCTGCGGACCGTCCCAGCGCGACCCGCGTCGCTCCGCTGAAGGGAAAGCTGCGCGATGACACCGGCGACCGGCTGACCCCGACCTACACCCGGCGGCACGGACGGCAGATTCGGTACTACATCTCGAACCGGCTCATCTCCGGCGGCACGGATCCCGGCGGATGGCGGCTGCCGGCTCCGGCGCTGGAGCAGACCGTGGCGGACGTCATCAGTCGGCACCTCGTCGCGCTCGCCCGCGACCACCGGATCTGCGTGGAGGCGGATCTGCAGCAGGGCGACGCCGTCAAGGACAGAGTGCGCCGCATCGCCGATCGGCTCACAGACGGCACGCCCCATCTGCTCGCCGGTCTTCTGTTTGAGGGGTGCATTGGCAAGCACCGCATCGTCCTCTCGCTCCAGGCCAAAACGCTCGCCGAAATACTCGATCTCTATCCGGACGCGATCGATCCGTCAGCCCTCTCGATCGAGGCCCCCTTCGCCCTGCGCCGTCGGGGCGTGGAAGGCAAGATCATCGTCGGCGACCGCGCGCCGCATCCCGATCGCACGCTGCTGCGCGCCCTCTCCCAGGCCCATGCCTGGGTGGCCGATCTGCGCGGAGGCAAACCCCTCGGCGAGATCGCCGCCGCAACACGGCATTCGGAATCCTACATCCGCACCCGGGCGCAACTGGCCTACCTCGCGCCCGCGATCCAGTCCGCCTTCCTCGAGGGGCGACAGCCGGCCGACCTGACCCTCGAACGGATCATCCGCAAACCGGTGCCGCTGGACTGGGACGCGCAGGCCAGGTTGTACGGTTTCGAGCCCAACGCAGGGTATCCCTGATCTGCGCGCGGCGTTCCCTGTTCCCGCGTTAAACTTCCCTGATACTCGCGAAAAGATCCCTGTTATTTCGCGTAGGGAATTTGCCTGTAAGTCACTGATAATGTTCGCGGATTCAGGGTCTGAATCGGGGTTAAACGCCGAATTCCGGAGAAATTCCCTGCAAATTCCCTGTTAGCAGGGAAATCCGGGCCCAACCGAAGCGCGTGATGGTGCCTTCGGAGACGACGCCGGGAAATCGGACTGATACAGGGATGGGTGGTCGTCTCTCTCGCGGATGGCCCCCGCCAACCCCACGGAAAAACGGGAGGAAACAGGGAAGAAACGACTGCGCTGACAGAGACAGGGGTGGGTGGCGGAGACGATGGGATTCGAACCCACGAGACCCTTTCGGGCCTACTCCCTTAGCAGGGGAGCGCCTTCGACCACTCGGCCACGTCTCCGCCGACCCGTTTAATTGGACGGGCGGGCGTGAACAAGACCTCATTTCAGATTTTTTCCGACCGGTCCGGCCGGGCTGCGGGGCGCCGTCCCCGCGCGCCCTGACGAGGGCGGGCCTGCCCGTCCGAGGCAGGGCGCACCCCTTGATCAGGTGTTGAACAGGAAATGCAGCACGTCGCCGTCCCTGACGATATATGCCTTTCCCTCGGCACGCATCTTGCCGGCTTCCTTCGCCGCCTGCTCGCCGCCAAGATCCACGAAATCGTCATAGGCAATCGTCTCGGCCCGGATGAACCCCTTTTCAAAATCGCCGTGGATCACCCCGGCGGCTTTGGGTGCCGATGTTCCCACGCGGATCGTCCAGGCCCGGGCCTCCTTCGGGCCCACGGTGAAATAGGTTTCCAAGTGCAACAGCTCATAGCCCGCGCGGATCAACCGGTCGAGCCCGGCCTCGCTCAGGCCCATCTCTTCCAGGAACATCGCGGCCTCGTCCGGCTCAAGCTGGCTGATCTCTTCCTCGATCTGGGCCGAAATCACAACGCTGGCCGCGACCTGCTGGGCGGCCATCGCGGCCACGCGGCCGGAGAATTCATTGCCCTCCGCGGCACTCGCCTCATCCACGTTGCAGACATAGAGAATGGGTTTCGTCGTCAGCAGTTGCAGCCCCTTCCAGGCTTTCGCGTCCTCGGCATCTACGTCGACGCTGCGCGCGGGCTTCCCGGCCTCTAGCGCGGCCATCGCGGCCTTGAGCAGGCGCTCCTGCTGCACCGCTTCCTTGTCGCCGCCGCGAACCTTGCGGACGATGTTCTGCAGACGCTTTTCGATACTCTCCATGTCGGCCAGCATCAGCTCGGTCTCGATCGTCTCGGCATCCGCCACCGGATCGACGCGACCCTCGACATGGGTCACGTCACCATCCTCGAAACAGCGCAGCACGTGGGCGATGGCGTCGACCTCGCGGATATTGGCCAGGAACTGGTTGCCCAGCCCCTCGCCCTTGCTTGCCCCTTTGACCAGGCCGGCAATATCGACGAAGGTCATGCGCGCCGGAATGACCTGTTTCGACCTGGCGATCGACGCCAGCCTGTCCAGCCGCGCATCGGGCACGGCGACGTCACCCACATTGGGCTCGATCGTACAGAACGGAAAATTCGCCGCCTGTGCCGCCGCGGTCCGGGTCAGCGCGTTGAACAACGTCGATTTGCCGACATTCGGCAGGCCCACGATTCCCATTTTGAAGCCCATCACCGGCCCTCCTGCAAAGAATTGCGCGCATCTACGGTGCTGGACCCAGCAAGGTCAAGCAGGCCATTGATTTCCGCCCGCGTTTCCGCCAAACCCAGGGCGTTAATCCAAGGATACCCGCATGACCCGCATCGACGCCAAATTCGCAGAACTGAAAGCCGCCGGAAAGAAGGCTTTTGTCTCCTATGTCATGGCCGGTGACCCGGATTACGACACCGCGCTTGAGATCGTCAAAGGCCTGCCCGGCGCCGGTGTGGACGTGATCGAACTGGGCCTGCCCTTCACCGATCCGATGGCCGATGGTCCAACGATCCAGCTGGCAGGGCAACGCGCGCTCGAAGCGGGGATGACGCTGGAACGGACGCTGGAGATGGCGCGCGAATTCCGCAAGGAGGACGACACGACGCCGATCGTGCTGATGGGCTATTACAACCCGATCTACAATCGCGGGGTCGACAGTTTCCTGGCCGATGCCACGGCGGCGGGCATCGACGGGCTGATCGTCGTCGACCTGCCCCCCGAGGAAGATGACGAGCTGTGCATTCCCGCCAACAAGGCCGGGTTGAACTTCGTCCGGCTGGCGACCCCCACCACCGATGACAAGCGCCTGCCCAAGGTACTGCAGAACACCAGCGGCTTCGTCTATTATGTCTCGATCACCGGGATCACCGGCGCCGCCGAGGCCGAGGCAGGCGACGTGGGCCCCGAGGTGGCCCGGATCAAGGCGGCTACCGACCTGCCGGTGATCGTGGGGTTCGGCATCAACACGCCGGAAAAATCCCGCGCCATCGCCAGCGTCGCCGACGGCGCCGTGGTCGGCAGCGCCATCGTCAGCCAGATCGCGGATGGCAAATCAGCAAGCGATGTGCTGGCCTTCGTGAAATCCCTGGCGGACGGCGCGCATTCTGCCTAGCGCCGTTATCGCCGCCGCAGAATATGAGTTATGAGATAGCTCATCACCACCGTGTCATCCTGATTGAGAACCTCGTATCCGATGACCGCCCTGCCCCGGTCGGGGCGCGACCCGGACGGCGTAACCGATTGTACCTTACCGCGCGCCCTCAGCGTGTCGCCGGGGCGAACAGGCGCGCGCCAGCGCAATTCGTCCATGCCCGGGGACCCCATGGACGCCTCGTTCCAGATGTCAGCCTCAAGCGTCAGGACGAAGGCGGTCAGCATGGTGTGGAACCCGCTGGCAATGAGCCCGCCATAGGGCGACGCCCTTGCAGCTTCGTCATCCAGGTGAAATGGTTGTGGATCCCAGTTGCGGGCAAAGCCGATGATGGCGTCCCGGTCCAAGGTTCGCGATCCCGTCTCGAATTCATAACCGACCGTTAAATCGTCCAGAAACATGCGGCTTCCTCTTGCGACAGTTTGCATCACTTTAGCTGCCGGATTTTTGATTGCACAGCTTCGATAGAATTGGTAAACAAATATAACCAATTTAAGCAATAGGCACGCTATGCCCGTCATCACCTGCATCGACGACCTGAAACGCATCTACGCGCGCCGCACGCCGCGGATGTTCTATGACTATTGCGAATCCGGCAGTTGGACCGAGCAGACCTTTCGCGAGAATACCAGCGATTTCAGCGAGATCCTGCTACGCCAGCGCGTCGCCATCGACATGTCGAACCGCAGCACCGCCACACAGATGATCGGGCAGGATGTGGCGATGCCCGTGGCGCTGGCCCCGGTCGGGCTGACGGGGATGCAATGCGCCGATGGCGAAATCAAGGCGGCGCGGGCAGCGGAAAAATTCGGCGTGCCCTACACGCTTTCGACCATGTCGATCTGTTCGATCGAGGATGTGGCCGCGCACACCACCAAACCCTTCTGGATGCAGGTCTATACGCTCAAGGATGACGATTTCATGCAGCGGCTGTTTGACCGGGCCAAGGCAGCCAACTGCTCGGCGGCGGTGATCACCGTGGATCTGCAGGTGCTGGGGCAGCGGCACAAGGATCTGAAGAACGGCCTTTCCGCCCCGCCCAAGCTGACCGCGAAATCCGTCGCCAACATGATGACCAAGGTACATTGGGGCCTTGGGATGCTGGGCACCAAGCGGCGGTTTTTCGGCAATATCGTGGGTCATGCCAAGGGGGTCAGCGACCCTTCGTCGCTCAGCACCTGGACGGCCGAGGCCTTTGACGAGGCGCTGGATTGGGACCGTATCCGCGAATTCCGCAGGATGTGGGACGGGCCGCTTATCATCAAGGGCATTATTGATCCGCGCGACGCGCGCGAGGCGCTGAACGTCGGCGCCGACGCGATCATCGTGTCGAACCACGGCGGGCGGCAGCTCGACGGTGCGCTGTCGGCGATCCGCGCCCTGCCCCAGATCATGGACGCGGTGGGAGACAAGATCGAAGTGCATCTTGATAGCGGCATACGCTCGGGGCAGGATGTGCTCAAGGCCGTGGCGATGGGCGCCAAGGGCACGTATATCGGCCGCGCCTTCGTCTATGGCCTGGGGGCGATGGGCGAGGCCGGTGTGACCAAGGCGCTGGAAATCATCCACAGGGAATTGGATGTCTCGATGGCCTTTTGCGGGCACCGCGACATCGCCAAAGTGGATCGCGATATCCTGATGGTCCCGAATGATTTTTCGAGCAGGTGGATGTGATCCCGCCAAGCTTGCTGCAACCGCGTTGACACGGCCAACGCGACGCCCCTATTTTCAACCTCAGGCACGGCCCGCGCCTCCCCCCTCCTGATGGGAAAGCAACCGACATGCGGGGCTTAGCAAGTTTTGGACCCACTGACAGGGCTTCCGCATAAGGAGGGATTGCGACACCGCCCCATTGGAGGTTCCAAGAATGCGTTTTTCCGCACCCATCTACCGCTTGAAACGCCAGGCCAAAGCCATTTCCCGCAAGAAAAATGTACCGCTCAACGTCGCGCTGGACAGTATCGCACGCAGCGAAGGATACAGGAGTTGGAGTCAGCTTGCCGCACAGGAGAAGTTGCGCAGCCCAGCCGAAGAAGTTCTGTCGGCCCTGGCGCCGGGCGAGATGCTGCTTCTGGCCGCGCGCCCCGGCCACGGCAAGACAGCGCTAGCCATCGAGATCGCGGCCGCCGCCGCTGAACAAAGAAACGCATATATCTATTCGCTCGATTACAACCGCTCAGACATCGACCAGCAGATCAAATCCTTTGCCAGACCTGGAGAACCAAACCGGGATCGCCTGGTAATTGATACATCCGACGGAATCTGCGCTGACTATATCATCGAAGACCTCAAGGATGCGCCAGCGGGCTCGATTGTTGTGATCGACTACCTGCAGATTCTCGACCAGCAGCGCAATCACCCGACGCTCCAGGAACAATTGAGTACCCTCGCGGGCTTCGCCAGTGGCAACAAACTCATCGTCATCCTGATCTCGCAGATCGACCGCCAGTTCGACCTGTCAGGACGGAACCTGCCGGAACTCGCGGATGTAAGATTGCCGAACCCGGTCAGGTTGTCGCTTTTCGACAAGTACTGCTTCTTGCACGAAGGACAAATGCAACTGCATCAGGCCGCCGCCCCATAAGATATCGAAAGGGCAAGAATCCTCTTTCCAAAGCTACTGATCCGGTCTATAGCGCAGCCTTCACGCGGGGGCTACAGCCTTGGAGGAGCCCCGCCCTAACTTATGGAGAATTATCATGGCTGGAGAAATTCCTGATCTTCACGCCCAGGAACGCACGGGGACGGGCAAGGGCGCCGCTCGTGCTGCACGCCGCGAAGGCATGGTTCCGGGAATCGTTTTTGGCGGTGACGTTGATCCGCTGCCGATCAATGTACCCTTCAACAAGCTGCTCAAATCGCTCAAGGCCGGGCGGTTCAAGTCGACGCTCTTCAACCTCAAGGTTGACGGTCATGACGACGTGCGCGTGATCTGCCGCGACGTGCAGCGCGACGTGGTCAAGGATCTGCCGACGCACCTGGACCTGATGCGCCTGCGCCGCACCACCAAGATCAACCTCTTTATCCCGGTTGAATTCATCAACGAAGAAGACTGCCCTGCCCTGCGCAAAGGCGGTGTTCTGACGGTGATCCGCAACGAGGTCGAGCTGATCGTGACCGCCGGCGACATCCCCGAGAAGCTGACGGTTGACCTGACCAAGCTCGGAGATATCGGCGACACCATCACCATCTCGGATGTCGAGATCCCCGAAGGCGCCAAGCTGACGATTACCGACCGCGACTTCGTGATCTGTAACGCGGCGGCGCCGTCGGCTCTGAAATCCGACGCGGATGACGAAGAAGAGACCGATGCAGATGAAGTGCCAACCGTTGGTGACGAGGACGCCGAAGGCGCCGAAGCCGAGGGCGCGGCCGAGGGCGGCGAAGAGTAACCTGCTCGCCTCACTGCCTGAGATGACAGAACGCGGCCCTCACCGGGGTCGCGTTTTTCGTGGCAACGGCCCCCATGGACATTGATCTCGGAACACGGCCCGCGTAGACCACGACAAGAAACAAACAGGGCAAACCCGATGCAACTGATTGTCGGCCTGGGCAATCCCGGCGCAAAGTATCTGAAAAACCGCCACAATATCGGCTTCATGGCGGTGGACAGGATTGCCGAAGATCATGGTTTCGGCCCCTGGAAATCCAAGTTCCAGGGCCAGATCGCCGAAGGGATGCTGGGCCGTGAAAAAGTGCTGCTGCTCAAGCCCGAGACCTTCATGAACCTCAGCGGGCAATCGGTGGGTGCGGCGATGCGGTTCTACAAACTGACACCCGGGGATGTCACCGTCATCCATGACGAAATTGATCTTGCGCCGGGCAAGCTCCGCGTCAAGCAGGGCGGGGGACATGCGGGCCATAACGGGCTGCGCTCGCTTCATCAGCATATTGGCGACGGTTATCAGCGCGTCCGGCTGGGTGTCGGCCATCCCGGCCGCAAGGAACTGGTGCCGCACTATGTGCTTCAGGATTTCGCCAAGGCCGATGCGGATTGGCTGGACGATCTGCTGCGCGGCATCAGCGACGGCGCGGCCCACCGGGCCGAAGGGGCAAATGACAGTTTTCAGAAGGGGGGGGCGCACCGCGTTGCGCCGGCACGGTCGTCAACGACACAAGCCAGTCCGCAAGCGGCCGATACGGCACCTGCGAAATCCGCCGCCGGGCCCAGGCCGGAACCCGAAGACACCCGCAGCCCGATGCAGCGCCTGATCGACAAGTTCCGCTAGGGCCGCGCCGGGATGGCGACGGCCGTTCGGTTTGGCCCGCGCCCGGATCGTTGGGCTTGCGGCGCCGCCTGAGCAATGGTCTTGTGAGCCCTGTAGCAGAGGGCAGTGTTCATGCGACATGTATGGAAACGGCTGGGACGGGTGGGCCTGGCGCTTGTGCTGGCGGTCATCGCCGTAGGACTGTGGAAGCGCGAGGAGATCACCCGGTTGCTCGCGGTACGGTCGCTCTTTGCCGAAGAGCGGATCATCGGAAATTTCTCGAACATGGACCGCGCCTTTCTGACCCGTGCGATTTCGCGTGGCGACGGACCGGTATCCCCCCTGCCAACCGGCGATCCCGTCACGCTGCCCGAAACCACGGATCGCTGGATGAGGGAACGTGCCGTTACCTCGCTGCTGGTGCTCGATGGCGGCGCAATCGTACATGAAAGCTATCACCTGGGCACCAGCCGCAATGATCGCCGCATCGGCTGGTCCATTGCCAAGAGTTTCCTGTCGGCGCTGTTCGGGATCGTGATGGCCGATGGGGCAATCGCCTCGCTCGATGATCCCGTCACGAAATATGCACCGGAACTGACAGGCAGCGCCTATGACGGGGCCACGATCCGCAACGTGCTGCAGATGGCCAGCGGGGTGACCTTCGACGAGGATTATCTGGATTACAACTCCGACATCAACAAGATGGGCCGGATTCTGGCGCTTGGCGGGTCCATGGACGGGTTCGCCGCCGGGCTGCGCGATCGATCTGCCCCACCGGGTGAGACTTGGAAATACGTCTCGATCGACACCCATGTGATTGCCATGGTGATCCGCGGTGCGACCGGGCGCGACCTGCCCGATTTGCTGGCCGAGAAGATCATCGCGCCCCTCGGGCTGGAATCGCAGTCCTTTTACCTGACCGACGGGCGCGGCGTTGCCTTTGCCCTGGGCGGGATCAACATGACCACACGAGATTATGGGCGTTTCGGCCAGATGATCGCGCAGGGTGGCCATTGGCAGGGTCGGCAGATCGTCCCCGGTGACTGGATCGCCGCATCGACCATTGCCAGCGCCCCCACAGAACCGGGGCAGCTGGGCTATGGCTACCAGTGGTGGATCCCCAAGGGCGCCGGCGATGGCGTGTTCATGGCCCGCGGGATTTACGGGCAATACATCTATATCGACCAGCCGCGCGATGTGGTGATCGTGGTCACCGCCGCCGATCGGCAGTTTCGCGAACCGGGCGTGAATGATCAGAATGTCGCGATGTTCCATGCAATTGCCCAGGCGGTGCAGGCGGACTAGACTGACGTTCAGGGAGGCGCGCCATGATCACCAAGGATCCTGCAATCAATGTTCTGGGCCACGTGCTTGAACCCTGCTCGGATAATCCGGTCACCGGCTTCTTTCGTGACGGACATTGCAACACGTGCGCCGAGGACCGCGGCAGTCACACGGTCTGCGCCCTGATGACGGCCGAGTTCCTGGCCTATTCCAAATATGTCGGAAACGATCTCAGCACCCCGCATCCAGAATTCGGCTTTCCGGGATTGAAGCCCGGTGACCAATGGTGCCTGTGCGCCGCCCGCTTTCTTCAGGCGCATGACGAAGGCTGTGCGCCGCAGGTCCGGCTGGAGGCGACCCATGAACGCGCGCTTGAGATCGTTCCGCTGCACATCCTGCAACTGCACGCCCCTGCGTGATGCCGCCCCGACCCCTGGCGGTTGATTCTTCGACAGCATGAAACGCTGCCGAAGCGCGCTTTTTTCCGACCGGAATGGCTGCAGAATCCCGGCGGAACACCGCGAAGAAGGCGAAGAACAGATATTTTCCAGAACGAGAACGATCGCACATAATGCCCGCATGACCGGGCAGTTATCCCAAATTCAGGACATTTTCAGGCAGGGTCGGAAACACGGCAGGGGTTTTTCAGTGCGTTTCGCACCACTTTCCCGGGATTGTTGCAAAACCATAGACACTCCGGAAGTCCGGTTTTAAGCCGCTTCGCGACTCATCCCGAAAAAGGGACTGGTAATGTTTAAATTTAGTCGCAATGTTGGGTTATCGAAGTAAAGCGACAGAAAGCAAATGCGAAAAGTTGTTTCCGGAAGGGTAACGAGTGAGCGTGAAAGTATCGGTATGAAAGTTTTGTTCACGCATTTGTTTTCTGTTCGCGACTTCTGCGAAACGGTCCTGGGCTTTTGTTTCAGCCCTGTGCCTTGTGTGGTTGCCGAAAGGCAATGTGTAGGTGGTGAACCCTGGTTGGAGTATGGAACCAGGAAAATCTAAGCGCAGTCCGTAACGGTAAGCGGTTCGGGACATCGTTCGTTAGGAGATGGTGGGAAATCCTGACAGGAGTTTTGTTTGATGAGTGAAGGTATTGTTGGACCGCGATTGGCTGCGGCGTCGCCGTTCGGGTGGCGTGAAATCGAAGGCCGGCCCCGGCCCGGAATCGAAGAGACTGTGGATCAGGAGATCTACAAAGTAATGGTCGCGCAACGCCGTGAGACCAACCGGCGGAATCTGCCCGACCTGGAAGAGTAACGAGTGACCTTGTTAATATGCAGCGAATGCCCGGCCCGGAAGCATCCCCCGGGCCGGGCGTTCATATTTTGCCTTGGGCCGTGTCGTGCTGCTGCGCACGGGCCCCGGGCGACATCCCTTTCGGAATAATCGCCCGGAACCTCAGTCGCGCAGCCGCACGATGTCGGTCATCAGGCCCTCGGTCCCGTTGTGGACCGTCAGCCGCTCGACCTTGCCGGCGATGCTTTCCAGCGCCTCCAGCTCTTTCAGCCGCAGCATGACGGGATTTTCCGCCATGACCTTTGCCGTGTTCAGAAGCGAACGGGTTGCGTTCGTCTCTTCGCGCCGGCGGATGACATTGGCCTCGGCCTCTTTCTCGGCCGCGACCACCGAGGTCAGGATCTCCCGCATCTCGCCGGGCAGGATCACGTCTTTCAGCGCGATCTCACCCACTTCGATGCCGATCCCGGCCATCTCGGCCCGGACCGCCGCTGCCGCCTCGGCGTCAACGCTGGTTTTCTCCGCCAGCAGGCGGTCCAGCGTCAGCGCGCCCAGGGTTTTCCGGAACGCCAGTTGCAGCGCCCGGTGCAGCGCCTCGTCAAAGTCGCGCACCGAGGTGACGGCCTTGACCGGATCGGTCACGCGGTAACCCGCGCTCAGGTTGACCCGGATGGTCACCCGGTCCTTGGTCAGGATCTCCTGACCGGTGACCTCATGGGTGCGCAGCCGCAGGTCGACCTGCTTGACCGCCACGTGACGCCCCAGTTTCCAGAACCCGTGGGTTCCGGGCGTCAGGGTTTCACGCAGAACGCCGTCGATGCTGAGCAGGCCCACATGCCCCTCAGCCACCTCGGCAACCGAAAAGCCTGTGGTCAGACCCGCCCGCACCAGCCGGTTGGCCAGTTCGGGCGCGACGGCCAGGGTCTCGCCAATCGCGTGGCGTTCGACCTCCCAGGGGCCCGCGTCGGTCCAGAGGACAACACGCGCCTCGGGCAGAACCACCTCGGCAGGCACCCCGTCGCGCAGGGCAATCAGCACCTCATCGGCACCGGCCCGCAGCTCGGTCAGATGCGCCGCGGCCAAATCGGGCCGTTCCCGGAACAGCGCCCGGTCATAGGGCGAGGTGAAACGGAGACGTCCCAGATCGTGCGCCTCGCGCAGGAGGTTGCGGCTCTTCAGCCGGTGCTCCCCCGCGCCAAGGATGGCCTCGAACCGGCCATTGCGCAGCACCAGAACGCGCTCGCGTTCCGTCACGGTGATCCGCTCATAGCCCATCAGCCGCTCGATCAATGTGATCAGTATCATGTCTCGTCTCCTTTTCATCTCGTCCTATCGTCGTCGCAATGCGATCTCCTTGAGGTTTTTCAGTTGGTTGGGCCGGAATGGCCGCAGGTGTGACGCCCGCACGATGCGGGGCTTTGGAAAGGCGCCGGGGCCGCCCCGCGCCATGATCCCGCGCGGGAGTTGGGCGAGAGGGCCGCCGGGGCCGCCGCGCGCCTTGCAGGGTCGAAACCCCGCGCGGCGGGCAATGGCACGGGCAAACCGTCATCCCCGCTCCGGCACGAAACCAGAGCAGCGGCGGGCTTTTGTCCCTTGGCCGCAAGCAGCCGCGAAACGCCAGGCCGCCCCTGCTGGGGCAACCCCGGAACCCGTTTTGGTACCGCAATCCGCGGCGCGAGGGGAGTCGAACCCCAGATGCTTGCACATCTTTACCGTTCTCAAATGGCAGGGATCGAACCTGCTACACGTCGATTAAGTGTCGATTGCTCTATCCAATTGAGCTACATTTGCATTGGCGTGGAAGGCCAAGCCCTGTCCGTCATGTCACGGCCCTGGCATACGGGGCTGGCAGCGCCGCCCGCACCGGGAGAGTGATCACCTCTGCCCGCTAGGGTCCGATCCGTCCGGTCGGGAGGTGAGTGATAGCGGTAACAAAATGAGTCGCTCAACGACGCGAATGCCTGTCAAAAACACTCGTGATCTATGCGCAACAAAATTGCCCGTTTGCGCAACAAATGAAAAAAGCGCGCCCCTCCGGACGCGCTCTTCAGGCAAATCTGCCCGACTTTCAGCAACAAATTTCCCCGGCTTTGCGCCCACGGGGCTGGCGCGCCGGGGTGGGCGGGCGGGCGGCGTGCCAGCCCCGTGGCCCTGCCCGCCGCTCAGTCGGCCTCTTCCATCTCGAAGCCCAGGTGTTTTGCAACGGTGAAAATGTCCTTGTCACCGCGCCCGCACATGTTCATGCAGATCAGGTGGTCGGCGGGCAGCTTGGGCGCGATCTTCATCACATGGGCCAGCGCGTGGCTCGGCTCCAGCGCCGGGATGATCCCCTCCTGCAGACAGCACAGCTGGAATGCTTCCAGCGCCTCCTTGTCGGTGATCGAGACATATTTGGCGCGGCCGATTTCATGCAGCCAGGAATGTTCCGGGCCGATGCCCGGATAATCCAGCCCGGCAGAGATCGAATACCCTTCGAGGATCTGCCCGTCGTCATCCTGCAGCAGATAGGTCCGGTTGCCGTGCAGCACCCCGGGCCGTCCACCGGTCAAGGACGCGCAATGCTCCATCTTGGCATTCACCCCCTTGCCGCCGGCCTCGACGCCGATGATCTCGACCTCCTTGTCGTCCAGGAAAGGAAAGAACAGCCCCATGGCGTTTGATCCGCCGCCGATGGCAGCGATAATCGTGTCGGGCAGACGGCCCTCGGCGGCCATCATCTGCTCCTTGGCCTCCTTGCCGATGATCGCCTGGAAATCGCGCACCATCGCCGGGTAGGGATGCGGGCCGGCCACGGTGCCGATGCAGTAGAACGTGTCGCGCACATTGGTCACCCAGTCGCGCAGCGCGTCGTTCATCGCGTCCTTGAGCGTCCCGCGGCCCGATGTGACCGGGATCACCTCGGCCCCCAGAAGGCGCATCCGGAACACGTTGGGTTTCTGCCGCTCGACATCATGCGCGCCCATATAGACCACGCATTTCAACCCGAACTTGGCGCAGACCGTCGCCGTCGCCACCCCGTGCTGACCCGCGCCAGTTTCCGCGATGATCCGGGTCTTGCCCATCCGCCGCGCCAAGATGATCTGGCCCAGCACGTTGTTGATCTTGTGCGCGCCGGTATGGTTCAGCTCGTCGCGCTTCAGGTAAATCTTGGCACCGCCCAGATGGTCGGTCAGCCGGTCGGCGAAATAGAGCGGTGACGGACGCCCCACATAATGGGTCCACAGATACTGCATCTCGGCCCAGAAACTGTCATCGGTCTTGGCGTTCTCATATTGCGCTTCCAGTTCCAGGATAAGCGGCATCAGCGTTTCCGACACGAACCGCCCGCCGAAATCGCCGAAACGGCCCTTTTCGTCGGGGCCGGTCATGAAACTGTTGAATAGGTCGTTCATCGCGTGCGCCTTTCGGATGATATTTCCGGGATTGCCCCGTCAATATGGCGCGCGGGCGGGATTTTCCAGTGAAAAGGGAGGCGAGGCCGGATTTCGGCACCCGTCAGGCCAGGTCTGAACCCAAGACATGTGGGCAGCCAGAGGCCGGTCAGCGCATCCGCACCACATAGGCCCGCGTCCACAGGTCCGGCTCGCCCAGCAGGAAGGGCAGGAAAGGCTCGGTCCGCTGCACGATCTCCCACGCGCCCGAGGATTCCAGCCCCGCCATCACCGGTGGAAAGCCCTGGTCAGCGAAGGTCGCCTCGATCAGGTTGAACACACCATAACCGCCGGACCGGGTGACGTGTGCCAGGTGCACCAGGCTGATCGGCGGCGCATGGCCGGGTCCGAAGGAACCGACGCAAATGAATCCCGCGAAATGGTCCGCAGCAAATGGCAGCGGCTTGCCAAGGTCGGCCTCGTGCAACTCGGCATAAGCGCCGGTTCTTTGCGCCGCGCTCAGCATGTCGGGCGACAGGTCACAGCCGATCAGGCGCTCATACCCCAGGATCTTCAGCGCCTCGCCCGCCAGCCCGGTGCCGCAGCCCGCGTCCAGCACCGGACCATCGGCCGGGCCCAGATGGCGCGCCAGCAGCCCCGCCCCGACCGGCGGCAAGCGAAATCCGCGCGATAGATTGTCGGCATCGTAACTTTCGGACCACCGGTTATAGATCCGGCGGGTTTCATCAGGCGATTTCGCGCCGTAGACGTCATCCAGTTCCTCGGTCTTTGTCGCCATCTCTGCCCTCTCTTCCGCGGGCTCAGCATCCGCGGCGAGACCCGCGCTGTCAATCAGCCCAGTTCAAGCTTGAACCCGGTATGACTGGCGACAAAGCCGAGGCGTTCATAGAAACGAAGCGTATCCGTGCGGCTGGCATTCATCGTCAGCTGCATCAGGGAACACCCCGCGGCGCGGGCGCGGGCCTGAGCGTCGGCAAACATCGCCTCGCCCACCCCCTGCCCGCGCAGATGGCTGGCCACCCGCACGCTTTCGATCTGGGCGCGGCGCGCGGCGCGCAGCGATAACCCGCTGATCAAGGTGATCTGGTAGGTGGCCACAATGGCGCCATCGCCATCCTCACCGACGATCAGGCGATTGCCGCCTTCCTTCTGCATCCCGTCGAAGGCCGTCAGGTAGATTGACATATCGTCGGCCTCGCGCGACCGGCCCAGCATGTCATCGCGCAGCAGTGCAACCACCTGGGTAACATCGGCGCGGTCGGCCTCGCGAAACCGGATCATGATCGCGCCGCGCGGATGAAATCTGCGATCAACCGCGCATCCTTTTGCCCCGGTGCGCTTTCCACGCCCGAAGCGACATCCACCTGTTTTGCCCCCGTCAGCGCAATCGCCTCGGCCACGTTCGCGGGTGTCAATCCGCCCGCCAGCATCCAGGGCACGGGCCATCGGCGCCCGGCGATCAGGTTCCAGTCAAAGGCAATCGCGTTGCCACCGGGACGGTCCGCACCGGGCGGCGGCTTGGCATCCACCAGCAGCTGATCGGCCACCCGGCCGTGAAGATCAAGCTGCGGCAGATCCTCGGCCGTGGCCACACCGACGACTTTCATTACCGGCAATCCATAGCGCGACTTGACGGCAAGCACACGTTCAGGCGGCTCGTTCCCGTGAAGCTGCAGCATATCCAGCGGAACCGAACGGACCAGCGCGTCCAGCAGATCGTCATCGGCATCGACGACCAGGGCCACCTTGGCCACGCCGTCGGGCACCTCGACAGCCAGAACCGCGGCATCCGGAATGTCGATATAGCGCGGGGATTTCGGGAAGAAGTTGAAGCCCAGATAGGCCGCGCCCGCGTCCACCGCAGCCGCAACATCCGCGGGCCGTGTCAGCCCGCATATCTTGACGCGCACATCCTCTGGCATGGTTCGCCTCAGCCGGCTTCTTCCAGCAGCGCCAGAACCTCATCCTTGCCCTGGTGTTTCTCACCCTTGAGGCGTCGGATTTCGGCCCGCATCTGCTGCATCTCGCGCGCCTGGCGCGCCGCTTCCATCCGCTCCTTGGCTTCGCGGATCCACTCCCAGATGAAGCCCACGATCAGCCCGGCAAGTATCCCGCCGAACATGACGATGAACAGCGGCATGTCATAGCTTGGGTTTACCGCCGCCAGCGCCGCCAGTTCGTTGGGCAGCACCTTGACCGTCACCGTGCCGCGATTGGCCAATGCGATCAGGATAAGCGCCACCGCGAAGATGGCAATCGAGGCATAGCGGATATAGCGCATGGGCTTACTTCCCGTTCAGACGATCCCGAAGCAGTTTTCCCGTCTTGAAGAACGGCACATGTTTCTCTTCGACCTGAACCGACTCGCCGGTTCTCGGGTTGCGGCCGATACGCGCATCCCGCTTCTTCACGGAAAACGCGCCAAAGCCCCGAAGTTCGACCCGGTTCCCCCGGGCCATCGCATCTGTAATTTCATTGAAAATGGTGTTGACGATACGTTCCACGTCACGCTGATAGAGATGCGGATTCTCATCGGCAATTTTCTGAATCAACTCCGACCGGATCATTAGCACCCTCCCCCGAGCGTTTATTGTTTTTTGATCGAATGGCAACGCGGTAACTATAGATAACATCGCGAAAAACAGAAACACAAAGCGGCGTAAGAACGGCGCGAATTTGCCCAAAAATTCGCTTTTGGGTCAAAAAACTTCGGCCAGATGCCAGGCGATCCGCCCGCATCCTCGCCGTTCAGAGTTTTTCTGCGGCGCGGAATAGCCATTGATTCGCAACAAGAAAACAGCCTCCGGAGGGCGGAACACCGCGCAGCCAAGGCGTGCACGCCCGCAGGCGGAGAACATCGCGGGTTGCCCGCGTCTTGCCGGGCTGACGACCCAGCAGGCGGCGCGCAAGACGCCTTCGGCGAAAGAGCCGTCAGGCGTCCATGCGTGACCTTCCTGGCCGGACTCCAGGGGCTGAACCGACCCCGGCGGACCAGACATCAGACCCGGATTTTTCACAGGCTCCGAAACTTTTCCCGCAGTCGGATCGTGTCTTCCAGAGCCGCGAGCTGTTCTTGCGGCGCAACTGACTGGGAGGATATGAACAAATGCCAACTTTAAGAACACTATCCCTGACGACCGCACTCTGTACCGGCCTGGGCACCATCGCCCCGGCCGCAACCATCGACTACCGCGCGATACTGAGTGATCTCAACGGCTTTGGCGCAAGCGGCAAGGTCAACCTCAGGCTTGACGACGTGGCCAACACGCTGTCCGTCCGGGTGCGCGCGTCGGGGCTCGATCCCGATGTCCCGCATGTACAGCATATTCACGGCGTCAAGAATGCCGATGGTTCCAACGGAAATTCCGTGACACCGACGGCGGCGCAGGATAGCGATGGCGACGGTTTTATTGAATTGCTGGAAGGCGCTGCAACCTATGGGCCGATCATCCTGTCGCTGACGGATGACACGGTACCCGGACTTGGGGGCTTTCCGACAGCGCCAAATGGCAGGATCGACTCTTCGTATACCTATGATCTGCTGACGACGCCTGCCTATAGCGGGTCGTTCGACATCAACGATCTGCTGGATCTGGCAGACCGTGAAATCGTGATTCATGGCGCCTTCACCAATTTCCAACTTGAAGACAATATCGGAAACGGCCTTGGCGGCGGTATCGTCGATGACGGCAACGGCAATCCCATCGCGGCCCCCCGCAACTATAATGCCGGGCTTCCGGTGCTTGCGGGCGAGATCAGCGTCGTGCCCCTGCCCGCGGCGGGCTGGCTGCTGATTGCCGGTCTGGGCGGATTGGGCGCGCTGCGGCGGTTCCGCAAAGCCTGAACCCTCCGCTTTCACGAAGACAAAAAAATGGCCCCGCCGGACAGGCGGGGCCAAACGGTTTTCCTACCGGGCTGCGGGTTTAGTCGTCGCCCTTCAGCGCGGCGCCCAGGATATCGCCCAGCGATGCACCGGAATCCGAACTGCCGTATTGTTCCACGGCTTCCTTCTCCTCGGCGATCTCGCGCGCCTTGATCGACAGGCCCAGACGGCGGGTCTTGCTGTCGACATTGGTCACACGCACGTCGACCTTGTCGCCGACGCTGAACCGGTCAGGGCGCTGTTCCGCACGATCGCGGCTCAGGTCCGAACGGCGGATGAAGCTCTTCATGCCTTCGTATTCGACCTCGATGCCGCCATCCTCGATCGAGGTGACCTCGACCGTGATGACCGAACCGCGCTTCACGCCGCCAACGGCCTCGGCGAACTTGTCACCGCCCAGGGCCTTGATGCTGAGCGAGATGCGCTCTTTTTCCGTGTCGACCTCGGACACGACCGCCTGAACCACATCGCCCTTGCGGTAGTTCTGGATCGCATCCTCGCCACGCTCGTCCCACGAGATGTCGGAGAGGTGGACCATGCCGTCGATTTCGCCTTCCAGGCCGATGAACAGACCGAATTCGGTGATGTTCTTGACCTCGCCTTCCACTTCGGTGCCCTCGGGGAATTGCTCGGCAAAGACTTCCCAGGGGTTGCGCATGGTCTGCTTCAGGCCCAGGGAAACGCGGCGCTTGGCACCGTCGATTTCCAGAACCATGACTTCGACCTCTTGCGAGGTGGATACGATCTTGCCGGGATGCACGTTCTTCTTGGTCCACGACATTTCGCTGACATGCACAAGACCTTCGACACCCGGCTCCAGCTCAACAAAGGCACCGTAGTCGGTGATGTTGGTGACACGTCCGGTGTGCACCGATTCCAGTGGATACTTGGCGGCCACCAGATCCCACGGATCTTCCTGCAGCTGCTTCATGCCCAGCGAAATGCGGTGGGTTTCCTTGTTGATCTTGATGACCTGCACCTGGACGGTTTCACCGATCGACAGAATTTCCGACGGGTGATTCACGCGGCGCCAGGCCATGTCGGTGACGTGCAGCAGCCCGTCAACACCGCCCAGGTCGACAAACGCACCGTATTCGGTGATGTTCTTGACCACGCCCTCGACATTCTGACCCTCGGTCAGGTTGCCGATGACCTCGGCACGCTGCTCGGCGCGGCTTTCTTCCAGGATCGCGCGGCGCGAGACAACGATGTTGCCGCGGCGGCGGTCCATTTTCAGAACCTGGAACGGCTGCTTGAGGCCCATCAGCGGGCCGGCGTCGCGCACCGGGCGCACATCAACCTGCGAACCGGGCAGGAAGGCCACGGCACCGCCCAGATCGACGGTGAAACCACCCTTGACCCGGCCAAAGATCGCGCCTTCGACACGTTCATCATCGGCATAGGCTTTTTCCAGACGATCCCAGGCTTCCTCGCGGCGCGCCATCTCGCGCGAGATGACAGCCTCGCCGCGGGCGTTTTCCGCCGCGCGCAGGAACACCTCGACCTCGTCGCCGACGGCGATTTCGGGGGCTTCACCGGGGTTTGCGAATTCCTTGAGCTCGACGCGGCCTTCCATCTTGTAGCCTACGTCGATGATGGCTTGGCCTGCTTCAATCGCGATGACCTTGCCTTTGACAACCGACCCCTCTTCGGGCGTGTCCATTTCGAAGCTTTCGTTCAGGAGGGCTTCGAATTCCTCCATCGATGCGTTTTGAGCCATGTGGCGTTTCAATCCTAACGTTTCGTGTTTCGGGCCGCGCGGTTGTCTCCGCCGGTCTTGGGGTTTCGTTGGTCAGGCAGAGCCCGTCTGGTTCCGCAAAACAAAGAGGGCCGGATTGGTCCCGACCCTGCTCATCTCAATGTTCCGCGGCGGTTTCCGCCTTATCGACAGGCGCGCGTATAAGCCAGTTACGGGGCGGGATCAAGCCCCGACACTGCTGGCGGGCCTGAACATATGCGGTCTTGCGCCGTTCGCGGCGGCCCCAAGGGCCGCGCGGGATGGCAGGCGCGAGGATATCCGGCAGGCCGCGGTGCTGAAGATTATCGCAGAATAACACCGTTCATTCATGGTTTCGAACGATCTGCGTGTTTTCGTGAATTTTCCGGCATTCAAGTTTCACCACGGCGACATAATTTCCGTTCTGTCGCGTCAGCAAAGACCGACCCGGAAACCTGAAAGGACAAAAAATGAAGAACCTGTTGATCACCACCATTGTCGCCACCCTGCCGCTGATCGCGGCGCCTGCCTTTGCAGCGGATGAAATCAATGTCAGCAATGGCATTTCCGCCGCTGGCGCCCCGCTGGCCGTGCATGGCGCCGATCCGGTCGCCCTGTTGAACGACAGCAAGGTCGTCGACGGCTCGGCCCAGCATGCGCTGACCCATGATGGGGCTTCGTACTATTTCGCCAGCGCCGAGAACCTGGAAGCGTTCAAGGCCAACCCGGCGAAATACACCCCTCAGCATGGCGGTTTCTGCTCCTACGGCGTATCGGTCGGCAAGAAATTCGACGGCGACCCGGACAAGTTCGTCGTGCATGAAGGCAAACTGTTCCTGTTCCTGAACGAAAAGACCCGTGAGCTTTTCCTCGAAGATGTCGCTGGCGTCAAAGCCACCGCCGACGAAAACTGGACCCAGATCGAACATAAATCGGTCGAAGAACTGGCAAACGGCTAACGCCGTCCCGGGCAGGGCCAAGCCTCCCCCCACCCTCGTGGCCCTGCCCGTTTTACCGCACTGCTCACCAAGACGTTTAGTGCATGTGATCCCCCAAACACGCATCTTCCGGTCAGACCCGTCACCGGAGGATGCACCTTGCCCCTGACCCGCCGCCATTTCATCGTCAGCGCCGCCGCATCTGGCGCATTGCCTGCGCCGCTTGCGGCACAGGAAAACCAGGCCGAGTTTGACCTTTTGCGCCAGACGATCGCGGGGTCGCCCGACCGCGCCATCGACGCGCTGAATGCCATCCGCAACCGGAACCGGCCTGATCTTGCGGCCGGGCTGATCATGGCGATGCGGTTCTCGCAACTTCCGCCGACCTACTTTTCCGAAACCCTGACCGCCATCACCGGCGCCAAGGCGGGCGACAGTTGGTTCGACTGGATGCTCTGGCAAGAGGCCAACCCCCAGATCGTGCCGCATCAACCCTCGCTCATCGCGCTCAAACGCGAGATCTATCTGCAGATCGATCCGAATTTCGACGTCTTCCTCAAGCCGCGCCACCTGCAGCGCGACCGGATGAAGATCCGCCTGGAAGAGATCACCTGGGGCGGGGTGCGCAAGGATGGTATCCCGTCGCTGGACAATCCCCGCCTGATTACCGCCGCCCAGGCCAGCTATATGCGCGACAGCGATCTGGTATTCGGCGTGGCGATCAATGGCGACATCCGCGCCTATCCGCTCAGGATCATGGGCTGGCACGAGATGTTCAACGAGGTGATCGGCGGTGTACCGGTCGCCCTGGCCTATTGCACGCTTTGCGGCTCGGGTATCCTGTTCGAGACCAAGGTGCGGGGACGGTCAAGGCCGTTGATCTTCGGATCGTCCGGATTCCTTTACCGGTCCAACAAGCTGATGTTCGACCGCGCCACCCATTCGCTGTGGAACCAGTTCACCGGCAAACCGGTCTCGGGGCGGCTGGTCAATAGCGGCATCGAGCTGCAACAGCGCCCGGTCGTCATCACCACCTGGGCCGAATGGCGGCGCGACAATCCGGACACGCGCATCCTGTCGCTGCAGACCGGCCATCGCCGCGACTACGGCTCGGGTGTGGTCTATCGTGAATATTTCGCCTCCGACAACCTGATGTTTCCGACAAATGTCGATCAGCGCCAGCACCGGCAAAAGGATTACGTCTTTGGGATCCGGGAGTTCGGCGGGGCCAAGGCGTGGCCGCTGAAGGCGTTTCGCAAACGCCGGGTCATCAATGATGCAATGCAGGGCAAGCCGCTGGTGCTGATCGGCGACGCCAGGAGCCGCTCGGTCCGCGCCTATGAACGCGGCGGCCTGACCTTCGAGAAGACCAAGGATGGGCTGCAATCGTCGGATGGGGTCCACTGGCAGATCGACGAAGAGGTGTTGCGGGCCTCCGATGGGCGCACCCTGCCCCGCGTCGCCGGCCATATCGCCTATTGGTTTGCCTGGAACGGGTATCTGGGCAGCGAAAGCGAACTCTACAAAGGCTGAGGCGTTCTGAACCTGCTCAGCCGTCACCCGGCGCCAGCCGCCGCTCGATAATCCCGATCGCGGCCTGGGTCGCTGCCTCGATGGACATTTCCGAGGTATCGAGCATGACGGCATCCTCAGCCGGCTTCAGGGGGGCGGTGGCGCGGGCGCTGTCGCGGGCGTCGCGGGCACGCAGATCCTCCAGGACATCCTCGACCGTCAGCACCATACCCTTGCCGGTCAGTTCGGCATGGCGACGGCGGGCGCGGACATCATCATTGGCGGTCACGAACAGCTTTACCTGCGCGTCCGGACAGATCACCGTGCCGATGTCACGCCCGTCCAGAACCGCACCGCCGTTGCGGGTCGCGAACGCGCGCTGAAAATCCAGCAACGTCTGACGCACCTCGGGGATCGCGGCCACGCGGCTGGCGGCCTGCGCCACCTCGGGTGTGCGAAGGTCATCGGCGTCAAGATCGGCGGGTGTCAGCGCCCGCGCGGCCGCGACCGGATCGGTGCCGTTCAGGGTGCGCCGCCCCGTCGCGCGATAAAGCAGCCCGGTATCCAGATGGGCAAACCCGAACCGCGCGGCGACGGCACGCGAAATCGTGCCCTTGCCCGCCGCCGCAGGCCCGTCAATTGCCACGGTAAAGCTCATCAAACGCTCCAGATCCTGTGCACATCTCAGGCTTATCCAAAGCCCGTGCGGAAAGGAACCCCATGCGGGTTCCCCGGCTTTCTCGCATAGCGCCATCCGCAGCCGCGATACGCCGGGCATCCGGGGCCGGCCCTTCGCACGGCTTGCGGATCAGCGGTTATCGCGACTAATCCGGGCGCCCAGCCCCGCCATCAGCGGCTCGAAGATCGGGAAAGACGTGGCAATCGGGCTGCCGTCATCGACACTGACCGGGTTTTGCGTGGCCATGCCCATCACCATGAAAGACATGGCGATGCGGTGATCCAGGTGGCTGGCGCAGGTGGCCCCGCCCGACACATTGCCGTGGCCCATGCCAGTGACGGTCCACCAGTCGGGGCCATCCTCGACCGTTACGCCGTTTGCCCGCAGCCCGGTGGCCATCGCGTCGATCCGGTCGCTTTCCTTGACCCGCAATTCCTTGACCCCGCGCATGACGGTGTCGCCTTCGGCAAAGGCGGCCACCACCGACAATACGGGGTATTCGTCGATCATGCTGGCGGCGCGCTCGGGCGGTACTTCGATACCCTTCAAGTCGGGCGAGAAGCGCGCACGCAGGTCGGCGACCGGTTCGCCGCCCTCGCTGCGCTCGTTTTCATAGCTCAGATCGGCCCCCATCTCGCGCAGCGTCGTGAACAGCCCGGCGCGGGTGGGGTTAAGGCCGATGCCCGGCACCAACACGTCCGAGCCCGGCGTGATGATTGCCGCACAGACCGGAAACGCGGCCGAACTGGGATCGCGCGGCACGGCGATGGTCTGGGGCGTCAGCTCGGGCCGGCCGGTCAGGGTGATGACGCGGCCCTCTTCGGTTTCCTCCACGGTGATGTCGGCCCCAAACCCGGCCAGCATCCGTTCGGTATGGTCGCGCGTCGCTTCCTTCTCGATCACCACGGTCTGGCCGGGCGCGTTCAGCCCCGCCAGCAGAACCGCAGATTTCACCTGCGCCGAGGGTACTGGCACAGTATAGCGCACGGGCACAGGGTCGGCAGCGCCGGTGATCGTCATCGGCAGGCGGCCGCCGCCGCGGCCCACGGATTGCGCGCCGAACAATGCCAGCGGATCGGTCACGCGCGCCATCGGGCGGCTGTTGAGCGACGCGTCACCGGTAAAGGTAACGGTAATCGGCGAGGTCGCCATCGCCCCCATGATCAGCCGCACCCCGGTGCCCGAATTGCCGCAATCGACCACCTGGTCAGGCTCGGCGAAACCGCCGGTGCCGACGCCGTGGACCGAGTATTCGCCGCCGCCGTGGTCCGTGACCTCGGCGCCAAAGGCACGCATGGCCTTGGCGGTGTCCAGCACATCCTCACCCTCAAGCAGGCCTGTGATACGGGTTTCGCCCACCGCCATCGCCCCCAGGATCAGCGAGCGGTGCGAAATGGATTTATCCCCCGGCACATCTGCCGTGCCGGTCAATGGGCCGCATTTGGCAGAAGTCATCGGGATCGGAGTGCCGTGGCCGGACATGAACGCGCCTTTCTGAGTGGGTTACTGCCCGCCTGATAGCGCAACCAACCGGCAGCGTCCATCCGTCGTGGCGGGCAATTCCTGACCGGATTTCCAGGCCAATCGCGGATCAGCGCCCACGGTCATGAACGCGCGGTTGCGCGGCAGCGATGACCAGGATCTCGACCCTGAGTTCAGGCAGCGCAAGCTTGGCCTCTCCGCAGGCACGGGCCGGCGCATGGCCCTCGGGCACCCAGGCATCCCAGACTTCATTCATCTCGGCAAAATCGGCCATGTCGGCCAGCCAGATGGTGGTCTGCAAAATGCGGTACTTGTTGGAATTTGCCTTGGCCAGCAGCTTCTCAACCCGCTCAAGACAGGTGCGCGTCTGGTCTGCGACGCTGTCTCCGGCATTGCCAACCTGCCCGGCCAGATAAACGACGTCGCCATGGTGCACGACCTGGCTCATGCGCTGATTGGTTTCGTAACGGGTGATATCGGTCATGGGGCGCCCCTGGTTGCGTACGTTGGAAGGTCAACCTCAGTCCTGCACCAAAAGAACGTCAAGGCCAAGCCCCGCGAAACACCGGCCCGGGGCTTTCGCGCCGTGGTCCGGCAGCGCGGCTTCCCTGCCCTGCCGCCTGTACGACCGACAAACGCGCTGGCAAAGAAGGGCGCCACGGGCACCGGGCGCATGGCGGGTGCCTTCAGAGCTCGACCAACCGTTCGGGTATGGGCGTCGATTGCACGATCGAAGAATTGGTGGCGCCGAACGGCACGAGCCGGTCAATGACGGCCTCCATATCCGCCACGTCGCGGACATGTGCCCGCGCCACAAAGCAATCATCGCCCGAGACCCTGTCGCAGGTCACGATCTGGGGCGTGCCCCGGATGGCTTCGATCATGTTCTTCATCTCGCCGGGCAGAGGGCGCGCGCGGATCAGCACCGTCAGACCATAACCCAGACGCGCTGGGTCGATCCGCGCGCCGTAGCCGGTGATCACGCCGGCATCTTCCAGGCGCCTGACGCGATCCGCAACACTGGGCGCTGACAGGCCGACGCGACGGGCGAGCTCTGCCCGGGGAAGGCGCGAATCGCAAGTCAGCTCGCGAATGATCGCGGCATCTATGTTGTCCAGAGCCGCTTTTCCAGATCGAAGGAAATTTGAGGAACTCTCCTTCGTATTGGCTGGATTTTTCATATCTTGCATGATTGTTGACCATATTTTCCAGGTTCTTTGCCTTCTATTATCACATGATGACGAAACAAGCCAAATCCGCCCCGCCGGCGCCGCCACCCGGTGCCCTGTCTCATCTGTCCGCGCGTGTGCCGCCGCACGCCTGGTTCGGGCTGTCGGCAATTTTCCACTATCTCGGTCCGGCCTTTGCCGTCCTGCTCTTTCCGGTGATCGGCGTGCTGGGCGTGGCCTGGTTTCGGATCGCCGCCGCCGCGCTGGTTTTCGCACCGATCACGAAACCCTGGCGCACCTTCCGCAATGCCGCACCGCACGAGCGTTTGCTGCTGTTGGCCCTTGGCGGGTGTCTGGCGGTGATGAACAGCGCCTTTTATCTTGCGCTTGACCGGCTGCCGATCGCGCTTGTGGCCGCCATCGAGTTCACCGGCACAATCATGGTCGCGCTGTGGGGGTTGCGCACCGGCCGCAATTACCTCGCCCTTGCCCTGACCGTGATTGGCGTGACGTTGCTGATCGACACCCCTTCATTGCTTTCGGCGGGCGGTGCCAAGCTGACATCTGACCTGCTGGGGCTGTTCTGGGCGGTGCTGAACGGCGGCCTCTTCGTCCTTTATCCTTTACATCATCCTCGGGCACAGGATTTCCGAAACTGGTGCATCGGGTGGGGTGGAGCGTCTGGGCGCGGCAATGTCGGTGGCCTTCCTGTTCGTCATGCCAATCGGCTTCCTTCAGGCGCTTGACGCATTCGGCGCGCCGGTTCTGATCCTGGCAGGCGCCGGTGCGGGCATCTGTTCTTCGGTCATACCCTACATCTGCGACCAACTCGCCATGTCACGGCTGCCACGCGCCAGCTTCGCCTTTCTTCTGGCGCTCTTGCCCGCCACGGCAACGATCATCGGCGTAATCGTTCTGCGCCAGATCCCGAACGCCGTGGAGGTCATCGGGGTGCTGTTCGTCATGGTCGGGGTTGCCGTTCACAAGCCGCCACGACCTTGAAGTGCCCGCGCCCGCCCCGGCAATGGACAGGAACGGATTCCGAGGGGTTTACTGCGCCACAACCCAAGCGGGGTGGTCCGGCTATCAGGTAGTTTCTTCTTCCAGGTGCAGTTTCATGTCGATCAGGACCTGCTGCAGCATCGTGGTTTCCTTCAGAAGCCGCTTGGCCTCGTTCACGGTGATAACCCCGTCGTCGATGGATTGCTGGTACTCGGCCATCAGCATCGCGAAGCGCTGGCTCAGCGCGATGACGTCGGAATTCACGCCGCCCTTGTCAGCGGTGTTCTTGCGCCGTTCGTCATAGGACAGGCTGATGCCCTTCAACTCGGCCAGCGCGCTGGTGACATGCGGATAAGACGCCGCTTCCTCCAGCGCGGCCACGGCATCAATCGGCATGAAACGGTCAGCGTGTTCGTCATGGTCGGAATAGTACCGCCCCAGCGTCGCCTTGGACTTGCCCGTCAGCTCGCAGGCGGGCTCGATCCCCACATCCTTGACCAGCGCCTCGGTATGTTTCTTCAGATAGCTTCCGACTTTTGACATTACTCATCCCCAAGGTGGTGCGGTCGTCACGACAAGGGAAAGCCCCTGATGTTTTCCCATTAAAGGCTTTATCCCGAAATGTCATTTGTAAGCAATCCCAAGGTTTTCCGGGACGAAAGGGTGCTCGTCGTCCCCAAGTGCGGGCACGAGGGTGAGGCCGGGGGTTTCGGGGATGTCCTTTCTTCGTGATCCCGTTTGCGGGCATATTGGCGCCATCGCATTCCATCCCAGGAAGTTCGCTTCCAAAGAGGGTGGTGTCAGCCTGTCAAAGACGGCCTCACCCGTTGCCCGCAAAACAGCGGGTCAACCCGCGCGCTCGACCAATACCGATCCCACTGAATAGCCCGCCCCGAAGGAACAGATAAGACCGGTGTCACCCGGCGCCATGTCATCGGAATATTTCGAGAAGGCGATGATCGAACCGGCCGAGGAAGTATTGGCGTAATCCTGCAAGATGTTGGGTTGCTCGTGGGCCTCGGGCACCCGGCCCATCACCTTGCGCCCGATGAAATCGTTCATTGCCTTGTTGGCCTGATGCAGCCAGAGCCGTTTCAGCTCTGCCGCCTCGATACCCTCGTCGGCCATATGCTCGGCAATGTGCCTTGATACCAGCGGCAAAACCTCCTTGAACACCTTGCGGCCCTCCTGCACGAACAGCATATCGCGCCGGTCCGCCATGTGGCCCTCGCGGGTGCGGCGCAAAAAGCCGTTATTGTTGCGGATATTGTTCGAAAACTGCGTGGCACAGCGGGTCGAGCGGATTACGAAATGCGCGCCCTTCGCCTCGTCTGCGCGTTCCAGCACCGCGGCGGTGCAGACATCGCCGAAGATGAAATGGCAGTCGCGGTCGCGCCATTCCAGGTGGCCGGAACAGATTTCGGGATTCACGACCAGCGCACGGCGGACCGACCCGGTGCGGATCATGTCCGCTGCCGCCTGCATCCCGAACGTGGCCGACGAACAGGCGACATTCATGTCAAAGGCAAACCCGCCCGCGCCCAGCAATTGCTGGATCTCGACAGCAATCGCCGGATAGGGGCGCTCGTGATTGCTGGCGGCACAGATTACCAGGTCCACTTCCTCTGCCCGCCGCCCGGCCCGCTCCAGCGCCTTGGCGCAGGCGTCCAGCGCCATTTCCGCCATCAAAGACGGCTCATCATTGCCGCGCTCTGGCAGGTGCGGGTGCATCACTTCGGGATCCAGAACGCCGGTCTTGTCCAGCACGTACCGCTGATGGATACCCGATGCGCTGACGATGAATTCCGTCGACGAAGGCTGCTTGGCCTCGATCTCGCCAGCGGCAATCGCATCGGCGTGCCGGGCATTGAACTTCTCGGCATGGGCGTTGAAGGCCGCAACCAACTCGTCATTGGTTACGATCTGGTCAGGCGTGTAGACGCCGGTGCCCGTGATGGCGGGTGTGTACATGGTTCTTGCCCCCGAAGCAGATCACCCAAGATCGTCCACAGGGTCGGCAACGTCAAGCGGGCAATGCACGGAGCAACGGGCCCTGGTCGCCCCCCGTGCCGGGCGACGGGTGGGCGGGTGGGTCGCGCGGCACGGGGGGCGCTTGCCGCCTGGCACCTCAGTTCACCAGGTTGGGGGGTGTCTCGTCATTCAGATAGGCCCGCAGGTTTTCGACCGCCATCAGCCCCATCGCCTCGCGCACCTCCAGCGCCGCCGTGCCCAGATGCGGCAACAGCACCACGTTCTCCAGCGCGGTCAGCTCTGCCGGCACCTCGGGCTCATGTTCATAGGCATCAAGCCCCGCGCCGCCGATCGCACCGGCCTGCAGGGCCGCGATCAATGCCGTCTCATCGACGACATCGCCGCGCGAAACATTGATCAGATGGGCATGCGGGGCCATCCAAGTCAGTTGCTCGGCATCTATCATGTGATAGGTTTCCGGCGAGGCCGGAACACATAGCACGACAAAATCCGAGCGCGCCAGCAATTCCTCCTGCCTTACCCGCTCGGTCGGAAAGCCAAGGTCAACATCCCCGCTGCGCCGGGTATAGACCACCTTCATGCCGAACCCGTGGTGACAGCGCCGCGCCACCGCCTGCCCGATCCGGCCCATGCCGATGATGCCCACGATCTTGCCGGTTATGTGCAGTCCCAGCATCTGTGTCGGGTTCCATCCCGTCCACGCGCCTGCGCGCACCAGCCTTTCGCCCTCGCCGGCGCGCCGCGCCGACATCAGCATCAGCGTCAGCGCGATATCGGCGGTGGCATCCGTGACCGCGCCGGGCGTGTTGGTCACCGACACGCCGACCGCACGCGCCGCGTCAGTGTCGATATGGTTATATCCCACGCCGAAATTCGCCAGGATCTTGCAGCGCGGGTTCTGAAACCCGTCAAACACCTCGGCACCGAACATGTCGCCCAGGGTCGGCATCACCCCATCGTAAAGCGCCAGCGCCGCGCGCATCTGGCCCACTTTCAGCGGTGCGGCATCGTCGCGGATTTCAACGTCAAAATGTGCGCGCGCGGCCGCGACCACGCGCTCCGGCATCGACCGGGTCAGCAATATTCGTTTCAATGCATTCGCTCTCCGACGGGCACGTCCTTGTCGGGGCCTAGCAGAACGATATCCCCCTGGCTATCCGATAAGCCAAGTACCAGAATTTCCGACATGAATCTGCCGATCTGGCGGGGCGGGAAATTGACGACCGCAACCACCTGCCGCCCGATCAGCGTCTCGGGCGTGTAATGGGCGGTGACCTGGGCCGAGGTCTTTTTCTCGCCCAGTTCAGGGCCGAAATCGACCCACATCTTAATCGCCGGCTTGCGCGCCTCGGGATAAGGTTCGGCGCGGGTCACGCGGCCCACACGGATATCGACCTTCAGGAAGTCGTCAAATGTAATCTCGTCAGCCATCGGCCAGCTCCTTCGACCGGTCGGTGGCGGCCTTGACCGTGGCCGCGATCAGCGGCGGCAGGCCGGACGCCTCGTCCATCAGCACCTCAAGCCCCGCCTGCGTGGTGCCGTTGGGACTGGTCACATTGACGCGCAGCTGTGCTGGTGTTTCCTCTGCCGCCTCGGCCAGCGCCCCGGCCCCGGCAACCGTCGCCTGCGCCAGTTTCATCGCCAGGTCGGGGGCCAGACCCTGCGCCTCGCCCGCGGCGGCCAAGCACTCGATCATGTGGAACACATAGGCCGGACCCGAGCCGGAAACACCGGTGACCGCATCCATCTGCGCTTCGGCCTGCAGCCGCACGACCTGTCCGACAGCGCCCAGCAGGGCCTCGGCCAGGTCCATCTGCGCTTCGCTGGCATGGGCGTTGCCGATGATGGCGGTGATGCCCCGGCCCACGGCGGCGGGCGTGTTCGGCATGGCGCGGATGATCGGGCTGCTGCGCCCAAGCGCCTCCTCGAACGCGGCGATCGGCGTGCCTGCGGCCACCGATACGAACAGGGTCGTCCCATTGCCCATCGCCGCGATCTTTGGCAGCGCATCGCCCATCATCTGCGGTTTCACCGCGATCAGCACGATGGCGGGGCTTGCGGGCAGGTCGGCGTTGATGGTCACACCGGTCGATTTCAGCCAGTCCGACGGCTTCGGATCGATCACCCAAACCGAGGCGGCGGGCAGCCCATCCGTCAGCCAGCCCTGCAGCATGGCCGAACCCATCTTGCCGCATCCCAGCAAAACCAGGCCCTTTTCGGCCACAAGTGACATATCCATGATCTACCCCGCGTTGATGTCTTGCGTCGCGGGGTCAGGTTTACGCCCGGCCGTAAGCCTCTGCAATGGCGACTTGCAGCGCGTCCTGCGGATCGCGATCACCCCAGACAACCAGCTGGAAGGCCGGATAATAGCGCTCGGCACTCATCACCGCTGCGGTGATCAGCGTGTCGATCTGCTCCGGGCTTGGCCCGAGACCGCCCGCCATGACCAGACCATAGCGATAGACCATCAGCTTGGTCTCTTTCCAATAGGTGAAAGCCCCCGCCCAGCACTGATCGTTCACGTCATTCAACATGTGATAGAGGGCCGGCATTTTTTCTTCCGGCGGATCCATCTCGAAACTGCAGACCAGCCGCAGGGTTTCATCATAGCCCGACCAGGCAAGGGTAATCGAATAGGTGCGCCACTGTCCTTCGACGGCCATCGCGATCTGGTCATCGGCGATACGGTCAAAATCCCAATCGTGATGCTCTGCGATATGCTCGACAATATCTATCGGATGAAGGTCTTCTTGCAAAAACTGCTCGGACAAGGCCATTGCGCCACCTCTTTTGTTGTAGCGTTCGGGGCCTGGCAGCGCCCCAAGCGCTAGGTGCCTGCTCTACGAACGGGGGCTATTCCCCACGTTCATACCAGATATGGTGCGGCTTATCGGGCGACCTGTAAAGCTATTTATTGTGGATAACCGCAATAAGTTGTGGATGAGCACATCAATATACCCATTTATAGCGATGGTGCCGCAACCACGCCGCAGCATCATCCCGTTCAGCCCGTTCCTGGCGCTCCGCGCGGGCGGTTCCGGGACGAGGTGATGCAAGCGCGCGGGTCTTGAGGGCTTCCTAGCGGGTGCGCAGGCTGGTCAGCGCCTTTTGCAGCGCCACGAACATCGCGTCGCGGCGGGCGGCCATGTCATCGACGCTGGCGCCCTTCGTCGCCTCGTCCAGCCCCGCCGCCAGCATGGTGGCGGTCTGATCGTTCAGCCGGGGTGTGCCCAGGTCATCCCACCAGCCGTTGAAGGTATCGGCAAAATGGTCGCAGAACGCCGCCAGCCCGCCAGGCCCGGCCCCCAGGCCAAACAGCGTCGTCGGCCCCATCGCGGCCCATCGCAGACCCGGTCCGGCGGACATCGCCTTGTCCACATCGCCCACGCTGGCCACGCCGGACTGCACCAGGTGGATGGCCTCACGCCAGACCGCGGCCTGCAGGCGATTGGCGACATGGCCGGGCACCTCCTTCTGTACCCGGATCGTGACCTTGCCGATATCGGCGTAAAACGCCTCGGCCCGTTCGACGACATCGGGCGCGGTCCGCTCGTTGCCCATGACCTCGACCAGCGGGATCAGATGCGGCGGGTTGAACGGGTGGCCCAGCACGAACCGCGCGGGATCGGCCCAACCTTCCTGCATCTGGCCCAGCGTGAGGCCCGAGGCCGAACTGGCAACGATGGCATCCGGCGCAAGCGCCGGCTCGATCCGGGCAAAGGTTGCGTGTTTGATCGGCAACCGTTCGGGCACATTTTCCTGCACGAAGCCCGCGCCATCCACAGCTTCGGCGGCGGAGGTGTGGAAACTGATCCTGTCGGGTGTGCCGCGCCCGGTCAGGCCCAGTTCGGTCATCGCCGGCCAGGCCCTGTCGATATAGGCGCGCACGTTTTCCGCGGCATCCTCAGCCGGGTCAAAAACGGCGACCGACCGGCCCGACGCCAGAAACAGCGCGGCCCAGCTGGCGCCGATGACGCCCGCACCCAGAATGGCGGTATGAGAGGTATCCGGCATCAGAACAGCCCTGTGTTGATTGGCGACGCGGCGGTCATTCCGCCATCTACGGTGAACATCTGCCCGGTGGCGAAACCGGCCTCGTCCGAGGCCAGCCAGACGGCAATGGCGGCAATATCAGCAGGCTTGCCAAAGCGCCGCATCGCATGACGCCTGAGCGCATCCTGCCGCGCCGCTCCGGGATCGTCGGACATATCAAACCCGGCCTCCAGCATCCCGGTCTCGATCCAGCCCGGGCAGATCGCGTTACAGCGGACCTGCGGCCCGTGATCGACCGCGATCGACCGCGTGAGCCCGTGCACAAAGGCCTTGGACGCATTGTAAAGCGCCATCGACGGATCGGCCACGCGGCCCGAGATCGACCCGATATTGATGATCGACGCGCCCTGCGTCATCTGCGGGATCAGCGCGCGGCACGTGTTGAAAACACCGCGGCAATTCGCGCCGATCACCAGGTCCCAATCGGCATCGGTGCTGTCGGTCACCGTCTTTTCGACCTGCACACCGGCATTGTTGACCAGAATGTCAATCCGCCCGGCGGCCCGCGCCAGTTCGGTTACCTGCGCGGGGTCCGAGACATCCGCGCTGCACCAGCCACAGGCCTCGGGCAGGCCGTCGGGGCGCGCGCCCCGGCCACAGGTCAGCACCTCGGCACCTTCCGCCAGGAACGCCTCGACGATGCCGCGTCCGATCCCCTGCCGTCCACCGGTCACCAGCGCCTTTTTCCCCGCCAGCCGCATCAGTGCGCCACCATCACATGCCGGATCGCGCTATAGGCATCCAGGGAATAGACGCTCATGTCACAGCCGGTGCCCGAACCCTTCATCGCCGCCCAGGGCATTTCCGGCGTCGGCACGCCATGGGTGTTCACCCACGTCATGCCATAGCGCAGTTCGGTGCTCATTCGCATCGCGGTCGACAGATCACGCGTCCAGACCGACGATGCCAGGCCATAGCGGCCGGCATTGGCGATCCTGAGCGCGTCATCGGCATCCCGGAACCGCGAAATCGTGACGACCGGGCCGAACACCTCGGTGGTGGCAATTTCGGCATCGTTATCGACATTCGCAACCACTGTCGGCTGATAGAAAAACCCGCTGCCTTCGCCCGCGACACCGCCTACCGCGATCTCGGCGCTGGCCCGCGCGCGGTCGACAAACCCGGCGACGCGCTCGCGCTGGATCTCGGACACGATGGGGCCCATTTCGGTGCCCTCGGCCTTGGGGGTGCCGATCCTGATCTGCGCCACCTGGTCGGCAACGGCGGCCACGAGCCTGTCATAGACACCGTCCGGCGCCAGCACCCGGCAGGGCTGGGCGCAATCCTGACCGGCATTGAAGTACGAGCCGAAGCGGATGGTCTCGGCCAGCGCGTCCACATCCGCATCGTCAAAGGCGATGACCGGCGCCTTGCCACCCAGTTCCAGATGCACGTGGCGGATCTGGTGCGAGGCCGCGCGCATCGCCGCCATGCCGGTGGCGGGCGAGCCGGTAATCGAAATCCCCTCCATTCGCGGGTCGTTGATAAGCCTGTCCCCTACCGAGGATCCGCGCCCGTGGATCACGTTAAGCACGCCCCTGGGCAATACATCCGCCAGAAGTTCGGCCAGCCGCAACGTGGCAAGCGGCGTGATTTCCGAGGGTTTCAGAACCATCGTGCACCCCGCGGCCAGCGGCGCGGCAATCTTCCACGCGGCCATCATCAGCGGGTAATTCCAGGGCGCAATCGACGCCACCGGGCCGATCGGATCGCGCCGGATCATGCTGGTATGGCCAGCCACGTATTCACCGGTGGCCGAGCCGGACATGGTGCGCGCCGCCCCCGCCATGAAGCGGAACGTGTCGATGGTCAGCGGCATTTCCTCGTTCTGCGCCATCGGCCAGGGCTTGCCCACATCAAGGGTCTCCAGCTCGGAAAGTTCCTCGATATTTTTCTCAATGACATCCGCGATGGCGTGCAGATGCGCCGCGCGTTCGGACGGGGTGGACAGGCGGTAACTCTCGAACGCCTCATGCGCGGCCACGGCGGCGGCCTCGACCTGTTCGGGCGTGGCCTCGGAGATCTGCGCGACGCGCTTGCCGGTGGCCGGGTCCAGCACCTCCAGGGCCTCGCCGCCGCCATCGGTCATCTCGCCGTTGATCAACATCTTGGTCTGCATCTCTTCCCCCTCTAGAACGCGACCTTGTCACCACCCTTGAGCCCCAGGCGCTTGCGCGCCTCTTCGGGCGTGGCGACGGTCAGCCCCAGGTTTTCGATGATGGACCGGATTTTCGTCACCTGTTCGGCGTTGGTTTTCGCTTTCTGACCCGGGCCGATGTAAAGGCTGTCCTCCAGCCCCACGCGCACGTTCCCGCCCAGCATCGCGGCCTGTGTCGTGAACGTCATCTGGTGGCGGCCCGCGGCCAGAACCGACCATTCATAGCTGTCGCCAAAGAGTTTTTCGGCGATCGTGTGCATGTGCATCAGGTTGTCCAGATCGGCCCCCACCCCCCCCAGGATGCCAAACACCATCTGGATGAAGAACGGCGGCTTGACCCAACCCTGGTCCACCACCCAGGCAAGGTTGTAGAGATGACCAAGATCATAGCACTCAAACTCGAATTTCGTGCCGTGGGCATCGCCCAGCTCGCGCATGGCGTATTCGATATCCGCGAAGGTGTTGCGGAAAATGAAATCGCGGGTCATGTCCAGGAATTCGGGCTCCCAGTCATGTTTCCAGTCGGAATATTTCTGCATCATCGGGAAGATGCCGAAATTCATCGACCCCATGTTCATGCTGGCCATTTCCGGACTGGCCCGCAGGGCGGCGCGCAGGCGCTCTTCGCGGGTCATGCCCAGGCCGCCCCCGGTCGAGACATTCATCACCGCGCCAGTCGCCTGCTTGATACGGGGCAAGAACTGCATGAAGAGGTCCGGATCGGGGTCGGGCCTGCCGTTTTCCGGGTTTCGCGCATGCAGATGGATGATCGACGCCCCGGCCTCGGCCGCGCCGATGCTGGCCTCGGCGATCTCGTTTGGCGTGATCGGCAGGTGTTCGGACATGGTCGGCGTATGGATGCCGCCGGTGGGCGCGCAGGTGATGATGACCGGTTTGCTCATATCTTCATCTGCTGAACTTGCGCGCTCAGCCCTCCATCCAGCACCCAAAGCTGCCCCGAGGCATAGCGCGCCTCGTCGCTGGCCAGCCAGTTGACCAGGTTGGCGATATCCTCGGGTGTGCCATAGGTGCGTAACGGGTGCACGTCGCGCACCGCCTGTTGCAACTGGTCGATGGTCTTGCCCCCCGCGCCGGAACCTTCGCCGGTGAAAAAGCTTTGCAGCATCGGCGTGTCGATATAGCCGGGGCAGATCGCGTTGACGCGGATGCCCTCGGGGCCGTGATCGCAGGCCATCGCGCGGGTCAGCGCATGAACCGCGCCCTTGGTGGCGCAATAGGCGGCCAATCCCGGATCGGCGATGAACCCGTCATAGGAGCCGAAATTGATGATGCTTGCGCCGCTGCCGGCCTTTGCCGCCACGCGCAACAGGGGCAGCGCGTATTTCGAGGTCAGGAACGTGCCGGTTGCGTTCACGGCAAAGGACCGGTTCCATTCCTCCAGCGATGTGTCCTCGATGGTCTTCTCGATCTCGATCCCGGCGGCATTCACCAGGATATCCAGCCTGCCCGCCGCCTCGCCGACTTCCTGCATCGCGGCAATCGCGTCGGCCTCTTGCGTCACGTCCAGCCTGACGAACCGGCTGCCATCTTCGTCATGGGAGTCGAGCGACCCCTCTGGCGTCAGGTCGGCGGCATAGACCTGCGCCCCTTCGCGCAGAAACCGGGCAACGATGGCACGGCCTATTCCGCCGCGCCCGCCTGTGACCAGCGCGGTCTTGCCTTCGAGCATCATGTTTCCGTCTCCTTCAGCGGCGGGAACCGGTAGCGCCCGGCGGCCACGGTCCAATCCATGTGGTTGCGCACGTATTCCTGGCTGGCATCGCGCGGCGGGTTGTAATCCCAAGGCTCGCCGGCGCCCGCCTCCATCGCCGCGTGCAGCGCGCGGCGGGATTTCTGCGTGGCGATGATATCGGCACGCAGCTTTTCACTGTCCCATCGCTCGTCCACCTCTGCCGCGAAGGCCGCCGCGCGCTCCTTGTATTTGGGATCCGCCGCCACGTTCCGCGTTTCCATCGGGTCAAGCGCCAGGTCATAAAGCTGCGGCGGGTCGGCATCGCAATGGATGTATTTCAGATCGCCCCGCCGGATCATGAAAACCGGGAAGGGCGTCATCTCGGCGCAATATTCGCCGATCGCCTCGTCCACGGTGTCGGGTTCTCCCCGTGCCAGCGGCATCAGCGAACGGCCGTCGACCGGCTCACCGAACATGGTATCGTCCCCGCCCGCGATCTCGACGAAGGTGGGCAGGAGATCGACCAGCGAACAGGCATTGGCGGCGGTTCCCCGCACCACGCCCGGCCCGGCCATGATCAGCGGCACGCGGGCGGAATGCTCGAAGAAGTTCATCTTGTACCACAGGCCCCGCTCGCCCAGCATGTCGCCGTGATCCGCGGTAACGATGACAACCGTGTTGTCGATCTCGCCGGTTTCCTCCAACGTGCGCACGATCTCTCCGACCTTGCTGTCGAAATAGCTGACATTGGCCAGGTAGGCACGGCGTGCGCGGCGGGTTTCGGCGTCGGTCAGCGGTACGATGCTGGCCTCGATCCCGTCCATAACCCGGCGCGAGAACGGATCCTGATCCTTGGCCGCCAGCACATGCGCGGGCATGTCGATCTGGTCGTCCGAATACAGGTTCCACCATTCGGGCCGCGCCACGTAAGGATCATGCGGGTGGATGAAACTGGCCACCATGAGGAAGGGCGCCGCATCACCGGCGGCACGGTCGCGTGCCCGGTCGAACAGCCACCGGCGCGCGGAAAATCCCACCTCGTCGTCATAGTCGATCTGGAACGTGGCCTGCGCGACGCCGCTTTCCTTGACCGTCTGCATGTTGTGGTACCACTTGTCGATCCGCTCGTCCGGTGCCTCCCAATCGGGGGTCCAAGCGAAATCGGCCGGGTAGATATCGGTGGTGACGCGGTCCTCGAAGCCATGTTTCTGGTCGGGGCCGACGAAATGCATCTTGCCGCTGAGGCAGGTGCGATAACCCAACGCCTTGAGGTAATGCGCAAATGTCGGGACCGAGGCGCGGAATTCGCTGGCATTGTCATAGGCGGCGATTCGGCTGATGAACTGGCCGGACATGAAGGCAAAGCGCGACGGCGCGCAAAGAGGAGAGTTGCAATAGGCCGCGTCAAACCGCATTCCCCGCGCCGACAGCGCATCCATGTGCGGTGTCCGCGCCACCTTGTGCCCATAGGCGCCCGTCCAGTGGGGCGCCAGCTGATCAGCCATGACCAAGACGATATTCGGGCGCATCACGCATGCCTCCTGCCGGGCCGGGGCAGGCCCGTCACGGCGCGAACCGCCGGTAGGCATCCAGCACCAGCCCGTGGAAATGATGCACTGCGTGTTCGGACTTTCCCGACCCGGAAGGGTCATTCACGATCCGGCCCTGCTGAAACGCCGGCGTGCTCATGCCGCGCTGCACGCTTTCCACCAGGTTGATATCCTCGACCTGCAGCACCTCGTCCAGATAGCGGATCGCATCCAGCTCCATCGGGTCGGGTTCGGGCGTTTCCAGGAAGAAATCATAGGTTTCCAGCGTCCTGTCGGGCCCCACCGGGATGACATTCAGCACGATCATCGAGGACCGCCCGGGATAACGCATCAGGCAGGTCGTGGGCCAGAGCCACCAGACCGCATGGGTGCGCACCGTGGCGTTCGACACGTCATAGGCTGTATTCGCGCCCTTGCCCGCCTCGGCCATGTGGCTGGAATAGGTGTCATAGGTCGTGACCTTGTAGGTGTCCATGTCCACCAGGTCGCAGAAATCCTTGTGCGCCGTCGGGCAGTGATAGCATTCCAGGAAATTGTCGACGACATTCTTCCAGTTGGACTTGATGTCATAGGTCAGCCGGTGGCCAAAGGTCAGCTGCTCGATATCCGGCGCCCAGTGGCGGATCTCGGTCTCGAGGTTGCCGGACTGCTCCCGCAGCGGCACGGCCTGCGGGTCCAGGTTGACATAGACAAAACCCGCGAATTCCTCGACGGCCACCTGATCCAGGCAGATCTCGCGCGGGTTGAAATTGTCCAGGTGTTCGGTTTCCGGCGCGCGCACCAGCTGCCCGTCCAGCTTGTAGACCCAGGCGTGGTAGGGACACATGATCCGCGTCGTGTTGCCCTCGCCGCTCAGCAGGTGATGCGCACGGTGTTTGCAGACATTGTAGAACGCCCTGAGCCCGCCCTCGCGGTCCCGCACCACGGCCACCGGATGCCCGGCGATGTCCACGGTGACAAAAGATCCCGGCGCGCGCAGCTTTTCGACATGGCAGACCCATTGCCAGGACTTCGCCAGAATGGCCTGACGGTCGGCGGCAAACCATTCGGCCTGGGTGTAGGCATCGGCGCTCAGCGACAGAGAATTCCCCTCATCCGCCGAATAGCCATGCGAAATGGCTGCAAATTGTGCTTTGGATGGCAGTTCCGTCACGATGGCCTCCCCCGCTGTCTGACGTCTGATCCCGATAATCTGCGATCATTGCGCCTGCGTATGTGCGCCATATGCCGGTTTTTTTACATTAATCGCCGGATTGCCTCACATCACTTCGGCGATACATCGGCCAGGCCCGGAATTCGAACGGGACGCGCCCGTCGATCCGGTCACGGCTGGGCGGCATCCCGAAACGCGCCTTGTAGGCCCGGCTGAAATGCACCTGGCTGGCAAAACCCGCGGCCAGCGCGACCTGCGCCATCGGCAATTCCGTCTGGGTTACCAGCCCCCGCGCCCGGTCAAGCCGGATATCGCGGTAATAAAGCTGCGGGCTGGTCTTCACGTAATCGCGAAACAGCCGGATCAGTTGCCGTTGCGAAATTTCCGCCAGTTCGCAGATTTCCGGGATGGTGATGGGGTTTTCCAGATGCGCCTCCATGATCTCGATGGCGCGGCGCACCTTGGGCGGCGCGGTATTGCCCAGCGGCTCCAGATGCGTGTCTGTCTGATGGGTGCCGGGGCCACGCACCGCGGTGTGAAAGAGGTATTTGGCGCAATCATTGGTCAGCGCATCGCCGACCAGTTCGCGGATCAGAAACAGCGCATAATCCGAGGCAGCGCTGCCGCCGCAGCAGGTGCCGATCGCGGCGTCATGGACAAACAGATCCTCGGTCACCTCGGTTTCCGGGAATTTCTCGCCCAGCGCGTCGATATGTTCGTAATGCACCGTTGCCTTGCGCCCCCGCAACAGCCCGGTCTCGGCCAGGATGAAAGCCGCGGTATCGATCCCCCCCAGATAGCTGCCCGCCCGCGACAGCCGCCGGATCGCCGACAGCAAACCCGGGCTGGCATAGGCTTCGGGTGTCCAGCTGCTGGAGACAATCACCAGGTCAGGCCGCAGGTTTCGGGATAACTCGAGCGGTTCGACCTCGATCGCCAGACCGTTGCTGGCCCGGCACATCCCGCCAGTCTCGGACATCACGCGCCAGGTGAAATGGGTGCGCCCGTCAAGGTAGTTCGCCGCCCGGAACGGATCCAGAAAGGCCATCGTCCCCGCCATGTTGAAATGCGGGGTCACAAGGATCAGGATTTCGGTCGGATCGGTGGGCAAACGGCGCATATGGCCAATCTGGCACAATTTTCGTCCAATGAGGAGAGTCAGCCCACCACCAACGCCCTTTGATCCTCCTGTCCCATCGCCAGCAGCAGCGGAGCGGTCCCCTGGGCGGTCTTGAATTCGGATTTTCCCGCCATCCCGCGCCACTTGCTCAGAAGCAGGCTCTGCGCCACCGCACCGCCCAGCGTGCCGCCCGGCCCCAGTATGATGAACACATCCGGCATGAATTCGCGCGCGGCCACACGGATGGCGGCGGTAAAATCATAGGGGGCGGTTACCTGGTGGCCCAGCGTGTAGGCGCGCAGCGCGCGCGTGTCGGTGGCATGGGGATGCCAGATCGCGCCGCGCCCGTCGATCAGCGGCAGGACGGGGCCGCCGAACAGGTCCGCGCCCAGCCTCTCTTGCCCTTCGGCCGCGACCGGTGCCTGCATGGCGCTGTGGAATCCCGCGTGGCCCGGCAGACGCATCGGAAAGCGCTCCTGAACAGCGGGCATCTCAGCCTCGAACGCCGCCAGCCCTTCCCTATTGCCGGCCAGCACCAGCATGCCGCCCAGGTCAATCGACAGGTTAAGGACGTGATCGGCGCGCGCGTCGATCTCGGCCATCTTTGACTCGATCCGTGCACGTTCGCCCGGAATGACCTGCCAGTTCTCATCCACGAAAGGATAGATCACCTGCCCGCCGATCATGTGCCGGTGCATCAGGGTTCCCATCGTGTTGACCAGCCTGAACCCGTCGCGCGCGCCCAGCGCCCCGGCGCAGGTCAGGGCGATGTACCAGCCCATCGAATTGCCGGTGACCGCCAGGATATCGAACCGGTCACGATCGATCGCCAGGAAATCGGCGTAGGCGCAGGCGTGGATCAGACCGCTGGCATTGTCACCCCGCGTATGGCGCGCGCCCGAGAACCTGTCGGCGTTGTCGAGGGCCGAAATCGGCTCCTGCCCCTCGGCCGCGCGGCAAGCATCGAATTCAGCCATCAGTTCGGCCCGGTCCGCGTGGTGACGCGCGAAATAGCCCAGTTCGGCCCGGTTATAGGTGCCCCGTCCGGGGGCCAAGACGATGGCGGTCTGTTTCATTCGCTGCTCCAGAGCCTGCGGGCTGCCTCGGCGATCGAGCGGCGGGACGGCATGGTGGCGGCATACGCGGGGCCGGTGGCGATGAAGCTGTCGAAGGCGGCAATCCGGGCATGGGGAAGACGGGTGTTTTCCTGCAGGAAGGCCATCAGCGCCTCGGACTGGCTGCCGGTGGTGCGGCATTCATCGACAATCAGCACCTTTTCAGCACCGTCGAGCGCGCTCACGATGCCCTCTGCCGGCAGGGGCGCCAGCCAGCGCAGATCGATGATGCGGGTATCAATCCCGTCGGCCCTCAGATCCGCCGCGGCCTGGGTCGAAAGATAACGGCCGTTGCCATAGGTCAGGATCGCCAGCGGACCGTCGCCGTCGACACCGACCTCGCCCAGCGCGATACGCCTGTCCGGCGACGGGTAGGTCGCCATCCAGCCGCCATCCTTGTCCTCGATCAGGTCCCGCATCGGGTAAAGCGCGATCGGTTCGACCATCACGACTATTCGCTGCTCTTCCCGCGCCAGCCGCACGCATTCCCGCAGCATCATCGCGGCCTCGTCCCCGCGCGACGGGCAGGCGATGATCAGCCCGGGAATGTCGCGCAGCACCGCCAGCGAATTGTCGTTGTGGAAATGCCCGCCGAACCCTTTCTGATAGCCCAGACCGGCGATCCGAATGACCATCGGATTGGTGAACTGCCCATTCGAAAAGAACGGCAGGGTCGCCGCCTCGCCGCGCAATTGGTCCTCGGCATTGTGCAGGTAGGCCAGGAACTGGATCTCGGGCATCGGGATGAACCCGTTATGCGCCATGCCGATCGCCAGGCCCAGAATGGATTGTTCGTCCAGCAACGTGTCGATCATCCGGTCGGGACCGAAACGGTCGATCAGTTTCTGGGTGACACCGTAGACACCCCCCTTGCGGCCCACATCCTCGCCCATCATCGCGATCTCGGGATGTTCCAGCATCAGGTCGGTCAGCGCCCAATTGAGCAGGCGCGACATCGGCTGCGGTGCATCGAACTGCCTGAAATCCGCGCCGAACGCGGCCTGCCGCGTCACTTCCGACGGGCCGTTGGTGGCGGCGCAATCGCGTTTCGGCGGGATGATCGAGGCCATGACCTGCTCGGCGTTTTCCAGGCGGGGCCGTTTCACCGCCTCGGCGGCGACGCGGGCGCATTGATCCTCGGCCTGCTGATAGACTTGCAGGATCTCGTCGCCGGTCAGAATGCCCCTGTCCATCAACAACCGCGCGGAATGCAGCAGCGGATCGTCGGCTTCCCACCCCTCGAACACCTCCTTTTTCAGATAGGCCTGTTGCAGATCCGACCCCGCATGACCGTAAAGCCGCACCAGCGACAGATGCAGGAAGGCCGGCTTGCGGCGGTGGCGGACATAGGCAGCGGCCTCCTGCGCGGCGCGGTAGGTGTCATAGAGGTTCAGACCGTCTGCATGGAAATACTTCAGCCCCGGTTTCGCCTCGAAATTCGCCTTGACCCAACCGCCGGGCGTACGCACCGAGATGCCGATGCCGTTATCCTCGCACACGAAGAGCAGCGGCAGCGGGACGGATTGATACGACGTCCAGCAGGCGGTGTTGATCGCACCCTGCGCGGTGGAGTGGTTCGAGGACGCATCGCCGAAGGAACACATCACCAGGCTGTCGGCAGCCAGCGTGGCATGTTCGGGCCGGTTGCGCCGGGCCAGCCCGACCGAGTAGGCCGCGCCCACCGCCTTGGGCAGATGGCTGGCGATGGTCGAGGTCTGGGGCGGGATGTTCAGCGCCTTTGATCCCAGCACCTTGTGCCGCCCGCCGCTGATCGGATCATCCATCGCGGTCGCAAAGCTCAGCAGCATGTCCCAGGCCGGTGTGGTGCCCGGCACCTGGGATGACCGCATGGTCTGAAACGCGCCGTCGCGATAATGCAGAAAGGCCATGTCAGTGGGGCGCAGCGCGGCGGCAACGGCGGCCATGCCCTCGTGGCCCGACGAGCCGATGGTGTAATAGCCCTGCCCCTCGGCCTGCATCCGGCGCGACCGGCGGTCCAGATTGCGGCTGAGGCATTGTGCCCGAAAGATCGCGACCGCCTCGGTATCGCTGAGCGGGCCGCGGGCCGCGGCGCCCTTGGGCAGGTTGCGCGACGTTACCGCCTCTCGAAACGCCTTGTCGACGATATCCGCCCGATCCATCACTGTCCCCTTCAGGCAAACCCTGCGCGGACCATCAGCAATCGGCCCGTTCGCCAAGGCATAACCGCAGCCTCATGGGAACGGAAGTGGTATCGGGAAATGTGCTTGCGAACGCGCGGCGCGTCAGTCTTTGGACTTCGCCTCAAGCGCGTCGATCCGCGCTTTCAACGCTTCGTTTTCCTCGCGCGCATTCTGCGCCATGGCGCGCACGGCGTCGAATTCCTCGCGGGTGACGAAATCGCGGTCCGCCAGCCAGCGGTCGATCATCGACTTCATGGCGGTTTCGGCCTCGTCCTTGGCGCCCTGCGCCACGCCCATCGCGTTGGTCATCAGCTTCGAGATGTCATCAAGCACTTTGTTGCGGGTCTGCATCGGTCGTCTCCGGCAAGTTCATCTGGGCCTTATATGGGGTGGAACGCCGCAATTCACAAGCGCGCCGTCACTGCGGACTTCGCCGTTGACTTCCCCTTCGCGGCGACACACACATCCCCCATGCAGGCACTGATCCCCTTTCCCGACATCGCGCCCGAGATCTTCAGCATCTCGCTTTTTGGCATGGAATTTGCGCTGCGCTGGTACGCGCTGTCTTATATCGTGGGCATCCTGATCGGCTGGCGGATGGTTGTGGCCACCGTGAAACGACCCAAGCTGTGGCCGAACAACACGACGCCGATGAGCGTGCAGGATGTCGAGGATCTGCTGACCTGGGTCATTCTGGGGGTCATTCTGGGCGGGCGACTGGGCTTCGTGCTGTTCTACCAGCCGGGATATTATCTGCAAAACCCGGCCGAGATCCTGCAGGTCTGGCAAGGCGGCATGTCTTTCCACGGCGGTCTGATCGGGGTTATCATTGCCTGTTTCGGCTTCGCCTGGCGGCGCGGCATCCCCGGGTTTTCCGTGGCCGATATCCTGTGCATGGCAACGCCTGTCGGCCTTCTTCTGGGCCGGGTCGCCAATTTCATCAATGCCGAGCTCTGGGGCCGCCCGACCACGCTGCCCTGGGGCGTGGCCTTTCCCGGCCCGGCGGCGCAGGATTGCCCCGGCATCGAAGGCATCTGCGCGCGGCACCCCTCGCAACTTTACGAGGCCCTGCTGGAGGGGTTGGTACTGGGGCTGGTGCTGCTCTTTCTGGTCTACCGGCGCGGGGCGCTGAAACGGGTGGGGCTGGTCACCGGCGTGTTCTTTCTGGGCTACGGGCTGTCGCGGTTCGTGGTGGAATTCGCACGCCAGGCTGATGCGCAATTCATCACGCCGGACAATCCGCTGGGCTATGTCGTGCAATTCGGTCCGGCCGGGGTCAGCATGGGGCAATTGCTGTCGCTGCCGATGATCGCGTTTGGCCTGCTGATGATCGCCCTTGCCCGGCGGCGGCCCGTGAAATGAACGATCTGCACACGCATCTGGTCCGGCGGATCTCGGCGGGCGGACCGATGACGGTGGCGGATTACATGTCGGAATGCCTCACCCATCCACGGCTGGGCTACTATGCCACGCGCGATCCGCTGGGGGCGGCGGGCGATTTCATCACCGCACCGGAAATCAGCCAGATGTTCGGAGAGCTTATCGGCCTGAGCCTGGCGCAGAGCTGGCTGGATCAAGGTGCCCCCGCGCCGTTTGCGCTGGCCGAGGCCGGGCCGGGGCGTGGCACGCTGATGGCCGATATCCTGCGCGCCACCCGGGACGTCCCCGGCTTTCACGCGGCCTTGCAGCTGCATCTGATCGAAATCTCCGAACCGCTGAAAGACCTCCAGCGCAAGACCCTGGACCGTGTTGACATCACCTGGCACGCGGGTGCCGCCACGCTGCCCGACCTGCCGCTTTTCCTGGTGGCGAACGAGTTCTTCGACGCGCTGCCGATCCGGCAATTCCAGCGTGAGGCCGCAGGCTGGCGCGAACGGCAGGTGGGCGTGCAGGACGGCAGGCTGCGCTTTGGCCTGTCGGGACCGGTTGCCCCCAAGGCGCTGGATCACTGTTTGAGCGACACAAGGCCCGGCGACCTGGTCGAGCTTTGCCCCGCGGGGCAGCAGGTGGCCGAAATCATCGGCGCCCGGATCGCCCGGCATGGCGGTGCGGCGCTGATCGTGGATTACGGCGACTGGCGGTCCCAGGGGGATACGTTTCAGGCTTTGAGGCGGCATGAAGCCGTTGATCCGCTGCACGCACCGGGCGCGGCCGATCTGACCGCACATGTCGATTTCGAGGCGCTGGCCACCGCCACCCCGTCCCGCTACAGCCGGCTGACCCCGCAGGGCGTGTTCCTGGAACGCCTGGGCATCACCGCCCGCGCGCAGGCGCTGGCCAGGAACCTTTCGGGCGCCGCGCTGGAAACCCATATCGCCGCACATCGGCGCTTGACCCATGGCGCTGAAATGGGGACGCTGTTCAAGGTACTTGCCTTTTATCCCGACGGGGCCGCGCCCCCACCCGGATTGGAACCATGACACTTGAAATCCTGACCGCCGATGCACTGGCGCCGCTGCGCCACGGTTTCTTTACCCGCAAAGGTGGCGCATCCTCGGGCGTGTTCGCGGGGCTGAACTGCGGCCTTGGATCCTCGGACCAGGCCGAGGTTGTCAAGATCAACCGCGACCGCGTGGCCGCGGCAATGCAGGTGACGCCCGATCACCTTGTCACCGTGCATCAGGTGCATTCGCCTGATGTGTGTCCCGTCACCGGCCCGCTAACCACCGCGCCAAAGGCTGATGCGATGGTCACCGCCACGCCTGGCCTGGCCTTGGCGATATTGACCGCCGATTGCCAGCCCGTGCTATTTGCAGATGCCGACGCAGGCGTGATCGGTGCCGCCCACGCGGGCTGGCGCGGCGCGCTGGATGGCGTGCTGGAGGCCACGGTGGACGCGATGGAGGAACTGGGTGCCAGGCGTGCCAATATCAGCGCGGTGATCGGCCCCTCGATCAGCCAGGCGGCCTATGAGGTAGGCCCAGAGTTCATCGAGGAATTCCTGGATCAGGATGCAGCCAACAGCCGCTTTTTCGTGAATGGAAAAGGCGACCGGTATCAGTTTGACCTCACGGGCTACGGAGTGCACCGGTTGCGCGCCGCCGGAATCGGCCATGCGGAATGGACGCGCCATTGCACCTATTCCGATCCGACCCGGTTTTTCAGCTACCGCAGAGCAACCCACGCCAAGGAGGCCGATTACGGGCGGCTGATCTCGACCATACGTTTATAAATTGGGCAAGAAACCGGCACCTTGACGGTATTGACCGCCTGATTTGACGGCGAAACATTGGCAAATTCTCAAAAAATTGCGATTTTCTGTGATATTTTACAGATGTTTACCCTGTTCAAGCCGTGCCTTCTTATTCCACGAGCTGCCGGCCGGAATTTTTTTCGATTTTGGATCAAATCGTCAAATCAACGCCGCAAAGTAGGGCGATAGTCAGAACCAGAAAAACAAATGCGGTCAAGAACGGCCCGGTGAGAGCAGAGGAAAAGAAGAGATGAAAAAGCGTTGGATGAACTCGGTTATCAAAAGCTCCAAGACCCAGGTGACGGCATTGCCGTTTCACCGTTCGGTACGTCTGGCGCGGAAAGAGACCAGGCCCGTCACGCTTCTACGGAAATTAAAGACCGCCTGAAGGGGGCGGCCTTTAACGAAGGGTTCATCAGTGCTTTTCGTGCCAGTATTCCAAGGTGGATCGTCTCGGTAACGGGACGATCCATTTGCATCCGCCCGGCGCTGAAGGTGGCGATTGGGGCAATCGACGCAGCTGGATGGAAACAAATCGCCAGTCACCAGTCGGATTGGCCCAGAATCAGATACAAAATCGTCAAAAGCTTGACTGAATTTAGGCAATTTTGTCATGATTGATATGTACGAGTAACACCCCAGACAGTCCTTCTGTCGTTGTCGGTGGGGGCCGACGCGGTTGTGACACCCAGTAATAGGTAAACAACATGACCATCCCCCCCGTTCCCCGTTCCCTTTTCCCGTCGCCCGTGGATAGCACCCGCCCTGTTGCCAGGCCGCTACATGATGCCGAGGGGAATGCGCGCCGGGCGCTGGTGATGCGCAAGTTCCAGATTGCCAGCCTGACCCGAAGCGGTGCGATCTACACCACCGATCAGATCGGCCCGGCGACCCCGCTTTTCGAGGATGCGTTTTCCGCCTTTGCCCATGGCACGTTGATAAAAACCGCCGAGGGGCAGATTGCGGTTGAAGACCTTCAACCCGGGGTCGAGATCATCACCGCGGAAGGCGGTGCCATGCCATTGCTGTGGATCGGCGCGATGACCTTGCTGCCCGACGGCGATGACGCGAACCGGAACAGCCCGAGACTGACCCGCTTCATGGCCGACAGCCTTGGCCCCGCGCGGCCGGCCCATGATCTGATGTTCGGTCCCGGCGCGCGTTTGCTGACGCGACGCACCGAAACCCATGACATTGTCGGCACCGATCACGTCCTGATGCCGGCGCGCGACCTGGTCGATGGTGTGAACATCATCGATATCGCCCCGCCGCGCCCGGTCACGGTCTATCACATCGGCCTGCACCGCCACGCCACGATCACCGCTGCGGGGCTCGAGGCCGAAAGCTTCCATCCCGGACCCGGCTTCGAACGCGGGATGGGCCCGAACATGCTGTCGCTCTTCTTGTCGTTTTTCCCCCATATCCACGCGCCGTCGGATTTCGGCCGACTGGCGCATCCGCGCGTCTCGATCAGCGGTACAAGCGAGGTGGAAACGGATTAGGCCGACTGGCTCAGCCGTGCCTCAAGCACATCAAACGGCACCCCGGGTTCGTCCTTGGCGCCACGGATGACCAGCGATGTCTTGACGCTGCCCACGTTGTCCGCCGCGGTCAACTCCTCGGTCAGGAACCGCTGGAAGGTCGACAGATCGGGCGCCACGCATTTCAGGATGAAATCAACCTCGCCGTTGAGCATGTGGCATTCGCGCACCAGCGGCCAGTTGTTGCAGCGTTTCTCAAAGGCGCTAAGATCCGCCTCGGCCTGGCTTTGCAGACCGACCATGGCATAAACCTGTACCTCGAATCCCAGTTCCCGCGCGTCGACATCGGCATGATACCCGCGAATATATCCCTGCTCTTCCAGGGTGCGCACCCGGCGCAGGCAGGGCGGTGCGGAAATGCCAACCCGGCTGGCAAGTTCGACATTGGTCATGCGTCCGTCGGCCTGCAATTCGGCGAGGATCCTACGATCAATCTCATCAAGACGGCTGTTTGCCATATCCTGCCTTTCCGCTGTGAATTTCGCGAAAATTATACCAGCCCGCAGGTGGTGCGCAATAATATTTCACGTTCCGGCAATAAAATTTTGTCTTGAACCCCACTGTTTCGCAGGGCGAAATTTTCCGTTTTTTTGAGTGAATTAGCTAATTTAAGGTAAATTTTTGATAGATTTGCGGCGGAATTGTGTTAACCTCGACGCGCATGAACGCGGATGCGGCAGGAATTCACCTGTCTTATCTTGGTTTTTTATGTGTGAGTTGTCTGGTGTAGGAACTTTGAATTGCTTCTTTTTTTCCTGTTACACCAGTGATTTTTGAAACGTATTACGCACTGGAGGGTAATATGAAGACTACTAAACTAAGGGTGGCCCTTGTGGCCGCACTGGGATTGGCCTTTGGATCGACCAGCGCCAATGCCGCAATCATCGACCTCGGATTTTCGCTGGATACTTCGGGCTCGATCGGGACAACCAACTTCAATCTGACGCGCGATGCTCTGGCGACGGCTCTGGATCAAATTCCGACATCCGGGGCAAACCAGTACCGTGTGGCGATCACGAAGTTTTCAAACGCGTCCAACACCATTGTCGCTCCGACGATCGTGACTGCGGCAAATATCGCAGGGATCAAAGCGACGCTTCAGGCAACAACACACCTGGGCGGCGGCACCTGCACAAGCTGTGCAATCACGGGACTGTATAATCTGTTCAACAATGACGGCGGCCTGGGTGCAACAACCCTTCTGAACATCACGACCGATGGTTTCCCGAACAGCCAGACGAACGCTGAAGCTGCTGCAACGACTGCCGTCGCAAACGGAGTTGACGGGATCAGCTTCGAGGCTGTCGGCTCGGGCATCACCAGCGCATCTGCGCTGGCGAACATGGCGAAAATAGCCAAGCCGGACGTTGGTGTTGTCGTCAACGACATCAACAACATTCCGAATGCAACCACGACTGGCTTCGTAATCAAGGTTGTCGACTTCAATGACTACGAAGCTGCGATCAAGGCAAAGATTGGCCGTGTGGTTGATGATACCGGCGGGGGCGACCCCAACGGCGTCATTCCGCTTCCGGCTGGTCTGCCGCTGCTGCTGACAGGCTTCGGCGCGTTCGGTGTAATGCGCCTGCGCAAGCGCAAAGCAGCCTGATAAGGTCAAGCAACACGCAAAAAACAAACCCCGCCGGAACCGGCGGGGTTTTTCACTTTTTTGGTAAGAGAAAACTTAGTCTTTCACCTTCTCGATCGAAATGAAGTTCTTTTGCTCGGCCACCCAAACACCTGAGGCAGAGGTGACTTCATCTTGGGTCAGTCCATCATGGTTATCCGGCGCTTCTTCCGGGGCATCTGCCGCATCGCGCCAGATCCAAGCACCGCAAGGCAGCGCCTCGCCACAGGCCGCGCGGCCGGCCGCGATGAATTCCTCCTGACCATAGGCCGGATCGTCACAAACCACGGCGCGGATAAACTCGCTGGCATCGGTGACGCTGCACGCGGCGGGCATCTCGGGGATTTCCGCATCCGTTGACTGGGCCAGCGCAAATGGCGCGGGGACACCGCAAAAACTCAACGCAATCAATGCGGTCGGTAAAATACGTTTCATGGCAATGACTACTCCTTTCAGTCCCGCGCCACCCGCGCGGGATAACAATACACAACCCAGTATAAAGGCCAGCCATTCCGAAACAAACCGAATTTGCAGCAGAGGGTTTTGTCTTGCTCATCGCCTGACTATATGGGGCTGACAAATGTTCCCCGAGGAGAATCCGCTCATGTCCGCGACGCGTCATACCAAAGCCCTCATCATCGGCTCAGGCCCCGCAGGCTATACTGCGGCCGTATATGCCGCGCGTGCCATGCTGGAGCCCATTCTGGTTCAGGGCATCGAGCCGGGCGGTCAGCTGACCACCACGACCGAGGTCGAGAACTGGCCCGGCGACACCGAGGTTCAGGGCCCCGACCTGATGGTGCGGATGGAGGCACATGCGAAGGCGATGGGATGCGAGGTCATCGGCGACATCATCACCGATCTGGATGTCTCGAAACGCCCCTTCACCGCCAAGGGCGACAGCGGCACGGTCTACACCGCAGACGCGGTCATTCTGGCCACCGGGGCACGCGCCAAATGGCTGGGGCTGGATAGCGAAGAGGCGTTCAAGGGGTTCGGCGTCAGCGCCTGTGCCACCTGCGACGGCTTTTTCTACCGCGGCGAGGAGATCGTGGTAGTCGGCGGCGGCAACACGGCGGTCGAAGAGGCGCTGTTCCTGACCAATTTCGCCTCCAAGGTCACGCTGATCCACCGCCGGGACGAGCTGCGCGCCGAAAAGATCCTGCAGGACCGGCTGCTGAAACACCCCAAGATCGAACCGCTGTGGTTCCACGAACTGGAAGAGGTCATCGGCGACGATAATCCCAAGGGCGTGACCGGTGTGCGGGTGATCAACAACCAGAATGGCGAGGTCACGACCATTCCCTGCAAGGGCGTCTTCATCGCCATCGGCCACGCCCCGGCGACCGAGCTGGTGAAGGACACGCTGGAGCTGCACAATGGCGGTTACGTCAAGGTCCAGGCGGGCAGCACCCGCACGTCCGTGCCCGGCGTCTTTGCCGCCGGAGACCTGACCGACCACATCTACCGCCAGGCGGTGACCAGCGCCGGCATGGGCTGCATGGCCGCGCTGGACGCCGAGAAGTTCCTGGCCGAGCAGGACGGATAAACCTACGGATCCCGCGCTACGACCGCTGTGAGCCCATGTTACCGAATGCTGCGCTGTGAGAGAATGGCCAGTATTTGAGATCAGTCGCAAGCTAGCGGGCTAGCCCGTGTGGCGGTTAGTTGGTCGGCCATAGCAGCGCGACCTAAGCCGCGCTGCCTTTCATGCGATTGAGCTCTAGTTTTGCCGAACAGCTTCTGCATCGATGACAATGTCAATCACCGGACCAAGCCCAAAGTCCACCAAGCTGTTCATACCAAAATCTGTGCCGTCGATTTGCGCTGTGGCCGAAAAGCCGGTTTTCACGGTCGAGGGATCCCAAGGCAGAGGGAATTCTGCGTTCCAGGTCACATCAAGCGCGACCTCGCGGGTCACGCCGATAAGTGTCATGTCGCCATAGACGATGCCTGTGCGTTCGCCAGTTTGCTCGATACGGGTGCTCTCAAATGTGATTTCCGGGAATTCGACGGAGTTCAGGAAATCCGGCCCAGCCATGTCACGGTCACGTTGCTCCGAATTGGTATCCAGGCTGCTGGCATCAAGGACAACAGAAACAGAGCTGTTGGTAACGTCCTCCTGATCAAAGAAAATTTCACCGGACACACCGCGAAACAATCCGCGCGCGTTGGCCCAGCCAGCATGGCTAAGCGAAAACGTTACCCAGGTGTGGGCTTCATCAATTTGATATCGCTCAGCTGCGTTTGCCGTGGTGCTTGCAAGGATCATCGCCGCGGCGAGCGCCATTTTAGGGTGGAAGGTCATCGTAGTCTCCTGATGTTTTGAAGGGTTAAAAGTACAAATAGGACGTGAGGATTGCGCCGCCCGCTGGCATGGCGGCGAGCGCCACCACCACAATCGGTTGCAAGTGCGACGGCTGAGCGATCGGAAGGCGGACGACAATTAGGGGTGAGAGGAGCGTCAATAGCAGCAGGCCAAACGCCAGTGGGTGCAGGTTGGTCGCGAAGCTCGCCAAACTGACTGCAAGAACGCCAATAGCGGTCAGGCCCACCCACGCAGTCGACGCCGCAAACACCTGCGCGCTTTTGGGGAATGCCAACAGAAGGGATGCATATGGGAGCAACAAAACGCCGCCCAGGTAAGCGGCAAAACCGCCGGAAAGCTGGCCCAGGCCAAGATATCCGCTGAGCAAGCCCACGGGGCTGGCCGTAAGCAGTGCCGCGAATACGGCGCTCGGCCAAAGGAACGTGCCTGTTTTCGAACGCTCGGCCTGAACGACGCCAACCAGCCAGACGACAAGCACCGATAGGGAAGGCAAGAGCGGCTCGATCGGCATATCCGCTGAAAGCCTGCGCCAGCTCAGCCACAGGAAAGCACCGCAGATGATCAGACCGGCGGTCACAAGCCGAATGAGCTTGCCGCGACTGGATACGACCGGCGCCGCAACGCAAATCACGGCCAGTAAATAGATAATCTTGTGCTTGGAGGAGATCGGCGGAAAGGGCGGCAGGCCCGATATGATAACCCCAACAAGCAAGAAACCTGCCGCGATCGCCGAGCTATGAAGCCATGCGTGCTGCGACATACACAGCACGGCAGACAAGGAAACGCCTAGGGCAAGTGGTAGAACTATCATGCTCAGCATCATCGCTACACGCCTCCGGGTGCTTTCAGTCAGCGGCTACCCCTCTCGATTACTATCGCGCTGAAATGTTGAAAATGACGCTTTTGTTGAATGATAATCTACAGTATGTAGTTTATTATGGATCGCATTGACTTGATGAGAGCTTATGTTGCGGTGGCGGAGGCAGGATCGTTTACGGGTGCTGCGCAACGGCTTGGCATGGCCCCGCAGCTGGTCAGCAAATACGTCCGCGTACTGGAAGATCAGCTTGACGCCCAGTTGTTCAACCGTTCGACCCGTAGCGTGCGCCTGACAGAAACAGGGGCCGGTTATCTTCGCAAATGCACGCAGCTTCTTGACGATTTCGATGAACTGGCAGCCGCCGTCCGCCAAGATCACCGCGCACCGCAAGGCAAGCTCATTATTGCGGCCCCGTCGACCTACGGTGAGCTCTTCCTGGCAGATGCAATCGCGGATTTTGCCCTCAAATACCCCAAGGTGCAGATCGATCTGCAGCTGTCCGACCGCTACGTCAATTTGCTTGATGAGGGCGTCGATGTCGCCATCCGCATTGGCCATCTTGATGATTCCAGCTTTATCGCCAGGAAGTTAACCGATGCGCGGCTGATCTATTGCGCAAGCCCGCAATACCTCGCGCATAATGGCATCCCGCAAAGACCCGAGGATCTTTCAGATCATGCCTGTATCCTCGATGCCAATTTCAGGATGGGCAACAGTTGGCCTTTCGTGGATCAGAACGGCGCGCGAAAGATCGAGGTTTCAGGACATTTGAAGGCCAACAGCGCCGGTGCCGCACGTAGATTTGCGCTGAAGGATGGCGGTGTTCTCCTCTGTCCTGAATATGTCGTCGAAAATGACCTTAGGGACGGCGCGCTTGCACCTGTTCTGGAGCGATACTGGCCCGAGCGGCTTGGTGTCTTTGCTGTCTATCTCGAAAATCGGCACCTCTCTGCAAAGGTGCGCGTGTTCATCGATTTCATGCGTGCTGCCCTAGCTTAATAATTAACAACATATTGTTGATAGTTAAGCGTCAGTGCAGCCAATTAAATAAATTCGTCAAAGCATCTAATGTGGCAGAACCCCTGCGAGAGGAGTGATCAGATGCTGGTGGACGGAACTTGGGATGCAGATTGGCAGCCGATACAAAGCGCAGATGATGACGGGCGATTTATACGTCAGGAATCAACCTTCCGCGATTGGATCACCCCAGATGGTGAACCCGGACCTGAAGGCCAGCCGGCCCGCCCCGCCGAGGCAGGCCGCTACCACCTGATCGTCGCCTATATCTGCCCGTGGGCCTCTCGTACGCTGATGGCCCGGGCCTTGAAAGGCCTCGAAAACGTCATTTCAATCTCGGTCGTTGACCCGCGCCTCTCGGATCAGGGTTGGAAATTCGGCGATTTTCCGGGCTCTGATGCGCAGGACGACCTGATAGGCGCGACCTATATGCACGAATTCTATACGCATAGTGACCCGCATGTGTCGGGCCGCGCCACCGTGCCGGTCTTGTGGGACAAAAAAGAAGCAACAATCGTCAACAACGAAAGTGCAGATATCCTGCGCATATTGAATGCGGGCTTCGGTGACCTTGCCGATCCGAGCGTTGACCTGCACCCATGGGCGCTAAGTGGGCAAATCGAGGCGCTGAATGCTCAGATGTATGACAGCCTGAATAATGGGGTCTACAAAGCCGGATTTGCCACAACGCAATTCGCCTATGAAGAGGCCGTGGACGGAATTTTTGCGATGTTACAGGACCTGGAGGAGCGGCTGTCTGACGGGCGCAAATTCCTTTTAGGGAGCGTGATAACTGAAACCGACCTGAGGGCCTTTGTCACCCTGATCCGCTTCGACGCGGCCTATGTCGGCCTGTTCAAGACCAATCGGCGGCGCATCGCGGATTACCCGAATATTCAGCGATTCCTGGCGACCGTACTGGACGCACCCGGCATCCGCAATACGGTACGGATCGACCATATCAAGGCAGGATACTATTCAATCAAGTCTCTGAATCCAAACGGAATAGTCCCGACCGGACCCGACCTGTCCGAGCTGGGGTTGTAGGCGATGCAGCCCGCTTTGTTCGTACCTCACGGCGCACCCGATCTCGCATTGAGCGACATACCTGCCGCGCTGTTCCTTAGGTCCTTCTTCGATGCGCGCGCCAAGCCTCGGGGTGTCGTCGTCATCTCGGCGCATTGGCAATCACGGGGGCTGCGGCTAACCACGGCCTCGACGCTGGACACAATCCACGACTTCGGCGGTTTTGGCAGCGCACTGCATACGCTGCGATATCCCGCCACGAACACGCCATCGCTGGTCGCTGCTGTGCGCGAGGCGCTCGAGGCGAGTGACTTGATCGTAAGAGATGATCCGCGGCGCGGGCTCGATCATGGCGCCTGGATTCCGCTGAGGTTAATGCTGCCAGAGGCAGAGGTGCCAATCACTCAGCTGTCTCTTCCTGTCGCGGCAAGCCCCCAGGATCTGTTTCGCATTGGTCAGGCCCTGGCTTCACTTGCTTCGCAGGATATTCTGGTTATTGGCTCAGGCGCCACCGTGCACAACCTGCGTCAGATCGCTCCCGAAGGCACGCCGCCCCCTCAATGGGCAACCGGTTTTGACGATTGGGTGGAGCAGATTCTTGCCCAAAGAGATTGGTCAAGCCTTGTCGCGTTCCAAGCCACTGACCTGGGCCACATTTCGCATCCAACGCCCGAGCATTTTCAGCCGCTGATCATCATCGCGGGTATCTGCTCTGCCCATCCAGCTGGGGTAATGCGCAATCTGCATCGTTCATACAGTTACGGTTCGATCGGCATGGCCGCATGGGAGGTTCAAGATGCGCTTTGAAATTGCGAAGGAGCTTGGTGAAGCTGCACTGACAATCGCCGCTCAGCAGGGTGTTCCACCATTGTCGATCGTCATTCTGGATGCCGGGGCAAACATCAAATTCGCGATGACTCAAGATGGGGCCGGGCCCCTTCGCTACACCATTGCGCTTGCCAAAGCGAATGCAGCCATTGGCATGGGAATGAGCACGCGTCAGTTGTTCTCGCTCTTTGAGGCGGGCGAGTTGCCAGACAGATTTGGCACTGCGATCTCGGCGGCGAGCGCCCAGGGCTTCGCGCCACAGCCAGGCGGGGAACTTGTCACTAGCAACGGAATCACGTTCGGGGCGATCGGGATTTCTGGAGCCTCGTCTGATCAAGACGAAGCCACTGCGCGTGCTGCTCTAAGCGCCATTGCCAACAGGCTGGTGTGACTCTCCGGAATAGGCTGATTAGAGATCATTATGGAATGTGCCTGTCTTGCATGAGGGTTCGCTGTCGCGTCTGAATTGATGTGTGCGCTCTTATCTCCGCCAGTGCACATCAGGCACGCAATGAACAGCATGCCGCCAAGACCCGGCTTTCAAGACGAAAGGGTTGTCCCGCGAACCCGCCATCCAACTCATGGCGCCGCGAGCTCATTCTGGATTATGTACGTAACCTCCCCCATTCTGTACGTTCGGTTTGTTGAGGCGCGGCGATGCTCGTCCCGTGATATGGCGCAAAGCCATACGTAAGCCGTATATAAGCCAGCCATGAAATTCCATGATAGATCAGCTGGTTAACCCGATTCCACGCCATCAAGGCGTGGCTCACCCGCCACACTCATGAAACAGACTGTTGACGACCCGATTTGGGGTTTCGCTTTTGGGCCGGTTATGACATGTGTTCACGTGTGAACACACTTTTGAGTCGCGTTAATGAATTCGATCGACGTCAAACCAAGCCTGCCGGAGGACGATCACCTCTTCCGTCTCCTGCGTCAGCTGGATCTGGCGCCGGACGCCTCGCAGCGGGCGACGGCGGCGGCGCTTGGCGTATCGCTGGGCGGCCTGAACGCGCAGCTACGCGCGGCGGTCGAGGCGGGGCTTATCAGCGTCACAGAGCGCAAGGGCGATGACCGCCGACAGCGTTTCGCCTATGCGCTGACGCCGCGCGGCGCCACGGCCAAGCTGCGTCTCACCGATCAATTCCTTGCGCGGAAACTTGCAGAATACGACGCGCTCCATGCCGAACTTACCGGCGCCGCCAGCAACCTCGTTCCCCTCAAACACAGGACCAGTCTCGTGCAGAATAACCTGACCCCCATCCCCGAACTCTATGTCTCTTACGAGAGCGCCCAGAAACTGAAGGTCGAAGCCGCCGACCTGGTCAGCTGGGATCTGACCCCGCGCCAGATCTGCGATCTGGAGCTGTTGATGAATGGCGGTTTCAGCCCGCTCAAGGGTTTTCTGAGCGAAGAGGACTATAACGGCGTCGTTGAGAACATGCGCCTGGCCGATGGGACGCTCTGGCCGATGCCGATCACGCTGGACGTGTCCGGGAAATTCGCCGAAGGGCTCGAGATCGGGCAGGACATCGCCCTGCGTGATCAGGAAGGTGTGATCCTGGCGACGATGACCGTGACCGACAACTGGTCACCTGACAAGAAGCGCGAAGCCGAGAAGGTATTCGGCGCTGATGATGATGCCCACCCGGCCGTCAATTACCTGCATAACACTGCGGGCAATGCCTATCTGGGCGGCCCGATCACGGGTATCCAGCAGCCCGTTCACTACGATTTCCGCGGCCGCCGCGACACTCCGAACGAGTTGCGCGCCTATTTCCGCAAGCTGGGCTGGCGCAAGGTCGTGGCCTTCCAGACCCGCAACCCGCTGCACCGCGCGCATCAGGAACTGACCTTCCGCGCCGCGAAAGAGGCCGAGGCGAACCTGTTGATCCATCCCGTCGTGGGCATGACCAAGCCGGGTGACGTGGATCACTTCACCCGCGTGCGCTGCTACGAGGCGGTGCTGGACAAATATCCCGGCTCGACCACCACGATGAGCCTGCTGAACCTGGCGATGCGCATGGCCGGCCCCCGCGAGGCGGTCTGGCACGGGCTCATTCGCAAGAACCACGGTTGCACCCATTTCATCGTCGGGCGCGATCACGCAGGCCCCGGCAAGAACAGCGCGGGCGAGGATTTCTATGGCCCTTATGATGCGCAGGACCTGTTCCGCGAACATGAGGCCGAGATCGGCATCGAAATGGTCGATTTCAAACACATGGTCTATGTGCAGGAACGCGCGCAATACGAGCCGATGGACGAGATCGCCGACAAGGACAATGTCACGATCCTGAACATCTCGGGCACCGAGCTGCGCCGCCGCCTGGCCGAGGGGCTGGAAATTCCGGAATGGTTCAGCTTTCCCGAGGTGGTCAAGGAACTGCGCCGCACCCGGCCACCGCGGTCCAAGCAGGGCTTTACCGTCTTCTTCACGGGCTTTTCCGGCTCGGGCAAATCGACCATCGCCAACGCGCTGATGGTCAAACTGATGGAGATGGGCGGCAGGCCGGTGACGCTTCTGGACGGGGATATCGTGCGGAAGAACCTCAGCTCTGAGCTGGGCTTTTCCAAGGAACACCGCGACCTGAACATCCGCCGCATCGGCTATGTCGCCAGCGAGATCACCAAGAACGGCGGCATCGCCATCTGTGCGCCGATCGCCCCCTACGCCACGACCCGCCGCGCCGTGCGCGAGGATATCGAGGCCTTTGGCGCCTTTGTCGAAGTCCATGTCGCCACCTCGATCGAGGAATGCGAACGCCGCGACCGCAAAGGGCTCTACAAGCTTGCGCGCGAGGGCAAGATCAAGGAATTCACCGGTATTTCAGACCCTTATGACGTGCCCGAAAACCCTGAACTGAGCGTCGAGACCGAGAATGTCGATGTCGACAACTGCGCGCATCAGGTCATTCTGAAGCTCGAGCAGATGGGACTGATCGCGGGATAACCCGACGGCACCGACCTTTGATCGCGGGCTGCCCTTTGCCGGGCGGCCCGTTTCTGTTTTAACGCGGGCGATGTACGCGATCTCGCTCACCTCGATCCCGCCAAGATTTTCCCGGCTGCGCCCGGTCCTTCAAAGCTTGCTGGCCCAGGACCCTGCCCCGGCACATATCTACCTGTACCTGCCACAGCGCTATCACCGTTTCCCCGGCCCATTCACCCTGCCTGAACTGCCTTTGGGCATCACCCTTCTGCGGCCGGAAACCGACCTGGGGCCCGCGACCAAAGCCCTGCCTGCGGCCCGCGCGCTGGCCGGGTCCGGCACGAAGCTGATCTATTGTGACGATGACTGGCTGATGCCGCCATACTGGGCCGCCCGGTTGCTGACAGCACAACACGACCACGAGGCCGTGACCGGCTCTGGTTACGCTGTCGACCGGCTGGCGCGGATCTCGCGTACCGGCGCGGGCATGGCCGATATCGCCCAGGGCTTCTCGGGCGTGCTGGTCGATCCGCACTGGCTGACGGGCAGTGATTTGACACCGCCAGCGGACGCATGGCCCGTGGACGATATCTGGCTTTCGGGGCAACTTGCGCGCCAGGGCATCGCGATCAGGCTGGCGACCGGCGCACGCGACGGGATGCGCCTGGCCTACGAGGACACACATGGTCTTCAGGATGTCAACATCGGCGGATGCTCGCGGGATGCGGCCAATCGTGCCTGCGTCGAACTCTTGCACTCGAAATACGGCATCTGGCCGCCTGCGACCTAACTGATGTCAGCCCTTTTGCCGCTCGCTCAGCTGCTGCGCCCCGCGATCGGCAAGCGGGCCGGTACCATCCTTCCATCTGCGGTGGATCCAGAACCACTGATCCATGCGTTCGCGCACCTGCGCTTCCAGCCGGTCGTTGACCTCCTGGGTCATGGTTACCGCATCGGTGGGCTCTACCGGTTCCTCGACCAGGATGTCGAAATCCAGGCCATCTTTGGCACGTATGCCCCAGACCGGCACCAGCGGCGCGTCGAATTTCAGCGCCAGTTCCGCGGTGGCCAGCGGCGACATGGCCGGCTTGCCGAAGAATTTCAGCGGCACACCGTCATGCGCGTTGAGGTCGGTCAGAATGGCCAGCACGCCGCCGCTCCGCAGATGTTTGACCATCTGCATCATGCCGCGTCGGCCCTGTTCGAACATGGGCTGCGACAGTGCGCCCATCGCCGCCGTATAGCGCAGGTTGAACCAGTTGTTGTGCATCGCGCGGTAGAACACGCCCATCTCGAACCCCTGCTCGATCATCGCTACGCGGGCGGCGTTGAAGCTGCCGAAATGACCGGTGACAAAGATGATCGGCCTGCCATCGGCCTGCGCCTGCCTGATTGTCTCCATCCCGGGGCCGAACACGTTGGAATGGCGGGTGCGTTCGGAAAATTCGCGGTGCGAGAAAAGCTCGATCATGTTGCGCCCGGCATTATCGGGGACGGCACGCATCAGGCGGCGCACTTCGGCCTCGGGCAGATCGGGCAGCACATGGGCCAGGTTTTCGCGCACCCGCTTGTCATAGCCCGCAATCGGCGCCACCAGCCGCGAGGTCAGCCATCCAACCAGCGGGACGCGCCACCGGTAGGGAAACAACCGCGCCAGCGCGATGGGCGCGTACATCGCGATCCCGATCAGCGTATCGCTCATACGGCTGACAAAGGGGGAGGAGTTATCGCTCATCGACGGGCCACCATGGGGTTTCTGGCCGCAGACATACGCTTGTGACAGTGCAATCACAAGCTTTAACCGGTCATCGTCGCGGCGAGGCAGAACCCTTGAAAACGCTGACCAGGGCGCGTCCCTGCCGCCCTCTGATCAGGGGCCGGGCGGCAGGTTTTCCGGGGTGTAGCCATCGTCGGCGGCGCGGCGGGTGGCAACGCTTGGATGTATCTCTGCCCCGGGGTCGACCGGGCGCGGTTCGGAGCGCGGCAGGTAGACCCCCAGGAATGACCGCCGGCCGGACCATTCCTTGTGGACGATGCGCTTGGGCAGGTATTCGAGGATCCGCCACGCCCCCGTCATGGAATCGTGCAGCGGCGCTGTCGGGTCCGGGGCCACGTAGTCAAAACTGCTGTTTTCGGGGTTTTCACCCATCACCAGAAGCTTGGGCAGCCGCTCGCGAAACTGCAGCCCCTGTTCAGCGGCCTCGTCCATCATCCATTTGAGCACGATTTTCGCCGCGCCGCTCTCGGCCTCGGGATAACCGCCGCCGATGTCGGAATGCACGCCCGAGAACCAGACCTGCCGGATGTCCTGATCCGGTGCGTCCGCATCCCTGACAAAGGGGTTCGATTTGAATTTCTGCGGCTCTTTCCAGGGCTTCAGGCGAAACATCCGCCGCCGTTCATCGATCGCCATGGCATGGCGGAAACACTGTACGCTGGGATTCGACAGCGTGTATGGCAGGGTTTCGAGCGAGGGAATATAGAACCGGTCCCGCCGCGGGATGATGACCGAACCGACCGTATCCCAGCAGCCCATGAAACGGATCGGCACATAAGTCGTCTGCAATACACGGTGAAAACGCCAGGCGATCTTGAAATCATCCTTGTCGCTGGCGCTCTTGTAGGCGGTCAGCGCATACCCGCACAGGTTTTCCTGCTCTTTCGGCAACAGGCCAACCAGGTTCATGAACCCCGCCAGAACGCGCACCGTATAGGCGCCCCGGCTGAAACCCAGCAGGTAGATCCTGTCGCCGTCTTCGTAGGATCGCATGATGAACCGGTAAGCTTCGAGCACGTTTTCGTCCAACCCGTACCCGGTCAGCAGGCCAAACACCCCCTTCGCGCGTGACTTGAATGCCGACCACGCGCCGCTGTCGCTGATCGTGCCGACACCGGGATCGTAATAGACGATCTGGCTGTCGTCCTTTTTCAGAATGCGAAAGAACTTGAGGACGTTGGACTGGTGTTCCTTGATCTCGTTACCGGTCCCGTCGCAGCAGATCACAATTGATTTTGGCAATGGCTTTGATCCTTCCAGACCCGAATGCCCACCATGCTAACGGCAGAGTTAACGCAACACAAACGGGGCGGTTTCCCGCCCCGGATCAGTCCTTGGTCTTCAGGGATTTGGCCTAGTGAACCGCGACCGGCTCCATGTCATTCTGCCGGGCGAGAACAAAGGCAAGCGAACGGTCATGGACCAGCGCAAGCCTCTCCCCCTCGGCCGAATGAACCGCATAGAGCGTGTCATGGCCCATTGCCTGCTCACGCACTTCACGCGGAAGGTCGGCAACATTCACCGCGCGCACATAGACGATCGGGTGGGCCGCTTCGTCGCCGAAATCATATCTTGCATCCATATCGCTTACCCCTTCTTGATCTTGATCGTTTGCACCACGGTTTCCGGCTGCGCACGCGTCAGATCGACATGCAACAGGCCGTTTTCGATCACCGCCTCACCAACCTCGACGCCATCGGCCAGCACAAAGGAACGCTGGAATTGCCGTGCGGCGATGCCGCGATGCAGAAACACGCGGTTTTCGCTGTCATCGCTCTGCCGTCCCCGGATCACCAGTTGCCGGTCCTCGACGGTAATCGACAGGTCATCCTCGCCAAAGCCGGCCACGGCCAGCGTGATGCGATAGGAGCTTTGCGAAGTCTGCTCGATATTGAAGGGCGGGTAGCCTTCGTTGCCGGATTTGGCGCTGCGTTCAAGCAGCCGCTCAAGCTGTTCAAACCCCAGCATGTATGGGTGCGACCCCAGAGTAAGCTTTGTCATCGACACGTCCTTGGTTTTAAGCGACAGTCCGTCAGCACAGCCCCGTTTCGGCGACCGGCTGATTGAAATATGGGCATTAAGCGTGATCCGTGCAAGGGCTTTGCGAAACCGTGCTTTGGCAGTATGTTAGACGTCGAGGGTCCCAAGGAATCGTCCCCAGATGAACGCTTACCGCGATTTGTCCATGAAATCCGAAGAGGTTCTTCGCGTCGAGCTCGAAGAATTCCGCCGCCAGCACCGCGACCTGGACGAGGCGATCTGTGCGCTGGAGGAAAAAGGCGCGCGCGATCCTCTGACGATCAAGCGGCTGAAACAGCAGAAGCTGCGCCTCAAGGATATCATCGCCGCGATCGAGGACCGTCTTATCCCGGATATCATCGCCTAGACGCGGCGATCCGGCGCACGTTCTTGCTGCACCGGGCCGGATGATCCACGCCGGAACCACCAGGGCAAATGGCGGCAATCTTAACGGTAGAACTCCGTGCAGGGATCGCTATAGTGCGCGCTCCATTGCTAAAGGGCGTGACATGGCAGAGTTACAGGTTGGCATCATCATGGGCAGTCAGTCGGACTGGTCCACGATGCGCGAGGCGGCGGAAATCCTCGATCAGCTGGGCGTGGCCTACGAGACGAAAATCGTCTCGGCACACCGCACGCCGGACCGGCTGTGGGACTATGGCAAGACCGCCGCTGGACGGGGTCTCAAGGTGATCATTGCCGGGGCCGGCGGGGCCGCCCACCTGCCGGGCATGATGGCCTCGAAAACCCGGGTGCCGGTGATCGGTGTTCCGGTCCAGACCAAGGCGCTTTCAGGTGTCGACAGCCTGTATTCCATCGTCCAGATGCCCAAGGGCTTTCCCGTGGCCACGATGGCGATCGGACCTGCCGGCGCGGCAAATGCCGGGTTGATGGCGGCGGCCATCCTGGCCACAGCCGACGACGCCCTTGCCGAACGGCTGGAGGACTGGCGCACGGCGCTCTCCGCCTCGATCCCGGATGCGCCGCAAGATGGCTGATCCGCTCCGACCCGGCGCCACGATCGGCATTCTCGGCGGCGGCCAGCTGGGCCGCATGTTGTCGGTCGCCGCATCGCGGCTGGGGTTCAAGACCTGTATTTTCGATCCGGGGGGCGATTGTCCTGCCAGTCACGTGGCCAACCATCACGTTCAGGCCGGATACGAGGATGAGGGCGCGCTGCGCGACTTCGCCGCCAGCGTCGATGTCATCACTTACGAGTTCGAGAACATTCCCACTTCCGCACTGGACCTCCTTGAACCCCTGAAACCCGTGCGGCCCGACCGGATGGCGCTGCGCGTGAGCCAGGACCGGCTGGTCGAGAAAGCCTTCCTGAACGACCTGGGCCTGCAGACAGCCCCGTTTGCTGCGGTGGATGATGCGGTTGACCTGGCCGAGGCGATGGCCCAGATCGGCCTGCCTGCCATTCTGAAGACCCGCCGCTTCGGCTATGACGGCAAGGGCCAGGCGCGGATCATGACCGCAGATGATGCCGAACGGGCGCTGGCGGATATGGCCGGTGCGCCGGCAATCCTCGAAGGTTTCGTCGATTTCACGCACGAGGTGTCGGTGATTGGCGCCCGCAACCCGGCCGGCGATGTCGCCTGCTTCGATCCGGGCGAAAACGTGCACAAAGGGGGTATCCTGCGCACCACCACCGTTCCCGCGCGGCTCAGCCCGGCGCAGCGCACCGATGCGGTGCTGCTGACCGCGAAGATCCTGAACAAACTGGACTATATCGGTGTCATGGGGGTCGAGCTTTTCGTCACACCGCGCGGCCTGATGGTCAACGAGGTCGCGCCGCGGGTGCATAATTCGGGTCATTGGACACAGCAGGGCTGCTCCGTCGACCAGTTCGAGCAGCACATCCGCGCCGTCGCGGGCTGGGCCCTGGGTGATGGCAGCCGCCACAGCGACGTGGTGATGGAAAACCTGATCGGCGATGACATGAATACCGTTTCCGAGATCGCCAGGGACGCGTCCGCCTCATTGCACCTCTACGGCAAGGCCGAGGTCAAACCGGGCCGCAAGATGGGCCATGTGAACCGCATCACCGGCTGAACCGCACCACCACGCCGATCTGACACGTCACGCTGCCACCGGGTCCGAGGACGACGCCGGAGGCGGAGGACGAGACAAACCGGCGCGCGCGTCAGCGCGCTCAACAGGGTCACGCGATGAACCGCGCCGCGACCTCGCCGGACATATAGCTTACCCGCCCCCCTGCGATCGTCGCCGCAACCTGCCTTGTGGCCGCGTTCAGCACCACCAGATCGGCGCGCCTGCCGGCCACGATCTCGCCGCGATCCCTCAACCCCAGCACCCGGGCCGGTCCGCTAGAGATCAGCGCCCATGCCCCGGCCAGGTCGGTCACGCCGCTGTCGGCCAGGAAAAGCGCCGCCCGCCGCAGCGACGGGTAGTGGTAATCCGACGCCAAGGCATCCACCAGCCCCATCATCACCATTTCGACCGCGCTGACATTGCCGTTATGCGAACCACCCCGCACCACGTTGGGGGCGCCCATGATGATCGCATCACCACCGGCGCGCGCCTCTTCCGCCGCTGCCATCGTCTCCGGAAATTCGGCGACGCCCGCGCCACGCGCCCGCCATTCCCGGCGCTGCGCGGCGCTGCGGTCATCATGACTGCCCATCAGCACGCCCCTGGCCGCCAGGGCCGAGCTCAGCTTCTCAACCGCCGGGCCGACCTCGGAGCGGCGCGCATGCATCGCCTGCATCATCTCAAGATGCTTTTCCGGGTTGCGTCCGATCCGCAGGGCCTGCCCGGTCAGGCGCGGCGGCCGCTTGCCCTGTTCCAGCGCCTCATGCGGCAGGTGATCGTTGAAGACCACGTAAGGGATGCCGTGGTCGGCGATCATCTGTTCAACCGCCTCATACGAGTCCAGCATGGGTGTTTCAAAGCGCAGTTGCACGCGCAGGTCTGTCTCTACCTGCGGCCGGATCTGGGCCAGCCCGTCAAGCACCCGGCTGGCAAATTCGGGGCCGCGCATGCCGCCTTCCCAGCTGTAGAACTGCGCCAGCGTGGCGGTGGTGATACCATTGGCCGCCAGTTCCGCCTCGGCGGCGATCAATCCCTGATCCAGATCCTTCATCGCGCCGCGCCGCGGGGCCAGATGCCGCTCGAACCCGTCGCCATGTATGTCGACGATGCCCGGCAGGAGCAAGAAACCATCAAGGTTCACCTCGCGCTGCTGGTCGCCGGAAACGATCACACCTTCGGCCAGCGAAACCGGCCGATCCTTAAGCCCCTCGGGCGACAGCACCCGCGCCCCGGCCAGCCGCAGATCAAGCGTTCTCATTCCCCGCCGCCCCAGAACAGTTCGCCTATCCCCATGTCGTGATCAAAGGCACCGTTGCGCAAAAAGGCCGCGGTCTGCGCAATCACGATCGGGTTGTTCATCATGAACGTATGCGTGACCGGTAGTTCGATATGATCTGCCATGCCCGCCACACGGGTCGACGCGACCGACACTTTGCCGTCATCCGGGCCTTCGATCAGCGTGGAAAAATACGGGTTGAGCGACCGCGTTCCGGCAATCACGCCCAGCTCGAAATCCACCGGCGGCAGGCTCTCGGTAAACCCGTCCGGCCCGGTCTCCAATTGTGAAAACGCAGGCCCGTTCAGCCATTCGACCAGTTCCAGCGCGCCCAGTTCATCCACCACCTCGGACCCGTGATTGGGCGGCGCCAGCATCACCACCCGGCCCAGGTTCCGTGGCCGGTCATGCCCCAGCCACGCCCTGAGCAGGATCCCGCCCATCGAATGGGTCACGAAATGCACCGTTGCGCCGCCGCAGCTTTCAACCGCCGAGGGCAAGGTTTCATCGGCCAGAATTGAAATCCGCTTTTCGGTCGACGGATAGCTGGGGGCGACCGTATCGAACCCTTCCGCCTCAAGCACTTCCTGCAGCAGCAGGAACGATGTCTCGGTCCGCGCAAGACCATGCAGCAGCACAACGCAATCGGCGCGCGCAGACATCGGCAGCAGGCACAACAAGGCAAGAGCGAAACGCATCATGTCCTTGAGATACGCGCGATTTCCCCGTTACAAAAGGGGGTATCACGTAAACGGGACGCCTGGATCATGCCCATCCGCCTTGCCACGCGCGCGATCATCATTCAGGACGGCCGCCTGCTTCTGGTCAATGCCTACCCGGATGGCGTCAGCGATCTGTGGTGCGCCCCCGGCGGCGGCGTGGAAACGGGCACATCCCTGCCCGACAACCTGATCCGCGAAGTGCACGAGGAAACCGGCCTGACGATCGCGGTCGGGCCACCCTGCCTGATCAACGAGTTTCATGAACCGGTCAGCGGTTTCCACCAGGTCGATATCTTCTTTCGCTGCACCGTCACGGACGGCCGGATTGACCGCACATGGCGCGACCCCGAGAAGGTCGTGACCGAGCGGCGCCTGGTCACGCGCGCCGAGATGAAGCAATTGCGCTTCAAGCCCGACAGCCTTGCCGAAATCGCCTTTTCCGATGGCCTGCGCTATGATCCGCTGGAACGGCTGATCCGGTAGGAGGCGTCATGAACAAGGCATTCACCAAGGAAGACGACGGCGACACGCCCCAGCGCTTGCCGGATCTGCCGATCTCGAACCATCCCAACCTCGTGACTGCACGGGGTTTGAACCAGTTGAAGGACCGGCAATCCGGGCTTGAGGCCGAGGTGGCGCGCCTGCGGGACGGCCGCGACCATCTCGATGATCTATACCCGCTGGCCGTGGCCGAACGCGACCTGCGCTATGTCGAGGCACGCCTGGCCAGCACCATCCTCGTGACCCCGCCCGAGACCGCCACCCATGTTGGGTTCGGCGCGACCGTCACCGTCGAAGACGAAGACGGCAAGACCGCGCGCTATACCATTGTCGGCGAAGACGAGGCCGCGCCCGAAGACGGTCTGATTGCCGCCTACTCACCGCTCGCCCGTGCGCTGATGGAGGCAAAGGCCGGCGATATTGTCGAATGGCCAAAGCCCAGCGGGATTGTCGAGCTTGAGGTCATCGCGATCGCCTATTGATCTGCCCGGCGCGCAGCGCTCACCTTGCCGGCGGCTTCAGCACCGATATCGCCACACCGCCCAGCACCAGGACCGACGCCAGCGCGAATTGCAGTGTCAGGACCTCGCCCAGGAAGAACATCCCGCCCGCCATCGCGATCACCGGCACTGACAGCTGGGCCACTGCCGCGACCGAAGCGGCCAGCGACGGCAGAACGCTGTACCACAGCGCATAGCCCATCCCCGATGTGACCGCGCCGCTGATGATCGCCAGCACGATGCCCTGCGTGGTTAGGACGGTCGGCTCGACCGTGGGCAGCAGATAGCCTGCCGCAACGCCAAGCGGGGCCGCCAGGATGAAATTGGCCGCCGTGCCCTGCAACGCATCGCGGCTCAGCCGCCCAGCCAGGGAATAGACGCCCCAACCGACGCCCGCGATCGCCATCAGCACCCCGTGCCACAGGCTGACCGGAATGCCGCCGCCGGGCCACAGCAGCCAGAGCAAACCGGAAAAGGCCACGCCCGCCCCCAGCCATCGGCGCATCGGCATCGCCTCGGATTTGACGAGGCCGCCCGCGAACATGGTGATCTGCACAACGCCGAACAGAATCAAGGCACCAAGCCCGGCATCCAGCCCGCGATACGCCGTTGAAAACCCGTAGAAATACAGCAGCAACGACGCCACTCCGGCAGCCCTGCCTGCCCCGCCCAGCCGTATGCCACCGCGCAACACGACGCAGAGCAGCGCCAGAATGGCGGCCCCCGACAGCAGCCGGATCACACCGAAGCTGACCGCATCGATACTGCCCGCCGCCAACGCCATCCGGTTCAACACGGAATTGGCGGCAAAGGCGATCATGGTAAGGGTGGTCAGAAGAAACAGCCGCATCATAAACCGTCGAATGCCTTGGGATAGATCAGCGTTTCCTTGGGTGCATCATCCGCCGGTCCCGCCAGCATCGTATGGCTCAGCGGATAGGGTGAGGTCAGCGCCGAAGCCCGCGCGACGCTGAAGCCGCATTTTTCGTAGAATGCCGGCTGTCCCAGTACAACGGCATAGGTGCCGGTGATCCACGCCCATTCGGTCAACATCCCGATCATGCGCCGCCCGTTGCGCTGCCGCTGCAGATCCGGATGGATGGCAACCGGTGCAAGGCAGAGCCAACCTTTCGGTTGCACGAAACGGGACAGCGCATAATAGCCTGCGATGCCCGTCCGGGACCAGGGCAAGACCATTTCGCCCGCGATCTCGCGGCCCTGGCGCAACGCATGTACCAGCCGCACCTCATCTTCGCCGTCAAAGGCCAGGCGCAACAATGCGTCCACCGCCTCCTCTTCGCCGCGGCGCATCTCGCGGCAGAAATCCGGGCCGCTAACCATTTCGCCACCTGTCGCCCATCAGGTGAAACTGCCATAGGGGATGAATGTCACCGGATCGCCCGGGCGGATTTCCTGCCCGGCATCGCCCAGCTCGATCAGCCCCTCGGCCCAGCTGAGCCCGCTGATCCGGCCCGACCCTTCGGATTTGAACAGCTCGGCGCGCCCGCCCCGTATCCGCGCCCTCAGATATTCGCGGCGACCGGGCTTCTTGTTCTTTTCGAAACCGGCAGGCACCTCAAATCCCTGCGGTTCGCACCACCCCGCCCCCGACAGCACCCCCATCGCCGGGCGCGCAAAGATCAGCGTGCAGACCAGCGCCGCCACCGGGTTGCCGGGCAGGCCAAAGACCGGCTTGCCCCGCCACATGCCCAGGGCCAGTGGGCGGCCGGGCTTGAGCGCGATGCGCCATTCGGCCATCGCACCGGCCTCGTTGAGCAGGGCCGAGACATGATCTTCGTCGCCCGAGGACGCGCCGCCGGAGGTCAGGATCACATCCGATCTTTCAGACGCGGCGTCAAAGGCCTGGCGCAACGCCTGCCGGTCATCCCGAACGATGCCCAGATCCACCGGATCATAACCGAAGGTTTCGACAAGCCCGGTCAGCATCGGGCGATTGGCGTCAAAAACCTGGCCTGCTGCCGCCTTTGTCCCCGGCTCAACCAGTTCATCCCCGGTCGAAATCACCGCCACCCGCAGCCGGTGATGGACCGAAATCCGCGATACGCCGACAGCGGCCATCAGCGCCAGATCGGCAGGGGTCACCACCCGCCCGGCGGGCAGTGCCACGTCGCCCGCGCCGATATCCTCGCCGGCCTTGCGGGTATTGGCACCGGGCCTGATGCCGGCACGAAAGGCAATCTGGCTGTCCGCGGCGGTCACGTCCTCTTGCAGGACAACCGTATCGACCCCCTTGGGCAGCGCCGCCCCGGTCAGGATACGGATGGCATGGCCCGCAGGCACCTCCGCCTCATAGGCCAGGCCCGCCGCCGCGCGCCCTTTGACCAGCGGCAGGACAGGATCGCCCGCGCCAAGGCTGCCATGGGCAAAGCCGTAGCCATCGACCGCCGTATTGGCCTGTGGCGGGTTCGGCCGCTCTGCCACCACCGGCGCGGCGACAATCCGCCCCAGTGCCTGATCCAGATTACAGGTTTCCTGCCCCACCACCGGATGCAACCTGTCTCGCAGCATCGCCAGCGCCTGATCCACCGGGGTCCAGTCCACGCCGGCGGGCAAGGCGAAACAATCATCGCGCAGGGGCGGCGGCCTGAGGGTCATAGGCCCACCTCCGCCAGAATGAAATCGGCCACGGCAGTGGTGTCATCAAGGTCGAAGACCGGGCAGTCAAGCTCCAGCGCGGTGTCGCTGGCCACCGCGCGAATGCTGTTATCCGTGGTTGCAATCAGCGGGTTGCCGGTCGCCGCGCGATAGGCTTCGATCTTGGCGTGGCCGTCGCGTTTGTAACCTTCGACCAGCACCAGATCGACCGGGGAAAGCTTGGCCAGCAGGTCGGCCAGAGAGGGCTCGTCCTCGTCCGTCAATTCGTGCATCAGCGCCCAGCGATTGCGCGACGCCAGCAACACCTCGCGCGCGCCCGCCGCGCGGTGGCGATAGCTGTCCTTGCCCGGATGATCCACGTCAAAGCTGTGATGAGCGTGCTTGATCGTCGAAACCGTGAAGCCCCGGCGCGTGATCTCGGCCACTAGCCGCTCCATCAGCCCAGTTTTTCCTGCGTTCTTCCATCCCACGACGCCATAGATTTTCATACGCGGCCCTCGAATATTTTCCGGGCTTTTTCAAGGTCTTCCGGCGTATTGACGTTGAAAAAGGGATCGTCCGCGCCGTCAAACAGCGCCTCGCGGCCGTCATGCGCGTCGGTCCATTGCACCACCTTGCGCAGCCCAGCGTTAAGCGACGCGCGCAGATCGTCCCTGAGCGTCACGGGCCAAAGGCCGAATGTCGGGTGCCGCCCGTCCGGCGTGGCGGCCAGCACCAGCGGCACCTTTTGCCCGGCGGCGGCGGCAGTCAGCCGTTGTACCAGGTCGCGCGGGAAAAACGGTGTGTCGGCGGCGACGGTCACGACCGCCTCTGCACCCTCCTCCGCTGCCCAGTCCAGCCCCGCCAGCACCCCGGCCAAGGGTCCGAGGAACCCCTCCAGGCTATCGGCCAGCACCGGCAGGCCGAAGCGCGCAAGCCGATCGGGATCGCCATTGGCATTCAGCGCCAGGCCCGTGACCTGCGGCTCCAGCCGGTCAATCACCTGATCCAGCAGCGTGCCATCGCCAAGTTCCAGCAGCGCCTTGTCCCCGCCGCCCATGCGCGTGGCCTGACCACCGGCGAGTATGACGCCCAGCGGCGGCCTCATTCCTGCGCTCCCTTCCGCCCCGATTTGCGTGGTTCATCCGTGATCTGGTCCGGGTCGGCATCGCGCAGCAGGCGTTCCTCGCCGCTGAGGCAGATGAAGCGTTTGCCGCGCATCCGGCCGATCAGGGTCAGGCCGACCTGCTGCGCGATCTCGACCCCCCAGGCGGTGAAGCCCGAGCGCGAGGCCAGAACCGGGATGCCCATCAGTGCGGTCTTGATCACCATCTCCGAAGTCAGCCGCCCGGTGGTATAGAGCGTCTTGTCGGCCGCGCTCACCCCCTCGGACAGCATCCAGCCGGCGATCTTGTCCACGGCATTATGGCGGCCCACATCCTCCATGTAGACAAGCGGCCGCGCGCCCTGGCACAGCACGGTGCCGTGGATCGCGCCGGCTTCCAGATAGAGCGACGGTGTGCGGTTTATCCTGGCGGCAAGGGTATAGAGGTCCGAGGTCCGGACCTGCAGGTCCGGCAGGCGAACGCCCTCCAGCCCTTCCATCATGTCGCCAAAGACGGTGCCCACGGCGCAGCCGCTGGTCCGGGTCTTTTTCTTCAGCTTCTCTTCGTAGGTCGTCTGCCCGTCGGTCCGCACGACCACGGTTTCCAGGTCCTCGTCATAATCCACCCGCTCGACGGTTTCGCCATCGCGCAGCATGCCCTGATTGCGCAGGAAACCAAGCGCCAGGTATTCGGGGTAATCGCCGATCGTCATGGCGGTCACGATCTCCTGCCCGTTGAGGAAGATCGTCAGCGGGCGCTCTTCGACCACGGAAATACTGGTTGAAATACCCTGATGATCCACCCCGCCCACCGCGCGGGTCAGGCGGCGCGCACCGGGATCGGGGGCGATCAGATAATCCTGCAGGTCGTCGATCTTGGCCACGTGTCGGTCCTTGATGGGGCATTTACCCGCAATCTAGGACCAAGTGCGGGGGACGGAAACCGTCAATCGCATGGCCGGGGCGATCAGTTTGCCGAAATGCCCGCCCGCGCGACCGCGTCAGGGCGCCATTCGCGCAGCACCTTGCTGTTGTCATCGCTGTCGTATTCATAAAGTTCCTGTTCGCGCACCCCGGGGATCCGGCCAAACTGATCCGCCAGCTTGACCGGGTACCAAGTGGTCTGGATGTTCTCAAAACCCGGCAGGCTGGCCAGGATTGACGAGGTGCTGCGTGCGCACATCGCCGACGGCACGGCGCCGTGGGACATCACCGCGCGCAAGGCGGCCTCGGCCAGGGCGGGTGAAATGTCCAGTTCCTGCACTTTGACATGGTAGGTCTTGCGCGCGTGGTAGCGCGTATAGACATCGGCCACCTGCGGGGTGATCCCATAGACCACGTCATGCCTTTCCGGCAGGGTTTCATGTTTGAACGAGCCCGCGGGATCGAAAATCACCCGCTGCGAGCCGTTGATCATCAGCGAGGTATGCGCACCGGCGCCGGTGCGGTTGTTGATCATGGTAAAGAGTGTCAGGCGCGGCGGACCGTCGTGACGATAGGCGGCCCTGGTGACTGCCTCATCAGGTGCCCAGACCCGTTCTGCCGCACACCCGCCAAGCGCCAGAACCGCGCAGAAGGCCAGGATCAGTTTATGCATTGGTTTTTCCAGCAGCGCTCAGGGGCGCGCCTGTTTCAGCCGTTCACCAACGCCAGAAACACCAGGAATACGCAAATAAGCACACAGGACCATCCGACCGTCTTAACGAAACCCTCAAAGGTTTTCTCCTGAACCTGGATGTCCATTTCACCATGTTTGTGATCGGCCATGTGTACTGTCCTTCATAAGGTAGAGTCGTTGTTTGCCCGTTGGATACTTGATTTGCCCTTGGGTGTCACCACCCCAAACGGTCACACCTCATCCGTCTTTTCCAGTTCCGCTGCCAGACGGAACCCGATGCGGTTGGGGGCGGCCTCTTCCACCTTTTTCGGCAGGGCGCGCAACATCACGTTCAACTGGCTGACATGTTGCACCAGCTGGGTTTTGCCACCCACCGGATCGCTGCCATAGAAGGTCACGATATCCGGATCGAAATAGCCCATCCCCTCGATCCTGAGGATACCGGCATCGCCGCCCGTAAACCCCATCGCGACCTCGTGTTCATTATCCAGCGTTTTCTCGAAATTCTGGATGTAGAGGATCAACCGCTCATAGGCCCATTGCGCCGGGCTTTTCTGCACGACGGGTTTCAGCTTGACGCCTGCGGTTACGTCCTTGCCGCCCTTGCAGCGTTCCGGGTCCGAATGCACTTCATGGCAACGCGGGATCGCTTCATCCTCAAGCGCCTCGGCGGAGGTTTCGATCTTGTCGTCCATGTTGCTTCATCCCTTCATCTGCCACAGCCAGGCACCGTCTGCGCGACAGGTGCGGCTGACTTCGCCAGCCTGATGCAGATGATTGAGATGCGCAACCGCTTCGACAAGGGCCAAACCATAGGTGCCGGCATCAATTTTTCGCTTGAAGAGCGGCGCAAAGCACTCTCCGGCGGTGCGCGGCGTGGCCAGATGCGCGCGCAGACGGTCCAGCGCGCCGTGATGGTTCTGGGACAATTGGCGCATCCGTACCGGCAACCCGGTAAACGGCATCTTGTGCCCGCACAGCACCAGATGATCGTCCCGTGCGATGCTGGCGAACCGGTCACAGGAGGCCAGCCAGTCGCTCAACGGGTCGGCCTCGGGCTCGGTCGGGTAGACGCCGATATTCGGGCTTATCGAGGGCAGGATCTGATCCCCCGCCAGCACCAGGTTGTCGTCGCGGCTCCATAGCGTCATGTGTTCCGGCGCATGACCATTGCCGATACGCACATCCCAGTCCCGGCCGCCCGCGCGCAGCACATCGCCCTCTTTCACGCGGGTATAACCGACCGGTAACGGATAGCAGGTATCGGCAAAGTTGAACGGCCGGCTGTCCTTGCGCGCATTGTATATCGCCGGGTCCATCCCCGCCGCGCGCCACAGTTTCAGCGCCTGCTCGCTCGGCTGTTCTTCCTCGTCGAGGATCAGCATGCGCGCCATCAGCCAGCTGGTGCGCGTGGCTGTCAGCCCGGCATCGCACCGGTCCATCAGCCACCCCGCCATACCCACGTGGTCGGGGTGGTGATGCGTCAGGATCACCCGTCCGACGGGTTTCCCCGCAAGGGGACCGGCCAGCAGTTCCTGCCAAAGGGAAACCGAGCGACGTGAATGAAGGCCGGTATCGACGATGCTCCAGCAGTCGCCATCATCGAGCGCGTAGATGTTCACATGATCCAGCGCCATCGGCAATGGCAGGCGCAGCCACAGAATGCCCTCTGCCACCTGAATGGCCTGCCCCTGTTCCGGCGGGCCTTCCCAGGGATAGCGCAAGGCGCTGCCGGCCCCGTCCATCACACGCTCAGGTCTTCGATGTCGAGCGCATAGAGACCCCCGGCCCCGGCTGTCGCATGGGCCAGGAGCGCTGCATGTTCCGGCAAAAGCCGGGTAATGTAGAACCGCGCCAGCCGGGTCCGCGGGCCATCACCCTGTTCCGCAAGCGCCGCGCTCAGATGGAAATGACCACCGAGCACCCGCGCGAACGCCCTGAGGAACGGCACAGAGCCGGCAAACCTCTGGTTCATATCCTCCTGGGACAGCATCCACTCTACCGCCTCGCGCAGCGTCTCCGAGGCCTGCCAGACCGGCTCGGCCAGGTCGGGATGCGTTGCGCGCGCGGTTTCCGCCTGGGATTCGATCTCGTCAAGCAGCGCGTTTGCCGCGTCGCCGCCATCCATCAGCTTGCGCGCCACCAGGTCCATCGACTGGATGCCATTGGTGCCTTCGTAAATCGCGGTCACCCGCACATCCCGGTTATATTGCGCGGCGCCGGTTTCCTCGACATAGCCCATGCCGCCATGGACCTGGATGCCCATATTGCTGACATCAATCCCAGTATCCGTCCCGAAGGCCTTGGTTATCGGCGTCAGGAACGCGGCGCGGGCCGCCCATTCCGCCTCGCCGGTGGCAGTCTGCATGTCGATGGCCACCGCACAGGCCAGCGCGATCGACCGCGCGGCATAGACATCGGCCTTCATCGTGGCCAGCATCCGGCGCACATCCGCGTGATCGGCGATCGTGCCGGTGCCGTCCTTGACCGGGCTGCGGCCCTGCTTGCGTTCCAGCGCATAGGCCAGCGCGTGCTGATAGGCGCCCTCGGCGGCGCCGATCCCCTGCCCGCCCACGCCAAGGCGGGCATTGTTCATCATCGTGAACATCGCGCGCATCCCGTCATGTTCCTGGCCGATCAGCCAGCCGGTGGCGCCATCAAACTGAATCACCGCCGTCGGGCTGCCATGCAGGCCAAGCTTGTGCTCAAGGCTGACAACGCTCAGGCTGTTGGCCCTGCCCGGCTTGCCATTTTCATCGGGAATATATTTCGGCACCAGGAACAGGCTGATGCCCTTCGTGCCGGGCACGCCATCCGGCAACCGCGCCAAGACCAGATGGCAAACGTTCTCGGTGAAATCATTGTCACCCCAGCTGATAAAGATCTTCTGTCCGCTGACCGCATAGGTGCCGTCGCCATTGGGTTCCGCCTTGCTGCGCAGCGCGCCCACGTCGCTGCCCGCCTGCGCCTCGGTCAGGTTCATGGTGCCGGACCATTCACCACTGACCAGCTTGGGCAGGTACAAATCCTTGATCGCGTCGGTGGCGTGGTGCTCCAGCGCCTCGATCTGGCCCTGGGTCATCAGCGGGTTCAGCTGCAGGCTCAGACAGGCCGCGGCCATCATCTCGTTGACCGCGGTCGTCACCGTCATCGGCAGGCCCATGCCGCCATATTCCGGGTTGGCACTGATCGACACCCAGCCCCCTTCTGCGATGGCCTTGTACCCGTCGGCATAGCCGGGGCTGGTCCGCACAACGCCGTTTTCCAGCTTTGCGGGATGCAGGTCGCCATTGCGTTGCAGCGGCGACAGCACCTCTTCGCACATGCGCCCCGCCTCGGACAGAATCGCTCCGGTCACGTCTGGCGTTGCTTCGGCAAAACGTTCGGTGTCCATGACCTGTTCAAAGCCCACGACGTGCTTGAACAGAAACGTGTAATCCTCAACCGGCGCGCGATACGGCATGAGCGACTCCTGATCTGTTACTGTCGGACGGCTTGGCATCATCTGCCGCGCCCTATATTCACTCCATCCGCGACCTAGCGTATATGAACGCGCAAGACCATCAACCAAAACGCCGCGTCAGAAAATGGGGCTGCCCGTGCACACAAAGATTCTCTCGGCCGATGCCCCGGGCTTTGCTGCTGCAGCCGCGATTCTGCGCGATGGCGATCTGGTCGCTTTCCCGACCGAGACGGTTTACGGGCTGGGAGGCGACGCGCGCAACGATATGGCCGTTGCCCGGATTTTCGAAGCCAAGGGGAGGCCGCACTTCAACCCATTGATAGTGCACGTGAATTCCGTTGATATGGCGCGGAATTTCGTGGAATGGACGGATGAGGCGGATATATTGGCGCAGGCCTTCTGGCCCGGACCGCTGACGCTGGTGCTGCCGCTGAAGGCCAATTCGGAACTGTCGCCGCTGGTAACTGCCGAGTTGCCGACGCTTGCCATTCGCGTCCCCGCGCATCCCGTGGCGCAGGCGCTGCTGGCGGCGTTTGATGGACCTGTCGCGGCGCCTTCTGCCAATCCATCGGGCCGCATCAGCCCAACAACGGCAGAGCATGTACGTTCCGGCCTGTCCGGCAGGATTGCCGCGATTCTGGATGGCGGGCGCTGTGCGGTGGGCCTCGAATCCACCATTCTGGGCCTTGCCGACGGGCCAAAGCTGCTGCGCCCCGGCGGCCTGCCTGCCGAAGCGATCGAGGCTGCGCTGCATGGGCCCGTCCCGGTACGCGGGTCGGATGACCCGCTGTCGTCGCCGGGCCAATTGGCGTCACATTACGCGCCCGATGCCCAGGTCAGGCTGAACGCCCGGAACAAGAGAGAGGGCGAGGTTCTGCTTGGTTTCGGACCTGTCGAGGCCGATCTGAACCTGTCGCCCGCCGGTGATCTGACCGAGGCCGCGGCAAATCTCTTTCGATATCTTCATCAACTGGACAGCGAAGGGCGCGGCACCATTGCCGTCTCGCCTGTTCCCGATCACGGCATAGGCCGCGCGATCAATGACCGCCTGCGCCGCGCGGCGGCCCCGCGCGACTAGGGCGCTCGATTCGGAACAGGCCGGCTTTCGCGGCAAATCGTGTGAAGGCCCGTTTTGCGGGACTCACATATTTTCTTTGGTCGGACCTCGGTATAATAATACGGGTCTTAGATGACCTATTGCAGTATCCCCACCTTTCCGCCGCCGCCGGGCCGGGCGCATGAGGCCTGCGGGCCGGGCGCAATGGTTTTTGCGTTTGCGGTGGCCGCACGTGTTGCAGGGCAGGTTTTCTGGGTGCGCGAGGGGTGGCGGCCTGAACGGATGAATCCGGCGGGCATTTCTGAGTTTTTCGATCCTGCAAAGCTGCTCGTAGCCGATGCCACGAATCAAACCGAGGTGCTGGCGGTGTCCGAGGAGGCCCTGCGCGCCGGGACGGCCCCTCTGGTCGTGATGGAACTGAACATGCCCTTGGGCCTGACCGAAGGACGGCGGCTGCATCTGGCGGCCCGGGCCGGAAAGGCTACGGCTCTTGCCATTATCCCGGAAGGAATGGGAAGTAACGCCGCGGAGACCCGTTGGCATTGTGCGCCGGTATTCGATCCGCGCGACTCGACACTGCAAAGGTGGGAGCTTATAAAGAACAAATCAGGAACATTAGGTGCTTGGCATGTTCGATGGGATACCTCGTCGCGTCGTTTCATTGTGGTTTCCCCGGCTGGCCAGCAACCGGGCCCTGAGAATGCGCCCGGTTGATGGCGCCTTTGCCCTGACGCTCAAGCAGAACAACGCCAACCGCCTCTATTGCGTGAATCTCGCCGCCGAACGGCAAGGGCTGCACCGGGGCATGTCCTATGCCGATGCCCGGGCCTTTTGCCCCGACCTTCAAAGCCGCCCCGCCGACCTGCACGGCGATCAGAGATTTCTGCACATCCTGCGCCGTTGGACCACGCGATACTGCCCCTGGGTGGGGCTGGAGGGCAAAGACGGGCTGGTTCTGGATATCACCGGGTCGGCGCATCTCTTTGGCGGGGAAGAGGCGATGCTGGCCGATATGCGTGGACGGCTGATGCGGGCCGGGCTGTCGGTGCAGATCGGGCTGGCCGATACCCGCGGGGCAGCCTGGGCGCTGGCGCATCATGGTGAGGGCGTGGCCGCGCCGGGCGACATGCTGGGCGCACTGGAACCACTGCCGGTGGCGGCGCTGCGGCTGGAGGAGGAAACCTCGGTTGCTCTGCAACGGCTTGGGCTGCGCAGAATTGGCGATCTTGCGGCAGCGGCGCGCGCACCGCTGAGCCGCCGCTTTGGCCCCGGCCTTCTGTTGCGGCTGGATCAGGCCCTGGGCACGCAGCCCGAGCAGCTCACACCGATAGCTGATCCGCCTCATTATGGTGTGCGGATGACATTGCCCGAGCCGATCGGCCTTCTGGCGGATGTGATGTCCGCCGCCGACCGATTGCTTGCACAGCTCTGCGTCAGGCTGAAAGCACAGGAGATGGGGGCACGAAAGCTCTGCATGACGTTGCGCCGGGTGGATCAGGAATGCCAGCAGGTTGAGCTGCGCCTGGCCCGCCCGCTGCGCGAGGCACCTCGTATCCTTGCGCTGTTCGAACGCGGACTGTCCAGGGTCGAGGCAGGCTTTGGCATTGACCAATTGCGGCTGGAGGCCACGCAGGTCGAGCCATTGCCAGTGCGCCAGGTCAGCCATGTTTCCAGCGGCGACAAGGACCGGCTTGATGATTTGGTCACCCGGATCGGTACCCGGATCGGGTTGGAGAACATCCACCGCTTTCTGCCCGCGGACAGCCATATCCCCGAGCGTGGTTTCACCATTGCCCCGGCAGCCTATTCCGAGCCGGCAAGCGGCTGGCGCAGGCCACGGCCACGCCCTTTGCGCCTGTTTCCCCCGGAGCCCATCGCCGGCATCGGCCCGCGCCCGCCAGCGCGGTTCCGCTGGCGGCGGATGGCGCTGACAACAGGACGTGCGACAGGGCCAGAGCGCATCGCCCCCGAATGGTGGCTGGAGGATGAGAACTGGCATTCGGGCGTCCGTGATTACTGGCGGGTTGAAACGCGGCAGGGGCGGCGGTTATGGCTGTTTTATACCCCGCAGAACCCGGGCTGGTTCGTACAGGGTGAATTCGCATGATCGAGGCGAACCCCACCCATCAGCCGGCCAGGAAAGACCGCCGGAACATGCCGGACACCCATGCGGGCGGCGCGGGCTATGCCGAGCTGTGCGTGACCACCAATTTCACCTTTCTGACCGGGGCCTCACATCCCGAAGAACTGGTCACGCGCGCCGCTGAACTGGGGCTCAGGGCCGTTGCCATCACCGACCGGAACTCTCTGGCCGGTGTGGTGCGGGCCTGGACCGCGCTGAAAGAGTTGAAGCGCGAGGCGGAAGAGGTTGTGCGCATCCGTTCCCATCACCGGGTCGATCCCTGTTCCCGGCAGGAGGTCGGCCATCCGCAACCGATGACCAAGCCCGATCCGGCCCATGTGCCCCGGCTGATCACCGGCTGCCGCCTGGTTCTGCACGACAGTTCGGTGGATTGGCTGGCGCTGCCGAGTGACCGCGCGGCCTATGCGCGGCTGACCCGCCTGCTGACATTGGGCAAGCGACGGGCGGAAAAGGGGGAATGCCGTTTGGGCCTCGGCGACATGCTCGGGGCGTGCCGGGGCATGATCCTGATCGCATTGCCGCAGGCGGGGCTGAAGCAGGCAATTCCCGATATTCAAAAGCTGCGGCGGCAATTCCCCAACCATGTCTTTCTGGGCGCTGCGCCACGTTATGATGGCAGTGATCAGGCGTATCTGGCGGCCTGTGCGCAGGCGGCCCAAAAGACCTCTGCGCCAATGGTTGCGGTAGGCGACGTGCTGATGCACCACGCACGCCGCCGCCAAGTGGCCGATGTGCTGACCTGTATGCGCGAGCATATCACCATTGACGAGATCGGCACCCGGGCGCTTCTCAATGCCGAGCGGCGGCTGAAAGGGGCCGCGGATATGGCACGGCTCTTTCGCGATCATCCCGGCGCCCTGCGCCGCACATTGGAAATCGCCGACCGGTGCAGCTTTGACCTGGGCGAGCTATCCTATGAATACCCCGATGAAATCGCCAGCCATGAGACCCCGCAAGCCCGGCTGGAACGGTTGACCCGCGAAGGGCTGGAACGGCGTTACCCTGACGGCCCGCCGGCGAAAGCGATCAAGCTCATGGAAAAGGAACTGGCGCTGGTCAAGGACCTGGGTTTCCCGGCCTATTTCCTGACCGTGCATGACATCGTGCAATTCGCCCGGTCGAAAGGGATACTCTGCCAGGGGCGCGGTTCGGCCGCCAATTCCATCTTATGCTATCTTCTGGGCATTACCGATGTCAGCCCGGACCAGATCACGATGGTCTTTGAAAGATTCGTCTCGAAATACCGGGGCGAACCGCCCGATATCGACGTGGATTTCGAGCACGAGCGGCGCGAGGAAGTGATCCAGTGGATTTATGAGAAATACGGCCGGCATCGTGCGGGCCTTTGTGCCACGGTCATTCATTTCCGCGCCCGCGCCGCGATCCGTGAGGTCGGAAAGGTAATGGGCCTGTCCCAGGATGTGACCGCCGGGCTGTCAGGCCAGATCTGGGGCATGTCGAATGGCGGTGTCGACCCTGAACGAATACGCGAATTGGGCCTTGATCCCGCGGATCGCCGCCTGATGCAAACCATCCGCCTTGTTGGTGAAATCATCGGCTTCCCGCGCCATCTGTCCCAGCATGTGGGCGGGTTCGTGATCACCAAGGGGCGGCTTGATGAGCTGTGCCCGATCGAGAACGCCGCGATGGAGGACCGAACGGTCATCGAATGGGACAAGGATGACATTGACGCGCTTGGCATCCTCAAGGTCGATGTGCTGGGATTGGGAATGCTGAGCTGCATCCGCAAGGCGTTTGACCTGATGCGGATACACAAGGATGAGACCCTGACCATTGCATCCGTCCCGCAGGAAGACAAAGCGACCTATGACATGCTCTGCGCCGCCGATGCGGTGGGCGTGTTTCAGGTGGAAAGCCGGGCGCAGATGAACTTCCTGCCCCGGATGCGGCCCCGCACCTTCTATGATCTGGTGATCGAGGTCGCCATCGTCCGCCCGGGCCCAATTCAAGGCGGCATGGTGCAACCCTATATCAAACGGCGGCAAGGGCTCGAAGACATCAGCTATCCCTCGGAGGAACTGCGGGAGGTCATGGAAAAGACCCTCGGTGTGCCGCTCTTTCAGGAGCAGGCGATGCAGATCGCGGTGGTGGCGGCAGGTTTCACACCCGAGGAAGCCGATCACCTGCGGCGGTCACTGGCCTCTTTTCGCCGGATGGGCACCATCGGCGCCTTCCGCGACAAGTTCATCACCGGAATGCTGGGGAACGGCTATGCCCCCGATTTCGCCGAACGCTGTTTTTCCCAGATCGAAGGCTTTGCCGATTACGGGTTCCCGGAAAGCCATGCGGCGGCTTTCGCGATGCTGGCCTATGTCTCGGCCTGGCTCAAGCGCCATCATCCGGCGGTCTTTGCCTGCGCGCTTCTGAACTCTCAGCCGATGGGGTTCTATGCCCCCGCCCAGATCGTGCGTGACGCGCGCGAGCATCAGGTCGAACTGCGTCCCATATGCGTCAACAACAGCGCCTGGGACAATACGCTGGAGCGCCGCCCCGACGGGACATTGGCGCTCAGGCTCGGGTTTCGCCAGATCAAGGGGTTCAAGGAAGGTGACGCGAACCGGATCGTTGACCACCGGGGGAATGGCTATCGCGATCTCGAAGGCCTCTGGTTGCGTGCCGAGCTGATCCCCGCCGTGCTGGAACGGCTGGCAGAGGCGGATGCGTTCGCGGATATGGGGATGACCCGCCGCGAAGCATTATGGCAGGTCAAGGCCATTCGCGGTCAGACCCCCCTGCCGCTTTTCAACGATCCGATTGACGGCGAAAACATCCGCGAGCCGAAAGTGGAACTGCCGGTCATGCACCTGGGCGAGGAAGTGGTCGAAGATTACGTGGCCACCCGCCTGACATTGCGCGCCCATCCGATGGAGTTGCTGCGTCCCTCCATCCCCGGCATCGTTACCCATGCCTCGCTGCACAAGGTTCCGCCGGGGCGCCATTCGGTTTGCGGCCTCGTCATTACGCGGCAACGTCCCGGCACCGCTTCGGGGGTGATCTTCCTGACGCTCGAAGATGAAACCGGGGTCAGCAATGTGGTGGTCTGGCCCAAGGTTTATGCGCGTTTCCGCCGTATCGTCATGGGTGGGCGGCTTTTGCGTGTGACCGGTCATCTGCAACGCGAAGGAATTGTCGTGCACCTAATCGCACAGGAAATCACGGATATGTCGCACAAGCTCTCGGAGCTCGGCCATCCGCTTGATGAGGCTATTGGCGTCACCCAGCCCAACGCCGATGACGTCCCGCGGGCGGACCGCCCCCAGCCCCGCGCCCGGCACCCGCGCGAACAGGCCAAACGGCTGTTCCCGAGCCGGGACTTTCATTAACCCTCCTCCGGGGCGAAACGCAGCAATTGCCCGCAGGGCCACGCCACAACCCATATTCCAAAGAAAAAACCCCGCCGTTTCCGGCGGGGTTTTGATTTCTCAGGGTTCGGCGCCTTATTCTTCGCGGCTTTCCGGTGTCTCGACCAGATTATCGAACTCGTCCGCTCCCACCAGGTCGTCCTCTGACGGTGCGGCCAGGGCGGCGGCGGCTTCGGCCTCCTCGCGGCGCGCTTCGATGACGACATTGTCGCGGGCTTGTGCGATCTGACGCATCTTCTGCGTGGCGCCCCCGGTCCCGGCCGGGATCAGGCGGCCGACGATGACGTTCTCCTTCAGACCCACCAGCTTGTCGCGCTTGCCCTGCACGCTGGCTTCGGTCAGCACGCGGGTGGTTTCCTGGAACGAGGCCGCCGAGATGAAGCTGCGGGTCTGCAGCGACGCCTTGGTGATGCCCAGCAGGATCGGTTCGCCCTGTGCCGGGCGGCCGTTCTTTTTCAGCGCCTTTTCGTTGGCGGCATCGAATTCCTGCTTGTCGACATGCTCACCCTTCAGAAGCGTGGTATCGCCACTGTCCAGGATCTCCCACTTCTGCAGCATCTGGCGCACGATAACCTCGATGTGCTTGTCGTTGATCTTCACGCCCTGCAGACGATAGACCTCCTGCACCTCGTCGATCATGTAATCCGCCAGCGCCTCGACACCCATGATGGAAAGGATGTCATGTGGCGCGGGATTGCCGTCCATGATGTAATCACCCTTCTGGACGTAGTCACCTTCCTGAACCGGAATGTGCTTGCCCTTGGGCACCATGTATTCGACAGCCTCCAGCGACTCGTCAGCGGGTTCGATGCTGATCCGGCGCTTGTTCTTGTAGTCGCGGCCGTACCGGACATACCCGTCGATCTCGGCGATGATGGCGTGATCCTTGGGACGACGCGCCTCGAAAAGTTCGGCCACACGCGGCAGACCACCGGTGATGTCCTTGGTTTTCGCACCTTCGCGCGGGATCCGCGCCACCACGTCACCGGCCTCGATTTCCTGACCGTCCTCGACCGACAGGATGGCATCCACCGACATCGGGTAGGTCACCGGGTTGCCGGCCTCGTTGCGCACCGGCTCGCCATCGGAACCAACCACCAGAATCTCCGGCTTCAGCTCGTTGCCCTTGGGGGCCGCGCGCCAGTCGGTCACGATCTTCTGGGTCATGCCGGTGGCATCGTCGGTCACGTCGCGCACGGCAACGCCGCTGACCAGGTCGACGAACTTGGCGGTACCGGATTTCTCGGCCAGGATCGGCAGGGTGTAGGGATCCCACTCGAACAGCTTGTCGCCGCGCGAGACCTTGTCGCCTTCCTTGACGAAGAGGCGCGTACCGTAACCGACCTTGTGGCTGGCCAGTTCGACACCCTTCTCACCCATGATCCGCAACTTCATGTTGCGACCCATGACAAGCGTGGCGCCGCTGGAGCTTTCCAGAATCTGCGCATTCTCGAACTCGATCTTGCCTTCCTGGCTGGCCTCGAGGAACGATTGCTGGCCACCCTGGGCAACGCCGCCGATGTGGAAGGTCCGCATCGTCAGCTGGGTGCCGGGTTCTCCGATCGACTGCGCCGCGATGATCCCCACCGCTTCGCCGTTATTGACCATCGTGCCGCGGGCCAGGTCACGGCCATAGCACATGGCGCAAACACCATCCTCGGCCTCGCAGGTCAGCGGTGAACGGATACGCGCCGTCTGAACCGACGCCTCTTCCACCGCGTCCGCCATGCGTTCGTCGATCAGCGCACCGGCGGCAACGACAACCTCGTCCGTCGCCGGGTTCAGGATATCCTCTGCCGCGACACGGCCCAGGATACGCTCGCCCAGCGTTGCCACGACCTCACCGTCATTGACGGCGGCCTCGGCGGTGATCGCACGGTCGGTACCGCAGTCATGCTCACGAATGATGCAATCTTGCGCCACGTCCACCAGACGCCGGGTCAGGTAGCCCGAGTTCGCGGTTTTCAGCGCCGTATCCGACAGACCTTTCCGCGCACCGTGGGTCGAATTGAAGTATTCAAGAACGGTCAGACCTTCCTTGAAGTTCGAGATGATCGGCGTTTCGATGATGTCGCCGTTGGGCTTGGCCATCAGGCCGCGCATCCCGCCCAGCTGTTTCATCTGCGTGACCGAGCCCCGGGCGCCGGAATGCGCCATCATGTAGACCGAGTTCGGCTCCATCTCGGCGCCGTTCTCGTCCCTGCGGGAGGCCGAGATCGTGCCCATCATCGCCTCGGTGACCTGATCGTTGCATTTCGACCAGGCGTCGACCACCTTGTTGTACTTCTCGCCTTGGGTGATCAGGCCGTCCATATATTGCTGTTCGAACCCTTTCACCTGGTCGCGGGTCTCTTCGACGATGCCCCACTTGCTGTCCGGGATCACCATGTCATCTTTACCGAACGAAATGCCCGCCTTGAACGCTTCGCGGAAGCCCATGCTCATGATCTGGTCGCAGAAAATGACCGATTCCTTCTGCCCGCAATAGCGGTAGACGGTGTCGATGACCTGCTGCACCTCTTTCTTGCGCAAGAGCTTGTTGACAAGGGCAAAGGGCGCCTTGGCGTTCTTCGGCAGAAGCGCACCCAGACGTACCCGCCCCGGGGTGGTTTCCACGCGGGTCATCACCTCGTTGCCTTCCTCGTCGATCTGGGGGATGCGCGCGGTGATCTTGGCGTGCAGATGCACTTCGCCGGCATCCAGCGCGTGCTGGACCTCTTCGATGGACGAAAACGCCATGCCCTCGCCCTTCATGCCTTCGCGTTCCAGCGAAACATAATAGAGGCCAAGGACCATGTCTTGCGAGGGCACGATGATCGGCGCACCGTTGGCAGGCGACAGAACGTTGTTCGTCGACATCATCAGAACGCGCGCTTCCAGCTGCGCCTCAAGGCTCAGCGGCACGTGCACGGCCATCTGGTCACCGTCAAAGTCGGCGTTGAAGGCCGAACAGACCAGCGGGTGAAGCTGAATGGCCTTGCCTTCAATCAGCACCGGTTCGAACGCCTGGATGCCCAGACGGTGCAGCGTCGGGGCCCGGTTCAGCATCACGGGGTGTTCGCGGATGACCTCATCCAGAATATCCCAGACCTCGGGACGCTCTTTTTCGACCAGTTTCTTGGCCTGCTTGACCGTTGAGGACATGCCCTTGGCTTCAAGCCGCGAGTAGATGAAGGGCTTGAACAGCTCCAGCGCCATTTTCTTGGGCAGGCCGCATTGATGCAGTTTCAGCTCCGGGCCGGTCACGATGACCGAGCGGCCCGAGAAATCGACGCGCTTACCCAGAAGGTTCTGGCGGAACCGACCCTGTTTGCCTTTCAGCATGTCGGAAAGCGATTTCAGCGGACGCTTGTTGGCACCGGTGATCACCCTGCCACGACGGCCGTTGTCAAAGAGGGCGTCAACGGATTCCTGCAGCATCCGCTTTTCGTTACGCACGATGATATCGGGCGCGCGCAGCTCGATGAGGCGTTTCAGGCGGTTGTTCCGATTGATCACCCGGCGGTAAAGATCGTTGAGGTCCGACGTGGCAAAACGGCCCCCGTCCAGCGGCACCAGCGGACGCAGTTCCGGCGGGATGACCGGAATGACGGTCATGACCATCCATTCCGGGCGGTTGCCGGATTCAAGGAAGCTCTCAACCACTTTCAGGCGCTTGATGATCTTCTTGGGCTTCAACTCGCCGGTGGCTTCGGCCAGATCGGCGCGCAGCTGTTCGGCCTCGGCTTCGAGGTCGATATTCTGCAGCATCTCGCGGATCGCCTCGGCCCCGATATTGGCGGTGAAGGCGTCCATGCCATAGGCGTCCTGCGCATCCATAAACTCTTCTTCGCTCAGCATCTGGCCATAGGTCAGATCGGTCAGGCCGGGTTCGATCACCACGTAGTTCTCGAAATAAAGCACCCGCTCCAGATCGCGCAGGGTCATGTCCAGCATCAGGCCGATGCGGCTCGGCAGCGATTTCAGAAACCAGATATGGGCGCAGGGCGCGGCCAGTTCGATATGGCCCATGCGTTCACGGCGGACCTTCTGCAGGGTGACTTCCACACCGCATTTCTCGCAGACAACGCCGCGATACTTCATCCGCTTGTATTTACCGCACAGGCATTCGTAATCCTTGATCGGGCCAAAGATCCGCGCACAGAAGAGGCCATCACGTTCGGGCTTGAACGTCCGGTAGTTGATGGTCTCGGGCTTTTTGATCTCCCCGTACGACCACGACAGGATGCGCTCCGGCGAGGCCAGCGACACCTTGATCTCGTCGAACACCTTGACCGGTGCGACGGGGTTGAACGGGTTGTTTGTCAGTTCCTGGTTCATTTTCAAATCCTTGAATTCGGGCGTTGGAAGGGTTGGCGGGGAAAGCCCCCGCCGTTATTCCGCTTCCTCCGCGTCCAGGAGTTCCATGTTCAGGCCGAGGCCACGGACCTCTTTGACCAGAACGTTGAACGATTCAGGCACACCGGCTTCGAAGTTGTCTTCACCCTTGACGATGCTTTCATAGACTTTCGTCCGTCCGGCAACGTCGTCCGACTTGACCGTCAGCATCTCCTGCAGGGTGTAGGCAGCGCCGTAAGCTTCCAGAGCCCAGACCTCCATCTCCCCGAAACGCTGACCACCGAACTGTGCCTTACCACCCAGCGGTTGCTGCGTAACGAGGCTGTAGGGGCCGGTCGAGCGGGCGTGAATCTTGTCATCCACCAGGTGGTGCAGTTTCAGCAGGTATTTGACACCCACGGTCACCGGACGGGCGAATTGCTCGCCGGTGCGACCGTCAAACAGGATCGACTGGCCGCTTTCGTCAAAGCCCGCGCGTTTCAGCGCATCGTTCACGTCGGCCTCTTTCGCCCCGTCGAAGACCGGCGTTGCAATCGGCACACCGCCCGTGACGTTACCGGCGGCTTCGATCAGCGTTTCTTCGTCCATACCGGCGATGCCTTCTTCATAGACATCGTCGCCATAGGCGATTTTCATCGCTTCACGCACCGGGGTCATGTCGCCCGAACGGCGGTATTCCTGCAGCGCCTCGTCTATCTTGACGCCAAGACCGCGCGCGGCCCAGCCCATATGGGTTTCGAGGATCTGACCGACATTCATCCGGCTGGGCACGCCCAGCGGGTTGAGGCAGAAGTCAACCGGCGTGCCATCGGCGAGGAATGGCATGTCCTCCATCGGCACCACCTTCGAGATCACACCCTTGTTGCCGTGACGTCCGGCCATCTTGTCACCCGGCTGCAGCTTGCGCTTCACCGCGATGAACACCTTGACCATCTTCATCACGCCCGGCGGCAGATCATCGCCGCGGCGGACCTTCTCGACCTTGTCCTCGAAACGGGCATCCAGGGTGCGCTTCTGCGCCTCGTACTGCTCGTTCAGGGCCTCGACGATCTGGGCATCCTTCTCATCCTTCAGCGCCAGTTGCCACCACTGGCCCTTGGTCAGCGTTTCCAGCAACTCTTCGGTGATCTCCGAGTTTGCCTTGACGCCTTTCGGACCTTTTACAGCCACCTTGCCCAGGATCAGCGAATGCAGACGGGCGTAGATGTTGCGATCCAGGATCGCCAGCTCGTCATCGCGGTCGCGCGCCAGGCGTTCGACCTCTTCACGTTCGATCTGAAGCGCACGCTCGTCTTTTTCAACGCCGTGACGGTTGAAGACACGGACCTCGACAACGGTACCGAAATCGCCCGGTTTGACGCGCAGCGAAGTATCGCGCACGTCCGAGGCCTTCTCACCGAAGATGGCGCGCAGCAGTTTTTCTTCCGGCGTCATCGGGCTTTCGCCCTTCGGGGTGATCTTGCCCACCAGGATATCGCCCGGTTCCACATCGGCACCGATATAGACGATGCCCGCCTCGTCGAGGTTGCGCAGCGCTTCCTCGCCGACATTGGGGATGTCGCGGGTGATCTCTTCCGGTCCCAGCTTGGTGTCGCGGGCGGCCACCTCGAATTCCTCGATGTGAACGCTGGTGAACACGTCATCGCGCGCCACACGTTCGGAAATCAGGATCGAGTCCTCGAAGTTATAGCCATTCCACGGCATGAAGGCCGTGACCACGTTCTTGCCCAGAGCCAGTTCGCCCAGATCGGTCGAGGGGCCATCGGCAATCACCTCGCCCTTCATCACCGTGTCACCCACCTTGACCAGCGGCTGCTGGTTGATGCAGGTGTTCTGGTTCGAGCGCTGGAACTTGCGCATGCGGTAGATGTCCACGCCCGCATCGCCCAGTTCCAGATCTTCGGTCGCGCGCACAACGATCCGGGTCGCGTCGACCTGGTCGATGATCCCGGCTCGTTTCGCCAGGATCGCCGCACCTGAATCGCGCGCCACGACGCCTTCGATCCCGGTGCCCACCAGGGGCGCCTCGGAACGCAGGGTCGGCACCGCCTGCCTTTGCATGTTCGAACCCATCAGGGCGCGGTTGGCGTCGTCGTTTTCCAGGAACGGAATGAGCGAGGCCGCGACCGACACCAGCTGTTTCGGGCTCACGTCGATCAGGTCCACATTCTCGCTTGGTGCAAGCATGTATTCGCCCGACTGGCGGGTATTGACCATCTCGTTGACGAAATTGCCCTTGTCATCCAGCGTCGCATTGGCCTGTGCCACGGTATGGCGCATTTCCTCGGTGGCCGACATGTACTGCACTTCGTCGGTCACATGGCCCTTTTCGACCTTGCGGTAGGGCGTTTCGATGAAGCCGTACTTGTTCACGCGGGCGAATGTGGCCAGCGAGTTGATAAGACCAATGTTCGGCCCTTCCGGCGTTTCGATCGGGCACATCCGGCCATAGTGGGTCGGGTGCACGTCGCGTACCTCGAACCCGGCACGCTCGCGGGTCAGACCGCCCGGCCCAAGCGCCGACAGGCGGCGTTTGTGGGTGACTTCGCTAAGCGGGTTGGTCTGGTCCATGAACTGGCTGAGCTGCGACGAGCCGAAGAACTCGCGCACGGCGGCAGCCGCCGGTTTCGCATTGATCAGGTCCTGCGGCATGACGGTGTCGATCTCGACCGACGACATGCGTTCCTTGATCGCACGCTCCATCCGCAGCAGTCCGACGCGGTACTGGTTTTCCATCAGCTCACCGACCGAGCGAACCCGGCGGTTACCCAGATGGTCGATGTCGTCGACATCGCCCTTGCCATCCCGAAGCTCAACCAGCGCCTTGACACAGGCCACGATATCCTCGCGGTCCAGCGTGCGCTGCGTGTCGGGTTTGTCGAGGTCCAGACGCATGTTCATCTTGACCCGGCCAACGGCCGACAGGTCATACCGCTCGCTGTCGAAGAACAGCGTGTCGAAAAGCGCCGATGCGGCTTCCTCGGTGGGCGGCTCGCCCGGGCGCATGACGCGGTAGATGTCCATGAGCGCGGTTTCGCGGTTCATGTTCTTGTCCGCGGCCATCGTGTTGCGCATGTAGGGGCCGACATTGACGTTGTCGATGTCCAGAACCGGAATATCGGTGATGCCCGCGTCCAGCAGATCCTGCAGCGTACCGCCGCTGATTTCGCCCTCTTTGTCGTATTCCAGCGTCAACTCGTCCCCGGCCTCGACATAGATCGCGCCGGTTTCCTCGTTGATGATGTCCTTGGCCACGAACTTGCCCACGATCTGCTCGAACGGGACCAGCAGTTCGGTCACCTTGCCCTCGTCGATCAGCTTCTTGACCGCGCGTGGTGTCACCTTCTTGCCGGCCTCGGCAATCACTTCGCCGGATTTGGCATCGACCAGATCATAGGTCGGACGGGTGCCGCGCACACGCTCGGGGAAGAACTTGGTGACCCAACCCTTTTTCTTCTTCAGCTTGTAATCGACCGTGTCGTAATAGGCATCCATGATGCCTTCCTGATCCAGGCCAAGCGCATAGAGCAGCGTTGTCACCGGCAGTTTGCGGCGGCGGTCGATACGCGCAAAGACGATATCCTTGGCGTCGAACTCGAAATCCAGCCAGGAGCCGCGATAGGGAATGATGCGGCAGGCAAACAGCAGCTTGCCCGAGCTGTGGGTCTTGCCCTTGTCATGGTCGAAGAACACGCCCGGGCTACGGTGCATCTGGGAAACGATCACCCGCTCGGTGCCGTTCACGACAAAGGTGCCGTTCGGGGTCATCAGGGGCATGTCACCCATGAACACGTCCTGTTCCTTGATGTCCTTCACCGATTTCGCACCGGTATCGTCATCGACATCGAACACGATCAGCCGCAGCGTCACCTTCAGCGGGGCGCTGTAGGTCATGTCGCGCTGCATGCACTCTTCGACATCGTATTTCGGTTTTTCCAGATCGTAGCTGACGAATTCCAGCACGCTGGTTTCATTGAAATCCTTGATCGGGAAAACCGACTGAAAGACACCTTTCAGGCCTTCACCATCCTGCGGTTCGGGCTGGTCGCCGGAATCCAGGAAAAGATCGTAAGAGGATTTCTGGACCTCGATGAGGTTCGGCATCTCCAGCACTTCACGGATTTTGCCGAAATATCTGCGTAGACGTTTTTGGCCAAGGTAGGTCTGAGCCATGGTTGGTGTAACCTTTCTTTTCTCACCGGTCGCGCCTGCAGTCGGGCCCCTGCAGCACGTCCTTCCGAGACGATGGGTTGCGATCAATTCCCGGCCCGTGTCCCACCACGGGCCTCCCGATCGCCAAACCGCATCCTAGAAAGGGCTCTGGGCGTTGCTGCCGGCAAAGCCCTTTCTAAGACAGGTTCGGCTGGGCCCGGAATTTGCCGGACCCAGCCAGAAATTGTACCCGGGTTGCCCCGGCCTGAATTACTTCAGTTCGACTTCGGCGCCAGCTGCTTCCAGCTTGCCCTTGATGTCTTCGGCTTCGGCCTTGTCGACGCCTTCCTTGACGGCTTTGCCGCCGGCTTCGACCAGGTCCTTGGCTTCTTTCAGGCCCAGGCCGGTGATCGAGCGGACCTCTTTGATGACGTTGATCTTCGACGCGCCGGCCGATTTCAGGATAACGTCAAATTCGGTTTGCTCTTCGCCGCCGCCGGCACCGCCAGCGTCGCCTGCCGGGCCCGCCATCATGACCGCGCCGCCAGCGGCGGGCTCGATGCCGTACTCGTCTTTCAGGATGGTTTTCAGTTCTTGTGCTTCGAGAAGCGTCAGACCAACGATCTCTTCTGCCAGTTTTTTCAGATCAGCCATTTGTGACTCTTTCCGTTTAGATGTGTTCCAACGTCGGGAAATCAACCCTACGCGAATGTTACAAGTTGCTTACGCGGCTTCGGCCTTTTCTTCGACCGTAGAAATGATGCTCGCGATGTTCGAAGCAGGTGCGCCAATGGCCCCCGCGATGTTCGAAGCAGGTGCCCCGATCATGCCGGCGATGGTCGCGATCAGTTCATCGCGCGACGGCAGTTTCGAGGTGGCTTCGACACCGGCACGGTCCAGAGCCGTCTCACCCATCGCCCCGCCAAGGATCTCGAATTTCTTGTTATCCTTGGCAAAGCCCTCGGCCACCTTGGCTGCTGCCACGGGGTCCTCGGAATAGGTCAGAACGGTCATGCCCGAAAGATAGTCGGCGATGCTTGCGCATGGCTTTCCGTCAAGGGCGATTTTGGCGAGCCTGTTCTTAGCGACGCGAACGGATGCCTCGGCCTCGCGGGCGCGGGCACGAAGATCCTGCATCTCGGCAACTGTAAGACCCGTGTAGTGGGCAACCACCACAACGCCAGAGCTTTCGAAGATCTGGCCGAGTTCCTCGACCACTTTCTCTTTCTGGGCTCTATCCACAGTTTCACTCCAGTATTGGAAGGCTTGCGCCCCCCGGCTCAGTTAAACCGGAACCGAGGTTCCGGCGTTACAAGTCCGATATACGGGGGCAACACCAAATCGCCCGAGGTCACCCATGGGCCAATTCATGTCTTTTCCCGTCTCAGGCAGGAGATTAAGCACCGGGATCAGGCCCGGCGCACCCGCCGTCTTGGACGAATCAACAGATCGCCACGCGAACGCAGCGACCTGTCGGGGGTGCCAATAGGCCTAATTCGCCCGAATGTGAAGGGGCAAATCGCGAAATTGACGAATTTTCCGGTATAATCCCGCCCTCAGCGCCGGATTGAAGCCTTGCACGCGGCCTGACCTGGCGGCCTTTACGCCATCCAGATCGATCACAGGACCATCGGCTTTACGCCCAGATCCACGAGATGGCCATCAACCAGGGCCGTTTCCTCCGGCGTAAGCAGGCAATGCCGCGGATAGCGCGGGGCGGCCCTGTCATCAAGGATCGGTGCGTCCCATCCATCGGTGGTGGCAAAAAATCGCGCCGCGCCTTCGGGACCGAACTCCGCCAGATAACCCTGCACCACCACGTCGATATAGCTCAAGAGCAACGCGTGGGTGTTCGTCGGCGCCTCATGCTCGCCATCGGGGATCGCGTAGACGGCGATGCGGGGCCGGTGGAGCAGGCTGTGCGTCACCTGATGGGCGGCGTCCACGCGGGCATAGGCACGTTCGCGATAATCCAGCGCACCCCAGTCCTCGTCGGGGACCGGCGCGATCAGCCCGTCGATCCGGCTGTCGGGGTCGGGCACCACCGTCAGATAGGCCACCTCGCGCCGCGTGGTATAGCGCCAGATCCGCCGCCACCCGTCCAGAACGGCCGGCTGAGCCCCGGCGAAGGCATGTGTCCTGCGGTTCACCAGGCTGCCATAGCCAAAGAAATATGAATGCGGCGTGTGCGTTATCTGTCTGTCTCTTGATCTTGATCAAGGGTTGCCCGCCTTTTTGCAGGCACGATGGGCCAAGATCAAGCACGGGGATGTATCGGGCCTGACATGCGGATAACCAAACGAACCAACATCGCGATGCGGGTGCTGATGTTCTGCGGCGTCAATCAGGACCGGCTGGTGACCAAGACCGAGATCGCCCGCCGCTGCAACACGTCCGAGAGCCATCTGGCCCAGGTCATCAACCAGCTGGCGCAGCTGGGCTACCTGGATACGCAGCGGGGCCGCAATGGCGGCATCAGACTGGGCCGCGACATGTCGCAGATCGTGATCGGCGACGTGTTCCGCGCGCTGGAAGCCGACATGCCCCTGGCCGAGTGTTTCGCGGATGTCGACAACACCTGCCCGCTGATCGACGCCTGCAGGTTGCGCCACGCGATCGCCGACGCGGCCGAGGCATTCTATGCGCGGCTGGACCGCGTATCCCTGGACGCGCTGATCTGCGATAACGCACCGCTGGCGCAACTTCTGGTGCCTGAAGGGTGTCGCCATCACCGCTAAGCGCCGGCCTGCGCGCCCCGCGTCAGGCCAACTCTCTCACGCGCTTCTTGTCGGATTCCGTGACCAGTCCGATTTCGGCATGTTCGCTGACCCGTGCCGCCATCTCCTTGGCGGCTTGTGCCATTTCCTTATCGGGGCTTACCGACAGCCGCTGAAGCGCGGTCAACAGGCGAGATGAAACTTCGATCGTCGCGGCCCCGTCACGGGCAATGCTGGCAAAGGCGCCTTGAACCAGAATTTCAGCCGAAAACGGCTTCATGAAGATGTTGGGGTAAGGCGGCGCGTCGTCATTCCGCGCTTCGTGCGCCCATTCCCAAAGCAGCTTTTGCTGACGGGCGATTACATCAATCGCCGTGCCGGGATCATTGATGCCGGGCGACAGGGCGCGCGAGGCGATCTCCGAAAACACCAACATGCCGAACCCTGCATCCTGCTCGAACGTACGCAGGTCGCCGATGACCACGTGACCGCGCAGGGCGTCGATCTCGTCATCGGTCACGCCGACACCATGCGCAATCGCCTGACCCTCCAGCACAAAGTCACCCGGTAAAATCGAGAAATAAAGCTGGCCGTTTTCTTGCGCCATGCCCTCGCCAAGGGCCGCCATGTCGATGAACTGCACATAGCCCGACCGCGCGGCAGTGATCGGCCGGGCATCCGTTGGCATGATCGTCTCTTTCGACAGCGGGCTGCCACCCAGCGCCGGAGAGCGCCGGGCGGACAGGATGCAGGGGCGAACCTCGGCTTCGGTCACCCTGAGTGAGGTGTCCAGGCTGCCCAGATCGCTGAGGTGGTCGATCCATCGCAGAATTGCGATGACGACGATCAACGTGATCGCAACGATGGTCACAAGCACGACAAAGGGTGTCCCCGGACCATGCAGCCCGGACTTGAACAGGATGATCGTGCTCAGCGAATATACGAAGGTCCCGATAAAGGCTGCCAGCACCCGCTGCGTCGTGGTGTCCTGCAGCAGAATGCGTCGTACACGCGGCGTCGCCTGCGACGCCGCCGCGTTGTGGGCCGTGACCATGACGTTGAGTGAAAACGTGCTGACGGCCAACATGCTTGAGGCGAGTATGGTCAGGATCGGCACGACGGAGTCGGGGGTAAATCGCGCGCTCAGCCCGACCGGGATAAAGTCGTCAAGCCGGACCGATAACGCCATTGTGAGAACTGCAAGGACCGCGAATAACGTTACCGATACCCAAAGCTGTCGGGTTATGCGCCGGATAAGCTTCAGACTGGTTTTAAAGTTCATGACAAGCACCTTCGGTCCGCGTTTTGGTGAAGTATATAGCGCCGCAGCCGGATTTCCGCCAATTTATTGAGAAAGTTGCGAAATCAGGCTGATATTTCCCAAGCAAGCGGAAAAGGGGGCAGCGCCGGCCATGCTGTGTCGCCCCAACCTTTCGGCGGTGCTTCGTGCAGCATTCGCCAACGCGCTTCACGATATTCGCAGCGCTTCCGCATGGGTCTGTATGGTCTTGCGACACAAGTTTTTTCTTGCCCCGACTCGCCTTGTATACTAAAGCACACCGCAATCTGATCGGGAGAACCGGCGCTTGCCGGTGCCGAAGGAGCAACCGCCCCGGAAACTCTCAGGCTCTCAGGACCGACCAGATTGATAAACTCTGGAGAGTGGTGCAAGCTTGCACTCGCCGAAGGGATAGCGATCTCAGGCGAAAGGACAGAGGGGGCATCGTAGCGGACCGCAAGGTCGGCCTGACTGATGCCGGACAGATCGACAGATTTTCTCGGCTGGTTTTTGGGAGGAAAGCAATGAGCGATCTGAAGACGACTCCGTTGCGTGATCTGCATGTCGAGCTGGGGGGCAAGATGGTCCCTTTTGCCGGGTATGAAATGCCGGTGCAGTTCCCGCTGGGCGTGATGAAGGAACACCTGCACACCCGCACCAGGGCGGGCCTGTTCGATGTCAGCCACATGGGGCAGGTGATCGTGTTTCACAACGATGGGTATCGTTCGGCCGCGTTGGCGATGGAATCGCTGGTGCCGGTCAATCTTGTCGTCCTGGGCGAGAACCGGCAACGCTACGGTTTTTTCACCAATGAACAGGGCGGTATCGAGGATGACCTGATGATCGCGAACCGTGGCGACCACATGTTCGTGGTGGTCAACGCGGCCTGCAAGGAGGCGGATGTCGCCCTGATGCGCGACGGGCTGGAGGGATGTTCGGTCGACGAGATCGACGACCGTGCGCTGCTGGCGCTGCAGGGGCCGTCGGCGGAATCGGTCCTGTCCGGTCTGGTGCCCGATGTCGCGGCGATGAAATTCATGGATGTCGGCATGTTCAGTTCGGATTTCGGAGAGCTGTGGATCTCGCGCTCGGGCTATACCGGCGAAGACGGCTATGAAATCTCGGTCGAGAATGAACAGGCGGTGGCGCTTGCCCGGGCGCTTCTGGCGCATGACGATGTCGAACCGATCGGCCTGGGCGCGCGCGACAGCCTGCGGCTGGAAGGCGGGCTGTGCCTTTATGGCAATGACATCGACAGCAAGACCAGCCCGGTCGAGGCCGCGCTGACCTGGGCGATCCAGAAGGCGCGGCGCAAGGGGGGCGAACGCGAAGGCGGATTCCCGGGCGCGGACCGCATCCTTGACGAGTTGGAAAACGGCGCCGCCCGCACCCGTGTCGGGTTGCGTCCGGAAGGCCGGGCGCCGATGCGCGACGGCACCGCGCTATACGCCGAGGCCGAGGGCGGCGGGTCGGTCGGGCATGTGACCTCGGGCGCCTACGGCCCAACCATCGAGGCGCCGATGTCGATGGGCTACGTGACCAGCGACCTCGCCGCCGTGGGCACGCAACTGTTCGGAGAGGTGCGCGGCAAGCGACAGCCGGTCACGGTGGCCGCCATGCCCTTTACCCCCGCCAATTTCAAACGCTGATCAACCAAGGGAGAAACCCAGATGAAATACACCGAAGAACACGAATGGCTGCGCGTCGAGGATGATGTCGTGGTGGTGGGCATCACCAGCCACGCCAGCGAGCAGCTGGGTGACGTTGTCTTTGTCGAGCTGCCGGATGTCGGCACCGAAGTCACAAAGGATGACGATGTCGTCGTGATCGAAAGTGTGAAGGCCGCCAGCGACATTCTGGCCCCGATCGACGGTGAAATCGTCGAGGTGAACGAGGCGCTGGCCGACGAGCCGGGCAAGGTGAACGAAGATCCCGAAGGTGACGCGTGGTTCTTCAAGATTAAGGCCAGCGATCCGGGCCAGATGGACGACTACATGGACGAAGCGGCCTACAAGAAGTTCATCGGCTGAACACCGGTGCGCACCCGGTAATTGAAAACGCGGCGGAATACCGTGGGCGCGCCTGGTGGGCGGGCTCACCTCTGATATGATGGAGTGAAAAATGGCATTTGAGCCGACGAACTACCTTCCCTACGACTTCGCCAACCGGCGCCATATCGGCCCGTCTCCGGAAGAGATGAACGAGATGCTGGAGGCGCTTGGCGTCGACAGCCTGGACGAGCTGATCGACCAGACCGTGCCGGCCAACATCCGTCAGGAAGAGCCGCTGGATTTCGGGCGCCCCATGTCCGAGCGTGAGCTTCTGCACCACATGCGGCTGACCGCGGGCAAGAACAAGGTTCTGTGTTCGCTGATCGGCCAGGGCTATCACGGAACGGTCACGCCGCCGGCGATTCAGCGCAACATTCTGGAGAACCCGGCCTGGTACACGGCCTACACGCCCTATCAGCCTGAAATCTCGCAAGGCCGCCTCGAGGCGCTGCTGAACTATCAGACCATGGTCAGCGACCTGACCGGGCTTGAGATCGCCAACGCCTCGCTGCTGGACGAATCCACCGCCTGTGCCGAGGCGATGACCATGGCGCAGCGGGTGTCGAAATCGAAGGAGATGGCGTTCTTTGTCGACCGCGACTGCCACCCGCAGAATATCGCGGTGATCAAGACCCGCGCGCAGCCCCTGGGCATCAAGGTGATCGTCGGCAACCCCGACAAGTTGGACGCCAGCAAGGTCTTCGGCGCGATTTTCCAGTATCCCGGCACATATGGCCATGTCCGCGACTTCACCGATCACATCGCGCAGCTGCACGACCACAAGGCGATCGGCATCATCGCCGCCGACCCGCTGGCGCTGACCCTGCTCAAGGAGCCGGGCGAGATGGGCGCCGATATCGCCGTCGGCAGCACGCAGCGTTTCGGCGTGCCATTGGGGTATGGCGGTCCGCACGCCGCCTACATGGCCTGCAAGGACGCCTATAAACGCTCGATGCCGGGCCGGATCATCGGCGTCAGCATCGACGCCAACGGCAACCGTGCCTATCGCCTGTCCCTGCAAACCCGCGAACAGCACATCCGCCGCGAAAAGGCGATGTCGAATGTCTGCACGGCACAGGCGCTGCTGGCGGTCATGGCCTCGATGTACGCCATTTTCCACGGGCCCAAGGGGCTCAAGGCGATCGCGCAGCGCATTCACCGCAAGACGGTCCGCCTGGCCGAAGGGCTGGAAGCGGCGGGGTTCAAGGTCGACCCCAAGGTCTTCTTCGACACGATCACCGTCGATGTCGGCCCGCTGCAGGCGGCGGTGATGAAATCTGCGGTGGATGAAAAGATCAACCTGCGCAAGGTCGGCGAACGCCGCGTCGGCATCACGCTTGACGAATGTACCCGGCCCGAAAATATCGAATCCGTCTGGCGCGCTTTCGGCATCCTGCAAAAGGATGACGACTTCACGCATAAATACCGCGTGCCGGAAAACATGCACCGCAAGACCGAGTACCTGACTCATCCGATCTTTCACATGAACCGGGCCGAGACCGAGATGATGCGCTACATGCGCCGGCTTGCGGATCGCGACCTGGCGCTGGACCGGGCGATGATTCCGCTGGGCAGCTGCACGATGAAGCTGAACTCGGCCGCCGAGATGATGCCGGTAAGCTGGCGCGAATTCTCGCGGATGCACCCGTTTGTGCCCGCCGATCAGGCGCAAGGCTACAGAGAGCTGATCGACGACCTCAGCACCAAACTGTGCACGATTACCGGCTATGACGGGCTGTCGATGCAGCCCAACTCGGGCGCGCAGGGTGAATATGCGGGGCTGCTGACCATCGCCGCCTGGCACCGCGCAAACGGCGAAGGGCACCGCAATATCTGCCTGATCCCGATGTCGGCGCATGGCACCAACCCTGCCAGCGCGCAGATGGTGGGCTGGAAGGTGGTGCCGATCCAGTCCAAGGAGAACGGCGACATCGATGTCGAGGATTTCCGCGCCAAGGTCGAGGAGCATTCCGAGAACCTTGCAGGCTGCATGATCACCTATCCCAGCACGCATGGCGTGTTCGAGGAGACCGTGAAGGATGTCTGCAAACTGGTCCATGACCACGGCGGGCAGGTCTATATCGACGGGGCGAACATGAACGCCATGGTCGGCCTGTCGCGCCCGGGTGATCTGGGCGGCGATGTCAGCCACCTGAACCTGCACAAGACCTTCTGCATCCCGCATGGCGGCGGCGGCCCGGGCATGGGGCCGATCGGCGTCAAGGAGCATCTCATCCCGCACCTGCCGGGCCACCCGGCAACGGGCGGAGAGGAAGGCCCGGTTTCCGCCGCACCGTTTGGGTCGCCCTCGATCCTGCCAATCAGCTGGGCCTATATCCTGATGATGGGCGGCGACGGCCTGACCCAGGCCACGCGCGTGGCGATCCTGAACGCCAATTACATCGCCAAGCGGCTGGAAGGGGCCTACAAGGTACTTTATCGCGGCGGGAATGGCCGTGTCGCGCATGAATGTATCCTTGATACACGTCCCTTTGCCGAATCGGCCCATGTCACCGTCGACGACATCGCGAAGCGGCTGGTCGATAGCGGTTTCCACGCGCCGACGATGAGCTGGCCCGTGGCCGGCACGCTGATGGTGGAGCCGACCGAAAGCGAAACCAAGGCCGAACTGGACCGTTTCTGCGACGCCATGCTGGCCATCCGCGAGGAGATCCGCGCGATCGAGGACGGCAAGATCGACCCCGAGAACAACCCGCTGAAGAACGCGCCCCATACCGTCAACGACCTGGTTGGCGAATGGGACCGGCCCTATAGCCGCGAACAGGGGTGTTTTCCGCCGGGCTCGTTCCGCGTCGACAAATACTGGCCGCCGGTCAACCGGGTGGACAACGTCTATGGCGACCGCCACCTTGTCTGCACCTGCCCGCCGATGGACGACTATGCCGAAGCGGCCGAATAGGCGCGGTCACATGTAACGCAAGAAGGGCGGCCTTTTTCGGGCCGCCCTTTTCACTGGTGATGAAAATAGCTTGCTGAAATTCAGGAACAGAGCGCGGGGATGTTAGGGGAATCGCTCTGCGCGGAACGATGGCGGAAGAGTGTTGCAGGCTCATGACAATCGCCTTCGGGGTCCACCGGGCCCGCTGGCGACGCCGGGGCGCGCCCGCCCGGGCCATGGCCGCCACCTACCCGGCTCAGGCGCAATGCGATACCAAAGAGACCAATCGCGATGTAACTGGTCTGGATCATGAAAGACGGCAGGTTGTAGGCGCTGCTCAGACTGACAAGCACACAACATGCGGCGCAGACCTGAAGTATCGGGAAGGCAATGCCGTTGCCACACAGAAATCCGCTTTGAACCGAAAAGAAACCGCCGACATAGAGCATGAAACCAATGACACCGATGAACTCGGCAAAATCGGGATACTCCCGAATGAACTCGATAACCGTTTGCATCTGGGTACCTTTCAAAATCACTCCCGCCCCTGCCGGTAACAATCCAGCGAGCGTACGACGACGGGGATGTACAGAACTCTCAAGAGCCTACGGGCAAACCCGGGATCGCGTTAGTCAGGTTTCCCATACCCGCAGATTGAAGATCCGGTTCGGCAGCCCCGCCACGAGGGGGGGTGCGATGCGGCATCAGAATATTTGACCGGTCAGTTTGGCATAGATCGCACCCAGCCAAACAATGGCTGGCACCAGCGTGGCCAACAGTACCGCCAGCGATCCCAGATCCTTTGCCATCCGCGACATCTCGTGACGTTCCTCTCCGATTCGATCCACCACCGCCTCGATCGCGCTGTTCAGAACCTCGACGATCAGCACAAGCAACACCGAGACGATCAGCAATGCCACCGAGAATATGCTGCTGCCCAACCAGAACGCCGCCGGAATTGAGATGCAAAATGCAATGAACTCAAGGCGAAACGCCTCTTCTCCGCGCCAGACGTCGGCAAAACCCCTCATCGAGTTGCTAAACGCCGCAACCAGTCGCGCAATGCCTTTTAATGACTGGTTCCTCAATCGCTTCCCCGTACCCGAACTGATGATTGCGCGGGTACTCTAGGGGGCGCCCCGACAAGTGTCGATAGCCGGGCGTCGCGCCCCTCGCAGGCTGGACAGGCGCCCAATCTTCGGCCCGGCTCTGCGCTTGGGGGCAAATCGCCTCATTGCATTGCTGCGTTGCAGCATTGGCAGGTGACAACCCCGTTCAACCGCCCTATAAGGCCCCCAAACTCTGGATTGCCACAGGAAATTCACCATGACCACGCTCGTTTTCGGCCACAAATCACCCGACACCGATTCCACCGGCTCACCGATCCTCTGGGCCTGGTACCTCAACGAGGTCAAGGGCGGCAATGCCGAGTCCGTCCTGCTGGGAGAGCCCAATACCGAGGCTGCGTTCATGCTGGATCGCTGGGAGCTGCCCAAGCCGCGGATCATCACGGAAGTCGGGGCCGATCAGCCCTGCGTGATCGTCGACACCAACAACCCTGCCGAACTGCCGGACAACATCAACGATGCCGACATCCAGGCGATCATCGACCACCACAAGCTGGTTGGTGGGCTGGAAACCAAAGGCCCGATCGACATCACCATCCGCCCGCTGGCCTGCACCGCGACGATCATGGTTGACCTGATGGGCGAGGATGCCGCCAAGATGCCAGACTGGGCCAAGGGCGCGGCGCTGACCTGCATCCTCAGCGACACGCTTGAATTCCGCAGCCCGACCACCACCGATCACGACCGCGCCGTGGCCGAGAAGCTGGCAGCGGACCTGGGGATCGACAGCAGCAGCTACGCGGCAGAAATGTTCGCTGCCAAGTCCGATGTCAGCGCCTTTTCGGATGCCGAACTGCTGCGCATGGACAGCAAGGAATACGGCGTCGGCGACACCAAGTTCCGGGTCAGCGTCCTGGAGACCACCGCGCCGTCGATGGTGCTTGACCGCAAGGCCAGCCTGATGGACAGCATGACCACCGTGGCGTCCGAGGACGGGGTCGATCAGGTGTTGCTGTTCGTCGTCGACATCCTGAACGAGGAAGCCACCCTGCTGGTGCCGAACGACCTGGTCAAGACCGTTGCCGAGAAGAGCTTTGGCGCATCGGTTTCCGGCGACACGGTGGTCCTGCCCGGCATCATGAGCCGCAAGAAACAGATCATTCCGAACCTGGCGGTCTGATTTCAGGCGCCGGACGAACGAGGGCCCGCGCCGCGCTGCGCGGGCCTTTTTGCGTCGCGGTCAGTCCAGCCCGTGAATGAACCTTACCAGGTGATCCGCCACCAGGTCACCGGCCTCCAAGAGCAGCGAGTGCTTAAGATCGGGCAGGATGACAAGCCGGGAATTCGGCAGCGCCGCATCGATCTGCCGGTTGAGGCGCGGGTTGCAGCCGCCGTCATTTTCGCCCGTCAGCACCAGCGACGGCGCGGTGACCTCGTGCAGCCAGGGTGCCATTTCTGTCCCGGCATAGATGCGAAACACGTTCAGGAATACATCCGCATCGGTGTCGACCACCTGTTTCAGCCGCCGTTCGACCACGTCGCCATGGGCGGCGATGAACCCGTCGGTGAACCAGCGGTCGGTCAGCGTGCCCAGCACCTGCGGGATGCCCTTTTCCTCCATCGCGCGCACCACGCCCCAGACATTGGCACTGTCATCTTCAGTGCGGAAGGCAGCGGTTGACAGCAGGCCCAGTGACAGCACCCGTTCGGGATATTTCAGCGCGTAGGCAGGGCCGATCATGCCGCCCAGCGAATGGCCGGCGAAATGGGCCGCCTCGAACCCGGTGCGTTCGCGCACCCGTTCCAGATCCGTCACCAGTTCTTCAAGGCCGAAACGACCCGCGGGCATGGGCGAGGCGCCGTGGCCGCGCAGATCATAGGTGATCACCGTGAAATGTGAGGTCAGCACCGGCAGCGCCTTGGCCCATGTATTGCGCGCCGCGCCGATGCCGTGGATCAGGATCAGGGGCGGGCCGTCACCCTGCACCGTGAATTCGCAGTCGATTACATCCGCCATGGTCGGGCCTCAGTCCGGGAACTTGTCAGCGGCCAATTGCCCGCCGGTGCCCCAATCGGATTTGTTGACATCGGTGATCACCACCTGCACGCTCTGCGCCGTGCCTCCGGCGGCGCCGACAAAAGCATCGGTCAGATCGCGTACCAGGGCGCGTTTCTGTTCGGTGCTGCGGCCGGAGAACATCTCGACTCTGATGATGGGCATGATTTCCTGCTCCTTAATCCGGTTTCGGGCGCACGACATGAAACGCCCCGCTCATGTAGGTCAGAGGCTGCTCGCCCGCGTCCGAAATCCCGGTCACGTCACCGATGCAGATCGCGTGGCTGCCATGGAGGACAGTGCGATTCAGCGAACAGGTAAAGGCCGTGGCCCGCGGCAGGATCGGCCCTTCGGCAGTTTGCGTCACCACAACACCCTCAAAGCGGTCCGGCGAGGTTGTATCGAAGGCGCCGGCAAAACGCGTGGCGACATCCACGGCATCCTCGCTCAGGATGTTCACGCAAAACACGCCGTTGTCCTGCACCGCCCGCGCGATCCGGCTGTCCGCCTTAAGGCATACCAGAACCGAGGGCGGATCAGCGCTGAGCGACGAAAACGCGCTGACCGTTGCCCCGGCCTGCCCCGCCGGGCCATCCGTGGTGACGACGGTGACGGTCGACGCGACCTTGCGCATCGCCGAAATGAAAGCCTGGCGCGCCTTGCTCATTGCGCTGCGTCCCGAACCGCAGATAGCCCGGTGAAATGCGGCATGACTTCCTCGGCGAAACACTGGATGGCGTCCAGCGACGCCGACGCGTCAAGCCCGAAGTTGAAATTCAGGATAACCCGGTCGATCCCCAGATCGGCATAGGGGCCCAGCTTGTCGATCATCTCCTGCGGCGTGCAAATCAATAGACTTTCTCCCAGCTCTTCCACGGTCTGCGCGCGTGGCAATTCGCGCACCATACCGTTATCCACGATTCCGGGGCCGGTAAAGACGTTGTCGAAACGGCTGTAGTAACGATAGGCCGCCTCGATCTTGCGCTGCCGTTCCGCCGCGTTTTGCGCCACATGCGCCACCCGGCTGAGCGAAAGCGTAAGATGTTCTCCCTCCCCGCCCATCTCATCCTTGGCCCGCCTGAAGCCGCTGACCTGGTCCAGAAGCAACTGGTGATTGCCTGATAGCGGCGTGGTCTGGATGTGAAACCCGCGCTTGGTGCAGTGATAAATGCCTTCTGGATTCATCACCGCCATCATCATCGAAATCGGGCGCACTGGCCGTGGCATGATCGTGAGCGGCTCGAACTGGTAATACTTTCCGTCCCAACTAACCTCCTCCTCAGAAAGCAGCGCCTGCAGGATATCGAGCGATTCGTTGAACCTTTCCTGGGTTTCCGCCATCGGCACGCCCAGCCGCTCCATCTCATAGGCAAAGGCGCCACGCCCGACCCCCAGCATCAAACGCCCCTCGGTGAAGATATCGGCCACGACGACCTCACCCGCATAGGTGCGCATGTCATGCAGCGGCAGCACGACGATCGACGTCATGATCCTGATGCGGCTGGTATGCGCCGCGATCTTGACGGCAAACTGCAGCGGTGCAGGCATCATCAGGCAGTTCATCAGGTGATGTTCGGTGATCGACACCGCGTCGAACCCCAGACGGTCCCCCAGAATCGCCTGGTCCAGCATGTCCCCATAGACACGGTCCCCGCCATAACTCTTGTCGGGATAATCGGCTGAAAGCTGAAGGCTGAATTTCATCGCTGCTTCTCCTGTCGCCCCGGCAGGATGGCAGAAGAATTTGAATAAATAAAACGAATTTAATCTATATTTAGAATCAGAAATTTTGCATTATTACCCCTATGAACATCAGCGCGATCCAGACATTCCTGACTGTTGTGCGCACCGGCAACCTCAACCGGGCGGCCGAGCAACTGAACGTGACGCAATCCGCCGTTACCGCGCGGCTCGATACGCTGGAACAGTCGCTTGGCGCCAGGTTGCTGATCCGTTCCCGCAAGGGGGCCAGCCTTACGAAACCCGGTTACGCCTTTCTGGAACAGGCCGAGGTGATCGTACGCAGCTGGGAGAACGCCCGCGCCCGCACCAGCCTGCCGCGCGGGGTGACGCGCATGTTCAGCCTGGTCTGCCATCCGACATTATGGAGCTGCCACGGTGCGAACTGGCTGGCGCAGGTGCGTCGGTCACATCAGGGCACCGCATTCGAGGTCTGGGCCGGGCTGCAGGGCGATGCCCGCAGATGGCTGCAAAGCGGGATGAGCGATGCGGCCCTGCTGCCCGAACCTCTCAGCGAACCGGGTATCGAAACCCGTGAATTCGACACCGATCGTATTGTGCAGGTTGCAACCCGGCCCCGCAGTCGGACGGAGTGGGATCCGAGCTACGTCTATGTCGATTACGGCCCGGCTATCCGGGCCCAGCACGCCCAGACCTGGCCTGGCGAAGACACCGCGGCATCATCCTATTCGAGCCCCGATTGGGCATTGGCGCATCTCTTGTCCGAGGGCGGCTCGGCTTACCTGCCGCAGAGCCTGGTCGCGGATCTGTTGACGCGTGAACGGCTCTTTGCGGTCGAAGGGGCACCGGAATTCACCCGCCGGTCCTTCCTCAGCTGGCGCGAATCCTCCGAAGCGGCGTTCTCCTGGCTGGTGGACGGCGACACCGGTCTAGCGGCGCCGCCCTAAAGGCTGGTCATCGGCCATCAACGCTGCCATAGATACCGCCATGACCCAGATCATCGAGTCCCTGTCCGAAATTTCCGACCGCTACGAAGCTCTGTTCGTTGATCTCTGGGGGTGCGTCCACAACGGCATTACCCCCTTTCCCGGTGCCGTTTCGGCGCTGCAGGCCTACCGGGCCACGGGCGGCAAGGTGGTGCTTGTCACCAACTCGCCCCGCGCCCGCGACCGGGTGGAAAAACAGCTTGCGCAGATCGGCGTGCCGGCGGACTGCTGGGATGCGATCGCCACCTCGGGCGACAGTGCCCGCGCGGCCATGTTCCGTGGCGTCGTGGGTGAAAAGGTCTATTTCATCGGCCAGGACGGGGACCGCAAGATTTTCGACCCGATCAGGATCGTCGAGAACCCGGTCAACGTCACGCCGGTCCCCCTTGAAGAGGCCGAGGGCATCGTCTGTGCCGGGCCGTTCGACCCCACGGCCGACCCCGACGTGATGCGCCCGGATTTCCTCTATGCCAAGCAGAAGGGGCTGAAGCTGCTTTGCGCCAACCCCGATATCGTCGTCGATCGCGGCGATCATCGCGAATGGTGTGCCGGCGCGCTGGCGCGGCTCTATTCCGAGATGGGCGGCGAAAGCCTGTATTTCGGCAAGCCGCACCCGCCGATCTACGACCTTGCCCTCCGCCGGCTGACCGCGCTTGGCAAGGTGGTCGATTCCGAGACGATCCTGGCCATCGGCGATGGCATTCTGACCGATATCGCCGGGGCGATGGGCGAGGATATCGATTCCCTCTTCATCTCGGGCGGGCTATCGGCAGCCGAGACCAAAACGTCGCACCAGCCGGATGAAACCATCCTAAGAGATTATCTTGAAAGAGAAAAATCCTCTCCGACCTACACGATCGGCCATCTGCGCTAGGCAAAAAAACACTTGATTTTCTGCGACTGCGAAGTAATAAAGTTCCAACTTTTTGCGCAAACACGATTTAAAATTGCGCGCCACGCCTGATCTGGAGGGTCGAATGTTGGACAATATGCCCCGCGGAACCATCACCATCGAAGAAATCGAGATGGGCATGACACGCAGCCTGCGCAAGGTTGTGACCGATCAGGATATCGAGATGTTTGCCGAGGTGTCCACGGATCGAAACCCGGTGCATCTGGACGATGATTATGCGCGCGACACGATCTTTGAAGGCCGTATCGCCCACGGCATGCTGACCGCCGGCCTGATCTCGGCCGTGATCGGCGAGCAACTGCCGGGCCACGGCACGGTCTATATGGGGCAAACGCTCAAATTCCTGGCCCCGGTGCGCCCCGGCGATATGGTCGAGGCCGAAGTCGAGGTTGTGGGGATCGACTATGCCAAGCGCCGGGTACAGCTTGATTGCCGCTGTCTGGTCAACGGCAAGAAGGTACTGATCGGCGAGGCCACGGTGCTGGCACCGACCGGCAAGTTCGACTGACCTCGCACAGGCACACCAGCAAAATCCAGATGTTTGAACGATCTGCGTGCGATCCTGCACGGTGAGCCATTAATCGTACGACAGTCCTGTTTTATCTGATTGCCACCACATCAGACATGACAGGAGGGTTTCATGCCCATCAAATTCGTAACCAAGAACATTCACGCCTATCTCGACTACCCCGTCGCGCTTGCCCTGATCGGCCTGCCTTTCCTCCTCGGGCTCGGGGCCGTCAACCCGATGGCACTGTGGCTGTCGGTGGCCACGGGTGTCGCGGCGTTCCTGCTGACGGTGCTGACCGATCACCACCTGGGGCTGATCCGGGTCGTACCTTACCCGGTGCATATGGCGGTCGACCTGATCGTCGGGCTGACGTTTCTGGCCGCGCCCTTCCTCTTTGGCTTCGCCGGCCTGGAAGCTGCATATTACTGGCTGAACGGTGCGGCCGTCTGCATCGTCATCGCCGCCCACAAGGCCGACGCTGCCACGCAACCTGCCGAGTGATTGCCGCGTACCGACTATCGCGCTTGCACAGTCTCGCATGGGGCGCTACCCCTGCCCCATGCGTATCATCCGTGACTATGATTACCTCGACCCGTCCGACCGTGGCGCTAGCGTGGCCATCGGCAATTTCGACGGTGTGCATATCGGGCATCGCACGGTGATCGACCTGGCCCGCAAGGCCGCCCGGGCAAATGATGCGCCGCTTGGCATTCTTACGTTCGAGCCGCATCCAAGACAGTATTTCGCGCCCGATGCCCCGCCCTTTCGCCTGATGGGATCCGAGGCGCGCGCCCACCGGCTTGAAAAGCTGGGCGTCGAACGGCTTTATGAATTGAACTTCAATGCGTCGCTGTCGGCCCTTTCGCCACGCGAGTTCGCCCGCAATGTCATCCATGACGGACTGGGGCTGACCCATGTGGTCGTGGGGTCCGATTTCTGCTTTGGCAAGGGCCGCGCGGGCGACGCCTCGGACCTGCGGAAATTCGGCGAAGAAATGGGGTTTGGCGTCACCATCGCGAAACTGCTCGAAGGTGACCGCGGTCAGGTTTCCTCGACCGCGATCCGTACCGCCCTGTCCGAGGGCCGCCCCCGCGATGCCGCCGCGATGCTGGGCCACTGGCACCGGATCGAGGGCCTGGTCGTGGGCGGCGAACAACGCGGGCGAGAGCTGGGCTATCCCACCACCAACATGTCCATCGAGGGGCTGCACCCGCCCCGGTTCGGCGTCTACGCGGTGCTGGTGGACGTGCTGGACGGCCCCCATCAGGGCAGCTATCAGGGCGCGGCCTCGCTTGGGGTCAGGCCGATGTTCAACGGCGAGGTGCCAAATCTCGAGACCTTCATCTTCGACTTTTCCGGCGACCTCTACGGTGCCGACCTGTCGGTTGCGCTGATCGACTATCTGCGGCCCGAGGAAACCTTTGACAGTCTTGATGCCTTCATCGCCCAGATGGATGCCGACTGTGCCCGGGCGCGGGATATTCTGGCCGCCCTATGACCGAGCCGATCGACCGAACGGGCCTGCGCCCCCGCTATTGGGAAACCGTGCGACCCGACCGCATGACCCGCAAGGAATGGGAGGCGCTCTGCGACGGCTGCGGCAAATGCTGCATGAACAAGCTCGAAGACGAGGACACCGCCGAGGTGGCGCTGACCTGCGTGGCCTGCCGCCTTTTCGATGATACCAGCTGCCGCTGCACCCAGTACGACATCCGCCATCAGTTCGTGCCGGAATGCGTGGTGCTGAGCCCGCAGAACATGGATCGGAACCTCTATTGGATACCTGAAACCTGCGCCTACAAGCTGATCTGGACGGGCCGGCCGCTTTTCGACTGGCATCCGCTGATTTCCGGCGACCCGCAAACCGTGCATGACGCGGGTGTTTCGATGCAAAACCGTACCGTGCCCGAGTTCGAGACCGACGAGGACGACTGGGAAGAACATATCATCGAGGAACCCGTTTAGATGTATTTCGCCTCAGACAATTGCGGACCGGCGCTGCCCTCGGTGATGCAGGCGGTCATGGATGCCAATGACGGCTATCAGCCCTCTTACGGCGATGACGCCCTGATGGGTGAGGTGCGCGCGCTCATCCGCACGCAATTCGAAGCGCCCGATGCGGCGGTCTATCTAGTCGCCACCGGAACCGCCGCCAATTCGCTGGCGCTTTCGACCCTGGCACAGCCCTGGCAGACCGTCTTTTGTACGCCGCTTGCGCATATCAACACGGATGAATGCCACGCGCCCGAGTTTTTCACAGGCGGCTCCAAGCTCAGCCTTGTGGGCGCATCAGACAAGATGACGCCGGATCAGCTGCGCGCGGCGATCGAACGCTGGACCTACGGCGACGTGCACGTGTCGCAGCGCGGGCCGGTATCGCTGACGCAGGTGACCGAGATGGGGCACGTCTATTCGCTGAAGGAACTCGCCGCGCTGACCGGCCTGGCCAAGACCTATCGCCTGCCGGTGCATATGGACGGGGCGCGCTTTGCCAATGCGCTGGCCGCGCTGGAGTGCACCCCGGCCGAGATGACCTGGCGCGCGGGCATCGACGTGCTCAGCTTTGGCGGCACGAAGAACGGCTGCATGGGGGTCGAGGCGGTGATTTTCTTCGATCCCAAACACGCCTGGGAATTCGAGCTGCGCCGCAAGCGTGCGGCACATCTCTTTTCCAAGCACCGGTACCTTTCGGCGCAGATGCTGGGCTATCTGAAGGACGGAACCTGGCGCCAGATGGCCGCCCGCGCGAACGCGGCCTGCGCGCGTCTGGCCGCCGGGCTACGCGATGCGCCGGGGGCCGTGCTGCAAAACGACCCGCAGGCCAACATGATCTTTGCCACCCTGCCCCGCGCCGCCCATCAGCGCCTGCATGATGCGGGCGCGGTCTATGGTCTGTTCGCGCCGCTCAAGGGGGATGACGCCAAAGAAGCCCTGCCGATGCGCCTGGTCTGCGACTGGTCGATCACCGACGATTTGATTGACCGGTTCCTGGATATTCTCACAGCCTGATGCAGCTTGATAGCATCGCCGCCTAGCGGCAAGGGCCGCGTCTTGTTGCCCTGAGGGCCGGCGGGGGTTGCGGTGGTTTCAGTGCCGCCGCAGGAACTGCAATATCTCGGCGCCGACGGGTCCCGCATGGGTCAGTGGCGCCATGTGACCGGCCCCGGCAACGATCGCGCGCCGCGCATCGGGCAGCCGCCTTTCCAGCCCCTCGCAGATCGCACCCACGATCGGCGGCGATTCCGTCCCGTTCACGATGAGAACGGGCATCGCGACCCGCGCCAGGCGATCCGGTTGCAGCAGGCCGCCGGGATCCTGGTGGAGCGCCGCGTTGCCTGCCGCGACCACGGGCATCCGTGTGGCCAGTTCCTGTTGTTTGGCCTTGGTCAGCGTGGAAAACGGTGCCCCCTCGCCCCAGATGCCAGTGAATTCGCGCGCCGCCTCCAGATGTTCCCCGGCGGTCATCGCAGCCTCGTACCCGGCCATCAGCCCGGTATGTTCCCGCGCCAGTTCGGGCTGGTCGGCAAAGGCCACGGCGAAAAACACCGGCTCGATCAGGGTCAGCGTCCGCACCATTTCAGGCTGTTCGGCCGCCAGCCGCAGCGCCACCGTCGCGCCGAAGGAATGGCCGATCACATCCGTCGGCGCGTCCAGAAAATCCCCTGCGATCCGGGTCGTGACACCCTGGATCTCGCCACGTGCGTCCCAATCCGCGCTGCGCCCGTGCCCGGGCATGTCAAAGGCCGTCATCGTCAGCGCGCCCGACAGGTGCCGCGCCAGACCGCCCCAGGCCGCACAAGACGCCAGCGAGCAATGAATCATCAGCCCCGCGCGCGGCCCCTGTCCATAGCTGGTCCAATAGGTGTCGAACCCCGCCTTCGATGCATTCGGCATAAGTTACAGTTTGCCGGCCAGATGCGCGTCCAGATCGTCCAGCCGATCCTGCCCCCAGAACAGCTGCCCGCTGTCTGCAACGTAGAATGGCGCACCGAACACGCCCACCTTGACAGCCTCTTCCAGGTTGGCGGCATAGGTCTCGGCCCCGGTCAGCAGGCCGCTATCGGCAAGCGCGGGGTCGAACCCGGCCGCGTCCAGGCATTCGCGGATCACATCATCCTGGGCGATGTCGCGATCCTCGGCCCAGACCGCGCGGGTAAAGCCGTGCGCCAGCGCCCCAAGGTCACCCGCGCCGTCCGACTGCGCCGCGATGATTGCATAGCTCGACGGAGCAGAATTTGTCGGAAAATGCGCGGGCTTCGGGTTCATCGGCATTTCGCGCTTGCGCGCCTGCCTTTGCATCTCCTGCGCACGGTAGCTCTGGCGCGACGGGTGCCTGTCGGCCGGAGCCACGCCACCGGTGCGCGCGAACAGCGCCACGATATCAAGCGGCTTGTAGGTGATTGTCGCACCGTGCCGGGCCGCAATCTGTTCTAGTGTTGTGCCCGCCAAATAGGTGAATGGCGACATGGTCGAGAAATAGTAGTCAATATGTGCCAATTTTGCGTCCCCTGCCCTTAGCATAGCTTTGCCAGACCCTAAGCCCATGTTAAGCGGTGTCAACGTCACGATTCTGTTATGCAGACCACTTTGGGGAAGTCGCCAATGCCAGCCAGACCAGAGCCGAAACTTATCTCGGGCAACGCCAACATGCCGCTCGCCACCGCCATTGCGCGACGCATGTCGATGCACCGGGGAACAAGCGTGGGTCTGTGCGACGCAAGGGTCGAACGGTTCAACGACGGCGAGATTTTCGTCGAGGTATACGAGAACGTGCGCGGCGAGGATATGTTCATCATCCAGCCCACCTCGAACCCCGCCAACGACAACCTGATGGAACTGCTGATCATGGCGGACGCGCTCAGGCGCTCCTCCGCGCAGCGGATTACCGCCGTGATCCCCTATTTCGGCTATGCGCGGCAGGATCGCCGATCCCGCGCGCGGACACCGATTTCGGCCAAGCTGGTGGCCAACATGATTGTCGAGGCCGGGATCGAACGGGTACTGACGATGGACCTGCACGCGGCGCAGATCCAGGGCTTTTTCGATATTCCCGTCGACAACCTCTATGCCTCACCGGTCTTTGCCCTCGACATCATGAAACAGTTCAAGGGCGCGCTGGGCGACATCATGATCGTCTCACCAGATGTGGGCGGCGTGGCGCGGGCGCGCGAACTGGCCAAGCGGATCAATGCGCCGCTGAGCATCGTCGACAAGCGCCGCGAGAAGCCCGGCGAGGTGGCGGAAATGACCGTGATCGGCGATGTGAAGGGCAAGAAATGCCTGATCGTCGACGATATGGTCGACACCGCCGGTACGCTTTGCAAGGCCGCCGAGGTGCTGATGGAAAACGGCGCGGCCGAGGTGCATTCCTACATCACCCACGGCGTCATGTCCGGCCCGGCCGTCGAGCGCGTGACCAAATCGGTGATGAAATCACTGGTGCTGACGGACACGATCGCCCCGCGCAAGAGCTTTGCCGACGCCCCCAACATCCGCACCGTCCCGACCGCACCGATCTTTGCCCAGGCGATCCTGAACATCTGGAACGGCACCAGCGTTTCGTCGCTCTTCGATACCGAGACCCTGGGCCCGATCTACGAAGGCCTCTACGCGGCAGAATAGCGGCTCTGCGGAAGAAGCTGTCATTGACGGAAACGGAATTTTTTGAAAATTCCGTGCTGGAAAATTTAAATTTTCCTTCCCGTTTTCTTCGAAGAAAACGGTTTGGGCCTCTACGACGAAGGCTGCAGCGAAGGGCGCTAGGTAAACGCCCGTGTCTTCCTGTACGCTATTGTCATGATCCGGCTGGCACCCCGGCCCTCTTCGTGGCAAACCTGAGTCGCGAAGCCAGCGGGACGTAGGGGGCACATCATGACAACGCAATTCGGCAAGGGCTGCCATCTGCACCTGATCGATGGCTCGGCGTTCATTTTCCGCGCCTATCACGCATTGCCGCCGCTCACCCGCAAATCCGACGGGTTGCCCATCGGTGCGGTCTCGGGCTTCTGCAACATGCTGCAGAAATACGTGGCCGACAATACCGGCTCTGAAGCGCCCACCCATGTCGCCGTGATCTTCGACAAGGGCAGCCACACTTTCCGCAACGACCTCTATCCCGACTACAAGGCCAACCGCGAGGCGATGCCCGAGGATCTGCGCCCGCAGATCCCCCTGACCCGCGCCGCGACCGAGGCGTTCAACATCGCCTGCAAGGAAATCGAAGGTTTCGAGGCCGACGACATCATCGCCACCCTCGCCCTGCAGGCCCGCGATGCGGGGGGCCGCGTGACCATAATCAGTTCCGACAAGGACCTGATGCAGTTGGTCGGCGGCGGGGTCGAGATGCTGGATGCGATGAAAAACAGGCGGATCGACAGCGAAGGCGTCGAAGAGAAATTCGGCGTCGGCCCTGACCGGGTGGTCGATGTGCAGGCGCTGGCCGGTGACAGCGTCGACAACGTCCCCGGCGCCCCCGGGATCGGCATCAAGACCGCGGCCCTACTGATCAACGAATTCGGCGATCTGGAAACGCTTCTGGACCGTGCCGGGGAAATCAAGCAGCCCAAGCGCCGCGAAACCCTGATCGAGAAGCGCGAACAGATCGAGCTGAGCAAGAGGCTCGTGCAGCTCGATACCAACACCCCGCTGGATTTCACACTGGACGATCTCGAGGTGCGCGACCCCGAGGCCGACAAGCTGTTGGCCTTTCTGGCCGAGATGGAGTTCCGCACGCTCAGCAAGCGCGTTGCCGACGCGCTTGGCGCCGAACCGCCGGTGATCCCCGACGCCCCCGCCCCCGCGGCCGAGGACACCGCCCCGGACTGGCCCGCCATCGCCCCGGATACATATGAATGCGTCCGCGACATGGGTGCGCTCGACACATGGATCCAGCGCATCAATGCGCGCGGTTACGTGGCCGTGGACACGGAAACCACGTCCCTGAATGAAATGCAGGCCGAACTGGTGGGTATCTGCCTCAGCGTCGAGCCCGGCCAGGCCTGTTACATCCCGCTCATCCACAAGGACGGCGACGGCGCGGGCGATCTCTTTGCCACCGAAACGCTGGCCGAAGGTCAGCTTGGCACCGAAGAGGTGCTGAAGGCGCTGAAGCCCGTGTTCGAGGACGACGCGGTGCTGAAGATCGGGCAGAACATGAAATACGACGCCAAGATCTTTGCCCGCAACGGGGTTGAAATCGCGCCCATAGACGACACCATGCTGATGTCCTACGCGCTCAACGCCGGCACTCATAACCACGGCATGGACACGCTGGCCGAGCGTTACCTTGGCCACACGCCGATCCCGATCAAATCGCTTCTGGGCACCGGTAAATCCGCCATCACCTTCGACCGCGTGCCGATTGACGAGGCGGTGAAATACGCCGCCGAGGATGCCGATATCACCCTGCGTCTGTGGCACATCTTCAAGCCGCAGCTTCACCGCGAGAAGGTCACGACGGTCTACGAGACCCTTGAACGCCCGTTGGTGCCGGTGCTGGCGCAGATGGAACGGCACGGCATCAAGGTCGACCGCGAGGTCCTGAGCCGGATGTCCAACGCCTTCGCCCAGAAAATGGCCGGGCTCGAGGCGGAAATCCACGAATTGGCGGGACGACAGTTCAATGTCGGCTCGCCCAAGCAACTGGGCGAAATCCTGTTCGATGAGATGGGGATCGAGGGCGGCAAGAAGGGCAAGACCGGCGCCTATGCCACCGGTGCCGATGTGCTCGAGGACCTGGCGACCGAACACGAGCTGCCCGCCCGCGTGCTGGACTGGCGGCAGGTGTCAAAGCTCAAATCCACCTATACCGACGCGCTGCAGGATCATATCGACCCGGACACCGGCCGCGTGCACACCTCTTATGTCCAGACCGGGGCCAGCACCGGGCGCCTGGCCTCGACCGATCCGAACCTGCAGAACATCCCCGTGCGCACCGAGGAGGGCCGCCGCATCCGCGAGGCCTTTGTGGCGGAGCCTGGCAACACCCTGCTATCGCTTGACTATTCCCAGATCGAGCTGCGAATACTGGCCCATGTCGCCGGTATCGACGCGCTGAAACAGGCCTTTGCCGACGGGCTGGATATCCACGCCATGACCGCCTCGGAGATGTTCGACGTGCCGCTGGACGAGATGACGCCCGAAGTGCGCCGCCGCGCCAAGGCGATCAATTTCGGGGTGATCTACGGCATTTCCGGCTTTGGCCTGGCGCGCAACCTGCGCATCCCCCGGTCCGAGGCGCAGGGTTTTATCGACCGCTATTTCGAACGCTTCCCCGGCATACGCGATTACATGGACGACACGGTGAAATTCGCCAAGGAACACGGGTTCGTCCAGACCCTCTTTGGCCGCAAGATCCACACCCCCGAGATCAACGCCAAGGGCCCCCATGCGGGCTTTGCCCGCCGCGCGGCGATCAACGCACCGATACAAGGGACCGCCGCCGACATCATCCGCCGCGCCATGATCCGGATGCCCGCCGCCATCGAGGGGCTGCCCTGCAGGATGCTGCTGCAGGTCCACGACGAATTGCTGTTCGAGGCCCGGGAAGACGCCGCCGAAGATGTAATCACCGCCGCCCGCGAGGTGATGGAAGGCGCCGCCAAGCCGGCGGTCAAACTCGACGTGCCGCTGATCGTCGATGCCGGCCAAGGCATGAACTGGGCCGAGGCACATTGATTTTCGTCCTGTGAGTTAAGAGGTAACCGATGTTCAAAACCCTGCGCGTCTCGCTCTGTCTGGGACTGGGCTTATGGCTGTCCGCCCCAGCCCTGGCGGGTGACAGCCCGTTCACCCGCCCCATGACCAACGACTCCGCATCCGGCGGCATGCGGTTTTCCTCGGGCGGAGAGGTGCATATCGCCGCGATGATCGTCAATGTAGATGGGCGGGTGGCTGTCTGTGGGTTCTGGAAGGAAGCCAACAGGGTTTCAAGCGCCAGCAAGTCGCTCTCGATGATGAAGAAGGGCATGGCGGTCGGTGTCATCCAGCACGGCAACAGAACCCTCTTGCGCGGCCTGACCTTCATGAACCAGGTGTCCGAGAAGGACTACGTGGTCGGTACCAGAGCCAACTGCAAGCTAACGCGGAAGAGCTGGCAACCGTCCTATTCCAACAAGAAGCTGAAAGTGCGCATTCCCCGATTCAGGTCGGTCGGCTGAACTGCAGGTGTTGTGTCAGTAAAGCTGCCAGTCATCGTCATGCGCGACCGCGCCGATCGCCATCCAGCGGGCGCGGGCGCGGGCGATACGGCTGTCGCCCCAGGTGCGGAACACCATGTCGAAACCGGTCTCGGTGATGTTTTCGGCCGAAATATCGGCACGGGCATTGGTGGCGCTGTCCATGTCCCACATCGACAGGGCCACATGCACCAGCGGGGGCGAAGTGAACGGCTCGCGGAATGTCAGGGCATGGCGCCGCTCGCGCGGGCCATTGCCGGTCCACATCTCGCCGCCATCCTCGTAATCCGAGAACAGCACATCTTCGCCCTGATCGACGCCAATCGCCTGTTTCAAAAACTTTTTCATCGGCCACACACTCAACACATGCGCTTTGCCCTACTATGACTTTTCGGCGAAATTGAGAAAGAAAAAAGAAAAGGGGCCGGAAAAGGCCCCTGATCCCGTTGGTTTACAGAACCGGTCAGTTCGCGCCCAAGCCGATCTCGCCGCCCATTGCGACCATATCCGCCAGAAGTTTGGCGGCATCGTCCACTGGGCCGGGTTCGTTGACGAAGGTTTCCTGCGCCTTGGCAAGCTTGTCCTTGGCTTCGCTGACCATCTCGTCAAAGGCTTCCTGGGTCATCTCGCCCTTGGGCACGGCGCGTTCGGCCAGAACCGAAATACCGCTGGGGCTGATCTCGGCGAACCCGCCGGTCACGACATATTCCGCCTCGCCTTCGCTGCTGATGACCCGCAGCACGCCGGGGCGCAGCGTGGTGATCAGCGGGGCGTGCTCGGGCAGCGCCGTCATGTCACCCTCGGCGCCCGGTATCTGCACTTCCTTGGCTTCGACCGAGGACAGCAGACGCTCGGGGCTTACCAGATCGAATTGCACTGTATCAGCCATATCGGCCTCCTCTAGTGGTGGCAGGTGGGGTGAGGCCCCACCCTACACCTGACAATTCCCGTAGGGTGCGTGCCTGCACGCACCGTCCGCTTACGCCGCGTCGGCAGCCATCTTCTCGGCTTTGGCTTTCACCTCGTCGATGCCACCCACCATGTAGAAGGCGCCTTCGGGCAGGTGGTCGTATTCGCCGGCAACCACCGCCTTGAAGGACGAGATGGTTTCCTCAAGCGGCACCTGCACGCCGGGCGAGCCGGTGAAGACCTGCGCCACGTCGAAGGGCTGGCTGAGGAAACGCTGGATCTTGCGGGCACGGGCCACGGTCAGCTTGTCCTCTTCGCTCAGTTCATCCATGCCGAGAATGGCGATGATGTCCTGCAGCGACTTGTAGCGTTGCAGGATCCCCTGCACGTCACGGGCCACCTTGTAGTGCTCCTCGCCCACGACCGCCGGGTCCATCAGACGCGAGGTACTGTCGAGCGGATCCACCGCCGGGTAGATGCCCAGCTCGGAAATCGCACGGCTGAGAACGGTGGTGGCGTCGAGGTGCGCAAACGAGGTCGCCGGCGCCGGGTCGGTCAGGTCGTCCGCAGGGACGTAGACGGCCTGCACCGAGGTGATCGAACCCGCCTTGGTCGAGGTGATGCGTTCCTGCATCGCGCCCATGTCGGTGGCCAGCGTCGGCTGGTAGCCCACGGCCGAAGGAATACGGCCCAGAAGCGCCGAACATTCCGACCCCGCCTGGGTGAAGCGGAAGATGTTGTCGACGAAGAACAGAACGTCTGTCCCGGACTGGTCGCGGAACTGTTCCGCCAGCGTCAGGCCGGTCAGGGCCACACGCATCCGTGCTCCCGGAGGCTCGTTCATCTGGCCATAGACCAGCGCCACCTGGGATTCTTCCAGGTTGTCGGGTTTGATGACCTCGGATTCAATCATCTCATGGTAGAGGTCGTTACCCTCGCGGGTCCGTTCCCCCACACCGGCGAAAACCGAATAGCCCGAGTGCACCTTGGCGATGTTGTTGATCAGTTCCATGATAAGAACGGTCTTGCCAACGCCGGCGCCGCCGAACAGGCCGATCTTGCCGCCCTTGGCGTAGGGCGCCAGCAGGTCCACCACCTTGATGCCGGTCACAAGGATCTCCGACGTGGTCGACTGCTCATCAAATGTGGGCGCGTCCTGGTGGATGGCGCGGGTGTCAGTGGCCTTGACCGGTCCCTTTTCGTCGATGGGTTCGCCAACGACGTTCAGGATGCGGCCCAGGGTGGCGTTGCCCACGGGCACGGTGATCGGCCCGTCCATGTCGGTTACTTCCTGACCGCGCACCAGCCCCTCGGAGCTGTCCATCGCGATGGTGCGGACGGTGTTTTCACCCAGGTGCTGAGCTACTTCCAGAACCAGGCGCTTGCCATTGTTGTCGGTTTCAAGCGCATTCAGAATTTCGGGCAGGTGGTCGTCAAACTGCACGTCCACCACGGCGCCGATCACCTGCGTGATTTTGCCTTTTGCGTTTGCCATTTCTCGTCTCTCCGGTTTCTCGTCAGAGCGCTTCCGCGCCCGAAATGATTTCAATAAGCTCGTTGGTGATCACGGCCTGGCGCGAACGGTTGAACTGGATCGTCAGCTTGTCGATCATCTCACCCGCGTTCCGGGTGGCGTTGTCCATGGCAGACATCCGTGCCCCCTGTTCCGACGCACCGTTTTCAAGCAGCGCGCTGAAGATCGCCGTGGCCACACCACGCGGCAGCAGCTCCGCAAGGATCGCCTGCTCATCGGGCTCGAAATCGTAGAAGGTGCTGTCATCGGCATCTTCCGCGCTCGTGTCCACATCTGCAGGAATGATCTGCTGCATGGTCGGGATCTGGCTGACCACGTTTTCGAACTTCGAATAGAAGATCTTGGCCACGTCAAATTCACCCGCCTCGAACCGATCCAGAATGCCCGCAGCGATCGACTGCGCGTCGCCATAGCCGACATTCTTGACCTCGGACAGGTCAACATGATCGATGAACAGGTCGCCAAAGTCGCGTTTGATCGCGTCCCGGCCCTTCTTGCCCACGGTGACGATCTTGACGGTCTTGCCTTCTGCCTTCAGCTTTTGCGCTTCGGCCTTGGCCAGCTTGGCGATGTTGCCGTTGAAGCCACCGCACAGACCCCGCTCGGCGGTCATCACCACCAGCAGCTGGGTCTGGTCGCTGCCCGTGCCGCTCAGCAGCTTGGGCGCATTATCGGACGACCCGACAGATGCCGCAAGCTTGGCCATCACGGCGTTGAACCGCTCGGCATAGGGGCGCGACATCTCGGCCTTTTCCTGGGCGCGGCGCAGTTTTGCGGCAGCCACCATCTGCATGGCCTTGGTGATCTTGCGGGTCGATTTGACCGACTCGATCCTGGTTTTAAGGTCCTTAAGACTTGGCATAGGCCCTCAGTCCTTCCCTTAATTGAAGTCGGCGGCGAACTCGTCGATCGCGGCTTTCAGCTTTTCTTCAGCCTCGCCCTTGATCTTGGGATCTTCCTTGGTGAGCCAGTCCAGCACGTCTTTCTTCTTGCTGCGCATGTGGTTCAGAAGACCCTCTTCGAAACGGCCGACCTGATCCACTTTGAGCTTGTCCAGATAGCCGTTGGTGCCCGCGTAGATCACGCAGACGATTTCGGCATTGGTCAGCGGCGAATATTGCGGCTGTTTCATCAGCTCGGTCAGGCGCGCGCCCCGGTTCAGCAGCTGCTGGGTCGCGGCATCGAGGTCGGAACCGAACTGCGCAAAGGCCGCCATCTCACGATACTGCGCCAGCGACAGCTTCACCGGACCGGCGACGGATTTCATCGCGTTGGTCTGGGCTGACGAGCCCACACGGCTGACCGAAAGGCCGGTGTTTACCGCCGGGCGGATGCCCTGGTAGAAGAGTTCCGTTTCCAGGAAGATCTGGCCATCGGTGATCGAGATCACGTTGGTCGGGATAAAGGCCGACACGTCGCCGCCCTGGGTTTCGATGATCGGCAGCGCGGTCAGCGACCCGGCGCCATTGTCCTCGTTCAGCTTGGCCGAACGCTCCAGCAGGCGGGAGTGGAGATAGAAAACGTCACCCGGATAGGCTTCGCGCCCCGGCGGACGGCGCAGCAGCAGCGACATCTGACGGTAGGACACGGCCTGTTTGCTGAGGTCATCATAGACGATCAGCGCGTGGCGGCCATTGTCACGGAAATGCTCGGCCATCGCGGTTGCCGAATAGGGCGCCAGGAACTGCATCGGCGCGGGGTCCGAGGCGGTCGCGGCCACAACGATCGAATATTCCATCGACCCGGCCTCTTCCAGCTTCTTCACCAGCTGCGCCACGGTCGAACGCTTCTGCCCCACGGCCACGTAGACACAGTAGAGCTTCTTCGACTCGTCGTCGCCCGCGGCTTCGTTGTAGGATTTCTGGTTCAGCATCGTGTCCAGCGCCACGGCAGTCTTGCCGGTCTGACGGTCGCCGATGATAAGTTCCCGCTGGCCCCGGCCAATCGGGATCATCGCGTCAACCGATTTAAGGCCGGTCGCCATCGGCTCATGCACCGATTTGCGCGGGATGATGCCCGGCGCCTTGACGTCGGCCAGGCCACGGGTCTTGGTCTTAATCGGGCCCTTGCCGTCCAGCGGGTTACCCAGGGCGTCAACAACACGGCCCAGCAGTTCGTCACCAATCGGCACGTCCACGATCGACTTGGTCCGCTTGACGGTGTCGCCTTCCTTGATGTCCCGGTCGGAACCGAAGATCACGACACCCACGTTGTCCGACTCAAGGTTCAGCGCCATGCCCATGATCGAGCCGGGGAATTCCACCAACTCACCGGCCTGCACATTGTCCAGCCCGTGCACACGCGCGATACCGTCACCGACCGACAGCACGCGGCCTACTTCGGTCACTTCGGCCTCTTTACCGAAATTCTTGATCTGGTCCTTCAGGATCGCAGAAATCTCTGCTGCTTGGATACCCATTTATCCGACCTCTTTCATTGCATTCTGGAGGGAGTTGAGGCGCGAGCGGATCGACGTGTCGATCATTTTCGAGCCCACCTTAACGACAAGACCGCCGATGAGGCTTTCATCAACGGTCGCATTGATCTTTACATCTTTGCCCATGCGGGCCTTCAGCGTCTGGGCCAGCTTGTCGGCCTGCGCGATCGTCAGTTCACGGGCGCTGGTCACCTCGGCGGTCATCTCGCCCTTGTCTTCCGAGATCATCTCCTGCAGCTGCTTTACCAGCTGGGGCAGGACGAACAGGCGCCGCTTGTCGGCCATCAGGCCAAGGCCGTTCTGCAACACGGTCTCAAGGTCCATCTTCTTGCCCAGTGCGGCAATCGCGGCACCCTGATCGGCCCGCGAGATAACGGGGCTGCTGATCAGGTCACGCAGATCGGCGCTGTCGGCAAGGGCTGATTGAAGGTCGCCGAGGTTGGCCTCGAGCTTGTCGAGAGATTTGCCCTCTTTCGAAATCTCGAAAATGGCTGTGGCATAGCGCGCGGCGATGCCGGAAGAAATCGAAGCTGGTTCGGACACGTCCACCCTTCCGATAATCTGGCCCCGGTTTGCTGCCGCCGCGATGGCGTCCTCCGGGGGCGTTTCCTGACGATGGTTTTTTCGTAAAACATCGAAATCCGGCGTGGGTGTAACAGAGCCGTGCGCACCTCGCAAGCCGCTTAGATTAACCTTCTGAAAAGCGAAAAATGTTTGTTTTCAGACCGTTGACGGACATGCGACCGTTTGCACCATTTTAATTGCCCCGCTCAGGGCCCTGAATTCCGCGTTTTGCGCGATTCCTTGGCGTGATCGCCGTCATATTTCGTGAGCAGCCGTTTCCGCTAACAGCATTTACGCGTGGCAGTTCGACATCGTCATGCACGTACCGAAAACCCAAAGATGGAACGACACGTTCAGTTGAGCCACTTGTTAAATATGTATGCGCAGCGGCAGTGAGATAAGCATCGTTATGGCAGGCTGGATTTCGCAGTTGCACGCCCGCCGCCTTATCCGGCGTTTCGCCATCGCCTGCGCGAACTCACGTCGAATCCTAGTTTAGTACGAGCTTTTCGAGTTGATCGATTTGTTCTTGGGTGGCCTGCGTCCGTATCTTCTCCGGCCATGTGCCGCCGTATTTCTCCAGCATCTTCGCATTTTGCTGCCGAACAAAGAGCACGCCTGCGAGATAGGTAATGATCGGACCAAGGAAAACCCATGACAACAAACCTAGTACAAAACTCTGTTCCTTTCGGACGGAATGTGGTTCGTTGATGATCGCCTCATCTCTCGCCTGTTCCATGACACGCAGGGCAAGCTCTACAACCTCGAACTTGAGCCGGTAGTGATCCATAACTGACAGTTTGATTAGCGGTGGGCTGGCGAGCGCGCGGAAAACCAAACCCACATACTGTCCGGACAATGAGACATACGCGGTCTCCCTCCCAAAAACAGCGTTCACGAACCGCCCCAAGCGTCTGACCTCTCGTGCCCGGTTGCGCGCGACCTGATCGGCGGCGACCCGAATATAAGCATAAAACTCTTCTGCTTCGATCCGCGACAGCTTAAGGCCCTGCCTCGTTCCGTCCCCATTCAGCAATCCACCCGCCTGCCATCCAATCGTGGGTTTTGGATTGCCCTTCGTCGCGACTATCACCGGCAGTTTCTTTACCATTCTTCCACGCACTCGTTGATGATGTAACCGTCGTCGTTCCCTATTGGGGCCCATGTCGGAGTGCAAGACTGATCTGTCTTGCCAGCTTACTCTCGGAATGACAGGCGGCGTTCCAGCCCGCCACCCTCACCTTGCCACCAGAAGCGGGAATGGTGGGCCATTCATTCGGAAACAGAGAACCCTGCAAGAGCGCTTGGCGGCTAAGTTTGTGACCGAAGCGGACGTCGTGTGCCACCCTTGATGACGGCCTCCCGAACGAAATGGGGGGACCTGTGCCCGGTCCGGCCCTTGCGCCCCCGTCAGATTATGGTTCCTGATGTTTCCCACCTAGATGCGGTACGGCTTGCTCGTTTCGAGTGTTATTCCAGCAGGGCGACGGGCGCGTCCGGGGCGCGATAGAAATCCAGCGGCTGGCGGTCGGCGGCCTCGGTCGTGCGCTTGTATTCGAACTCGATCTCGTCACCCTCTTCGCCGCTGGCGATGATCAGGCAACGCGCCAGGTGCCGGGTGCCGTCAAACAGATCGACCAGCCCGCGCAGATGCGGCGCCTCCTCCGCGTCGAGGGAGAAACCGTTTTCCCAACTGCGCAGGATCTTGTACTGCACATCCCCTGCCCGCACGTTCAGGCGGCTGCTTTTCTTCAACGCAGCCTTGCGCGCGGCATCAAGGCCGGCCTGCACTTCGGGGGATAGAAACGTCGACATGGTACGATTCCCTGGCGAATACCGGTCAAGAATGTCGCACAGCTTCGTAACGGTCACGTTAAATCTTGTGAATTCCGGTATTTAGGACCGCTGCGTCGCTTTTCGACCCTGAGCACGCGCCACAATAAGACTGCAAACCGCTCATTGTTTCCAAAACCCGAACAACCTTCCGCCCCGGCGCGGGCTAATCGTAAGGTTTTGTATTCTCGGGGTAAAACCAGACCAGGCAAACGGACCCGCCACCGCCATGATCACCGATGAAGACACCATCGGCATGGGCAAGATAGGCGGCGATGGCGGTGTATTCCTCGGCCTGCTTGCGCGACGCCTTGCCACCGCGGGTCAGCAACTCGCTGATTTCCTGGAGGTCGCCATAGCGCTGCGCGGCCCAGGCCGCCTGTTGCAGCGGCTGCGGCACCGACGGATGCCCCCAGCCCCACATGAAAGAGCCGTCATCCGAAAAGGTGCCCGCGACCTGGGCCCATAGAGTCAGTGCGTCCTGTGCCTCGGACCGAAGGACCAGAGCACCGGTTTCAAGGTCCAGCTCGAATCCCGACACCACGGGCAGGGGGTTCTTCTGTTTGACGTCGGCGACATAGGCCTTCGCCTCCCGGCTCAGCTTCTTGTAGGTCTTGGGAATTTTCCGAACACCCTGATCCGCCTTACGGTTCACGAACTCTGCCAGAAAATCTCTCATCTCCACCCTTTGCTGCCGGCTATCGCTTGATCCGGCTCCATTGCAGCACCGGCGCCAGCTTGTGCCACACGATTCCGTCGGCATCCGCATCCGCCCGTTCAACCGCCAGCTTCACCAAATCACCACCATGGCGGCGGTGCAAGCACTGCAAGAGCGTTTCGTCGTCACCGGTAACGGCATTGCACACCATCCGGCCCAGCGGCCGCAGGGCCGACCAGGCGGCCGAGACGGTCGCTTCGGCAAGGCCGCCACCGATGAAAATCGCATCCGGCGCCTCGAGGCCCTGAAACGCCTCCGGCGCCGTGCCCGCGACCAGTTCCAGCCGCGGCACCCCCAACGCAAGCGCGTTCGCCGCCGCCATGGCCCGCCGGTCCGCGCGCGGTTCGATCCCCACGGCGCGGGCGTACCGCGCGCCGCGCATCCATTCGACAGCGACCGAACCACACCCGGTGCCTACATCCCACAGAAGTGCCCCGCGCATCGGCATCAGCTTGGCCAGCGTTGTCGCGCGCACCTCCTGGCGGGTCATCGTTTCATCGCTTTGAAACAGCGCGTCGGCCAAGCCGGGAACCCGCGGCAGCAGCGCGGCATCGGTGGCCGCCACGCAATCGACCGCCAGCGTGTTGAATGCCGGCACCGTGTGGCTCCAGCTATCGGCCCTGCCGTCAAATCGGATTTCATCCGCGCCGCCCATCGCCGCCAGCACCGTCATCGGCGATTTGCCAAAACCCCGCTCCGTCAGGAAACGGGCGATCCGGGCCGGGGTGTCCTCGCCGGTTGTCAGGATCAGCAGCCGGGCACCGGGCTGGATAAAGGCAATCATCTGTTCCACCGGGCGGCCGTGCACGGTCAGGGTTTCCAGGTCCGCCATCGACCAACCCATGCGCGCGGCGGCCAGCTGAAAGGCGCTGAGCTGCGGATGATATGTGATCTCAGCGGGATCAATCGCCCGGCCGATCCGCGCGCCGATGGAAAACCACAGCGGATCGCCCGTGGCCATCACCACGACGCGCCGGTCGCGAAGCGCCCGGAGCAGTTCGATCAGCGCGTCGAAGGTTTCGGGCCAGTCCAGGCGTTCCGCGGTCAGCCCGTCGGATAGTGTTTCGTGCCGATCTCCTCCCACGATCACCTGGGCCGATTCAACGACCGCACGCGTGGCCGGCAGCAACCCGGCCATACCGTCCTCGCCGATGCCAACGATATGCAGCCATGTCTCAGACATCCCGTGCCTCCTTGCGGGCAGATTTCTGCGTTCAGCAAACGCTGCGGTACCGTCTACGGTGCCGGACCCCACTTGCAAAGAGGTAACCGGCGCTTGTGCGAATACGCACCGACCCTGCGCGGCCAACCGGGTTTCGGCCCGGCGCGGAAGTTCTAGATTTGCCGCAGAAGGAGAGTGCATTATGGGCCAACTGGTAAACGGCGTCTGGGAAGACAGCTGGTACGACACCAAATCATCAGGTGGAAAATTCAAGCGATCCACCGCCACATTCCGCAACTGGATCACGCCGGACGGCGCGCCCGGCCCCTCGGGCACAGGCGGGTTTCCGGCGGAAACCGGGCGCTATCACCTCTATGTCTCCTATGCCTGTCCCTGGGCGCACCGTACGCTGATCTTTCGCGCGCTCAAGGGGCTGGAGGAGCATATCGGCGTGTCGGTCGTGCACCCGGATATGCTGTCCGATGGCTGGAGCTTTGACGACGGTTTCCCGGGGGCGACGGGTGACACGCTCTATGGCCTGCCCTTCGCGCGCGACATTTACCGCAAGGCCGATCCGAAAATTTCGGGCCGGGTGACGGTACCGATCCTCTGGGACAAGAAACGCGAAACAATCGTCTCGAACGAAAGCTCCGAGATCATTCGGATGTTTGACAGCGCCTTCGACGGCCTGACGGGCAACACTCTCAGCTTCTGGCCGGAAGATCTGCGCGCGGCGATCGACCCCGTCAACCAGCGCATCTACGCTACCGTCAACAACGGTGTCTACAAGGCCGGGTTTGCCACCTCGCAGGCGGCCTACGACGCCGCGGTTGTTCCGCTCTTCGACAGCCTCGACTGGCTGGAGGAACGCCTGGGCACCAGCCGTTACCTGATGGGAGACCGCCTTACCGAAGCGGATTGGCGTCTCTTTACCACGCTGATACGGTTCGACCTCGTCTATCACCTGCATTTCAAATGCAACCGCGCCCGGATTATCGACTATCCGAACCTCTGGGGGTATCTGCGTGAGTTGTATCAATGGCCAGGCGTCGCCGGGACAGTTCATTTCGATCACATTGTCCGGCATTACCACTACAGCCACGAGACGGTGAATCCGAACCGCATCATCCCGATCAACCCGGTCATCGATTTCGATGCGCCGCATGGGCGCGATAGATCTTAGCAGGCGCGGCCGTAATGCTCGACCATCGCGGTCAGATCTTCGGGCGGCGTGTCGGTCTGCAGATAGGCGCACGCATTTGCGCTGAGGTTGAAAATCGAGCCGTCCGAGAAAAAGGACGTATCGGTGACGAAAATGACCTGGGTCTTGGGATAGCGGTAGCTGGCCAGATCGGCGATCGCAAAGGCACTTCCCTGGTCCAGCACCAGGTCCAGGACGATGATATCGAACCGTTGCGTCTGTAGCGCGCTGACCGCTCCCGCCTGGCTCTGTTCCAGGCGCACTTCCAGCCCCTGGCGTTCCATGTGTCTTTTCCACAAGCCACCCAAATCCGGCTGGCTTTCAACAATCAATACTTTCATGCCCGCTCCATTCGAGTTGTCAAAACTACCAATATTCGAGCCAAAATACCTATACCAACACCTTCCGTGATTGACCCCATTCGTTAACAAATGATTAACGGTTGCAGTTTGTGTTCGACGCCGGTTGCCGAAGCGGGCGAATTGCGCGAAATTCCGCCGGAATGAGCCGGGATGACCGGTTTCGTACCTGAGAATTGACTCAAGCCCGTGAAAACACGGCAGAAACCAGAGCCGGGATTCGGTAGGCAGTTTGGCCCATGATGACATCCGATCCCAATAAAGAAAGGGTCCGAAGGCAATGAAGCCAGCCCGAGACCACGGCGGCGGTGTGGATGCCGCAATCGTGCTTTACGGCGGAGAGCGCGCCGCCTGGCTCGATCTGTCGACCGGGATCAACCCGCAGCCATACCCGTTGCCGGAAATCCCCGCGCAGTCGTGGAACAACCTGCCCGACCACGCTGCTGCGGCCGCGCTGGAACAGGCCGCGCGGTCATTCTGGCGCATACCGGATGGCTGCGGCGTACTTGCGGCGCCGGGGGCGTCGGCGCTGATTGCCCGCCTGCCGGGCCTGACGCCGCCCGGTGTCGTCGACATCCCCGCCCCCACCTACAATGAACACGCTGCCGCGTTTTCCGCACATGGCTGGCGGCAAGGCCAGGACGGCGCGCAGGCAAAGGTCATCGTGCATCCCAACAACCCGACGGGCCACTGGTACAGCCCGGCGGACCTGAGCGCGTCCTTCATGGTGATCGACGAAAGCTTTGCCGACGTGGATCCGGCGCGGTCGATGGTGGCCTTCGCGGATCAGCCGGGGCGGATCGTCCTGAAGAGCTTTGGCAAGTTCTGGGGTCTGGCGGGGCTGCGCCTGGGTTTTGCGATCGGGCCAACCGACCTGATCGAAAGGCTCGCGCAGATGCTGGGGCCCTGGCCGGTTTCCGGCCCCGCCCAGGTGATCGCCACCGCCGCCCTGCGCGATTCCGATTGGGCGCAGGCCACACGGGACCGTCTGCAGCGGGACACGGATCGGCTGGATACGCTCATGCTGTCCGCAGGCGCCTCGCTCGAGGGGGGAACGACGCTCTTTCGTCTCTACCGTGTGAATGACGCCGCCGCCTGGCAGGACCGGTTTGCGCGCCACCATGTCTGGTCCCGCATCTTCCCCTATTCCAACACGCTGTTCCGCCTTGGCCTGCCCGGACCGGATCGCTGGCAACAGCTTGAGGCCGCTTTATGAGCGCGGCGCTGGTTCTCGCACTGGCGATGATATTGGACGCGGTGCTGGGCGAGCCGCGCTGGCTTTGGTCCCGCGTGCCGCATCCTGCGGTGCTGATGGGCCGCCTGGTGGGTCAGGTTGATCGGCACTTGAACAGGGGCAGCGCCCGAAGGGCGCGCGGCATGTTGGCGGTAATCATGCTGGCGGGCGCTGCGATCCTGCTGGGTTACGTGCTGTCATGTTTCGGCGCGCTGGTCGAATTGATCGTCCTCGCGATCTTGCTGGCGCATAAATCGCTGGTGGACCACGTGCGGGCGGTGGCGGATGCGCTGCGGATCTCGCTGGGGGATGGACGGCTGGCCGTGGCCATGATCGTGGGGCGCGACACCGCCGGGATGGATGCACCCGCGATTGCGCGCGGCGCCATTGAATCAGCTGCCGAAAACTTCTCTGACGGGGTGATCGCTCCTGCCTTCTGGTTTCTGATCGGCGGGTTGCCCGGATTGCTGCTCTACAAGATCACAAACACCGCTGACAGCATGATCGGCTATCGCAACGAACGCTATGCAGAATTCGGCTGGGCCGCCGCGCGGTTCGACGATCTGCTGAACCTGATCCCCGCGCGACTGACAGCGGCGATGATCGCGCTCAGCCACCGGGCGCATGACTGGCAGGCGATTGCCTGCGATGCCGGCCTGCACCGGTCGCCCAATGCCGGCTGGCCCGAGGCCGCCATGGCCCGGGCGCTCGGGGTGGCGCTGTCGGGACCACGCTCTTATGACGGGCAGATGCGCGACTTTCCCTATGTAAACGCCACCGGCAAGACCGCGATCGGCGCGCCCGAGATCGACGCCGCCTGCGCCGCGCTGTGGCGCACATGGGCAACAGCGCTCGTTGCAATTATGGCCGCCGCGGTTGTCATAGGCTGATGCCGCCCCTAGTTTGGCCGGATTGAAATGGCCCGGAGAGATCATGCGCATCCTCAGTCTTGTCGCCGCCATCGGTCTGGCTCCCCTTGCCGCTCACGCAAACTGTGGCGGCAGTTTCGACAGTTTCGTCAAGAACATGAAGGCCGAAGCGATTGCACTCGGCCACGGTGCGACCAGCGTCGATCGCTTCTTCGCCACGGTCAAACCAGATCAGAAGGTTATCGACGCGGACCGGCGGCAAGGTGTCTTTCAACTGAATTTCACCGAGTTTTCGCGCCGCCTCATCAGCCGAAGCCGCCTGAATACCGGGGCTGCCAAGGTGCAGGAGTTCGAAAGCACCTTCAAGCGGATCATCGACGATTACGGCGTGTCCCCGGGTGTGCTGCTGGCCTTCTGGGCGTTCGAGACCGATTACGGCTCGTTCCAGGGGGATTTCAACACGCTGAATGCCCTCGTTACGCTGGCCCATGATTGCCGCCGTCCCGAGCTTTTCCGCCCGCAGGTCTTTGCCGCGCTGAAACTCTTTGAGCGTGGCGATTTCGACCCCGTAAACACCACCGGCGCCTGGGCCGGTGAAATCGGCATGGTCCAGATGCTGCCCCAGGACATCCTGGACAACGGCGTGGATGGCGATGGCGACGGCAAGATAAGCCTCAAGACTTCCGCACCTGACGCGCTTTTGTCCGGCGCCAAGATGCTGTCGCATCTGGGCTGGCACCCGCATGAGCCCTGGCTGCAGGAGGTTTCGGTTCCGGACAATCTGGACTGGTCCCAGACCGGATTGCGCACCACGAGACCCGCATCGGAATGGGCTGCCCTTGGGGTCACCTCGCTTGACGGCAAGATCGCGGGCCCCCTGCCCGCCAGCATCATCCTGCCGCAGGGCCGCAAGGGCCCGGCCTTTCTGGCCTACCCGAATTTCAACGTCTATTTCGAGTGGAACCAGAGCTTTACCTACGTCCTGACCGCCGCCTATTTCGCCAACCGCCTCCAGGGGTCACCAATCTTTACCCCGGGCAATCCAGATCCCGGTCTCAACGGGGCAGAGATGAAACAGCTGCAGCGGAAACTGTCGGATCGCGGATATGACGTGGGCAAGATCGACGGCATCCTGGGTGCGGGGACACGCGCCGCCGTTCAGGCCGTTCAGGCCGAGCTTGGACTGCCCGCCGATGCCTGGCCGACCAAGGCGCTGTTGTCCAGACTGTGAAACATTGCCCGCCGCCGCGGAACGTCTCAGCGGCACGCATTATCAGAAATGTAACACATCTCTCACGCCTGTGATGACGCGAGAAGATCTTCAAGGCATTGTTTTTTATATATATTTAGGTAATCACAGCGCCGTGATATCTATTTTACCGCCAACATGAAATTATTTCGGGCGGTCAACCGTATCTATTCCAACTGCACACAAGCAAGGGCATGCGCCCGTTGGACAGAACATGATACGGAACGGCACAATTCACCTGAATGACGGGATCGCGCGACAGCTCGGCCTGTCCGCGCCTTCGAAGGCAGCCCTTGGCGCGATGGCGGCCTGGGTTGCGGTGTTCATCTATGCCGCGTCCAACTCGATCGTGACACTCCTCGTGAATATCGGCGAGGCCAACCCGCTGGCCGGGGGCGGCAATGCGATCACCTACACCAATCTCTACCTGATCGGCTCGCTGCTTTCCCTGCTGCCGATGGTGCTGCTCTACCGCCGCGATCTGACCCGGGCCAAGCTGCGGCGACTGACGCCGCGCCACTGGCGTCTGCTGATCGTCTCCGCCATCCTGTCCTCGGTCCTGACGCCGGGCCTGTTCTTCTATGCGCTCGAACATACGACGGTGACCAATATCGTGCTGGTGGGCCGGATCGAACCGCCGCTCTTTCTTCTGGCGACCTGGCTGTTGCTGCGTGAACGCCTGAATCCCTGGGCGATGCTGGCGGGTCTCATTGCGCTTGCCGGCGCAATCGTGGTGATCGGCACCGGCAGCAATGCGGGCACGTTCACCTTGGGCAAGGGAGAAGTGGCCACCGTGGCCGCGACCCTTTCCTTCATCGCTTCAACCATCGTGACGCGCGCGGGGCTGCGCGACGCACCCATCGGCATCTTTGCGGTGTTCCGCACGGTGATCGGTGCCAGCCTGTATTTCCTGCTCGTCGCGGCACTGTTCGGCCCCACCCAGTTCCAAGGCATCTTCGAACCGGTCGTCTGGCAATGGGTCTGGCTCTATGCGTTCATCGTCATCGTCTTGGGGCAAATCGCCTGGAATTACGGGCTGAAACATGCCCGCGCCGAAGATGTCTCTCTGGCCACGTCATTTTCACCGCTGGCCGCGATCCTGATCGCGATGATCCTGCTGGGCGAAGATCCCGGGCCCGGCCTGATCCCCGGCGCGGCGATTATCCTTGTGGCCATCGCCATCGGTCATTTCGGCAGAAACGCGGACGATCGCGCAAGCGCCACAGCCAAGGACCAAACGGCTGTCATCCGTCCTCATTGGGAGAGTGCGGGATGGGCGCACAGCCCGATGGCGGTCCGGCCCCTTGTCAGCCAAGCTGTGTTTGCCTCTCCTCCAGGAGGCAAATACGCTGCGACAAGGGGTCGGGCTGGACCATCTCTTGCACTGCCCCTTCGGCATCGGAATCGCCCGTCATTCCCGGGGCAGTCGCTGAACAGCAGTTAGCCGGCCTCCGGGCGATCGCCTCAGGCGACCATCTGCTCGGCTTTCTTGAGATCGACGCTGACCAGTTGACTGACACCCTGCTCCGCCATCGTCACACCAAAGAGCCGGTCCATCCGGCTCATCGTGACCGCATGGTGGGTGATGATAAGAAAGCGCGTTTCGGTCCGGCGGCACATCTCGTCCAGCAGGTCGCAGAACCGGCCGACATTGGCATCGTCCAGCGGAGCATCGACCTCGTCCAGCACACAGATCGGCGCCGGGTTGGCCAGGAACACGGCAAAGATCAGCGCCAGCGCGGTCAGGGTCTGTTCGCCCCCTGACAACAGGCTCAGCGTCGCCAGTTTCTTGCCCGGCGGCTGGCACATGATCTCCAGCCCCGCATCCAGCGGATCGTCGCTTTCGACCATCACGAGGTTGGCCTCGCCGCCGCCGAACAGGTGTTTGAACAGCATCGAGAAATTGCTGTTCACCTGCTCGAACGCGGTCAAGAGCCGCTCGCGTCCTTCGCGGTTGAGGCTGGCAATGCCGCTGCGCAGTGTCTTGATCGCCTCTTCCAGGTCAGTCTTTTCCGTGAGCAGTGACTGATGTTCTTCTTCGACCTCGCGGGCATCTTCCTCGGCCCGCAGATTTACTGCCCCCAACGCATCGCGCTGGCGTTTCAGCCGGTTCACATCCGCCTCGATCGCATCCGCGGCGGGCATGTTCTGCGGATCTGCATTCAGCGTCTCCAACAGGCGGTCGGGGGTGGTCTCCTGGTCTTCGCTGATGCGATCGGCCGCGTGGCCCAATGTCTCGCGGGCGGCTTCGAACCGCGCCTCGGACCGCGCCCGTGCCTCGCGTGCCTCGCTGGCGGTCCGCTCCGCGTTCCGTTCGGCCTCGACAGCCTGCCGAGCAGCGGCCTCGGCGGAAGACAATGCATCGGTGGCCTCTGCCCGGCGCGCCTCGGCCTTGTCGATCTCTGCGCCCAGTTCGCTGCGCCTGGCGGCAATCTCGTCGGGCGCGGCCATCGCCTGGGTCAGCTCGGTCTCGGACGCTTCCTTGCGGGCGGCCAGTTCGGTGCTGCGTTTCTCGGCGGTCTCGAGACGGTGCCGCCAGCCGCTGAGCTCCTTGGTGACCTCCTGCGCGCGCCGTGTCCGGGCCTCTCCCTCGCGGCGCAGTTCGTCATGCGACGACCGTTTCGCCATCATCGTCATGCGCGCGGCCTCGACCGTCATCTTGACGTCCTCGACACCGGCCCGCGCCGCGTCCAGATCCCCCAGATCAGCCAGGCCTTTCTCGGCCTCGGCCAGCTGCGCACGCGCGCTCATCGCTTCTTCTTCGTGGCGCGTGACCGCCAGCCCCAGCGACTCCAGCCGCGATTGCGCCAGGTTTCGGTCAGCCTCGGCCCTGGAAAGCGCCCGGTTGGCCTCGTTCACCGCCACATCCGCCAGGCGCCGGGCCTGGCGTGCATCGGCATCAGCCTTGGTGACATCGGCCAGCTTGACGCCCAATGCCTCATGCGCCAGCCGCGCACCATCGGCCCGCGCCGTGGCATGTTCCAGCTCCTGTTTCAGGACTTCCAGGCGATTGAGTTGCTGCAGCCGAAGCGCCGCCGCGCTTGGTGCATCCTCGGCCCAGGCGCGGAACCCGTCCCACCGCCAGAGGTCGCCCTGAAGGCTGACCAGCCGCTGGCCGGGTTTCAGATCGGCCTGCAGCCGCGGGCCATCCTCGGCCTCGACCAGCCCGATCTGGCTCATCCGCCGCGCCAGAACCTCGGGCACTGACACATAGTTCGACAGCGCGTTGACCCCGTCGGGCAGTGGCTGCGCCTGCGCATAGCCCGCCAGCGCGACCCAGCCCGACGGGCCATCGCCGCGGACCTCGGGGGCGCGCAGATCGTCGGCCAGCGCCGCCCCGAGCGCCTTTTCGTATCCAGAGTCGACCTTGAGCCGGTCCATGATCTGCCCGCCCTCGGCGGTGTCACGCTCGACCAGCTTGGCGAGCGCCGTGACCTCGGCGCGCAACGCATTGACTTCGCCTTCCGCCTCGGAACGCTCGGCGCGCGCCTCGGCCTCTTTCGCCTGGGTATCTGCCCTGGCATCATCGGCGGCAATCAGCGCGTCCTCCGCGGCCTGCGATGCGGCGATGGCAGCCTGTTCGGATACCTGTGCGGCGTCGTGATCCGTGCGCGCCTTCTCCAGCGCCTCCTGCGAGGCGGCCACGGCGTCACGGGCGCGCGCGGCCTCGGCCTCGGATTTCTCAAGCGTCTTCCGGCTGTCGCTCAACAGGCGTTGCGCCGACTGGTGGCGCGCGGCCAAGCGGGCCACGTCTTCGGTCAACTGGCTCAGATCGCTTTCGCGCTGCTGCAGGATGTTTGCCGCGTCGCGCGCTTCCTCCGACGCCGCTTCAAGGCGCGCTTCGTGGCCCTCGCTGGCCTTGCTCAGCTCAGTCGCTTCCCATTCCAGCCGTTCGATGGTCTCACCCGCGTCGCGATTCAAACCGCTTTCGCGTTCGATGTCATGGGCAAGCTGCTCGATCCGGTTCTGCAGCGTTTCGATCCGGTCGCGCGCCCCGGCTTCCTGCTCGTTGAGTGTATCGCGCTGCACCTGAAGGCGTTGCAGGATGGCCGCGGCAATCGCCTCTTCCTCGCGCAGGGGCGGCAGGGCCTCGTCGGATTTCTGCCGCAGCTTTGCGGCCTCCCGCGCCGCGCTTTCGGCCTGTGCCGCCGCGGTCGTGCGTTCGCGCAGTTCCGCCTCGGCCCGGGCGCAGGCCTCGTCCGCCTCTTTCCAGCGCCGATAGAGCAGCAGCCCCTCGGCCTGCCGCAGCTCTTCGCCGATCGCCCGGTACCGCGCCGCCTGCCGCGCCTGGCGCGCCAGCTGCGCCAGTTGCCCGGCCAGCTGTTCGATCACGTCATCGACGCGGGTCAGGTTGGTTTCCGCCCCTTTCAGCTTCAGCTCGGCCTCGTGACGGCGCTGATAAAGGCCCGAAATCCCCGCCGCCTCTTCCAGAATACGCCGTCGCGCCTTGGGCTTGGCGTTGATCAGCTCGCTGATCTGGCCCTGCCGCACCAGCGCCGGGCTGTGCGCCCCGGTCGAGGCATCGGCAAACAGCATCTGCACGTCGCGCGCGCGCACATCCTTGCCATTGACCTTGTAGGCGCTGCCCACGTCGCGGGTGATCCGGCGCACGATCTCGATATGATCGGCATCGTTGAACCCGGCGGGCGCCAGCCGGTCGGCATTGTCGATATGCACGCTGACCTCGGCGAAATTGCGCGCCGGCCGCGTCGCGGCCCCGGCAAAGATCACATCCTCCATGCCGCCGCCGCGCATCGCCGTCGGCCGGTTTTCCCCCATCACCCAACGCAACGCCTCCAGCAGGTTCGACTTGCCGCAGCCATTGGGGCCCACAACCCCGGTCAGCCCGTCCGCGATGAACAGGTCAGTCGGGTCGACAAAGCTCTTGAAGCCGGTCAGTCTGAGCTTGGAAAACTGCAATATCGCGCCCTGGTCAAATGATTCCGTATCATTCGGAATGTGACGATGCGAAACCTCATCTGTCAACGCAATACCACTGGATATGGCGTATCCGGCCCACTTATCCACAAGATTATGGGGCTCGATGGCGAAATCCTGCAGACAACCGCGCGTCATGAGGCAGCGGCCCTGCAGGCCAGAATAACCAGTGAAATTAGTTTCATTGGCAGCTATCGCGCACCTTCGCCCAGAACTCGGAAAGATTGTTTCCTAAAAAACGAAAACAAATTGCTTTGAACCAATCCGGCACGCCTTCGGGATGATAACCGCATAAAATCGCCACATTCGAAACTAAACTTAGAGGAGAGGTGGTGGCGTCAATTACCTATTGGAGTTGAGTCATGTTCTCAATCACTTCCACTAAGAAATCTAAGATATTACCAGCGTTCATTCTGGCCTCGGGCCTTCTGATTCCAAACACATTCGCACTGGCCGAGGGTGGGGGTGGCGACAATGGCGGAGGTGGCGCGGGCGGGGGCGTCGGTGGCGCGGTTGGCGGCGTCGGTGGCGCAGTCGGCGGGGCGGTCGGCGGGGCCGTTGGCGGCGGCGCTGGTGCCGGTGGTGCAGGTGCCGGCGGTGGTGTTGGCGCAGGGGCGGGTGTCGGCGGGGGTGTTGGCGCCGGGGCTGGTGTCGGCGGTGGTGTTGGTGCTGGTGCCGGAGGGGTCGGCGCAGGTGTCGGCGCAGGTGTTGGCGGCAGCGTCGGCGGTATCGGCGTAGGTGTTGGCGCAGGTGTCGGTGCCAGCGTCGGCGGAAGCGTCGGCGGTGGGACATCCGGCAGCTCCGGTAACACCGGCAGCAGCAGTAGCAGCTCTGATACCGCAAGTACCGGCTCTACGACCGGAAGTTCCAGCGCAACCAACAAGCGAAACGTCTCTGCCGCCAGTCTGGTGGGTCTTGTCCTTGTGTCTTCGGACCGCAAGGTACTGGGGATTATTCAATCCGCGACTGCGAACGCCAAGGGATACCAGGTCAAGGTGCAATTGAACAACCAGCTCGGCCTGAAGCGGCAGAATGTGACGCTAGATCTGCCCTCGGCAACGCCGCGCTACGGGCAAGTACGACTCGGCACACCGATGCGCCGGCTGGTCGAGATCATCGGCTAAACTGCATCTTCTGCTCCACATTGCCCGGACCGCAGCCAAAGCCGGCCCGGGCAATGTGCAGAATACGTTCTTGCCGGCCTCGTATCACCTTGGCGACCCCGCGCGGGGGACGCCTTGCCAAACCGCCCTGGCCATGTGACATTCGCGGACCAGATGCCGCCGCTGCGCTGTCAGCCCATTCCGCAAAAAAATCCGTCTCATGCCCAGACCGCTCATTTTTCTGCTAATCGGCCTTTTCTTTGGTACAGGATTGGGTTTCCTGCTGGCTGCGGGTACCGGGGCCGGTACGCCCGAACCCACGGACAGTGTCCACGATCACAGCGCACATGCCCATGACGGCCCGGCCCACGATCAGCTTACGGAGGCTGCTCGCCCCTATCCGGTGCTGACCATCAGGCTTCATCCCGACGGCACCCAAAGCCGGAACCTGGAGATCGGCGTCACCAATTTCGCCTTCGCGCCGGAGGCCGTGAACGGGCCGCACGTGCCGGGCCAGGGCCACGCCCATGTCTACGTCAACGGGGTCAAGATCGCCCGGGCCTACGCGCCCTGGGTGCATCTTGGCGCGCTGCCCAAGGGCAGGCACGTCATCCACGTTACGCTGAATGCCAATGATCACACGCAGCTGGCCCGGGACGGCGTACCGATGGAAGCCAGGACCGAAGTTACCATCGAATGAGCCCGACCCCATGATCGTGATTGAACCTGCCGACCCCCGCAGCCCCGGCCCCCAGACGCTTCTGGAGGCGAGCCAGGCGCTGATGCAGGCGCTTTATCCGCCCGAGGAGAACTTCTCGCTCGGCATCGAGGCGCTATGTGGCCCCGACATTCATTTCTTCGTGGCCCGCGATGGCGAACGCACCATCGGCACCGGCGCGCTTTGTGTTTGCGATGGGTATGGCGAGGTCAAATCCATGTTCACCGCCCAAGAGGCGCGCGGCAAGGGCGTCGCCGCCGCGCTCCTGCGGCAGATCGAGGATCAGGCCCGAGGGCTCGGCCTGCCAGTTCTCAGGCTTGAAACCGGCGCGGAACTGGCCCAGGCGGTGCGCCTGTATGAACGTCACGGCTTCAGCCTGCGGGGTGCATTCGGAGACTATGCCGAAAACGAAACCAGCATCTTCATGGAGAAATCCATTTGTGACTGACCTGCCCCCCAATGCCGCCCATCATGCCGGCAGGCGTCTGGCGCGGCAGCTTGAACAGCGGGGTTAGATGGGTTCGCAGGTCAGGTCCGCGAAGCTTTCGTAGACCACATCGATCGAACATTCGAATTCGAACGCACGCGGCAGCGGCTCCAGCCGCCCGCCACAATCCAGCCAGGCCCGCATCACCGCGGCATCACCTTCAATCCTGCGCACCCGGCAACCGCTGACCTTTTCGATCGCATAAACGCCGCGCGGGGCGACCGCCGCCAGGCGCGGGGCATATTCCGTATTCAGGCGGATCGCCTCGGCACGGGTGCCCTTGACCCGGATATCGAAGCTGCTCTTGCCGATATGGATGCGCGTCGCGGGTGTGTCGCGAAACTCCGGACCGGGTGCGTCACACCCAACCAGGGCCATCACCATCGCTGCTGTCAATCGCTTCATGGCGGCAGGGTCCGCCAAGCCGGTTAACAAACTGTTATCCGTCACCGTTCATGCCAAAATGCGCTTGCGTCTCTCTGCCACGCTGCGCAAATTCGCCGCAACCAAGGAGGGGGCGATGCCGAAACACCGCGTATTGACCGAATTCGGCATGGGCAGCAGCCTGCGCCGGCAGGATTACACCGAGGCTGCTAAACGCGCTGTCAAGGACGCGCTTTGGCACAATTCGATCAACATGGCCGAGCTTTTCGGTTTCGGAAAAGAGGCGATGCTGATCGACGTGGAAATCGCCGTGCAGCAACCGGAAAAGGTGGATACCGGCGCGCTGTCCGGGATCTTTCCCTATGGTCAGGTCAATGTCACCACATCGTTCGGCGGGCTCGACATTCCCCGTCCAGACGGCCATCCCACGGTGGTTGCCAATGCCGCCATTTCCGTGAGTTTCGACATGGCGCGCAAACAATGAGCGATCAGCGTTTCATCATCGAGATGGGCATGGGCAACGACCTGCACGGGATGGATTACACCAAGGCCGCCCGACGGGCGATCGAAGATGCCATTCGACACGCCACCCTGCCGATATTCGACACAACCGGCCTGGACCATACCGAGATGCGGGTGCAGGTAACGGTTGGTGTACAGGAGCCGGACAGGATCGACGCGGATGCGCTGGCAAAGGTGCTACCGCGCGGCCGCGCCAGCGTCTCCGCCGTCCGGGGCGGGCAGAACGTGACCAATCCCGAAACCGGTGAAACATTGGTGATCGCCACTGCCGCGGTCGAGGCATTCCTGCCCTACCAGGGCGATGACTGGCGACCGGCAGACTGCTAGCGCAGGCGCCGCCCTCTTGGCGAGGGGAGACCTGTGCATGGGTGATTCTTGTTCCGGGGGCGCTTGTTCCGGGCCGCATGTGGTCATACAATCTGACCAATCACCAAGGACGCGCCGATGCCCTTCCAGAAAGTCACACCTGAGAAACTCTCGACCGCGGTCACGCGGCAGATCGAAAAGCTGATCCTGCGCGGCATCCTGCGCCCTGGCGAACGGCTGCCGGCGGAACGGGAACTGGCCGAACGGCTGGGCGTTTCCCGCCCCTCTCTGCGCGAGGCCGTGGCTGAGCTGCAGAACAAGGGCTTGCTGGCAACCCGCGCCGGGGCGGGCATCTTCGTGGCCGATGTCCTGGGCAATGCGTTCTCACCCGCGCTTGTCCAGCTCTTTGCCGAACATGACGACGCAGCGATTGATTACATCGCCTTCCGCCGCGATCTCGAAGGGCTGGCGGCCGAGCGCGCCGCGCGGTTTGCTTCGGACACCGATCTGAAGGTCATTCAGACAATTTTCGACAAGATGGAAGCCGCCCATGCCAAACCCAACCCGCGGGATGAGGCCCAGCTGGACGCGGATTTCCACATGGCCATCATCGAGGCCAGTCACAACGTGGTGATGCTGCACATGATGCGCTCGATGTTTCAACTGCTGCGCGAAGGGGTTTTCTACAACCGGCAGGTCATGTTCAAGCAGCGCCTGACCCGTGAAATGCTGCTGGAGCAGCACCGCGCGATCAATACGGCCCTGCAGGCCCGTGATCCACGCGCTGCCCGCGCCGCCGTCACCGAACATCTGAACTATGTCGAGACCTCGCTGCTTGATCAGCACAAGGCCGACCAGAACGAGGCTGTCGCCCGGCAGAGGTTCGAACACGAGAAAACCCGCTGAGCATTGCCGCGTCGAGTGTCCGAGTAGCGCGCTCTTTGCCGATCAAGCGCCATCCTGAAAATCCGTCATCCGGTCATCGTGGCCCGGCCCTGATTTCGGCGCTGGTTTGGCGATTCTGAAAATAAAAAATTTTACCAATTGATAAAATTTCAGAATGTGGCACACTGAATGAAACTGAAAGCCACCCATGAGGAAGCCATGACCAATACTGCGCTGACCCCCGGTATCGCCGCTGGACGGCTGGATCAGGCCGGCTATGCGGATAATTTCTCGGACCTGCACCCGCCGCTGGAAGATCACGAAGCTCTTGTCGCTGCGGATCGTTGCTATTTCTGTCACGATGCGCCCTGCATCACGGCTTGCCCGACGGATATCGACATACCGCTTTTCATCCGGCAGATCTCGACCGGTACGCCCGAGGCCGCGGCAAGAACCATTCTGGGCCAGAACATCCTGGGCGGCATGTGCGCCCGTGTCTGCCCGACCGAGACCCTGTGCGAGCAGGCCTGCGTACGCGAGGCCGCCGAGGGCAAGCCGGTCCTGATCGGCCAGCTTCAGCGCTACGCGACCGACACGCTGATGAACCAGGGCACCCATCCGTTCACCCGGGCCGAGCCGACGGGGAAAACCGTCGCCGTTGTGGGCGCCGGGCCCGCAGGCCTGTCCTGCGCGCACCGGCTGGCGATGAAAGGTCACGATGTCACGCTTTACGACGGCCGCGACAAGCCCGGCGGGCTGAACGAGTTCGGCATCGCCTCCTACAAGACGGTCGACGGTTTCGCCGCGCGCGAGGTCGACTGGCTGATGCAGATCGGGGGCATCACGCTGGAAACCGGCAAGAGGCTGGGCCGGGATCTGAACCTTGACCAACTGAAAGCCGGTTTCGATGCGGTCTTCCTGGGCATCGGCCTTGGCGGGGTCAACGCGCTTGGCCTTGATGGCGAGGACAAGGACGGCGTGCTGGACGCGGTCGATTTCATCGCAGAGCTCAGGCAAGCCAGTGATCTGGCAGCCCTGCCGATCGGGCGGGACGTGGTGGTTGTCGGCGGCGGCATGACTGCCGTGGATGCCGCCGTGCAGGCCAAGCTGCTGGGCGCGCTCAATGTCAGCCTGGTCTATCGCCGGGGCCGCGACCGGATGAATGCCAGCGAGTTCGAACAGGATCTGGCTGCGTCCAAGGGGGTGCGGATCATCACCAACGCCTCGCCCAAGGCCGTGCATGGCAACGGCGCCGTCCGCGAGATCGAATTCGAATACACCGATGACGACCTGACCCCGACCGGCCAGACGGTCCGGCTTGCGGCGGACCAGGTGTTCAAGGCAATTGGCCAGACGCTCGCCGGTGACAACCTGCCCGATCTGGATGGCCGCAAGATCGCCGTCACCGGCGCCGGCCGCACCAGCATTGCCGGCTTCTGGGCCGGGGGCGACTGCGCAGCCGGGGGTGACGACCTGACCGTCACCGCGGTGGCCGAGGGGCGTGACGCGGCAGAGGATATCCACGAAACCCTGGTTTAATGATAGGCTGAGGGCATATTTCAGAACGCTGGAGGGAATTATGCCATGACCGATATCGAGACCCTTGTTGCCCGGCATTATTCGGGCGAAACCCTGCTCGACAGCATTCGCGCGGCCCTGAAGCAATCCGGTGTTGACCCCGACGCGCCGGGAATTGAAGACCTCAAGCCCGTGGATGAATTTCACACCGGCGGATTGGAAGCCACAGATGCCTTGCTGGACCAGCTTGAGATCACACCGCAGACCCGTGTGCTGGATATCGGCTGTGGCATCGGCGGCGCTGCCCGCCATGTCGCTGCACGTACCGGCGCACATGTACGCGGCTTCGACCTGACACCCGATTTCGTCGACACGGCCTCGGCGTTGTCCCGTCTTGTGGGTCTTTCCGATGCTACCCGGTTTCAGGTCGGCAGCGCGCTGGACATTCCCGAGCCGGACGACAGCGCCGATCTGGCGCTGATGTTCCATGTCGGCATGAATATCGAGGACAAACCTAAATTGTTTCAGGAGGCGGCGCGGGTTCTGGCGCCGGGCGGCACCTTTGCGCTCTTTGACGTCATGCGGGCGTCGGACACGCCGCTGACATTCCCGTTCCCCTGGGCCGAAGAGGCGGCGTTTTCCTTTGTCACGCCGCCCGAAATCTACCGCGCTGCGGCCAAAGCCGCCGGGTTCGAGTTGCAGGCGGAACGCAACCGGTCCGCCTTTGCCAGGGAATTCTTCGACCGCGTTCTTGCCCGCATCGCCGAGGCCGGCGGGCCACCCCCCGTGGGCATCCACCTGCTGATGCACGAAACCGGCAAAACAAAAATCGAAAACTATGTCACGCATCTGACAGCCGGGGATATCGCCCCGGTCGAGATGATCTTTCGCCTGCCGGGATAAGGCACGCGACAACAGGGAAAGGAAAGCCGATGGCTGATCTGACATCCAATTTCATCGGGATCAAATCCCCCAACCCGTTCTGGCTGGCCTCGGCGCCGCCGACGGACAAGGAATACAACGTGCGCCGCGCCTTCGAGGCCGGATGGGGCGGCGTGGTCTGGAAAACACTTGGCGAGGCGGGCCCGCCGGTCGTCAATGTCAACGGGCCGCGCTACGGCGCGATCTGGGGGGCCGACCGGCGCCTTCTGGGACTCAACAATATCGAACTCATCACCGACCGACCGCTTGAGGTGAACCTGGAAGAGATGACGCGGGTCAAGAAGGATTACCCGGATCGCGCGCTCATAGCCTCGCTGATGGTGCCGGTGAACGAAGACGCGTGGAAAGAGATCCTGCACCGGGTCGAAGATACCGGCTGCGACGGGGTCGAGCTGAATTTCGGCTGCCCGCACGGGATGAGCGAACGCGGCATGGGCAGCGCCGTGGGCCAGGTGCCGGAATATGTCGGGCAGGTCGCGCATTGGTGCAAGAAACACTCGGACCTTCCGGTTATCGTCAAGCTGACGCCGAACATCACCGACATCCGCAAACCCGCCCTCGCGGCGATGGAGGGCGGTGCCGATGCGGTCAGCCTGATCAACACGATCAACTCGATCACAAGTGTCGATCTGGACCTCTTCGCGCCCGAACCCACCATCGACGGCAAGGGAGCGCATGGCGGCTATTGCGGCCCGGCGGTCAAGCCCATCGCCCTGAACATGGTGGCCGAAATCGCCCGTTCACCCGAAATGACCGACCTGCCGATCAGCGGTATCGGCGGGATCACCACCTGGCGCGACGCCGCCGAATTCATGGCGCTTGGCGCGGGCAACGTGCAGGTCTGTACCGCGGCCATGACCTATGGGTTCAAGATCGTGCAGGAAATGATCTCGGGGCTGAGCCAGTGGATGGACGAGAAGGGCATCACCGACACCGCGCAGATCGTGCGCCGCGCGGTGCCCAATTGCAGTGACTGGCAGCACCTGAACCTGAACTACGTCGCCAAGGCGAAGATCAACCAGGATCTGTGTATCAGCTGCGGGCGGTGCTATGCCGCCTGCGAGGATACCTCGCATCAGGCAATTTCCATGTCCGATGACCGCGTGTTCGAGGTGCTGGACGACGAATGCGTGGCCTGCAACCTCTGCGTCAATGTGTGCCCGGTCGAGGGCTGCATCACGATGGAGCAGATGACCCCCGGCATGACCGATCCGCGCACCGGGAAGGTGGTTGAAAAGGAATACGCCAACTGGACGACCCACCCGAACAATCCGAACACCTGCGCGGCGGAATAACCCGCTCAATAGACGACAAGGGCTGTCCGGCGCCGTTTTGCGGCGCCGGTTTTTTCAGACAGGCCGCTGCGTGTCGATCCCTTTGTCGCGCAACTCTTCCAGCGCGGCTTCAGACTTGCTCAGCCCGGCCTGCCCCATCGCCGCCAGAACCTCCGGACGTTTCATGAACTGGATATCCGGGTAGGCGACGATCTCGACCCGGTTGCCCCAAGGGTCCAGGAAATCGAACCGCTTTTCCGACACGAAGGGAACGCCGTCCGCCTCCATCCGTGCGCGCAGCCCGTCGCGATCATCGACGACAAGGCCGAAATGCCGGGTTTCGTCGGTCTGGATATCGTCCACCTGCATCAGCGCCAGGAACTGATCGCCCATGTCGATAAACGCCGCCCTCTCGCCACGCCCACGCAGGTTGAACCGAAAGTATTTCCCGTAGAACGCAAGTGCCGCGTCGATATTGCCGACCTCGAGCGCCACGTGATTGATACCGATGAGATTGGGCCGAATTTCCGACATGACGTGCCTCCGCTTTTGTACCGGAAGGAGCCTAATACGCCGTCGCACCGGGGCAAACATGCGTCAGGGCACAAGCAACCTGCGGAAAAGCGCATCCAGATAGGTACCGGCGCCCTCATGCGCGGGTGTGCCTGCCATCAACACCTCGATCTGGGCCTCGAAATCGGCGTAATGCTGCGTTGTCGCCCAGATCGAAAAGATCAGGTGGCGGGGGTCAACCGGGGCCAGCCTGCCCGCGTCGATCCATTGCTGGATCACCGCCGCCTTTTCGTCCACCAGCGGTTTCAACCCGCTTTCCAGATGCGGCGCCATGCGCGGCGCGCCCTGCAGTATCTCGTTTGCAAACAGGCGGCTTTCGCGCGGGAATTCCCGGCTCATTTCCAGCTTGCGGGACACATAGCGCATTATTTCCTCAAGCGGGTCGCCGGTCGGGTCGATCTTGTGCAGCGGCGCCAGCCAGGTATCCATCAGCTGGTTCAACAGCGTGACATGGATGTCTTCCTTGCCGTCGAAATAGTAGAGGATGTTGGGCTTGCTCAACCCGGCCTGCGTGGCGATCTGATCCAGCGTCGCACCGCGAAAGCCATGTTTCGAAAACACCTCGAGCGCGGCATCCAATATGATCAGCCGGTTGCGCTGCTGTATCCGGCTGGGTTTCTTGGTGGGGGAACTGCTGGCCATGCAATCGTCCGCGTACTGTGTTCGTTCATACAATGAGGCATTTCCGGCCCCGGGAAAAGAGCGGGCTGCACGACAACCGGCTAGCTCTCGGCCCCGATCCCCTTGAGAATGATCGACTTGACCGACGCCTTGGCAGCCTCCCACTGATCGTCGCTCAGGGCAGCGCCGCCATTCAGCGTCTCGATCTGGTGGCCGAAATCGGCATAATGCTGGGTCGTGGCCCAGAGCATGTAGAGCAGGTGGCGCGGGTCGATCTGATCCATCTTGCCCTCGTCGATCCAGCGCTGAATCACCGCCATGCGCCCTTCGGTCCATTCCACCAGCGTGGTTTCCAGATAGTCCTGGATCACCGGTGCCCGGTGCATGACCTCCGATGCCCAGACTTTCGACCCGGCGGGGTGGCGCCGGCTGATTTCCATCTTGGCATCGATATAGGCGCCGATTCCCTCGACCGGGCCCGGGGCGTCATCAAAGATATCGGCAGCCTTCAGCCAGTCCTGGAAAATTGCCTGAACGACCTGCCGGTAAAGCGCCTCCTTGGTCGGGAAATAATAGTGCAGATTGGCCTTTGGCAGCCCCGCCAGATCGGCAATCAACTGCATCGTCGCCCCGCCAAACCCCGCCTCTGCAAAGACTTTTTCCGCAGCCTCAAGAATGACGCGCTCATTCTCCTGCCTGATTTCTTTCTTGCTCAGCGGTCGGGCGGTTTGCGGCATCTTTGGGCAATCTCAGAAATATCTTGACCAGTTGGTCAGGGTGTGGTGGTCTACTTCTTGACCATACGGTCAGGATGTGACCGATTGCAAGAGGGCCGGCAGATGCCCCGAGACAGGGAGAGAAACAGATGGCCGCAACCAGCGCAGCCCCCGGCGAAAACCTGAAAATCAATGGCGACCGCCTTTGGGACAGCCTGATGGAGATGGCCAAGATCGGCCCGGGCGTTGCGGGCGGCAACAATCGCCAGACCGTCACCGACGAAGACGGCGAGGGGCGCGCGCTGTTTCAGAAATGGTGCGAGGCAGCGGGCATGACCATGGGGCTCGACACGATGGGCAACATGTTCGCCCGGCGCGAAGGGACCGACCCCGACGCCCTGCCCGTCTATGTGGGCTCTCACCTCGACACGCAGCCGACGGGCGGCAAGTATGATGGCGTGCTTGGCGTTCTGGCAGGGCTGGAACTGATCCGCACGCTGAATGACCTCGACATCAAGACCAGGCACCCGATTGTCGTGACCAACTGGACCAACGAGGAAGGCACCCGATTTGCCCCCGCCATGCTGGCCTCGGGCGTGTTTGCCGGCATCCACGAGGAAGACTGGGCCTACGCGCGCGAAGATGCCGAGGGCAAGACATTCGGCGATGAGCTCAAGCGCATCGGCTGGCGCGGCGAGGAGCCGGTGGGCAGCCGCAAGATGCACGCGTTTTTCGAGCTGCATATCGAACAGGGCCCGATCCTGGAGGCCGAGGAAAAGGATATCGGCGTCGTCACCCACGGCCAGGGCCTGAGCTGGACGCAGGTCACGATCGAGGGCAAGGACAGCCACACCGGCTCCACCCCGATGCCGATGCGCAAGAACGCAGGGCTCGGCATGGCGCGGGTGCTGGAAATGGTGGAACAGATCGCCCTTGGTCACGCACCTGACGCGGTGGGCGCCGCGGGCCATATCGACATCTACCCCAATTCGCGCAACGTGATCCCGGGCAAGGCGGTTTTCACTGTCGATTTCCGTTCGCCCAACAAGGACGTGATCGAGGATATGGAGAACAAGCTGCGCATGGCCGCCTCAGAGATCTGCGGCCAGATGGGGCTGAGCGTCGCGTTTGAGAAGGTCGGCGGCTTTGATCCCGTGACCTTCGACGAGGGCTGCGTTACCGCCGTGCGCAACGCCGCCGAACGTCTGGGCTATTCGCACCGCAACATCATCTCGGGCGCGGGCCACGACACCTGCTGGATCAACCGCGTCGCCCCCACGGCGATGGTGATGTGCCCCTGCGTCGATGGCCTCTCGCACAACGAGGCCGAGGAGATTTCCAAAGACTGGGCCACGGCGGGCGCGGATGTACTGCTCCACGCGGTGGTGGAGACGGCGGGGATTGTGGAGTGACCCCTTGAGCAAGTTCCTGACATTCGGAAACATCGCCTCCGCCGTCACCTTTCTGGCAGCAGGATTTGCGATCGGGATCGTCTTGGGCAATCGCCAATCCTACGAAAGTGGTGTGCGCGCAGGCAGCGGAGAACTGGCAATCGCCTACGACACGCTTGAGAAATATGGCGACATCATCAATCAGCCGCCGGTCATGGACCAATACGACAAGGACAGCCGCGCGCAAATCCTCGAGATCATCAGCGAGGTCAACGACAAGAACTTCGTCCGGGTTCAGGACCTGATGCGCAAAAAGCTGACCTTGTTGAAGAAGGACGGATGCAAGGGCAACGGAGACCTCTTCACCGTCACCGAAGCCGAGCCCAGTTTTCGAAATTGCGAAACAGATCTAGTTGCTTTGTTTTCGATCAAGGCCACGAACTACGTCAATGTCTCGGTCGGAAGCGAACTCAAATCGCTCTATGAGGGACAACCGAAAACATGGCATGCTGAGGACGGTTCTTGCACAATCGCTATAGCCTCCATTTCGAACGAGAGCGGGCAAGGAACAGCCAAAGCCATGTTTCAAGGATGCAAAGGGAGTTAGCAAATGACCAAAGTCATCAAGAACGGCACCGTCTGCACAGCGGATCGCACGTGGAAGGCCGATGTTCTGATCGAGGGCGAGAAGATCAAGCAGATCGGCGAGGACCTCAAGGGCAACGAATATATCGACGCCGAAGGCGCTTATGTGATCCCCGGCGGCATTGACCCGCATACCCATCTGGAGATGCCCTTCATGGGCACCACCGCCGCCGAGACCTTCGAGACCGGCACCTGGGCGGCGGCCTGTGGCGGCACCACCATGCTGGTGGATTTCTGCCTGCCCGGTGCGGACGGTTCGATCAAGAACGCGATCAACGAATGGCACCGCAAATCCGCGCCGCAGATCTGCTCGGATATCGGCTATCACATGGCGATCACCGGCTGGAATGAGGATATCTTCAACGAGATGAAGGATGCCGTCGACATGGGCGTCAACTCGTTCAAGCATTTCATGGCCTACAAGGGCGCGCTGATGATCGAGGATGACGAGATGTTCGCCTCGTTCAAGCGCTGCGCCGAGCTGGGCGCGCTGCCGATGGTTCATGCCGAGAACGGCGATCTGGTGGCCGAGATGCAGGAGAAATATTTCAACCAGGGCATCACCGGCCCCGAGGGGCATGCGTATAGCCGCCCGCCGGAATTCGAGGGTGAGGCCGCCAACCGCGCGATCACCATCGCCGATGCCGCCGGCGTGCCGCTCTATATCGTGCATGTCAGCTGCGAGCAGGCGCATGAGGCGATCCGGCGGGCGCGCCAGAAGGGCATGCGGGTCTATGGAGAGCCGCTCATTCAGTTCCTGACGCTGGATGAATCTGAGTATTTCAACAAGGACTGGGACCATGCCGCGCGTCGGGTGATGTCGCCGCCGTTCCGCTCGAAGGACCATCAGGACAGTCTCTGGGCCGGGCTGCAGGCCGGGTCGCTGCAGGTCGTCGCCACCGATCACGCGGCTTTCGACACCGAACAGAAACGTGCAGGCCGCGAGGATTTCCGGATCATCCCCAACGGATCGAACGGGCTGGAGGAGAGGATGCCGGTGCTCTGGACCCGCGGCGTGGAAACCGGCCGCCTGACGCCCAATGAATTCGTCGCAGCCACCAGCACGAACGTGGCCAAGATTCTGAACATTTACCCCAAGAAGGGCGCGATCGTCGAAGGGGCGGATGCCGATATCACCGTGTGGGATCCGAAAATTACCAAGACGATCTCAGCCTCGAACCACCATTCGATCCTTGACTATAACGTGTTCGAGGGATTCGAGGTGACGGCCAATTCGCGCTACACGATCTCGCGCGGCGAGGTGATCTGGGCCTGGGGCCAGAACTCGCAACCCCAACCGGGCCGCGGCCGCTTCGTCCCCCGCCCCGCCTTCCCCTCGGCCCATGAAGCCCTGAGCAAATGGAAGGCCCTCACCGCGCCCAAGATGATCGAACGCGATCCGTTGAACATCCCCTCGGGGATCTGAGAAGAAAGCCAGTCACTTGAGCGAGCAGACCGTAATCCGCGCTGAAAACCTCAGCCTGACCTTCCAGACCAATGACGGCCCGGTTCATGCGCTGAAGGACGTGAACCTTGACGTCGAGAAGGGCGATTTCGTCAGCTTCATCGGCCCCTCGGGCTGTGGCAAGACCACCTTTCTGCGGGTCATGGCCGATCTGGAGCGGCAAACGGCGGGTACGATCACCGTGAACGGCGTGAGCCCCGAAGAGGCGCGGAAATCGCGCGCCTATGGCTATGTATTCCAGGCGGCGGGGCTGTATCCGTGGCGCACCATTGGCGGCAATATCCGCCTGCCGCTTGAAATCATGGGCTATGACCGGGCCGATCAGGACCAGCGGGTCAGCAGCGTCCTCGACCTGGTCGAACTGTCGGGGTTCGAGAAGAAATTCCCGTGGCAGCTCTCGGGCGGGATGCAGCAGCGGGCCAGCATCGCCAGGGCGCTGGCCTTTGACGCCGATATCCTGCTGATGGACGAACCCTTTGGCGCGCTGGACGAGATCGTGCGCGACCACCTGAACGAACAGCTTCTGCATCTGTGGGACTCGACCCACAAGACGATCTGCTTCGTCACCCATTCGATCCCCGAGGCCGTGTACCTGTCGACCAAGATCGTCGTCATGTCCCCGCGCCCCGGGCGGATCACCGATGTGATCGAGAGCACCCTGCCGCGCGAACGGCCGCTGGAAATCAGGGACACGCCGGAATTCATAGAAATCGCCCACCGCGTCCGCGACGGGCTCAGGGCGGGGCATGCCGATGAGATGTAGCCGCATGGCCTACCGGAATGCCCCCGCCCTTTCGATCGGGCGGGGGGCTTTCACCGTTCACGGTCATCGGCTCTCCAGCCTGTACCGTAACCCGATATCACCACCCATTCCCTTCATCGTTCTTAAAATACTCAAGAAAAGCGGCGCAATTCGCCGGTCGCTTCCGAGTATTTGTGGAACAGTGAAAGCAGGAGCCGCGTGATGCGAAACATCCTGCCCATTCTGACGGTCATCGCCGCTATATTCCTGCTCTGGTACGGGGCGGCGATCCAGCTCAACAAAACCTGGGCGCTGGACAAGGCGACGCGCGCCGGTGTCGAGCTGAGTTTCAGCGAACTGGTGGCGGACACCTGGAGCCAGGACAAACCCAGGCTGCCGGCGCCGCATCAGGTGGGTGTGGAGATCTGGAAAACCACCGGCGAAATGGTGGTCAGTGGCCGCGCCTTCTCCAAGCGCTCGCTGATTTATCACAGCTGGGTCACCTTCAGTTCGACCATGCTGGGTTTCGTGCTGGGCACGGGGCTGGGCATCGCCCTGGCCATCGGCATCGTCTATAACCGGACGATGGACATGAGCGTGATGCCCTGGGTGATCGCCAGCCAGACCATCCCGATCCTTGCCATCGCACCGATGATCATCGTGGTCTTGAACGCCATCGGTATTTCGGGGCTGGTGCCCAAGGCGATGATCTCGATGTATCTTTCGTTCTTCCCGGTGGTCGTGGGCATGGTCAAGGGGCTGCGCAGCCCGTCCGCGATGCAGCTGGACCAGATGCGCACATGGAACGCAAGTCCGTCCCAGACCTTCTGGCGGCTGCGCCTGCCATCCTCGATGCCGTATCTTTTCACCTCTCTCAAGATTGCCATGGCGGCAAGCCTGGTGGGCGCCATCGTGGGCGAGTTGCCCACCGGCGCGGTGGCGGGCCTGGGCGCGCGGCTGCTGGCCGGAAGCTATTACGGTCAGACCATCCAGATCTGGAGCGCGCTGATCATGGCGGCAACCCTTGCGGCGCTGCTGGTCGGCCTGATCGGCCTGCTCCAGCGGATGACCCTGAAACGCATGGGGATGGCGTGATGGGCTGGATCGCGTTCGGCATCATCGCATGGCTTGCGGGGTGGCAGGCAAACGCCTGGATGGCGCGCAGACCGCGCACGCGCCTTACCAGGCTGGCAGTGCCGACCCTGTTCGGCATCACGGTGATAATCGTCTGGGAATCACTGGTGCGCGGATTGCAGATTTCACCGGTCTTGCTGCCGGCGCCCACACAGATCGCCCAGACGTTCGCCGCATCGACCGCTATTCTGTGGGAAGATTTCGTGCAAACCGTGCTGAAGGGTGCGCTCTCGGGGTACGTTCTGGGCTGTGGCGGCGCGTTCCTGGTTGCGATTGCCGTGGACCGGTTTCCGTTCCTGCAGCGCGGCCTTCTGCCGATTGGCAATTTCGTGGCCGCGTTGCCGATCATCGGCATGGCGCCAATCCTGGTGATGTGGTTTGGATTCGACTGGCAATCGAAGGCGGCCGTGGTCGTGGTGATGGTGTTCTTTCCGATGCTGGTGAACACCGTGCAAGGGTTGCAGGACACGGACACGATGCAGCGCGACCTGATGCGCACCTATGCGGCAGGGTACTGGAAAACGCTTCTGAAACTCCGCCTGCCAGCGGCCATGCCCTTCATCTTCAACGGGCTCAAGATCGCCACCACGCTGGCGCTGATCGGGGCGATCGTGGCCGAATTCTTCGGCTCGCCCGTGCGCGGCATGGGGTTTCGCATTTCCACATCGGTCGGGCAACTGGCAATGGATCTGGTCTGGGCCGAAATCGTCGTGGCGGCAATTGTCGGCTCTGGATTCTACGGAATGGTTGCGCTTCTGGAAAAGACAATGACATTCTGGCATCCATCGCAGCGACACTGAACACAAGATAACAACTAGGGAGAATACGGATGAATAGACTCACCAAATCACTCGGGCTTGCCGCAATGGGCGCGTGGGCGTCGGTTGCGCAGGCGGCGGATGATGTCACGCTGCAGCTCAAATGGGTTACGCAGGCGCAGTTCGCCGGCTATTACGTCGCACAGGATAAGGGCTTCTACGAAGAGGAAGACCTGAATGTCACGATCAAGCCCGGCGGCCCGGATATCGCGCCCGCCCAGGTGATTGCCGGCGGCGGTGCCGACGTGGTGCTGGACTGGATGCCATCGGCGCTGGCCAGCCGTGAAAAGGGCCTGCCGCTGGTTAACATCGCGCAGCCCTTCAAGAGCTCGGGCATGATGCTGACCTGCCGCAAGGATGCCGGTATCGAAAGCCCCGAGGATTTCCCTGGCAAGACACTGGGTGTCTGGTTCTTCGGCAATGAATACCCGTTCCTAAGCTGGATGAGCCAGCTGGGTATCCCGACTGAAGGCGGCGGGGACGGTGTGACCGTACTGAAACAGGGTTTCAACGTCGATCCGATCCTGCAGGGCCAGGCGGCCTGCGTGTCGACCATGACCTATAACGAATACTGGCAGATCATCGATGCGGGCCTGACCCCCGACGATCTGGTCGTGTTCAAATACGAGGATCAGGGCGTCGCCACGCTGGAAGACGGCATGTATGTGCTGGAGGAAAACCTCAACGACCCGGCTTTCGTCGACAAGATGGTGCGCTTCGTGCGCGCGTCGATGAAAGGCTGGAAATGGGCCGAGGAGAACCCGGACGAAGCGGCAATGATCGTCCTGGACAACGATGCCTCGGGCGCACAGACGGAAGAGCATCAGAAGCGGATGATGGGCGAGATCGCCAAGCTGACCGCCGGATCGAACGGCGCGCTGGACCCGGCCGATTTCGAACGCACGGTGCAGTCGCTCCTCTCGGGCGGATCCGATCCGGTCATCACCAAACATCCCGGCGAAGCAGCCTGGACTCATGCGATCACCGACAAGGCGCTGAACTGAAGCCTGGTCAACCAACGAAAAGAGCGCCCTCTGAGGCGCTCTTTTTTTGTCCGATGTGTTTGCCACAATGCCGCCACAATCAAACCGGTGGTGGACGGTGGTCCGGACAACCGCAATATCTGGATGACGCACTGTAACAACGTGGAATAATTCCTTAGGAATGAACGCTTTATTTACGAAGATCCTTATGATAGCTTGAGAGGATAAAACAAAAGCCAGTCGAAAAATCGGCGGCGAGAGGCAGAAAAGAGCAGTTTCATGAAGGCGCGGAGCAGACAGCCGATCCGCTGGGGTCTGGTGGCGTTGGCCACAATCTGGATGTTGGTCATTGTACCGCTCAGTGCGGCAGCGGCACCCTATGCGGCAATGGTGATCGACGCACGGTCGGGCAAGGTGCTGCATTCACGAAATGCGGATACACGATTGCACCCGGCATCCCTCACCAAGATGATGACCCTCTATATCGTTTTCGAGGCGGTCGAGAATGGCGAGATCAGCCTTGATACCCAGGTGCGGATTTCCAAACACGCTGCCAGCGAACCGCCCAGCAAACTGGGCCTGAAGGCCGGGCAGCGCATCGCCCTGCGTTATCTGATCCGTGCGGCTGCGGTGAAGTCTGCCAATGATGCCGCCACCGCCCTGGCCGAGGCGATCGAAGGGTCGGAGGCGCGATTTGCCCGCCGGATGAATCGCACCGCCAAGGCAATGGGCATGACGCGTACGACCTTCAAGAACGCGCATGGCCTGACGGAATCGGGCCATCTGTCAACCGCCCGGGACATGACGACGCTGGGCCGCCACCTGTTTTACGACTATCCCGAATATTACAACCTGTTCTCCCGGATGACGGCAAATGCCGGTGTGAAAACCGTTTATCATACCAACCGCAAACTGCTGGCCAGCTATCGCGGTGCCGATGGAATCAAGACCGGGTACACCCGCGCTGCGGGCTTCAATCTTGTCGCCAGCGCCGAACGCGGCCGCGAGCGCATCATCGCAACCGTCTTTGGCGGACGTTCCACCCGGACGCGCAATGCAAGAGTCGCCGAGTTGCTGGATCTTGGCTTCAAGCGCGCGCCAACGCGCGTTGCGGTGCACCGCCCCGCCCGGCCCGCATATTACGGCAAGATCGGCAATGACACCCCCGGCGGCGTCGGCAAGACGGTTCGCCTGGCCGCGGCGGCGGCGGTCAAGAAAAGCCTGCGCCCGGCATTGCGCCCGCGCGCCGAGAACACGCCTGTTCTGGTGGCCGCCAAAGAGGATATCGACAAGGCGGTCATGGCAGCCCAAAGCGCAGAAGTGGCAGAGCTGAAGAAGCCGACCGGCGCCGAGGCGGCAACCATTCGCATGGTCCAGCCCAAGGCACGGCCCGGCTCGATCGTAAGCGCCAAGGCCGATCAAGAAGATCCGGTCCAGGAGGTCGTGACCCGGCTGTCCACCTCGGGCGGACGGCACTGGGGCATCAATGTGGGCCGCTACCCCAGCCAGTACAAGGCGCGTTCGGTATTGCTGCAAACCGCCTTGAACGAGATGAGCACGCTGGATGGCAGCCTGCGCAAGGTCGTGGCCCGGTCAAACGGCTATGACGCCAATTTCATGGGACTAACCCGCGAGACGGCTGACCTCGCCTGCCGCAGACTTCAGGCCAAACAAATCACCTGTTTCATGATCGGACCCAGTTGAACCCGCCGCGCTGACCTTTGGCTACTCTTGCATGAACGCCCTATTTCTTGGGGCGTTTATCATACTGGTCATCCAGGATGCGGCGGCTGTCGCCCTCCGGATCGTCATACTGGTTTGACCGGACGGTATAGATGAACCCGATCAGCCCGATGCCGCCCAGGACCAGTGAAATCGGGATCAGGTAGGACAGAACGTTCATTTTCCCTATCTCAGTCTCAGCGCGTTCAGCGACACGGTGATCGAGCTGGTCGACATCGCCAGCGCCGCGATCAGCGGCGTGGCCAACCCTGCCACCGCCAGCGGCACGGCAATGATATTGTAGATCGTGGCAATACGGAAGTTTTCTCGGATGCGCCGTATCGCTGCCCGCGCGGTGTCACAACCCGCCGACACGGGCGACAGATCCCCCCCCAGGAGAACGATATCGCTGGCCACCCGGGCCGCATCCAGCGCCGAGGCCGGTGAAATCGACACATGCGCCGCCGCCAGCGCCGCCGTGTCGTTCAACCCGTCGCCCACCATCAGCACCTTGGCGCCCTTGTCGCCAAGCGCCTGAATGTGCTCGGCCTTATCCGCGGGAAGCGCCTCGGCCAGCCAGTGACGAATACCCAGACGGGCGGCCAGCTCCTCGACGGCAGGCGTGGTATCGCCGGACATCAGATACACCTCCTTGCCGCTTTGTCGCAGCGTCTCGACAAGCTCGGCGGCGCCATCGCGCAGGCGGTCGGCAAAGATGAAGGCGACGGCCGGCGCATCGCCGACGGCAAGAAATGTCGCCGTTTCCCGAAGGCCTTGCGCGCCTGCCCAGGCGGCGCGGCCCAGGCGGACCTCCTGCCCCTGCCAATTCCCCATGACCCCATGACCCGGCACTTCGGTCACGGCCTCGACCCGCGCCGCCGGGATCCCGGCCTGTCGGGCCGCCCGAAGGATGGCCTGCGCCAGCGGATGCGATGACCCTTGCGCGAGCGCGGCCGCGATCCCGACCGCCTGCCGCGGCAGCTTGTCCAGGTTGGTCAGTTCCGGCGTACCGGCGGTCAGCGTCCCGGTCTTGTCGAAGACCACCGTGTCCACCTGTGCCAACCGTTCCAGCGCGGTCGCGTCCTTGACCAGCATCCCGCGGCGAAAGAGGCGACCGGAGGCGGCGGTCGTCACGGCAGGAACCGCAAGGCCCAATGCGCAGGGGCATGTGATGATCAGCACCGCCGCCGCGATGTTGAGCGCGGTGCGCAGATCACCGCTATAGAGATACCAGCCCGCGAAACTGAGCGCCGACAGGATGTGCACCCCGGGCGCGTACAGCTTGGCCGCCTTATCCGCCAGCGAGGTATAGCGCGAGCGCCCGGATTCCGCGATGGCCACCAGGTCAGCCATGCGATGCAACGAGGTATCGGCGCCAACGGCCGTCGCGCGTATGGTCAATGGCCCGGTCAGGTTGACCTCGCCGGCCGAGACCGCCTGCCCCGGTCCGGCGACGACGGGCAAGGTCTCACCGGTCAGCAGGGACCGGTCCAGTTCCGACATTCCGGTCAGGATCTCACCGTCCACCGGCATCCTGCCACCGGGGCGAACCAGGATGGTATCGCCAACTTTCAGGTCGGCCACCATCACCGTTTCCTCGCGCTCGCCGGTCAGGCGGATCGCGCGCGGCACCTCCAGCGCGGTCAGTTCTTCGGCCGCCGACCGGGCAATCGCGCGGGTGCGGTGATCCAGGTAGCGGCCTGCCAGCAGAAAGAAGGTCAGTGTCAGCGCCGCGTCAAAATAGGCATGTTCACCCGAAAGGGATGTCTCCCACAGCGAGGTCACGACCGCCAGCAATATCGCCAGGGTGATCGGCACATCCATGTTGAGCTGCCGGTTTGACAATGCAGCCCAGGCATTTCGGAAAAACGGTTGCCCGGCAAAGGCGATCGTCGGCAGGGCAATGGCCGCCGAGATCCAGTGGAACAGATCGCGTGTGGCGGCCTCTGCCCCCGACCAGACGGCGACCGACAGCAGCATCACGTTCATCGAGGCAAAGCCCGCAACTGCCAGGCGCATCAGCAGGTCACGCCCCTCTTCGCCGGTTGCCGTGGCGTTCAGTGCCCCGGCATCCAGTTCATGGGCCTCATAGCCCAGCCCTTCGACCAGTTGCACCATCTCTTGCGCCGAAACCTCCTCGGCGGCGGCTATCGTCGCACGTTTCAGGGTCAGGTTCACGCGGGCCGAGTTGACGAGGGGATGCGCGTTCAGCCCGCGTTCGATCTTGGAGATGCAGGCGGAACAGTGGATCGTGGGCAGCGACAGGGCGATCTGCGCGGTCTGTGGCCCGGCGCTGTCGGCGAGAGCCTGCGCGGTGGGGGCGGCAGCGCAGGCCGGACAGGCCGAAACGGCAGGGCGCAAGGTGGCGGTCATTTCTTCACCAGCACAACGCGCTGCGTGAATTCGGTGCCATCGGCGGCGATGGCCACCATGCGGATATTCCAGTTGCCGTCGGCCAGCCTGACAGGCGCGGTGTAGGCCGCGCCATCAAAGGTGAATTCCGGTTTCTGGTCGTCATGGACATGGGTTGCGCGCCCGACCGTGGCGTCAAGCGATTGCACACTGACCGGATCGCCGGCCCGATCGGTGATCGCCAGCCGCAATTCCCCATCCGCATGATCGGCCCTGATCACCCAGCCCAGTGCCTCCTGCGCAGCTTTGCGGTCATCGAATTCCTGGCTGGCAACGTAGGAATTCCTGACTTCGAGCCCCGGAAAGGTTTTGACCGCGTTCCAGGCCAGCACAAGATTGACGCCGATTATCAGGCTGAAGGCGGCGACAAAACCCGCCAACACCTGCCGTCCCGTGATCTGTCGCCCTGCCATCACTTGCCCTTTCCGTTAAAGATCGTGTCCTTGTAGGCGCGGTCGCCGTTGGTGATGTCTTCGACCCAGATCCGGACATCGCTGCGGTCGCTCGTTGCCGGTTCCGACCCGGCAGGCGCCTGAATGTAGACACGCTGATTGTACGTGCTGTCAGCGGGCACCAGAAGCGTATCGAAGTCCGACCCCTCTCGCGACAGGCTGAGCGACGGATCGCCCACGGCGGACAAGCGAAAGAAACGATCCTCGCCATGCTTGTTGAGCAGCCGCACCTCATAGGTGTTCCTGATCGCCCCGTCGGCCATGGTAACGAAGGTCGGATTGCGCACCGGCGCGACAGTCATTTCGATTTCCGCGCGAATAAAGAGGGCAAAGACCAGGCCGACGCCAACCAGCGCCCAAAGCGCGGTGTAAAGCAGTGTCCGGGGGCGCAGGATATGCTTGATAACGGGTTTGGGGGGCCGGCCCGCCCGCTCATGTTGTTCATCGGTCAGCGCCATGTAGTCGATCAGACCGCGGGGTTTGCCGATCTTGGCCATGATGTCATCGCAGGCGTCGATGCACAAAGCGCAGGTGATACATTCCAGTTGCTGGCCATCGCGAATGTCGATGCCGACCGGGCAGACATTGACGCAGGCCATGCAGTCGATGCAGTCGCCTTGTGCTTCGCCCGCCTTGGCCGCCTCGGAATGTTTGCGCGGTTCGCCGCGCCATTCACGATATCCCACGACCAGCGTATCCTCGTCCATCATCGCCGCCTGGATGCGCGGCCAGGGGCAGGCGTAGATGCAGATCTGCTCGCGTGCGAAGCCACCGAACAGAAAGGTCGTGCCGGTCAGAATTGCAACGGTGGTATAGGCCACCGGATGTGCAGTGAGCGTGAAAAGATCGGCCATCAGCGTCGGTGCATCGGCAAAATAGAACACCCAGGCGCCGCCGGTCGCCACGGCGATCAGCAGCCAACTGATCCACTTGACCAGGCGCAGACTGAACTTGCGAAAATCCCACTTCTTCTGGCGATGCAGGCGCAGACGCGCGTTGCGGTCCCCTTCGATCCAGCGTTCCACCAGGATGAAGAGATCCGTCCAGACCGTCTGCGGGCAGGCATAACCACACCAGACACGGCCAAGCGCCGATGTGAACAAGAACAGTCCCAGCCCAGCCATCACCAGCAGGCCGGCGACGAAATAGAACTCGTGCGGCCAGATCTCGATCCAGAAGAAGAAGAAACGCCGGTTCGCCAGATCGACCAGCACGGCCTGGTCGGGCAGGTTCGCCCCGCGGTCCCATCTGATCCAGGGCGTCAGGTAATAGATGCCAAGCGTCACCGCCATGATCACCCATTTCAGGTTACGGAATCGTCCGTAGACCTTCTTGGGAAAGATCGGCTCGCGGGGCGCGTAGAGGCTTTGAGGCGTGTCGGGCTGGCTGTCGGCCACGGAATCACTCCGATATTTCAGGATCCTGTCAGGCCGGTTGTCTCAGGTTGCAGCGCCCGGAACTTTGACCTGAGTCAAATTCTGAGTCTGAAAGTGATCTATTTGCCTTTTCCGTTTATTTTCCGCTGCCGCCGCAGCCAGTTGACGAAGGCCTTGGCCGAAGGGCGCAGCACACCGGGGCGGGTGACGATGAAATATCCCGTGTCCCCGGCATCCCGAAACAGCTCAACCAGTTTTCCTGCCTCGATATCGGCCTGCAAATTGGAAAATGAGGCGATGAGGATCCCCTGCCCGCGCCGCGCACCTTCCAGCATCAGGTTGCCAGGCAGTTGAATCGTGCGCAGCCGGTCATGCGTGACCTCGTGGCGCCGCAGCCAGTCGGGCACATCAGATGTCTCCAATTCCTGAAGCCAGGGCAGTTCGACAAGGTCTTTGGGTTCCTCAAAGGTCTTGCCGCCGATCAGCGACGGTGCGGCGGCCACAACGACATCGGTCGGGATCAGAAGCTCGGTTTCCAGCCCCGGCCAGTGGCCGGCGCCAAAGCGCAGGGCGACATCGACGCCGCCCGCCTCCATGTCGACGACCTGCGCGGTCGGATTGATCAGCAGATTGATATCCGGGTGTCTTTCCTGAAAGCTCTGGAGCCTCGGCATGAGCCAGCCAACCGCGAACAGTTGGGTCGTGGATATCTGCAGCGGCCGGTCTGCATCGGCACAGGTCAGAATGTTGATCGTCCGCGAAATGCCTTCGAACCCCTCCGCCAACGCCTCGGCCAGTTGTTGACCGTCTGTCGTCAGGGCAAGGCTGCGACCGCTGCGATCCACCAGCGTCAGGCCCAGATGCGACTCGAGCGCCTTGATCTGCTGGCTGATGGCGGCATGGCTGACATTGAGCTTCTCACCAGCCGCCACCGCAGTGCCGGCCTCCGCCAGCGCTGAAAACGCCCGAAGTGACGAGAGTGGCGGGAAACCAAGCCAATCCATTTGTAATTTCAACTTACACGTTAGAATTTTTCCTGAGTCGCAGAATGACAGGTTAAGTGCAATATTCAATACAGAAACCAGAACCCGGAAAGGAAACACCATGCTGGGAATATTTGCAAAAACTTTCAATACCGCCACCCGAACCGACACCTCCAACCATTGGGGTGATCACACCCGGTTTGACGAGCGTCACGATGCCTCCTACTTCCCGCATCACCCCGGCGTCCGCGGGAACTGACCCGCGCCCCGCCCCGCCAGCGCCCAATGTTGGTCAGGGTCGTCGATACCGGCGTTGGCCGTGGCGGGGCGGCCGTTGGCGCAGGCACCCCCTGGTGACAAAATCAGCTGAAACGTTACGATAAACCGTAGCAGACCCATAAAACGAGAGAGGGCCGCGGAATCTCCCCCGCGGCCCGATCAGGGCGGCACCGGCCTTCCAGGAAACGCGCGAACAGGACGGAAGGGCCGGTGCCTGACCCGCGGGTTAGCCCCCCGCGGGTGTTCTTTTTTTGCTGTGCCTCCAAACCGATCCGAGCGTGGCGCTGGATCGTTCAAAGGGCGGTTTGAGGGTTACTCGCCGCCGCCCAGCTGGTGCACATAGGCCGACACGGCGCGGATCTCGGCCTCGGTCAGGCGCTCTGACCACGCCGGCATCACCCCGAAGCGGCTGTAGGTCACGGTCTCGAGAACGGTTTCGTAATCACCGCCGTAAAGCCAGATGGCATCCGCCAGGTTGGGCGCGCCCTGTGCGCGGTCGCCAGTGCCGTCATCGGCATGGCACGAAGCACAGTTATCCATGAACACGGTCTGCCCGGCCCCGACTTGCGAAGCCTCCAGCGGCTCACCGGCAAGCGAGAGCACGTAATTGGTGACAGCGGCAATCTCGTCTTTCTCGAGAATTTCGCCAAAGGCGGGCATCTGCGAATAGCGCGCCTCGTCATCGTCTTCATTGCGGATGCCGTGTTTGACACTGAACTGGATCGCCCCGATATCGCCCCCCCAGAGCCAGTCGTTGTCAAGCAGGTTGGGATATCCCTTGGCCCCCGCAGCGCCTGATCCGTGGCATTGTGCGCACCAAGTCTTGAACACGGCGGCGCCCGCCGAGGTGGCATAACCCGACAGTTCGGGGTCCGTGGCGATCTCGGTCATCTCGACCTTGGCCAGACGGGCATTTATGTCCGCATTTGCCGCCTCGGCCTGGGCGATGTCCGCCGCCACATTGGCGCGGGTCGACCAGCCCATCAGACCGGCGGTAGCTGATGAGATACCGGGCCAGGCGGGATAGGCGATTGTATAGCCGATGCCCCAGATGATGGTTACATAGAAGGTCCAGAGCCACCAGCGCGGCATCGGGTTGTCAAACTCCTGGATGCCGTCCCATTCATGGCCGGTGGTGTTCGGATCGCCTTCTTGAATTTGCGATTTCTTGTCCATGGTTCTTACGCCTCCTTGGCGTCCGCGCCGTTGTCATCGGCGGGTTTGTCTTCGTGCCGGAAGGGAATGCCCGCGGGGTTATCGTAGACCTTGGTGGATCCAGGCCGGAACACCCAGAAAACGACGCCCGCGAAGAAGGTGAACAGGATCAGCAATACCCAGCTGTCGGCCAGTTCGCGCAGGAATGAATAGGTTTCCATGTTTCTCGCTCCCTTTAGCGGCTTGCCACGGGCGTGAAGGTCGAGAAATCGACCAGCGTACCCAGCATCTGCAGATAGGCGATCAGCGCGTCGGCCTCGGAAATGCCGGCCGCACCGTCAAAATTGCGCACCTGCACCGTGTCTCCGTACCGTTCGACCAGCCCGTCATAGTCGCTGTCGGGGTCGGCCTGCGCGCGGAAATCGGCGACGGCGTTTTCAACCATCTCTTCGGTGTAGGGCACGCCGACAAGCCGATCGGTTCTCAGGCGATCCTGCATGTATCTGCCGTCGATCAGCCGATCCTCGAGGAAGCCGTATTTCGGCATCACCGATTCCGGCACGACCGACTGCGGATCGCGCAGGTGATCCACATGCCACTCGTCCGAATAACGCAGCCCGACGCGCGCGAGGTCCGGCCCGGTGCGCTTCGATCCCCATTGGAACGGGTGGTCATATTGCGATTCCGCCGCAAGGCTGTAGTGGCCATAGCGTTCCACCTCGTCCCGCATCGGACGAATCATCTGGCTATGGCACACGTAGCAGCCTTCGCGCACATAGACGTCGCGGCCAACCAGTTCGAGCGGCGTGTAAGGGCGCATGCCCTCCACGTCCTCAATCGTGTTTTCCAGCCAGAAAAGCGGTGCGATCTGCACCAGCCCGCCGATGGTGACGACCAGGAAGGCAAAGATGGCAAGTAGGGTGACGTTCTTTTCCAGAACGCGGTGTTTGTCGAGAATTCCCATATCTCTGATCCTCCGTTATTCGGCCGGCACAGCGGCGTTGTCGGCCGCCACGGCCGGGCTCCGCTTGACGGTCAGGTAGAGGTTGACGCACATGATGATGGCGCCGGCGATATAGAGCACACCACCCAGGCCACGGACCACATACATGGGGAACTTGGCGGCGACGGTGTCGGCGAAGGAGTTCACCAGGAAGCCGTTGGCGTCGACCTCGCGCCACATCAGGCCCTCCATGATACCGGTCACCCACATCGAGGCGGCGTAGAGGATGATGCCGATGGTCGCGAGCCAGAAGTGCCAGCTGACCATGCCGAGACTGTAGAGGCGGTCACGGTTCCACAGTTTCGGCACGAGGAAGTAGAGCGCGCCGAAGGTGATCATGCCGTTCCAGCCAAGCGCGCCGGAATGAACGTGGCCGATGGTCCAGTCGGTGTAATGCGACAGCGAGTTCACCGCGCGGATCGACATCATCGGTCCCTCGAAGGTGGACATGCCGTAAAAGCCGATGGAAATGACCATCATGCGGATGATGGGATCGGTCCTGAGCTTGTCCCAGGCGCCCGAAAGCGTCATCAGCCCGTTGATCATGCCACCCCAGGACGGCATCCAAAGCACGATCGAGAATACCATGCCCAGGGTCGAGGCCCAGTCAGGCAGCGCGGTATAGTGCAGGTGGTGCGGACCGGCCCAGATATAGAGAAAGATCAGCGCCCAGAAATGGATGATGCTGAGCTTGTAGCTGAAGACGGGGCGTTCAGCCTGTTTCGGCACGAAATAGTACATCATGCCGAGGAACCCCGCCGTCAGGAAGAAACCCACGGCGTTATGCCCATACCACCATTGCACCATCGCATCCTGCACGCCGGAAAAGACCTGCACGGATTTCGAACCGAAGATGCTGACGGGAATGGACAGGTTGTTGACCACATGCAGCATCGCGACGGTGATGATGAAGGAAAGGTAGAACCAGTTCGCCACGTAGATATGCGGCTCTTTGCGCTTGATGATCGTGCCCAGAAACACGGCCAGATAGGCCAGCCAGACGATGGTCAGCCACAGATCGACATACCATTCGGGCTCCGCATATTCCTTGGACTGGGTCGCGCCCAGCAAATAACCGGTCGCGGCCAGAACGATGACAAGCTGGTAGCCCCAGAAGACGAACCAGGCCAGGTTGCCTCCCCAGAGGCGGGCGGCCGACGTGCGCTGTACCACGTAGAACGACGTGCAGATCAGCGCGTTACCGCCGAAGGCAAAGATCACGGCCGAGGTGTGAAGCGGGCGCAGCCGCCCAAAATTGGCCAGCCCCTGCGACCACTCGAAATTCAACTCCGGAAAAGCCAGCTGGAAGGCGATGAATGTTCCTGCCAGAAACCCGACAACGCCCCAAAGGGCGGTCGCGATCACACCGGCGCGGACAACACCATCCATATACTCGCCCGACAGGTCGACCTGTCGGACCGGCTCATCGGTATTGCGCAAGACCCACAGGAACATGCCCGCAGACACCAGCGCGATGGTCAGCGCATTTACCATATAGGCCAGATCGCGTGCATAATTGGCCGCAATCAGCGCAAACAGCGTGATCAGGCCAAGCGCGATCAGCTTGAAATAGTTCATCATTTTCCTAGTCCTTCGTCTCTGTCCTTGCGAATCAACGGATTCGCGTGTTCGCGTTAAGACAACGGCTAGATGCGCGATGACTGCGGGTGATGCTTTGATCTGCATCAAGAAGGCCGACCTTCGTGTAGATTCTTATGTGCGGCGACGAGAAGACAGCGAGGCGAATTTGACCCGTATCAAGGCGGGGCTTCCGCGCGCTCCTATGCTGAGCGCGATCAAACCCAACAGAAGAGGGCTTCGAGATGACTTACAAATGCCTGTTCACCGTATTGACCAATGAAACTCTTGCCGAAGAAACCCTGACCAACGCAGCGGCGATGGCAGCCGCCTGCGGTGCCCATCTGGATGTGCTCTGCCTGGGCGTCGACCGCACCCAAACCGGGTTTTACTATGCCGGTGCCAGCGCGATCGTACTGCAGGAAACGATCACCCGCGCCAGCGAGGAAGCCAGCCGGATTGCCGCGAGGGCCGAAGCGCACCTGAAAAACGCGGATTGTCTGTGGGCGGTTGAATCGGCGGTTGCCCAACTGGCGGATATCGGGCGGCATGTCTCGGCCCGGGCGCGGTTTGCCGATCTGGTGATCCTGCCCAAACCCTATGGCGAGGGCCGTGGCGCCGAACTGGAACCGGTGATCGAGGCGGCGCTGTTCGAAGGCCAGGCACCCGCGATCATCCTGCCCGAGAGCGCAACGCTGGACACCCGGCCGAAGCGCATCATGATCGGCTGGAATGAAGGGGCCGAGGCGTTGAGCGCCGTTCGCGCCGCCATGCCCCTGCTGAAACAGGCGGAAATCGTGCACGTCGTGATCATCGATCCGCCCGCGCACGGGCCAACCCGGTCGGATCCCGGCGGGCTGCTGTCGCAATACCTGGCGCGCCATGATGTGAAGGCCGAAATCGATGTGCTGTCCAAGACCCTGCCCCGTGTCTCGGACGTGCTGACCCGACACGCGACCGATGTGAACGCCGACCTGCTAGTACTGGGCGCGTATGGCCATTCCCGGTTCCGCGAGGCGATATTCGGCGGCACGACACGCAACATGCTGGAACAGGCGACCTTTCCGATGCTGATGGCACATTAGGGTGAACACTACTGACATGGGTTGACCACGGCGCTGGATAAGCCTCAACTCCAAGGCGTTGACGATGGTTCGCGCCAAGCGAGGAAAAAGAGGCCGAACATGCGAAAATCGGGTACTTCCAGCAGAAGCGCGGCACCGTGAAACACGACCGCCTCTTCATGGTGATCGCCGCGTTGACGCTATGGTTTACCGCCTGTCCAGGGCCCGGGGTGGCGCAGGGCCGGATGGAGCTGCATCTGGTCCTGGCCTTTGACGTGTCGGCCAGCGTGAATGACGAAGAGTTCGACCTGCAGCGTTTCGGCACCGCCAAGGCGCTTCGCTCCGAGCTTGTCGCCGCGGCGATTGATCGCGCGCCCGGCGGCGTTGCGATTGCCGTCGTACAATGGTCCAGCGTGACGCGGCAGGCCCTGGGGCTGGACTGGACCGTGCTTTCCGACCGGGCGGATGTTGCGCGCTTCGCCGACGAGGTCGCCGCCATGCCGCGCAAGCTGCCCGGTGGAGGCACGATGATCCACAGCGGGCTGGAGTTTTCGGCCCGGCTGCTGGACGCCGCGCCCGGTGCGGCACGCCGCAAGGTGATTGATATCGCCGGGAACGGCCGAACCGATGATGAAAGGCGCCTGCGTGAGACGCGCGGCAAGCTGCTGTCACAAGGGATCGTGATCAACGGGCTTGCCATCGAGGAGGATGACAAAAGGTTGACCCGCTATTTCGGCCGTCACGTGATCGGCGGCAGGAATGCCTTTGTCGTCACCGCGTCGGATTTCGAAGACTTCGCCAGCGCCATGGAGGTGAAGCTGCTGCGCGAGATCAGTGGCGCGGTCTATTCGCTGTTCAATGATGCCTTCCGCGAATAGGGGGCTTGGGTCAAACCCCGCCGACGGGCGTGGCGCGAATACACCCATCTCTGACGCTGAAAGACCGGTTTCCCGATACCGGCCTGCCGCTGCGCACGGCCGATTGGTCAGGCCAGCATTCCGCCATCGCTGTCGTCACCGGCCTCTGCAAGCAGGCGGTCAAAATCGGGGACGGTGACATGGCGCTTGCCTTCAAGCTGGATGATGCCGTCCTTCTTCAGCGATGAAATCTGGCGGCTGACCGTTTCCAGGGTCAGGCCCAGGTAATCTGCCATCGCCTCACGCGTGAGCGGCAAGTCAAACACCATCGAGCCGGTCACATCCGCGAGGTTCAGCGTGGCGTTGCGCCGCGCGATGATTGACAAGAGCGACGCGATCTTTTCACGCGCCGTCTTGCGGCCCAGCACAAGCATCCACTCGCGCGCCGCGTCAAGCTCGTCCAGTGTCATTTCCAGCAGGCGTTGCGCGATATGAGGCGTTTGGCTCATCATCACCTCGAACGGTTTCTTGCGGAAACAGCACATGACCATATCGGTCGTGGCCACGACATTGTAGGCTGCCGAGCCCCGTCCGGGCCGGCCAACGAAATCGCTGGGCAGAAGCAGACCGACCATTTGCGTCCGACCGTCTTCCATGGTTTGGGTAAGGGTGGCGATACCCTTGACGACAGAACCCACGAAATCCATCTGATCCCCGGACCAGATGATGGTCTGACCCGCCTCGAAACTCCGGTAATACTTGATCTTGTCCAGCTGCTCGAGTTCGTCCGCCTCGCAGCGTGCGCAAACCGCACGATGTCGGATCGGGCAATCTTCGCAATCCCGGGGAACGGCCGTCAGTGTCTGATTCAACATGAGGGATCACTTTTCTTTCAGTTGATCTGTGTCAAAGTTTATGCAGTCAAATCGTCTTACCGGTGTTCATATGGTTACGAAAGCACAACTCGGTAAACTGGGGCTGTTTGACGCAAAGGTACCGCGTTACACCAGCTATCCGACTGCCCCGCATTTCAGTCGCACGGTGGATTCCTCCAAATATACACGCTGGATAAGGGCCATCAAACCGGATGCGCGAATATCCCTCTATGTCCATGTGCCGTTCTGCCGGCGCCTGTGCTGGTTTTGCGCCTGCCGCACGCAGGGGACGCAAACCGACAAGCCGGTGCTGGCCTATCTTGACACCCTGAAGGCCGAGCTGCGGATGTTGGCCGCCCATCTGCCCCGGGGTGTACGTCTTTCGCGATTGCATTGGGGGGGCGGGACGCCCACCCTGCTGGCGCCCGCAATGATGGAGGAGCTTGCGGGCGCCATTCGAGACGTCGCACCGTTTACCCGCGAAACCGAGTTTTCGGTGGAAATCGACCCGAACGAAATCGACGGGCCCAGGCTCGATGCGCTGGCGGCGGCGGGGATGAACCGCGCCTCGATCGGGGTGCAGGATTTCGACGAAACGATCCAGCAAAGCATTGGCCGGCTGCAAAGTTACGAGGTCACCCGCCAGGCGGTGGACGAGATCCGCGCCCGCGGCGTTACCAGCCTGAATTGCGATATCCTGTACGGGCTGCCCCATCAGTCTCGCGCACGAATTACCGAAAGCGTGCAGAAACTGCTGTCGCTATATCCGGACCGGGTCGCTCTGTATGGCTATGCGCATGTGCCCTGGATGGCCAAGCGCCAGCAGCTGATCCCGTCCGATGCGCTGCCCACGCCAGAGGAACGGCTGGCGCTGTATGACACCGCGCGCAGACTGTTCCTGTGGGATCATTACACGGAAATTGGCATCGACCATTTCGCCACCGCCGAGGACGGGCTGAGCACGGCCCGGAAAACCGGGCGGCTGCGGCGGAATTTCCAGGGGTACACCGATGATACCGCCGAAGTGCTGATCGGGGTCGGCGCCTCTGCGATTTCGCGCTTTCCGCAAGGCTACGCCCAGAACGCACCTGCAACGGGTGCCCATACTGCCGCGATCCGCGCGGGTCAGTTCTCGACCACGCGCGGGCATGAATTCACCGCCGACGACAAGATGCGCAGCCGCATGATCGAGGCATTGATGTGTGATTTCAGGATAGACGCAGCCGAGATTCGTGAACGATTCAGCATCTCCGGGGCAACCCTGTCAGGTCTGCTGGCCGACACGGCACAGGCATTCGATGGCCTGTTGATCCATGACGAGACCGGGCTGAGCATCCCGCCCGACGCGCGGATGCTGACCCGCATGATCGCGCGCAGCCTCGATGCCTATGACCTGAGCAAGGCGGGCCATAGCGCGGCAATCTGACTCAGCCAAGCTCGCGCAGCAGGTCCGGATAAGAGGCAAGGCCGAACCCGGCGGTCATCACGTCCTGCCAGCGCCGAAGAAACTGCGCGTGCACCGCGTCGCTGACAAGCGGCCGGCCCGCACCCACGCCGCCGGTCGACACCTTTGTAGTTGTCCCGTCAGAGGGCAGACCGCAGGCGCGATCTCGGGCCGCGCGCAACAGGTGGTCATCAAACTGCCGACCATGCGCCTTCATGAACTCGAAGCCGGCCTGTTTCACCACCAGATCACGCAGCGCCGGGTCATCCGAAACGCCAATGAAACCCGCGACATTGTCAACCGTTCCGGGCAGATCACGCTTCATCCCCTCGAAGGACAGAAGCAAGACATCGGGCCGCGCGCGCTGGCGCCACCACGAAGCCGCGTGGCTCCAGTAGTTGTCGCCGTCAGGGCGCGAAAGATAATAGGCTGCGAATTCATCGATCGAAACCGATCCTGACTCGAACCGCCATCCGTCGAGAAACCTGAAGAGCGATACCATCGCATCGACCGGATCGCGCAGCACCACGATATAGCGGCCACCCTTGGGGATTTCATCCCAACGCAGGTGACTTTTGAAAGCACGGGGGTGCGCGACCTGATCGGCGTTCACGTCCCAGCCCATGTCGTGGGCCAGTTCCAGCCAGGGGACAACCTCGGTGATCTCATCGAAATCCATCGACCCGCCCGTGCGCAGCCCGTGCACGATCTGCTGCATCCAGGTCGTGCCGCACTTGGAGTAGGGCGAAATGAAGATGTCGCTTTCGTCCGGGCGATAGCTGAGGCCGCGCCGATAGCTTTCGTCGGTCACGAAATGCACATCACGGCGGCACATTTCCTCAAGGCTGCAGGGGCGCGTCAGGGGCATGCGTCAGGCCGTCAGGTCAAGGGCAGCGTGCAGCAGGGTACGCGCATACTCCGTCTTTGGATTGTCGAACAGATCCTGCGCCTCGCCCGTTTCGATCACGTCGCCCGTTTTCATCACCATGACCCGGTGGCTCATCGCGCGCACCACGTTCAGGTCATGGCTGATGAACAGGTAGGCAAGACCGTATTTCATCTGCAGCCGCCGCAGCAGGTCAACGATCTGCACCTGCACCGTCATGTCGAGCGCCGATGTCGGCTCGTCCAGTACCACCAGTTTCGGCCTGAGGATCATCGCCCGGGCGATGGCGATACGCTGCCGCTGCCCGCCGGAAAACTCATGCGGATAGCGGTCCATCATCTCGGGGTTCAACTCGACCTCGCGCATCACCTCTGCCACCAGTTCGCGCACGGGGCGCCCGTCGGGGTTGCCGTGTACCCCCAACCCCTCGGCGATGATCTGCTCGCAGGTAAGGCGGGGGCTGAGGCTGCCGAACGGATCCTGAAAGACGATCTGCATATCCGCCCGTCGGCGGCGCAGTTCGCGGGTGGACCATGCCCTGACATCCTGCCCGTCGAAACGCATATCACCTTGCGAATCGATCAGCCGCATAAGCGCCAGCGCCAGCGTGGTCTTGCCCGACCCGCTTTCGCCCACGATCCCCAGCGTCTCACCCGCGCGCACGGTAATGCTGGCCTCGTTCACCGCCTGGACATGCCCCACCGTGCGTTTGAAAAAACCGCGCTGGATTGGAAACCACACGCGCAGGGCGTCTGTTTCGATCAGCGTGTCGGCACCGGCGGGTACCGGCTCCGGCTCTCCGGCGGCGCGCGCGCCCAGCAGTTTCTGGGTATAGGCGTGCTGCGGGTTGGCGAAAATCTCGGCGGTGGGGCCGGTTTCGACGATCTCACCGTCTTTCATCACGCAGACCCGGTCGGCGATGCGCTGGACGATCCCCAGATCATGGGTGATGAACAACAGCCCCATCCCCTCTTCGCGCTTCAGCTCGGCCAGCAGATCAAGGATCTGCGCCTGAATGGTCACGTCCAGCGCGGTGGTGGGTTCATCGGCGATCAGGATGTCGGGCTTGTTGGCCAGCGCCATCGCGATCATGACCCGCTGCCGCTGCCCACCCGAGAGCTGGTGCGGATAGGCACCCAGCCGGCTTTCGGCGTCGCGGACACCGACCCTTTCAAGCAATTCGACAATCCGCGCGCGCGCCGCGTCACCCGATATGCCCTGGTGCAGCTCCAGCGACTCGCGGATCTGTTTTTCCAGCGTGTGCAGCGGATTGAGCGATGTCATTGGCTCCTGAAAGATGAAGCTGATATCGTTGCCGCGCACCTTGTGCAGCAGCTTTGCATCGGCGCCGATCATCTGCTGGCCGTCATAGGTGACCGACCCGTCGACCTGCGCAGACCCCCCGAGCAGCGACACGGTACTGAGCGCGGTTACGGATTTGCCCGAACCGCTTTCGCCCACCAGCGCCACGGTCTCGCCCCGGTCGACGGTGAAGGATACCCCCCTGACCGCGGGCACCATCGCGCCGTCCTGCCGAAAGGAAACCTTCAGATCCTGAACCTCAAGCACGCTCATTCAAAGGTCTTTCTGGGGTCGAACGCATCGCGCACCCCTTCGAAGATGAACACCAGCAGCGACAGCATGATGGCAAAGGTGAAGAACGCGGTGAAGGCCAGCCAGGGCGCCTGCAGGTTCTGCTTGGCCTGCAAGGTTAGCTCACCCAGCGACGGCGCGGTGGAGGGCAGGCCGAAACCCAGGAAATCGAGCGAGGCGAGGCTGCCGATGGTACCGGTCACGATGAAAGGCATCATGGTCAGCGTAGCGACCATCGCGTTGGGCAGCATGTGGCGGAACATGATCTTCATGTTCGAAACGCCAAGCGCCTTTGCCGCGCGGACATATTCCAGGTTGCGGGCGCGCAGGAACTCGGCCCGCACTACACCAACCAGCGCCACCCAGCCGAAGAAGATCATGATCCCCGCCAGCACCCAGAAACCGCGCGGCAGGATCGCGAACAGGATGATGATGACATAAAGCTGCGGGGTCGATTGCCAGATTTCGATGACCCGCTGAAATATCAGGTCCAGCCGCCCACCGAAATAGCCCTGAATCGCACCGGCAAAGACGCCGATGATACTGGAGAAAAACGTGACGGTCAGCGTGAACAGCACCGACAGGCGGAACCCGTAAATCACCCGCGCCAGCACGTCCCGCTTGGTGTCATCGGTGCCCAGCCAGTTCTGCCCATTGGGTGACAGTGGCGCGGCTCCGGGCCGGTCCACCGGTGTGTCAAAGCTGAAGGGGATGGGCGGCCAGAGCGTCCAGCCCTTTGCGATCTTCTCGCCATTCACGGTACCGTCCCTGGCATCTTCGATGATGCCCGCGGGGTCATCGAAACACTCCTGCAAACCGCCCGAGACGATCAGGCATTCGACCTCGGGGTCGCGATAGACGGCCTGGGTCTCGAAATCGCCGCCAAACGCGGTTTCGGGGTAGAAATTGAGAACCGGCGTGAAGAACTCGCCGCGATACTTGACCAGGATCGGCTTGTCATTGGCGACAAACTCGGCCGGCAGGGCCACGGCAAACAGCACCGCGAAGATGATCAGCGACCAGAAGGCGCGGCGATTGCGGCGGAAATTGCGCCAGCGGCGCTGGTTCAGCGGAGACAGCGCCATTCAGCCCGCCCTCTTCTCAAAGTCGATGCGCGGGTCGATCAGCACATACATCAGATCGGTGATGATCCCCACGGTCAGGCCGATCAGGCTGAAGATGAAGAGCGTGCCGAACATCACCGGGTAATCGCGGCCGATGGCAGCCTCGAAACCCAGTCGGCCCAGACCGTCCAGCGAAAAGATGGTTTCGATCAGGATGCTGGCGCCGAAAAACACGCCGATGAAGGCCGCCGGGAACCCCGCGACGACGATCAGCATCGCGTTGCGAAAAACATGACCGTAAAGCACGCGTTTTTCGCTCAGCCCCTTGGCGCGGGCGGTGATGACATATTGTTTGCCGATCTCGTCGAGAAAGCTGTTCTTGGTCAGAAGGGTCAGCGTGGCGAACCCGGCGATCGACGAGGCCAGCACCGGCAGCACGATATGCCAGAGGTAATCCGCAACCTTGCCGAAGGCGCTCAGCTGATCCCAGTTATCCGAGGTCAGGCCCCGCAGCGGAAAGATTTGCCAGTAACTGCCGCCAGCGAACAGGACCAGCAGCATGATGGCAAACAGAAACCCCGGTATCGCATAGGCGGCGATGATGACGCCGCTGGTCCAGCTGTCGAATCTCGATCCGTCGCGCACCGCCTTGCGGATGCCCAGCGGGATCGAAATCAGGTAGGCGATCAGGGTCGACCAAAGCCCCAGCGTGACACTGACGGGCAGCTTGTCCACCACCAGGTCGATCACCGACTGTTTCTTGAAATAGCTCTCGCCGAAGTCGAAACGCATGTAATCCCAGATCATGCCGACGAAACGTTCCAGCGGCGGCTTGTCCAGCCCGTATTGCGCCTCGAGCTCGGCGATGAATTCCGGCGGCAGTCCGCGCGCGCCCAGGTAATCCGAGCTTTCATCCGCACCCGACAGCGTCACGTCCTCACCCCCGCCGGCGAAGCCGCCGAAAACGTCGCCTTCGCCCTGCATCCGCGCAATGACCTGTTCAACCGGACCGCCGGGGACGAACTGCACCAGCGTGAAGTTGATGATCATGATGCCCAGAAGCGTCGGTATGATCAGCAGAAGCCTGCGAAGGATATAGGCGCCCATTCCTGCTCTACCTCAACTCGATTCATCCGAGGCTATCAATGCCTTGGCTTTTTCCGAGTTGTACCACCAGAAATCCAGCGTTCCTAGGGCATATGGCGGCTGAACCTCGGGATGGTCATACATATCCCAATAGGCCACCAGGTGATCGGGGACATATCCCGTCGGTATCAGAAAGAACTCGTGGCGCAGCACCCGGTCCAGCACGCGAACGGCAAGATCTTCTTCGGCCTGACTGGTCGTGTAGAGCGATTTTTCGATCACCGCATCGACGAGCGGGCTGGCAAGGCCGGCCGGGTTGAACAGGCTGTATGCCGCATCGGCCGAACCGAAGCGCTGGATCAAACCGGCGCCGGTACCCGTAAGGGACGGATACCTGTCCAGGATCAGATCATAGTCGCGGTCTCTCTCGCGCACGGTGTACTGGGAATCGTCGACAACATCCAACCGCGCATCGATCCCCATGACCCTGAGATTGGCCATGAAGCTGACAACGATGGATTTCGACGTGGGATCGGCGGTTGCGTTAAACAGGAAGGTGACGCGCAGGGGTTTGCCATCGGCATTCTCGCGCCGCCCCTCGTTGACCCTCCACCCCGCTTCATCCAAGAGCCGTTCCGCCTCGCGGCGGTTCTTGCGCGGCAGCAGCCGATCCGGGGCCGAGCTATGGGGCACGATGGCGGGCGCGGTCAGCAACTCGGGCGGGACCACATCACCGAGAGACTTAAGAAACGCGATCTCCTCTGCAGTCGGGACGCCCTTTGCCTCAAGCGGCGTGCCGTCCGAGAAGGATTTCTGCTGCGCATAGAGCCCGTTATACAGCGACTGGTTGGTCCATTCGAAATTGAACCCCAACGCGATAGCCTTGCGCACGCGAACGTCTTTAAGAACCTCTTTGCCAAGGTTGAAAACGATGCCGCCCATCGTCGGCGGATTGCCATCGCGCAATTCCTCGCGCACCACCTGGCCGCGGCGCAGCGCGGGAAAATCATAGGCGGTGGCCCATTTCTTGGGGTCGGATTCGGTTCTGTAGGTGGTCTCGCCTGCCTTGAACGCTTCGAACGCGGCCGTGGCATCGGCAAAATACTCAAGCCGAATGCGGTCAAAGTTGTGGCGCCCCTGGTTGATCGGCAGGTGCCAGCCCCAATAGTCTGGGTTGCGCCTGAAGGCGACCCTTCGGTTGGGCACCACCTCGTCGACCACATACGGGCCCGAGCCGGGCGAGACCTCGAACCTGCTTTCATTCAGCTTGGCGCCGGTTTCCTCATACCATTTGCGCGACCAGACCGAGGTGAAACCAACCGTTTCGATCAGGCTGCGACGCGAGAAACCGTCAGCAAAGTAGAATTTGATGGTGTGATCGTCGATCACCTCGGCGTCCGGAACGCGCACCTTGACCGCTTCGGCGTAGGATTGCAGGCCCTGTTCCAGCAGCAGCTTGTGGCTGAAATAGACATCATGCGCCGTCACCGGCGTGCCGTCGGAGAACCGTGCCTCGGGACGCATTCGAAAGATCACCCAATCCTTTCTTTCGGGATATTCGATGCTGTGCGCCAGCAAGCCGTAATATTCGCCAGAGACATCGGCGGGCAATGCGCCGCTGCCGGCAAGGATCTCACCCAGAAGGCTTTCGTACATGGACGAGGATAGCGCCGAAGCGCGGCCCTTGCGCGAATAGGGGTTCATCGAGTCGAAGGTTCCCGACACCGCGATCGAAATTTCGCCGCCGCGGGGTGCCTCGGGGTTTACATAGTTCAGATGCTTGTAATCGGGTGGATAGCTCAGTTCACCGAAATAAGAGTAGCCATGGCTGCGGATGATATCTTCGTCAGCAAGGGCGCTATGGGCGATCAGGGTCGCGATCACGAGACCCATAACACCTGTCACAAGATTGAAGCACGCTGCCGGCGCAGGCGCCCGGGTGTCGGCCCGGTGGCGTGGTCCGGTCATACTGGTCTCCTCTTTTCCGCCTCTTGATGTGGGTTCACGGCGGTTGAAGGCAAGCTAAAGGAGGCATGGGTGGCTGTTCAAGCGCGGAAAGTTGAACAGTGCGTGAAATCATGGGACTGCAACGCAAAAGGGCCGCCTGTCCGGCAAGACAGGCGGCCCTTTGCCGTTAAATTTTCGGGTTTATTGCCCGGCGCTCTGGATATAGGCGATGACGGCGGCGCGGTCCTCTTCCTTGCGCAGACCGGCAAAGCTCATCTTGGTGCCCGGCGCATATTCTCTCGGTTTCTCAAGAAACGCGCTGAGTTCATCCTCGGTCCATGCGCCGTCGTTCCCCGCCAGCCCGTCGGAATAGTTGAACCCATCGACACTGGCGATGTCACGACCCAGCAGATTGTACAAATGCGGGCCGACGCCGTTCGCGCCGTCTTCCAACTTGTGGCAGGCCTTGCACTTCCTGAAGACCTTCTCACCGTCTGCCGGATCGGCGCTGGCGACCATCGCCGCGAAACCGGTGGCTGCGGCAGCTTCCTCGGCGGCCGGTTCTTCCTCAGCAGCCTCGGTTTCGCCCGTCTCGGGTGCTTCCGCTGCCGGTTCAGCCGCGGCAGTCTCTTGACTGGCTTCCTGTTCTTCAACCGCTGCCTCTTCCTCGGCGGCGGCTTCGGGCTCGGCGGCGGCTTCGGGTGCGGCCATCTCATAGGTATCGCCATCGGTCTGGTCCAGATAGGCGATAACGTTGATCCGGTCGGTGGCCTTTTTCAGGCCGGCAAAGGCCATCGTGGTGCCCGGCGCATAGCCTTTGGGGTTTTCCAGGAACGCGCTGAGCGTTTCCGGGGTCCAGACATCCGCCGATTCCGCCAGACCGCTGGAGTAGCCAAACCCGGCCACACTGGCGACATCCCGGCCGACCACGCCATAGAGGTAAGGCCCGGTTGCATTGGCGCCGTCTTCGACCTTGTGGCATGCCTTGCACTTGCCAAAAACCTTGGCGCCTTTTTCCACGTCCGCCGCGGCCCAAAGCTCGGCAATCGAGGGGCCTTCTTCGGCGTCACCAGCACCCTGATCGTCGGATCCGGTGTCAATCACGTAGGCCTGCCCATGACCATCACCATGCCCGCCGCCGGTCGTATAAAGCAGCTCTCCTGCCCATTTACCCAACAGTAAAATCAGCAACGCTCCGCAAAGGCTGCCAACGGCTTTGGTAAGTGTCATCGTATCGAACATGGGCCCGTTTCCATATGAATCTTTGTCTGGTATCTATCCGCTTCCCCTAGACGGGCGCAAGGTGTAGTTTCCGCGACCAAACGCCCGACCCGGCACAAATTGACAGGAAACGCCGTAAATGACCAAGCGCATTGCCTTTCAGGGTGAGCTGGGTGCCTATTCGCATCAGGCCTGCCACGAAACCTACCCGGAACTGGAGGCCCTGCCCTGCCGCACATTCGAGGATGCCATCGCCGCCGTGCGCGAGAACCGCGCGGATCTGGCGATGCTGCCGGTGGAAAACTCGACCTTCGGGCGGGTGGCGGATATTCACCACCTGTTGCCTGAAAGCGGGCTGCATATCATCGACGAGGCGTTTGTGCGGGTGCATATCAACCTGCTGGCCCTGCCCGGCACCAAACTATCGCAGATCAAGTTTGCAATGAGCCACACGATGCTGTTGGGCCAGTGCCGCGATTACCTTGCCGAACAGGGCATTCAGCGGGTCACGGGCGCGGACACTGCCGGTTCCGCGCATCACGTGGCTGACGCGGGCGATCCCAGCATGGCGGCGCTGGCCAGCGAACTGGCGGGCGAGATCTACGGGCTCGACGTGCTGGCCCGCCATATCGAGGACGAGGGCAACAACACGACGCGCTTTCTGGTGATGTCCCGCGATCCGAACTATACGCGCCGGGGCGATGACGGGATGATGACCACCTTTGTCTTCCAGGTCCGCAACATCCCGGCCGCGCTATACAAGGCGATGGGCGGTTTTGCCACGAACGGTATCAACATGACCAAGCTTGAAAGCTACATGGTCGGCGGGTCTTTCGCGGCCACGCAGTTTTATGCCGATATCGAAGGGCATCCCGAAGACCCGGGCGTCAAGCTGGCGCTGGAGGAGCTGGATTACTTCACATCCCAGGTGACCATGTTGGGTGTGTATCCGGCTGACCCGCGACGGCATTGAGCGCTGCCCCGGCGATCTGTGGCGTCAGGCGGTCTCGATCCGGTATTTCAGGAACCGCGCCCCGTCGTAATCGACCTCCCCGATGAACCGGGCGCCCATCCTTTGCAGCGCCCCGAGATTCTTGCGCGAGGGGGGCAGCAGGAACGTCACGAAGGGGATGCGCGCGTCTGCCCTGGCGACATCGAAAGCCTTACGGGTGATGCGCGCGCCCAGGCCGAAAGCCCCGGCCGTCAGTACCAGGCCGTAATCCCACTCGCTCCCCTCTTTCTGGAAACCGCCCCATCCGACGTAGCTGCCGTTGCAAATTATGGCCCAGTGACCCAGCCCGTCGCGGCGCCAGCAGGCTTCTTTCCGGGTGACGAAGGCGGCAACAGCCGCCCGATCCCAGCTGAAGGTCAGAAGCGGCATGTGCCGGGCGACACGCGGATCGGACATATGCGCGATTATCTCGTCGGGCGTGACCTCGGTCAGCCGGGTAAATTCAATGTCATGCGTCAATCGGGGGCCATGCGTCAGCGTGCGTTTTCCCCGACAATATGGACGCCCAGCAGGCACTGACAATCCCCCGGCGCGCCGATCACACGGATGTGTGCCGCAGCCGGGTTCCGCGGCCTTCCGTCGCGGCCCGCCATCCACGAACTCCGGGGTTGATCCGCCGGCCATTCCCGCCTATACCCCGCCTGTCTGGAATCGCCTTTGGCGGCTCTGGACCTGTTTGGTATGGCACCCATTCGCCCGGGCCTTCTTCGGCTCTGGCGGTCCGCCCGGCCGGCAGACGAACAGATAACGACGACCTGTACCTTGGGCGGGCACTTGTTGGTGGACCCGGAAGAAGACCCAAAGCTCTGAGGACGCGCCAAACCTTTGCGGGACAAAACCGCAAGCAGATCAGGAGTAGAAGCGATGGATCTTATCGCTCAGCTTGAGGCGGAACAAATCGCCTCGCTCGGGAAGGAAATTCCCGATTTCAAACCCGGCGACACCGTGCGCGTGGGCTACAAGGTAACCGAAGGCACCCGTAGCCGTATTCAGAATTTCGAAGGTGTCTGCATCGCCCGTAACAACGGGTCGGGCATCGCCGGATCGTTCACCGTCCGCAAGATTTCCTTTGGCGAGGGCGTCGAACGCGTGTTCCCGCTCTATTCGACCAATATCGACAGCATCGAGGTTGTGCGCCGCGGTCGTGTGCGCCGCGCCAAGCTTTATTACCTGCGCTCGCGTCGCGGCAAATCGGCCCGTATCGCAGAGAATGCCAACTACAAGCCCCGCAAGGGCGCGCAAGCGTAAGGAAGGCCACGATGAAAAAAGACATCCACCCCGATTACCACATCATCGACGTCAAGATGACCGATGGCACCGTGTTCCAGACCCGCTCGACCTACGGCGCGGAAGGCGATCAACTGAGCCTGGATATCGATCCGACCGTGCACCCCGCCTGGACCGGTGGCGGCACCCGCCTGATGGATGCCGGCGGCCGCGTGTCGAAGTTCAAGAACAAATACGCCGGCCTGGGCTTCTGATCCAGACCAGCAAGCGTATCAAGACCGGAACGCCGCTCCGAAACCGGGGCGGCGTTTTGCGTTGGTTGTCAGGCTGACCCTTTGCAGTATCATGACCGTTCACGGCCCCCGGCGGCTATCGCACCCTTGCCCGGGGTCAAGATCAAGGCAACGCCGGGCGGCGCACATTCGCGGTCGGCCGCTATTCACGGCGTGGCAACATGCCCGACAGCCACGTTGTCGCTATGGAAACCCTTGCCACTCAGGAACCGCGCAACAGCCGACACCGGTTCGCGTCTCAGATGAAGGCGCATCTTGTCCCCGCCGGCCTGCACCCGTATCTAGGCGACAAGCGAACCGACAACCGAGGAAGAGATCATGTTCAAAGGACTGGGCCAGATGGGCGACATGGCCAAGATGATGAAGGCCGCGCAGGAAATGCAGCAGAAGATGGCCAGCCTGCAGGAGGAAATGCACGCCATCCTGGTCACCGGCGAAAGCGGCGCAGGGCTGGTCAAGGCCACGTGCACCGCCAAGGGCGAGCTCAAAGGTCTGGATATCGACCCGTCGATATTCAACGCCGATGACAAGGAAGTGGTCGAAGACCTGATCCTGGCGGCGATCAAGGACGCGCAGGCCAAGGCCAACGACCGCGCCAAGGAAGAGATGGGCAAGATCACCGAGGGCATGGGCCTGCCCAAGGACATGGACCTGCCGTTCTGATCCGATCGCCCGGATGAACAGCAACCGCGACATCGACGCCCTCATTCAGATGATGGCCAAGCTGCCGGGGCTGGGGCCGCGGTCGGCCCGGCGTGCGGTGCTGCACCTCATTCGCAAGCGCGAGTTGCAACTGACGCCGCTGGCAGATCTTTTGCAGACCGTCGCCGCCACCGCCCGCGAATGCCTGAATTGCGGCAATGTCGGCACCACGGATATCTGCGACATCTGCGCGGCGGAAAAACGCGCCAACGGGATGCTTTGCGTGGTCGAGGATGTGGCCGACCTTTGGGCAATGGAGCGCGCCGGCGTCTTCAAGGGCCGCTATCATGTGCTGGGCGGCACGCTCAGCGCGCTGGATCAGGTCGGCCCCGAACAGCTGCGCATTCCGAAACTGGTCGACCGGGTCGAAAGCGAGGCGATCACCGAAGTGATCCTGGCGCTCAACGCCACTGTCGACGGGTTGACCACCGCGCATTACATCGCCGATCAGCTCGAGGGGCGGGTAACGCTGACCTCGCTGGCCCAGGGCGTACCCATCGGCGGCGAGCTGGATTACCTGGACGACGGCACCATCAGCGCCGCCCTGTCGGCACGAAAGGCGCTTTGAACATCGGCGCCGTGCAATAAACCAAGCCTCCGCCCGTTTCCGTTGGCAGCAAATACAGGCCACGTCGCACCCCGTTTGTGCTTGGCTGTCCTTCCTGACTGATTGTCGATGTCTCATGCCGCGGCGGAACAGTTCGCATTGCACCGGAAACACGAGGTCGAACAGGCACTGGCCCTTCGCGGCAACCCGCCGAAACGGACCGCGGGATAGACCGCGACAACGACACGCTGGCCAATGTCTGGCGGATTTCCCAGATCAATCGACGGCCCGTCGGGCCCCGATCGTATTGCACAACGGCGCAGGTCGCCGGGCGCGTCTTGCGCGTCACCTCTCATGCACAAACCACCACGAATCAGCACGAAGCGCCTGAAAAAGCTTGTGGTTTGCGCCATGCTGCCTAGTCTGTTTGCGGGGGCGAGCAAGAGATAGTACATGCGAACACGGTTCCTCTATTGGCTGATCGCGGTCATCGTTACCTGGACAGGCACCGCCCAGGCGCAGGCAAGCCTTAACGGGGCCACCGAACTGTGGTTGCAGGGTGATGACCGGCAAAGCCTGCCTGCGCTGGCGGAACTGGCCCGCGGCGGCAACTCGGATGCGCGCTTGCTGCTGGGCCGGATCGAGACGAATGACCTTGGGCCATCCCCGTATCGGATGTCTCTGTCCAAACTGGAAACGCGCGCGCTTTTTCGGGATATTTCCGACCACGGCCTCTTCGGCAGAACCTGGATTTCGGTCGAGGCGGCGCTGGACAATGAACTGGCCCGCGTGTTCCAGCGCGCCTTGCAGCCGGTGCCGCGCCTGGGTCTGATCGAAAGGCTGCACCGGATCGGAGAAATCCAGGCCGCCGATCACCCGACCCGTATCCTGGCCCTTTATGGCACCCGCGAGATGCGTGAAAAGCTGCGCACAGCCGATTACCTCATGCCCGATCTGATTCCCTATCTGGAGTATGTGTCGGGCCCGCCCGAGCCCCGGGCCGATGGCATGGCCGCGCTGCGCCACATCGCACCGGATGAAAAGGATGAAATTTCCGCCAGCGACCCTGACTCGCTGGGAATGGCGGGGCTCTTGTCGCTGGGCTTCGGCTATGGCGGCCATGAGGCCGACAACCGGTGGCGTCCGGCGGTGGAGAACTGGCTGCTATCCGCCCCCTCCACGCAACCCATCGCCGATCTGTGCAACGAAAGCTGCGGCCAGCAACCCGGCGATTGCGCCATTGCCTTCCTGGCCCTCACCGGCGGTTACTACGAGGTCATCCGCATCGACAGCCCGCTGGAAAGGCTTATCCCGCAGGACCGGTTCCTGGGCAGCCCAAGGGCCCGGCTCATGGTGTTGCGACGGGCCGCGCTGGCCCGGACCGAAGCCGGCCTGACATGGCTGGCAGATCACGAGGATATTGCGGAAATCTCGGACTGCGCAGCCGATCTGGTTGTCAATGAGCGGCGGAACTACGCACGGGATTGAGCCCGCCGAAACAGAAAACCCCGGCCAGACCGGCCGGGGTTCGAAACCTGATGGCATGGAAATCAGGGCTGTTCGTCTTCGTCCTCGTCCTTGTCTTCCGGCAGGTTGAAGAAACTGTCGGCGTCGTATTCTTTTTCCTTGTCTGCGTCGTCCTCGTCGTCCGACCCGCCGCTCAGGCTGAATGTTTCCAGGCCTTCGATGGCGGTCGGAATCCGCGGTTCGGCATCCTGCTCCAGGCTCTGCTCCGTGCTCAACAGCTTGCGGCGTTCGTCATCGCTCATCGCCTCGCCTTCCTTGGCTTTCTTGGCCGCGGCCTTCTGCACGGCGGCGTCCAGCTCGGACTGTTTGCACAGGCCCAGGGCCACAGGGTCGATCGGCTGGATGTTGGCGATGTTCCAGTGGGTCCGCTCGCGGATCGCCTGGATGGTCGGCTTGGTCGTGCCGACAAGGCGGGCAATCTGGCTGTCGGCCAGTTCCGGGTGGAATTTGACCAGCCACAGGATCGAGGCGGGGCGGTCCTGACGCTTCGACAGCGGCGTATAGCGCGGGCCGCGGCGTTTCTCCTCGCCCTGGGCGGCGGCGTTGTATTTCAGCTTCAGCTTGTGCAGCGGATCCTTTTCGGCCGCGTCGATCTCTTCCTGCGTCAGCTGGTTGTTGGCAATCGGGTCAAACCCCTTGACGCCGGCGGCCACATCGCCATCGGCAATACCCTGCACTTCCAGCTCGTGCATCTCGACGAAATCGGCGATCTGCTTGAAACTGATCGTCGTGTTGTCCACCAGCCAGACGGCGGTGGCGCGGGCCATTAGCGGTTTTGCCATGTCTCGGGTCTCCTTCAGGCATATCTTTCCCGTCGCCTGGAATGGCGGTCCCGGTGGCCGGGACGGGTTTCCGTTGTCGGGGAACTTGGCCGCTATATAGTGGTCCGGAAGAAGAAAAGAAAGACAGAAATATGCGCGCACTCCTGCTGTTGCTGTTCTCTGCCACCATGGCGGCCGCCGAAGGTGAGCAAGCCGGCGAGTTCGATTATTACGTCCTGTCGCTCAGTTGGTCCCCGACCTGGTGCGCCATCGAAGGTGACGATCGCGGCTCGCCGCAATGCGATGCGTCCCGCGATCACGGCTGGGTGCTGCACGGGCTCTGGCCGCAATTCCACCGGGGATATCCCTCGCATTGTCCCACCGCCCAACAGCCGCCGTCACGCGCCATGACGGCGGGTATGGCCGACATCATGGGCACCTCCGGGCTGGCCTGGTACCAGTGGAAGAAACACGGCAGCTGTACAGGGTTATCGGCGCAGGCCTACTATGCGCTCGCCCGCCAGGCTTACGCATCGGTGACCCGTCCCGAAGTGTTTCGCAAGCTGACCAGACCGGTCACCCTGCCCGCCCGCGTGGTCGAGCAGGCCTTTCTCAAGGCCAATCCCGGATGGGAACCGGACATGCTGACCATCACCTGCCGGGACGGCCGCATCCAGGAGGCCAGATTGTGCCTGTCGAAGGATCTGACACCGGTGCCCTGCGGCCGTGACGTGGTGCGCGATTGCCGGATGCAGGACGCGCTATTCGACCCGATCCGCTAGGGGACCGTTCCGCGATCGCGTGCTAGAACGGCAGATCGGCCCGGAACGCCATCCCCCGGCCGCTTTCCGGGTGCGAAACCCGCAATTCCTGTGAATGCAGCATCAGCCGCGGAAACGCCGCCGCCGCCCCCTCGGCATAGAGCGGATCCCCCAGGATGACATGCCCCAGCGCCAGCATGTGCACCCGCAACTGATGGCTACGGCCGGTCCGGGGATGCAGCCGTACCCGGCTTTCGCCACCGCCCGTGCGCAAGACCCGCCAGTCGGTCACCGCACGCTTGCCCGTTTCATGGCAAACCATCTGCCGGGGCCGGTTCGGCCAGTCCACGATCAGCGGCAGGTCGACCGTGCCGGTCTTGCGCGCGACCTCTCCCCAAACCCTTGCAATATATGTCTTTTTCGCCCGCCGCATTTCGAACTGCATACTCAGGTTGCGCTGTGCATGGGGTGTCAGGCCAAACACCATCACCCCGGACGTATCCCGGTCCAGCCGGTGCACCAGCAACGCCGACGGGAACACGGCCTGAACCCGGCTCAACAGGCAATCCGACAGATCTGTGCCCTTGCCCGGCACCGACAGCAGCCCCGCAGGCTTGTCGACCACGACGATTTCGTGATCCTCGTGCAATACCTCGAGGGGCGTATCCGGCGGCGCGTAGTCTGACATGGCCCGCCAGTTACACCATCACCACCGGCAAGGCCATATCGCCTTTCATCGTTCCGCAAATACTCCCGCCGGAGGCAACCCGAGGGCGCCGCCGGCGGCGGCGGACGAGACAAGAAGCGCGGGCCAGCGGCCCGCACCTTAGGACAACGCTACGCCTTGGCGCGTTCCCCGGTGGGGTCGTACATCGGTTTCAGCGACGCTTCGGCCCTGACCCGTGTACCGGCCACGTCGATCTCGTAGGTCGAAGCCAGCAGCTGTTCGGCACTCTCGCCCCTGCAGGGCACATAGCCCATGCCGATCGCCCCGCCCAGGTGATGACCGTAATTGCCCGAGCTGAGGTAACCCACGATCTCGCCATCGCGAAGAACCGGCTCGTTGTGATAGAGCAGCGGCTCCGGGTCGGTCAGCCGGAACTGCACCATCCGGTTGGCCAGACCCTCCTCTTTCTTGCGCAGCACCGCGTCGCGGCCGATGAAGTCGGGCTTGGCGGTCTTGACGGCAAAACCCAGTCCCGCCTCCAGCACGTGATCCTCGCAGGTGATGTCATGGCCGAAATGCCTGAAGCCCTTCTCGATCCGGCAACTGTCCATCATGTGCATACCGCAAAGCTTCATGCCATGCGCCTGCCCCGCCTCATGGAGCACCTCGAACGCATGGCCGGCCATATCCGCGCTTACGTAGATCTCCCAGCCAAGCTCGCCCACATAGGTCACGCGATGCGCCCGCGCCAGACCATAGCCCAGTTCGATCTCCTGCGCGGTGCCGAACGGATTGGCATCATTGAAAAAATCATTGGGCGACACCGCCTGCAACACTTCGCGCGCCTTGGGGCCCATCACCGCCAGAACGCCCTCACCCGCCGTTACATCCGTAACCACCACGTTGTAATCGCCCCTGTGGCGCATCATCCAGGTCTGATCGGCCAGCCGCGTGGCGGCGGGGGTGACAACCAGGTAGACGGTCTCGGACAGGCGGGTGACGGTCACGTCCGCCTCGATGCCGCCGCGGTTGTTGAGGAACTGGGTATAAACGATCTTGCCCACCGGCACCGAATAATCGCCGCCCCCCACATGGTTCAGAAACGCCTCTGCATCCGGCCCCTCGACCCGGATCTTGCCGAAGGAGGACATGTCGTACATGCCCACATTCTCACGGATCGCCTTGTGCTCGGCAGCGGCGTTGTCGAACCAGTTCTGCCGCTTCCAGCTATAGCGGTATTCGCGCTCCTGGCCTGCGTTGGCGAACCAGTTGGCGCGCTCCCAGCCGGCGGTCTCACCCATCACCGCGCCATGTTCCAGCAGGTGGTGGTGGAACGGCGTGCGCCGCACGCCGCGCGCGGTGCGCTTCTGCAGGTAGGGAAAGTGATCGGCATAAAGCAGGCCCAGCGTTTCCTTCGATCTTTCAAAGAGATAATGCCTGTTGCCCTGAAAGGGCTGCATCCGGGAAATATCCACATCGCCCAGGTCAAACGGCTTCTCGCCGCTATCCATCCATTGTGACAGCGCATGGCCCGCGCCGCCCGCCGACTGAATCCCGATCGAGTTGAAGCCCGCCGCCACCCAGACATTGTCCATCTCGGGCGCCAGGCCCAGGTGATAGGCGTCATCGGGCGTGAAACTTTCCGGTCCGTTGAAGAAGGTGTGAATCCCCGCCTCAGCCAAGAGCGGCACGCGGTTGCAGGCGGCTTCGAGGATCGGCTCGAAATGGTCGAAATCCTCGGGCAGCTGGTCGAATTCGAAACTGTCCGGGATGCCGTTCATGCCCCAGGGTTTCGAATTGGGCTCGAATGCGCCCAGCAGGATCTTGCCCGCATCCTCCTTGTAATAGGCGCATTCATCCGGCACCCGCAGCACCGGCATCTGGCCCAGCCCGCTGATAGCCTCGGTGACGATGTAGAAATGCTCGCAGGCGTGCAGCGGCACGTTCACGCCCGCCATCCGGCCCACCTCGTGGCCCCACATGCCGGCGCAGTTGACGATCATCTCGCAGGTGATGTGGCCCTGCGCCTGCCCGTCATCGCTGATCCAGTCCACCCCGGTAACCCGGCGCCCGTTGCGGGCGATGCCGGTGACCTTGACGCGCTCCTTGACCAGCGCGCCGTTCTGCCGCGCGCCCTTGGCCAGCGCCAGCGCGATATTGGCCGGATCGGCCTGCCCGTCAGTGGGCAGCCAGACCCCGCCGGTCACGCCGTCGAGGTTGATATGTTCGTATTTCTTCCTGATCTCGTTGGGGGAAAGTTCTTCGACCGGCACCCCGAAGGCCCGCGCCATCGCCGCCTGGCGAAACAGTTCCTCGCGCCGCTCGTCGGTCAGCGCGACCGAGACCGACCCGCCCTGCCTGAGCCCGGTTGCCACGCCGGTCTCTGCCTCCAGCCCCTGGTAGAGTTCGGCGGAATAGCGGGCCAGCTTGGTCATGTTCGACGTTGCGCGCAACTGGCCGATCAACCCCGCCGCATGCCAGGTTGTGCCGCTCGTCAGCTGCTTGCGCTCCAGCAGCACCACATCCTTCCAGCCCAGCTTGGCAAGGTGATAGGCAACCGAACAACCGACGACGCCGCCACCGATGATGACCACGCGCGCCTGCGAGGGAAGTTCCATGTCTCTGTCTCCTGTAAGTTCGGGCGGACCGACACCCCGGGCCCGGATCGTCAGCACCAACCTAACACGGAAGCATTCCGCGATCCCCCGCGATGCGACAGGCAATCCGACGTTTTCAGCAAATCAGCCGGTTTCGCGGCCACCGCTCCGGCGCTGCTGTCGTGCGGCCTGCGGCGTCAGTCCGAACAGGGCCCGGTAGTGTGGTGTGAAACCGCTTGGAAACCCGCAGGCCAGCGCAATCTCGTTGATCGGCATCGAGGTGTTCAGCAGCAGGTTATTGGCCTTGTTCAGCCGCAGCGCACGGTAATACTCTGCCGGCCTGCTGGCCAGCTTGTCGCGAAATCGCCGTTCCAGTGATCGCGAAGAGACGCCAGCCAGTCGGACCAGTTCCGAAATCGGCAGGGGTTCTTCGATATTGGCCTGCATCAGCGCAATGCAGCCATCCAGCACCTTGTCGCCGGTCAGGGCAACGCCGCTGCCCCCGAAGGGCTGCAGCGTTCCCAGGTCGCGGATGCGATCATGCAGCAGCACATCCGCAACCGCCGAAACCGTGGCCGCCGGGATGTGCCGCGCCATGATTGTCAACACCACGTCCACGGTCGATCCCATTCCGGCGCTGGTGATGATCTGCCCCTGTTCAGTGGCCAGAACCTGGGTCGCGTCTTCCAGCCCGATCTGTTCCTGCAAGACAGCACGGTTTTCCCAATGGGTGGTCAGGCCCCGATCGCCGCGCTCACCGATATAGCGGCTGGCGGCCTCGGCCAGCAGGATCACCTTGGTGCCGCGGCTGACATAGGTATCGATCACCCGGCCCATCGACAGGTCCGGATGCGCGGGATCCGAATTGCCGATGGCAAAGACATAATCCGCCTCGGGATACGGCTCGAACGGTGTCGTGTTCACCACCGCGTCCGAAGAACAGGCGACGGGCCCGCCCCGGGCCGACAGGCTGCGCCAGGAAAAGAACCGCTTCAGCGCGATGCGATTGGCCAGGCGCAGCTGGTCCACCACACCGGCATATTCGGTCAGCACGAAACCCTCTGTCAGCAACAGATCGACATGAATCGTGCTGATATCGGGTTGGCTCATCGCACCTCTCTAGACGATTTCATGGCCGGCCCCGGCAAGCTGCCGGGCCAGTTCCTCGATGTGATCGGGGCCAACCTCGCAGCAGCCCCCAACGATGGTCGCCCCCTGTGCGATCCAGCCCTGCACGAATTCGGCATAGGCCAGCGGCGACAGATCGACCCGTGCTTCCAGGGCATCGACGGTCGGCTTGTCCTGCAGGAACCCCTCGCTGATGCGCGTGAACCCGTTGGCATAGGCGCCGAACGGGAGGCCGAACCCCTTGAGAATACCCATCGACATGGATACCGATTCGGGCCGCGAACAATTTACCAGCACAGCGTCGGGCCGATACCGGTCAATCAGCGGCTTCAGATCACGCAGCGCCTCGCCCGAGCGTAGCTTCGTGCCGTCATCGTCATCAACCGTCATGGCCAACCAGATCGGTTTATCCGTCCCCTTCGCGCCACGCAGCGCACCCTCGGCATGCTCCAGCGAGGCCACGGTTTCGATCAGGAACAGGTCGACCCTGTCCTTCATCAGCGTCACGAGCTCGGCATAGCGCGGGGCGGCCATTTCCGGGGGGATGCGTATATCGGGTCGGTAAGTCGCCTCAAGCGGGCCAAGCGACCCCGCAAGCCGGCCACGGCCCGCATTGCCCGCGCGAGCGGTTTCCGCCTCGGTCAGGGCCACATCCACAAGGCCCGGCATCAGGTCAGGGTCAAGATCGACTTTCTCCAGCCGGTCGCGGTGCACGCAGTATGTATTGGTGGTGGCAATGATGGCACCGGCGCGGAAATATTCTTCGTGCACCTCCTGCACCATACCGGGATGATCCATCATCACCTGGATCGACCAGATCGTCGTGGGCCGGTCGCCTGAACGTTTCATCAATTCCTGTCCGATGGACCCATCCAGAAGCGTGATCTGCGTCATTGGTAAATCTCCGCGAATTTTGTCTTGTAGAGCGCAATCATCTCCTCTTCGGTGACCCCGTCGTCGTAAGGCGGCGTTGTCACCTGTCGGACCTCCTGCGCGGCGATCAGCACCAGCACGTTGATGCGGTCCGCCAGATCCCCCCAGACCGCGCGCCAGCGCCCGATCAGACTGTCGAATTCCGCACCGGGTCCGATGACGCGCGCGCCACCACGAACCCGCACGCCCTTGCGCTTCCACTGGTCGATGAAATTCACCTCGGCCTCGGGCAGGTGATCCAGATTGGCCAACGTCCCCGGCGAGCGGATCTCGCCGAAGGCGATGGTCTCGTCATCCAGCACCAGAAAGGTTCCCTTGGGGCTGAGCGCGGGGCGGCCGTCGGCGGTGACGGTGGCGACAAATCCCAGCGGGAAGGTCGCGATCAGATCCTTGGCGAATTGATTAAGCGGCATGTCGTGGCCTCCCCTACCGGTCTTGTTCACCCTGGCAGTAAAACCAGTTTTCCGGGATATTTCTTTGCGGCAAAATCCGCCTGCGCCGCGACAATCTCTTTCAAAGGATAGGTCTTGGACACCAGCGGTCTTACCCGCCCCTGATTGATGAGCGCGACCAGCCCGGCAAAGCTTTCGGGCGGTTGGTATGTCACCCCGAAAATCGTCAGGTCATTGAGGTAGATCGTGCGCAGATCGGCCTCGACGATCGGGCCGGCGATGGCGCCGGCGGTGGCATAGCGCCCGCCTGGCCTGAGCGCCTCCAGCAGCGCGCCCCAATCCGGCCCGCCCACCAGATCGATCGCCACGGTGACCGACCGCGCGCCCGGCGTCTGCCCCCTGTCGAGCGTTTCACAGGCACCGGCCCGGCGCACCACATCGGCCTTTGCCGGGCTGGTCTGGGCCAGCACCCGCGCGCCCCTGAGTGCCGCCAGCTGCACTGCCGCCAGCCCGACACCGCCCGAGGCGCCGGTGATCAGCACCGTGTCCGACCCGCCGACCGTGGCCCGATCCAGCAGGGCCATGGCCGTGCCGAAGGCACAGGGCATGGCACCCAGCTCAACGTCGCTCAGCGGTGCGGTGCTGACATCGTAAAGCTGGTCGGCGGGCACCCGGCAATATTCGGCGAAGGCCCCGTCATATTCTGACCCGATCACCTCGAACGCGACGGGGTTGTCGGAGGTCGGGCAGGGTTGGTTGATGCCGCAGATCACCCGCATCCCCGGCGTTATCGTGGTAACGCCGTCACCGACAGCGACAACCTCACCGCAGAGGTCGCCACCCTGGATCAGGGGGAAATTCAGCGCCCCCGCATAACCGCCGCTTTCGACATCATCGCCGCCACCGCCATCGGTCGCGCCGGTCACGGTCTTGGAATACCAGCCCGTGCGCGTGTTGATGTCCGTGTTGTTGACCCCTGCCGCCAGAACTTTGACCAGCACCTGCGCCGGGCCGGGTTGCGGCACGGGAATGTCCTCGCGCCATTCCAGCGCCTCGGGCCCGCCGTGGCGGGTCAGGTAGACACCGGACATCTGCGCTGGAATCATCTCCTTCCCTTTCTGTCAGCCGGGCTCGCGGGCCACGTCCTTGAGGCCCAGCAAAACCGCTGCCCCGATCATCAGGGCCCCGGATACCCGGTTGATCCAAAGGCCTGTCAGGTTTTTCACCCGGCCCAGCGTCCGCACCGCCGCCCAGCCCCAAAGCAGCAGGATCACCCCGTCTACGGCCAGATAGGTTGCGCCAAGGATCAGAAGCTGTGGCCAGACCGGCGCGCCCGTGTCGATGAATTGCGGAAAAAGCGCCCCGAAGAAGACAACCGCATACGGATTGGCCGAGGAGGTGATGAACCCCTGCCGGAACAGCCTGCCGCCCCTTGCCGCCTGCACCTCTGCCCCGTCCGGTTTCGACAGCACCAGCTTCAGCCCGATCCAGGCCAGGTAGGCCACGCCCAGCCATTTCACCACCCACAGCGCATTGGCCGAGGTCGCGATGATCGCCGTCAGCCCGAAGGCCGCCAGGGTCATCTGCACCGCGTTGGCGCTGAGATCTCCGGCAATCGTGGCCAGCGACCGCCGCAGCCCGTGCCGCAGGCTGTTGGAAATAATCAGCAGCTGGCTGGTATCTGGCGGCGTCACGAAGAACGCCGCCAGAACGCCCAGGTAGATCAGGTAGGTCTCAAGGCTCATCTGTTATGCACTCCGGCCAGAAATAGTGTACTGGCGCTAACCAATAGGTCTTTGGGTCTTGCTCTTCTGGTTGTCGGATTAAGGATAAATCGAATTTCCATCTGTGTAGCTGGCCCTCACGCGCGGCAATAGCCGCAAGAATGGCGTCGCGCTGATGGTCGTCATCGTCGGGATCATGCGAACCGAAATCCAATCCGCGTAAGTATCCTAGATCATTTTTGTGGGGCCCACGCAGATATGCTTTAGGATGAGCTTCAGTAACAAACAAATTTGGGTAGATCGCGCGCAATCTTTCGATCAAAAGAGGTGCCTGCACCACTGCGGCACCTCTCAGCGAGTTGCTCGATTGCACCGTTCCCGAAGAAATACTATACCGCTTGCGAATTAGGCGATCAACTTGCCGCCCGCCGCCCTCGCCACCAGACCACCACAGCGGAGCGTCAATACCCACACCCATTGGCTCAAAATTCTTAAAGAAGCACCTAACAAATGCCACGGCATCATCAACTGAGCTAAGATTTCTAATCCGAACGCACTCGTTTTCGTTGATGATAGCGGCGCCAAACTTATTGACGCCGCCAGGATCAAAACCAACCCAAAATTTGTCAGCAGTATTGATTTTCACGCGCGGATCCGTTCGTTTTCCGGATCCCAGAGCGGCTGATCCGGTTGCACCACAGCTTTGCACCGCGCGCCGTAGATTTCCACCTCCAACTCGGTGCCGGGTTCGGCCAGATCGGTGCGCACCGTGCCCAATGCCACGCTGGTATTCACCCGGTATCCCCAGGCACCGCTGGTGGTTTCGCCCACCACCTGCCCGTCATGCCAGATCGTCGACATGTACGGTGCATCGGCGTCCCCGGCATCGACGGTCAGCGTCACGAATGCCTTCTTGCGGCCTTGCTGTTTTTCCGACAAGAGCGCCGCCTTGCCGGTGAAGTCCTGCGGCTTGTCGAATTTCACGAACCGCTCCAGCCCGCCTTCGAGCATCGAGTAATCTGTCGAGAGGTCTCCTTTCCACGCGCGGTATCCCTTTTCGAGACGCAGGGAATTCAGGGCATACATGCCAAAGGGTCTGGCACCGGCGTCCAGGATGGCATCGTAGATCGCCGGCATGTCCTCGTTCGCCGCGTGAACTTCCCAGCCCAGTTCGCCGGTAAAGCTGACCCGGATCAGGAACGCCTTGCGCCCGGCGACGGTGCAATGCTGATGGGTCAGCCAGCCCAGGGTCAGATCGGCATCGGTCAGCCCGCTCAGCACGTCGCGCGATGCCGGCCCGGCCACCAGCAGCGCATCGCGTTCGGTGGTCGTTTCCGTGACGGTCACACCCTCGGGCACCGATTGGCGCACCAGATCGCCGTCATGCCATTGCGCAGTGGCGGCGGTGATCAGCACGAAACTGTCCTCTTCCAGGCGAATACAGGAAAACTCGGTCAGGATACGGCCGCGCTTGTCGGCGACATAGACAAGGTTCATCCGCCCCACCTTGGGCAGTCCGCCGGTCACGAAACCGCGCAGCCATTCATCCGCACCCTCGCCCCGGACCCAGAGCCGGGTGAAGCCCGGCAGATCCAGCACACCGCAGGCATCGCGCACCGCCTCGCATTCCTCCTTGATCCGCTGTTCCCACGGACCCGAGCGGCCCCAGGTGTGGGTCGCCTCAAGCGAGGTATCGTCGCCCGGACCCGCGAACCAGTTGGCGCGCTCCCAGCCGTTATAGACACCCATCACGCCGCCCAGTTCCCTGACCCTGTCATGCACCGGGCTGAGTTTCTTGTCGCGCCCCGCGGGCCATTCGTGATGCGGAAAGTGCATGGCGTATTCGTTGCCATAGGTCTCCATCCCCTTGGCCACGCAGTAATCGTGATCGGTGTAATCGGTATAGCGGCGCGGATCGACTGACCACATATCCCATTCGGTGACGCCATCCACGATCCATTCCGCCAGCACCTTGCCGGCGCCCCCGCCCTGGGCGATCCCGAAGGTAAAGACACAGGCCTCGAACGCGTTCTTGACGCCGGGCATCGGACCGATCAGCGGCAGACCATCGGGCGCATAGGGTATCGGCCCGTTGATGATACGCGACACACCGGCCTCACCGGTGACCGGCACACGCTCCATGGCGTCCGCGACGATATCCTCGATCCGGTCCAGATCGTCCGACCACAGTTGAAAGCTGAAATCGTCGGGCATCGGATCCTTGTCGGTGTCCCAATGCGCCCGGCAGTTGGGTTCATAGGGGCCGATATTGATGCCGTTTTTCTCTTGCCGCAGGTAGTAGGAGACATCGACGTCCCGCAGCAGCGGCAGCTTGCGACCGTTTTCCTTCGACCACTCTTCAAGCGCCGGGATTTCCTCGGTCAGCAGGTATTGATGGCTCATGACCATCATCGGCACGGTGCGCCCGCCATAGGGTTTGAACCACTCCCCCACGCGCTGCGCGTAGTAGCCTGCGGCATTGACCACATAGTCGCAGTCGATATCGCCCTTTTCCGTAAGGACCGTCCAGCTGCCATCGCGATGCTGGGTCACACCGGTGGCGGGGCAGAACCGCACGATCCTGGCGCCCATGTCGCGCGCGCCCTTGGCCAGCGCCTGGGTTACCTGCGCCGGGTCGATATCGCCATCGGACGGATCCCACAGCACCCCCTCCAGATCGTGGGTTTCAAGGAACGGATAACGCTCTTTTGCCTGATCGGGTGTCAACATCTCCATGCCGATGCCCTGGTATCTGCCCATCGAACAGGCGCGCTCGAACTCCTGTACGCGCTCTTTCGTATGTGCCAGCCGCAGCGAGCCGGTCTGATGATAGTTCATCGGGTAATCGACCTCTTCGCCCAGACGGCTGTAGAGCTCGGTCGAATAGCGCTGCATGTTCATGATGCCCCAGCTGGTCGAAAAGGTGGGAACGTTGCCCGCCGCGTGCCAGGTGCTGCCCGCCGTCAGCTCGTTCTTTTCCAGCAGGACGCAATCGGTCCAGCCCTTCTTGGCCAGGTGATAGAGCGAAGAGCAGCCAACCACCCCTCCGCCAATGATGACAACCCGTGCTTTGCTCGGCAGATCAGCCATGTCAGACTCCGTTTTTCATGTGTTCGTCGTTCAGTTTTCGGTGCGTTCAGGACCGTTCATGCTGTGGCAGACCGTCGGCGATCTCGTAGTAATCACCCTTGTCGGCCACGAAGATGTGGCTTTCGAGCCTGATCCCCGTCGGTTCGTCCAGCGCCCCCAGGGCAAAGCTGATCGTATCCTCGTCATGGGCTTTCCAGAACAGGAAGGACCCGCATTTCGGGCAGAACCCACGTTTTGCTGCCTGGCTGGCCGCGTACCATTTGACCGGGCCGGTAATGGTAACGTCACGTTCCGCCGCGCTGCTCGAGGCCCAGTGATGACCGGACTGCTTGCGGCATTGCCCGCAATGACAGGCCGTCGCACGCCCAAGCCGGCCCTCGACTGCAAAGCGAACATCTTTGCACAGGCAGCTTCCTTTCAGCATGTTCAATCCTCCTCTAGCTGCGGCAAGCCGTCAGCGATGTCGTAATAGTCGCCCTTCTCCGAAACCCAGAAATGCTGCGAGAGGCGCAATCCCGTGGGCCCGTCGAACGTCCCCAACAGGACATGGATCAACGGGCTTTCGTCGCGCCGCCAGAACAGGGTCGATCCGCAATTCCCGCAAAATCCCCGCTGGGCGACATCGCTGGCGCGGAACCAGGTCAACCCACGGTCACGGATCAGGGAAAGGGCGGATTTTTCCACCGCCGACGCGGCAAAGTGGTGCCCGGATTGCTGGCGGCATTCCCGGCAATGGCAGGCGATGGGGGGCTGCATCTCGGCGGCTATTTCAAAAACCACCGCACCACACAGGCAGGATCCGCGCCGCCTGGTCATATCCGGCCCGGTGTTGCGGCACTGCCCAGCGCCACGCCGTAGACCACGAAACAGGCAGCCAGCACGCGCCGCAACCAGACATTGAAGACCGCGCCAAGCGCCGCCCGGCCCAGACCCGCGCCCAGGGCGGTGTAAGTCATGTAGCTCAGCGCGGTCAGGGTCAGCGCGGTGGGAACGATCACCCACATCTGCTGGCCGATGGGTACGCCCGGCTGAACGAACTGGCTGAACGCCGCCAGGTAACCGGCGACGGATTTGGGGTTGATCGTGGCGATCATGAAGGCCCGCCAATAGACCGACCCTTGCGGCCCGTCGACGGTGACCATCCGCCGGGCCATGATCCAGCCGCGAACACCCATATAGATCAGGAAGGCCGCGCCCAGCAGTTTCAGCGCCTGAAATGCTACCGGCGAGGCCGCGATCAGCGCGGTGATGCCCAGCGCCGACAGGGTCAGAAACAGGCTGGCCTGGGTCAGGATCGCCAGGACCGCGATCAACCCGCGGCGAAAGCCGATGGTCATGCCATTGGTGATGCAATTCACCGCGTTCGGCCCCGGCGTGGTCACGAAAACCGCCCAGAACAGCGCGAATACGGTCCATCCCTCCCAGCTCATCGCGGCGGCCTCAATAGACCGGGGGGGCGATCACCCAGATCGCCACCGCCGGCTCGTCATAGGGGTTGATCCACTCATGCGCCTCGCCCCGGATGCGGAAACTGTCGCCCGGATGAATGGAATGGGTGGTCCCGTCGATCATCAGGTCCAGCCTGCCCGAAACCAGAAACCCCACCTCCTGCGTCGGTCGCCGGATGATCTCGCCGGCGCGGCTGCGGGGCGCGAAGGTGGAATGCACCATCTCGAAATCGTCTGTCAGGTCGGGCGACAGCAATTCCTCGACCAGACCGCCGGCACCGGTGCCGATCTGGCGCCGCGCGCCCTTGCGGACCACGAATCCGGCTTCATCCGCCGGGCTGGCGGCATGGCCGAACAGCATCGAAATCGGCACGTCCAGCGCCGCGGCAATGGCGCGCAGATCATTGATCGATGGCTCTGACTTGTCGCGCTCGACCTGGCTCAGCCAGCCGACAGAGCGCCCCAGCCGCTCTGACAGATCGCTCAGGGTAACGCCCCGCACCTTGCGCAGCGCGCGCAGATCGGCCCCCAGGCTGCGGGCAGAGGCGATCTCGGTCTGGTGCATGGGGCAGCCCTCCGGCGGCAGATGACAGTGAGCAAGGGGTGTGAAATTTTCCCTCATTTTTTCACGATGCGCCGAATCGGTGAAATTTCAAAGTGATTTTTCACGAACCGCGTGTTTTTTCCTGTCTTCGCCGGCGCGTTTCCGATCTGTCGGAGCGTCAGAATCCGATATGTGACGCCGCGTCACAGCGCCCGAACCCGCAGAAGGTATGGATTTCCTTACTGTGCAAGCCCGCAAAAATCGACGACTGAGCGCGAAACGCCACTCACGGGATGCTGCCCTTGGGGCACGTCGCCCATCGCCCCGGGGCCACCCTCGGGGCGATTCATGACATTATGTCGCGAAAACCCGGTCCAGAATATCGCGCAGGGCATCGGCATCCTGCCCGTTGAACGCCGCAGGCTGGTCGCTGTCGATATCTAAAACCGCCATCAGATCACCCGCCCGGTTCCATACCGGCAGGACAATCTCGGACCGGGTCGAGCTGGCACAGGCGATATGATCCGGAAAGGCATCGACATCGTCGACCAGCTGTGTTTCGCCCGTCCGCGCCGCCGCGCCGCAAACACCGCGCGAGAACGGGATCACCAGGCAACCATGCCCGCCCTGGTAGGGGCCAATCTTCAGCAGCTCAGGCCCGACGACGCGGTAGAACCCGGTCCAGTCGAACCGTTCATCGGCATGGTGCAACTCGCACACCACCGTGGCCATCAGGGCCACGGCATCGTCTTCGCCCTCGGTCAGGGCGTCGATGGATTTGGCGATGCTGTCATAGTCGATCCGCATGGCCCTTCTCATGCCACAGTGCGGCAGCGGGGGCCAGCCCCCGCACCCCCGGAGTATTTTTGGCACGATGAAAGAGGACCGACGTCGACCAGCACAACGAAAGGGGGCGTCAGACCCTCTCGATCGCGATGGCCGTGCCCTCGCCACCGCCAATGCAGATTGCCGCGACGCCACGCCTGAGGTCGCGCTTTTCCAGCGCATTCAGCAGCGTCACCATGATCCGCGCGCCGGAGGCGCCGATCGGGTGGCCCAGGGCGCAGGCGCCGCCATTCACGTTCACCTTGTCGCGTGACAGACCCATTTCGTGCATGAAGGCCATCGGCACCACGGCAAAGGCCTCGTTGACCTCCCACAGGTCCACGTCGTCTTTCGACCAGCCGATCTGCTTCAGCAGCTTCTGCGCCGCGGGAACCGGCGCCGTGGTGAACCAGCCCGGCGCCTGTGCATGGCTGGCATGGCCCATGATCCGGGCGCGAATTTTCAAGCCTTGCGCCTCTGCCGCCTGAGCCGAAGCCAGCACCAGCGCCGCCGCCCCGTCGGAGATCGAGCTGGAATTGGCCGGCGTCACCGTGCCGTCCTTGCGAAAGGCCGGTTTCAGATGCGGGATTTTCTCGGGCCGCGCCTTGCCGGGCTGCTCGTCCTCGGAAATCACGATCTCGCCCTTGCGTGTGGCGATCGTGACCGGGGTGATTTCCCCGTCGAACGCGCCCGATTTCTGTGCCGCCAGGGCCCCTTCGAGGGAGCCGATGGCGTAATCATCCTGCGCCTCGCGGGTGAATTGATACTTTTCGGCGCAATCCTCGGCGAAGGTGCCCATCAGGCGGCCCTTGTCATAGGCGTCCTCTAGCCCGTCGAGAAACATGTGATCCTTGACCTCGGCATGCCCGATCCGCGCGCCGCCGCGCATCTTGGGCAGCATGTAGGGCGCGTTCGACATGCTTTCCATTCCGCCGGCGATCATGGTGTCGGCATGGCCAAGCGCGATCTGGTCGAACCCCATCATCGCGGCCTTCATACCCGATCCGCACATCTTGTTGAGCGTTGTGGCGGGCACCTCCTGGCCCAGCCCGGCGGCAAACCCTGCCTGCCGCGCGGGCGCCTGCCCCTGCCCGGCCGGAAGTACGCAGCCCATCAACAGTTCGTCCACGCGGTCCGTGCCCGCATCCGCGAGTGCCGCCCGGATTGCCGCACCGCCCAGTACCGATGCCTCGACGCCGTCGAAATCGCCCTGAAATCCGCCCATCGGCGTACGGGCCGCGCCCGCGATCACAACTTCCTTCATGGGGTTTCCTCCTGATTTTCTCGCATCTGAATACCGAATGGTAAGGAATGCCGTCTAGCCTTACTGGTACTACTACGTACCCGCCGAGGACAGCATGGAATTACAAAGTACCACTCACGGAACCTACAAATCTGTCACCGTCAACGCCGAACGTATCGACGCATCGGTCGCCATCCAGTTCAAGGATGCGATGCGCGCCGAGGCAGATGGCGGGCCGGGTCACATCGTCCTGGACCTGGGCCGGGTCAAATTCATCGACTCCAGCGGCCTGGGCGCAATCGTCGCGGCAATGAAGCATATGGGCAAGGACCGCAGGCTGGACCTGGCCGCCCTGACGCCGGATGTGGAGAAGGTGTTTCACCTGACCCGAATGGACACCGTATTCACGATCCTCCCGAAGCTTCCCGAACCCGCCAACCGCGAAGCCGGCTGAACGCCGCAGCCGATCTGGACACACGGCAAGGGATCGCAGGCCATGTCTCATTCGGGGTACACGCATGAATTCACCATGTCGGCCCAAGCCAATGACGGAGAAGTCCGGGCACTTCTTTGCAACCTGCGCCGGCAATTGGCAGATCACGGCGTCGCGGAGCCTACCTGCGCATCGGCAGAGCTTGTCCTGGCCGAGGCCCTGAACAACGTCACGGAACACGCCTATGCCGGATTGCCCGAGGGGCCGGTCGAACTGCGTACCGAGATCGGTGCAGCGATGCTCAGGTTCACATTGAGCGACCACGGAAACGCCCTGCCCGGCAACCGGTTGCCGGCGGGCAACCAACAGGACATGAACGTAGCGGTCGAAGACCTGCCCGAGGGCGGCTTCGGCTGGCTGATCATCCATGCGATCACCAGTTCGATTCGCTATGATCGCAAGAATGACGAAAATTGCCTTGTCATGACGATCCCGAACGCCCTGAACGGTTGAATCGCCGGGGCAAAAGCCTCAACTTCGCCCCATTTTGCACCTAAATCGGCCCAAGTAGACCGTCACATTTGAACCTGTAGCTGCATATGGCTTCCCTCGGCGACGCGCGTTTACAGCCCCCACCCAGTGCGCGTTGCCGAGGCTTACTTCCCCGATGATTGGCAAATCCGCAAAACCGTCCTAGTGTCTGGCACGACACGTTCCAAAGGGCTGACCATGCGCGATTACCATCTTCCGGGCCGATCCCCCGTTCTTGCCACCGAAGGCATGTGCGCCACGTCGCATCCCCTGGCCGCGAACGCGGCCATCGACATCATGAAACGCGGCGGTAATGCCATGGATGCGGCCATCGCCGGGGCGGTGCTGCTTGGCATTTGTGAGCCGCAGATGACCGGTATCGGCGGCGACTGCTTTGTGCTGTTCAACACGCCGGGCAGCGATGATGTACAGGCGTTCAACGGATCGGGCCGCGCACCTGCCGCCGCCAGCGCCGATGACTTGCGCGCCGACGGTCACGAGACCGTACCGCCCCAAAGCGCAGCGGCGGTGACATTGCCGGGGGCGGTTGACGCGTTCTGCCAACTCTGCGCGGCACATGGCAAACTGGGCCTTGATGCTGTGCTGGCACCGGCCATTCACTATGCGGATGCCGGCGTTCCCGTGGCTCCGCGGGTGGCGTTCGACTGGCCAACATCCGGGAAAATACTGCAAGGCCACGGCATCACACATTTCATGGCTGGCGGGTTGCCCTTGAAAACCGGACAGATTTTCCGCGCGCCCGGCCAAGCAGAGGTGCTGCGCCGCATTGCGCGCGACGGCCGGGATGCGTTTTATACCGGCGAGGTTGCGGACGACATGCTGGCTGCCCTCCGCGAAGCAGGCGGCGCGCATACCGCCCAGGATTTCGCCTCCGTCACCGGTATGGCCACAATGCCGGTCAGCGGAACCTATCGCGATGTCGAGCTTCTGGAACATCCGCCGAACGGTCAGGGCGCGACCGCTATTCTGATCCTCAACATCCTCAAGCATTTCGACATCGCCGCTCTGGATCCGCTGGGCAGCATGCGCGCACATATCGAAACCGAGGCCTCGAAGCTCGCCTATGATCTGCGCAACCGGCTGATCGCCGACCCGGACCATACGGCGCGGCTGGACCTTATGCTGGCACCCGAAACCGCAGCGAAGCTTGCCGCATCTATAGACCCTCGCAAGGCCATTGCCGATGTGATGCCCGTCACCGAAGCCGTGCACCGCGACACGGTCTATATCACCGTGGTCGACCGAGACCGCATGGCGGTGTCGCTGATCTATTCGATCTTTCACGGCTTCGGCTCGGGTATCGCCTCGGAAAAATTCGGGATCCTGCTTCAGAACCGGGGTGCCGGTTTTAACCTGATACCCGGCCATCCCAACGAATATGGTGCCGGGAAAAGGCCGATGCACACGATCATCCCTGCTATCCTGCGTGAGAATGGTCGCGTTTCCATGCCATTCGGCGTGATGGGGGGGCAGTATCAATCCTGCGGGCACGCGCGGTTCGTGACCAATATGCTCGATTTCGGCATGGATGCCCAAACCGCCATAGACGCGCCGCGCTGTTTTGCCGATGCTGGTGAATTGCGCGTGGAGCGCGGATATAGCCAGAAAACCCGAACCGAACTGGCCGAACTGGGTCACAATGTGGTGATACCTGACGGTGCAATTGGTGGTGCCCAGGCCATCCTCATACACGAAAATGGCGTGCTGGAAGGGGCAAGCGACCCGCGCAAGGATGGCTGCGCGCTTGGGTATTAACGGTCTTGAACCCCGCGACAGCACTGCAAAGCGGCAAGCGCGGCGCCTGGCGTCAATCAGGCAACCAAGCCTGGGAAGCCACCATGATTTCAGATAGGTAACTGGTCAGTTCAGCTGAAAATGCAGCGGATATTGACCATCTTCGAACGGCCCGAACATATCCGGTATATCGGGATGCTCCACCGGTTCACCCGAATAATCCGCGATCAGGTTCTGCTCGCTGACATAAGCCACGTAGTAGCTCTGCTCGTTTTCCGCCAAAAGATGATAGAACGGTTGGTCCTTTACAGGACGACTTTCCTCGGGGATCGACGAATACCATTCCTCGGTATTCGAAAATTCCGGGTCGACGTCGAAAACCACACCGCGAAACGGATGTTTGCGATGGCGGACAACCTGCCCGAGATGATATTTTGCACGCGTTTTTAACATTACACACCAGCCCTTAAACTCAGACCTTAGCGGTTTCAATGGCAGTTTGTCCAATAATAGCTGCCATTTAGAAAGGAAACAGTCTGTGAACCAAGCCTTGACAGTCGATTGCCCGGCTTCTTGTCGTCAGCCGAATGTGATGGCTTCAAAATTCAATCTCTGATTGAAAATCAAATCCTTCCCGGCGGTAATTGGTGATTCCCACCGGCCCGATTTTCCGCTAGACTGACAAGAAAACAAACATAGCGAGAGGCAGATGAGCAGAACTCTTCGCGCATTGATGGCGGTTGCGCTGTTGGCATCCTGTGGCAGCAGCGGCGGTGATCGGGGTCCGGCCCCGAGCCGTCTGGACAATGCCTGCGCAATATTGAACGACCGGCCGGAATTCCGCCGGGCATTTCAGGCGGCAGAGCGTCGCTGGGGTGTTCCGGTGCCGGTGCAGATGGCCACGATCTACCAGGAAAGCAAATTCAAGTCGGATGCGCGGACGCCCTATCGCTGGTCACTGGGGGTAATCCCGATGGGCCGCCAGAGCTCGGCTTTCGGCTATTCGCAGGCGCTGGACGGGACCTGGGATGAATATCGCAACGAAACCCGAAGCCGGCGCGCACGCCGCGACAATATCCACGATGCGGCGGATTTCATGGGATGGTACATGGCCAAGTCGCGCGATCGCCTGGGCATTTCGCTTGCCGATACCCGCAATCAATACCTGGCCTATCACGAGGGGCGCACAGGTTATTCCCGCGGCAGCTATCGGGGAAAGCCCTGGCTCATGCGGGTTGCAGGCGAGGTTGAAACACGCTCGCAGATCTACAGCGTTCAGCTGTCTCAATGCGGGGGCAGGCGCTACTGAAGGCGGGGCCCGCGTGAACGGGCCCTTTCCGCCTATTTGTCCTGACGGATCACCGCGCCCTTGGGCAGGGCGAAGATCTCATCCTTGAAGCGTCCACCCTTGGTCAGCTCCCCCAGCACCACGGTGGTGCGTGACCCGGCATTGTCGTTGATCACCCACTGCCGCAGTTCGATCGGACTGCCGGTGAATACCAGTTCGATACTGCCATATTCGGGATGTTCCGGATCCTGCGCCACGATGGTTGTGCTGGTGCCATCACTGGTGTGGCCCACCACCATGCGCGCACGGCTCAGGTTCACATCCCGCGCCAGAATGATGCTCAGCGGGGTGCGTCGCAGCGGATAGGCCTCGGCCTTCTGGTTCGATTTCGCGTCGGCGATACCCACATGCACCCCGTCTGACACCACCAGCGTCCGGTCCGGTGGATTATATTCGAACCGCACCCGCCCGGGGCGCTTGATATAGATTTTCCCGGTGCTGATCGTCCCGTCATCATTGATCTGGGTGAACTCACCGCTCGCCGTTTTCATCGCGTTCAGATATTGCGAGATCGCGGGCAGCGACAGCTTTTCCGCCGCGGCAGGCAGTGCCGCCATGACCGTGATCACGCCCGCGGCGAGAATACGAGAGACATTCATGTCAAACCAACTCCAATCATTCGTCTTGCACCAGACGATGTAGGTATTCGACCGCTGTTATTCGATATCAGCCGGCATTCCGGGTATTCACGCAGAGGCGTGGCTGCGCAAGCGGTTTCATCCGACAACCGCCATGACCGGCGCCAAGATGCCGCCGGTTATCCTTGCGTTCATGCGATGATCAGGCCTGCTCCGGCACCAGGATCTCGCGCTTGCCCACATGGTTGGCCGCGCTGACCACGCCCTCATCCTCCATCTGCTCGACCAGACGCGCGGCCTTGTTATACCCGATCGCCAGTTTGCGCTGGATGTAGGAAGTGCTGCATTTGCGGTCCTTGATCGCAATCGCCACCGCCTGGTCATAAAGCGCATCCTCGCCATCGGTATTGCCGCCGGTATTCAGACCAAGAACCGCGTCGATACTGTCGGCCTTCTCCTCGCTCGGGCCGCTGAGGACGCTGTTCACGTATTCCGGCGGTCCATAGGCCTTGAGGTTGTTGACCACCTCCTCGACCTCTTCGTCGCTGACGAACGGGCCGTGGCAGCGCGTGATCTTGCCGCCACCCGCCATGTAGAGCATGTCACCCATGCCCAGCAACTGCTCGGCCCCCATCTCGCCCAGAATGGTGCGGCTGTCGATTTTCGAGGTCACCTGGAAGCTGATCCGCGTGGGGAAGTTCGCCTTGATGGTACCGGTGATCACATCCACCGACGGGCGCTGCGTGGCCATGATAAGGTGGATACCGCTGGCGCGGGCCATCTGCGCCAGGCGCTGGATGCACGCCTCGATCTCCTTGCCCGCGACCATCATCAGGTCGGCCATCTCGTCGACGATCACGACGATATAGGGCATCTTTTCGGGCGCGAATTCCTCGGTCTCGAACACCGGCTCGCCGGTTTCATCGTCAAAGCCGGTCTGCACGGTGCGGCTGAACATCTCGTTCTTCGCCAGCGCTTCGGACACGCGCCCGTTATAGCCGTCGATATTGCGTACGCCCATCTTGGACATCTTGCGATAGCGGTCTTCCATCTCGGCCACGACCCATTTCAGCGCCACCACGGCTTTTTTCGGGTCGGTCACCACCGGGCTCAGCAGATGCGGGATGCCGTCATAAACGCTGAGTTCCAGCATCTTGGGGTCGATCATTATCATCCGGCATTCATCCGGCGTCAGCTTGTAAAGAAGGCTGAGGATCATCGTGTTGATCGCCACGGATTTGCCCGAGCCGGTCGTGCCCGCGATCAGCAGGTGGGGCATCTTTGCCAGGTTCGCGACAATCGGGTCGCCGCCGATATCCTTGCCCAGCGCCAGCGGCAGTTTCTGGTTGCCGTCGCCATAGTCGCGGCTCGACAGGATTTCGCGGAAGCCCACCATCTCGCGGTTCTCGTTGGGCAGTTCGATCCCGATCACGCTGCGGCCCGGCACGGTGCTGACCCGCGCCGACAGGGCCGACATCGACCGCGCGATATCGTCCGCCAGGCCGATCACCCGGCTGGCCTTGAGACCCGGCGCCGGCTCCAGTTCGTACATCGTCACCACCGGGCCGGGGCGGACGCTGACAATTTCGCCCTTCACCCCGTAATCGTCCAGCACGGTCTCCAGCATCCGCGCGTTTTCCTCCAGCGCCTCGTCGCTCAGATGATGACGCTTGATGTTGACCGGGTTGGCCAGAAGGCTCAGCGGCGGCAGTTCATATTGCGCGCGCTTCCTTTCCTCGAATTGCAGCTTGGGCTGCGCTTCGGCCATGGCGCGGGTCGAGGGCTGAACCGGCTTACGCGCCGGGTGTTGCACCACCTTGCGCGGCTCAGCCACGGGGATGCGCGGTGCCTCGGCACCGTCGAATGTTTCGGCCTCAAGAACCTCATCCTCGGCAGGCGCTTCCGGCAGCGTCAGCGACGCCCCCGTCATCTGGTCCGCGGTCAGGGGCGGTTCGGCGCGCAGTCCAGGCTGTTCGCGGTCGAGAATGAGCGGATCGGGCCCGCGGCCCCGGCCCTTCGTCAACGGCGCGACGCTGGCCACCTGAACCGCCGGATTCTGGCGGACACGGGCGCGAATCACATCGGCAATCTTGGCGCTGATCCGCTCGTCTCCCGGCGCGTCCGGGTCACCCTCGTAGGCAGTTTCGACCAGTTCCGGCTCGGGCATCTTCTCGGGCCGCCGAATCAGCGAGGGCATACGCGCCAACAGGCCGCCGGTTTTCTCCGCCGGTTCCGTTACCTCTGCCTCCTCAGTCAACGGGGCGGTACGCATGACGACCGGTTCGCGGCGCATCGCGTCGTCGTCATCAAACGCCGCAGCATCGCTCAGCCGGCGGTCACGACGCTCGGCCAGGCGCTCCTGCATGACGCGCGCGGTCGTGGCGGCGCCTGCCGCTCCTTTGCCGAGCAGCATCATGATGCTGGCATAGGTCATGATGATACCCACCAGAAGGAACCGGCCCAGGCGTGCGATCTCGGCACGGGTAAAGCCCAAAACGAAGGCCCCCAGAACCAGCATTCCCGCACCCAGCATGACCGAGAGCAGTTTCAGCGACAGGCTGGCGCCAAACGGCATGATACCCAGGGCCGCCCCCAGAACCGTATCGCCGAAAAGGCCGCCAAGCCCGAAATTATGAGTCGCGTTCCATTCTTCGCCCGGCGTCAGGGAAGAGGCGTAGAGCGCCAGAACAGCCACCCAGATCGGGGCAAAGATCAACCGGCCGATGGCGCGTTCCTGACCGCGATGCAGCGCAAAGCGCGCGCCCCAGGCACCCAGCACAATCGCCAGCCCCCAGCCGCCCCAGCCCACGATCATGAATAGCGGCGCGGCGATCGTGGCGCCGACCGGGCCCAGCCAGTTTTCGATCGGTGCATCGGTAGCCGACATCCAGCTGGGATCGTCCGGGCTGTAGGAAAGGATCATCGCCGCCGCCATCGCGCCCAGGCACATCAGGACAAGACCCAGCAATTCCTTGCCGCGCTTCTCGATTGCCTCAGCCATGTTGCTGTCCAACAGCGGATCACGTCCCCGTGCCTGATATGCCATGTCTTCCCTCTTTCGCACTCAACTGTAGAGACAGTCGCGAAGCCGTATGAGCCCCTGCGCCATCTCTTCTATTGGGGCCACCATCGCGGCCCGGATATATCCTTTGCCGGGGTTTTCACCCCCGGCATCGCGGCTCAGGTAAGCACCAGGCAATACCCGTACGCCTGTCTCGAGCCACAGCTTCATTGTCGCCGCTTCACCGTCTTCGACGGGCAGCCACAGGAAAAATCCCGCCTCGGGGCTGGTATAGCCCGGCACCCCGGCCATGATCTCGTCTGCGCGGGCGTATTTCGCCGCATAGAGCGCGCGGTTTTCGACCACATGCGCCTCGTCGTCCCAGACCTTCTCGGCAGCGTGCTGCAACGGCATCGGCAACGGGCTGCCGGCGTAGTTGCGCAGCTGGCGCACGCGCGTGATGGTTTCGGCCCCCCCGGCAATGAACCCGCTGCGCAGTCCCGGCAGGTTGGACCGTTTCGACAGCGAATGGAAAATGGCCACGCGTTCGGGATCCGCACCCAGTTCGCGGGCAACCTGCAACGCCCCGACCGGCGGATCCTTGCGGTAGATCTCGGAATAACACTCATCCGCGAAGATCTTGAAATCGTATTTTTCGGCCAAACCGATCAGCGAGGCCCAATAGTCCCGGCTGGCCACCGCGCCCTGCGGGTTGCTGGGCGAACACAGGTAGGCCACGGCCACCTGGTTCAGGACGTCCGGCGAAAGCCTTTCGAAATCAGGCAGATAGCCGGTTTCGCGCGTGGCCGGCAGGAAAACCGGCTCTGCGCCCACGCTCAGCGCCGCGACCATGTAGACCTGGTAAAACGGGTTCGGCAGCAGGATCTTGGGCGGCGCGCCATGTTTGGTTTCGGGGCAGAGCGCCATCATGGCGTTGTAAAGCCCTTCGCGTGTGCCGTTCAGCGCCATGACATTGGTGTCGGCATCCAGCGTCACCTGGTAACGCCGTGAAACCCAATCACAGATCGCCCGGCGCAGGCCCGGCGCGCCCTCGTTGACCGGGTAATTACCAAAGCCGCTGGCATTTTCGGCAATGATATCGACGACCCAGGCGGGGAAATCATGCCGCGGCTCACCAATCGTCATGTGCAATACTTCGCCGCCGGGCGCGTGGGCGTCCAGAAGGTTCCGCAGACGCGGAAACGCATAAGCCGGTAGGTTCGAAAACCGCTCGGGAAACATACAAATCTGCCTCAGGTTCGGGATCGTTATCGCCCCGTTCGCACTGAATCTACCCTAATCGCGGCGCAGAGGTCCAGCAAAACCAATGCCTTGACAGAGGATTGTGGCATTTTTGGCAACAGCTCAGGCCACCGCCGGCAACCCCCTATTTTTCAAGGCCAAAGCGGCGTCAGACCCGGCTTTCATCGTTCCCGAAATACTCCCGCCGGAGGCATCGGATCAGCCAAGCGCCGCCTCGGCGGCCGCGGCCACCCGCAACAGGCGTTCCTCGGCAAAGGGCTTGCCACAAAGCGTGATCCCGCAGCTTGGCACGCCCGTGGGCAGGTTGACCGCGCACAGGCCCATCAGGTTCCCCACCCGCGTGTTGCGCAACGCCAGCAGGTTTTCCGTCAGGTAATAGTCATCATCGGTCAGCAGACGCTCGACATCGGGTGGCAGCGTCGGCGCCGTCGGCATCAGGACCGCGTCAAAGCCCGCGACGCGTGCGTGCCATACCGCCCGCAGCGCCTCCAGCTTTTGCCAGGCGGCAACGTAATCCGGCGCCCCGAAGTCCTTGCCGGACAGGAACCGTTCGAGGATGGGGGCGAACATCTTGCCGGGGTTGGCCTCGATGACGTCCCGCCACGTACCATAGGCCTCGGATGTAAAGAGAAGGCCCGACAAGGGCATCGCCTCGGCCACTTCGGGCGCGTCGATCATCTCGACCACCGCACCGGCGTCCCGTAGCCGCTTTACCGCGCCGTCATAGGCGGCCAGGGGTGCTTCGCGAATGTCCTCCAGGACCGTGGTCTGAAGCGCGGCCAGCCGGATATCCTTCAGCGACGCCCCCCGCAGGTCTGCCGGTTTGCCGCCCTCCAGGGTCGCCAGCATCAATGCGCAATCCTCGACCGTGCGCGCCAGTGGTCCGACCGTGTCGAAGCGCGCACAAAGCGGCACCACGCCGTCCAGCGATACCCGGCCACTGGTGGTTTTCAGCCCCACCAGATCGTTCCAGGCGGACGGGATTCGCACCGAACCGCCCGTGTCCGACCCAATCCCGCAGGCGGCAAGGCCAAAAGCCACCGACGCCGCCGCGCCCGAGGACGACCCGCCGGGCACAACCTCGGGGTCATTCACGTTGGGCGGGGTGGCGGTGACCGGGTTCAGCCCGAGGCCTGAGAAGGCAAATTCGCTCATATGGGTCTTGCCCAGGCAAACCAGACCGGCGGCGGTGGCCGCGTGCAGAACCCGCGCGTCGCGGGCCGGAACACGGCCTTCCAGCAGTGCCGTGCCCGAGCAGGTTTCGACCCCGGCGCTGTCGAACAGATCCTTCCAGCTGATCGGCACCCCGTCCAGCGGCCCCAATCGCTGGCCTGCCCGTGCGCGGGCGGACGCGGCGGCGGCCTCGGCCCGGGCGCGGGACCGGGTGACCGCCGAATAGATCCTGTCGCGGTCGGCATGGGTGTCGATCGCCGCCAGGTAGGTTTCGGTCAGGGCCACCGGGTCGATTTCGCCCGCCCCGATGCCGCGGCCCAGATCCGCCGCCGATTTCCAAAGCCATTCCTGCATTGCCGCCCCCTGAGAATTTCCCGCGTAGAATCGGACGGTAGCGGCCTTGCGGCGCATGGACAATCCCGCGCGCGCCGCCATATGAAGGGGCATGACGGATCAAAGCGATATCGTGATCGTGGGCGGCGGGCTGAATGGCCCGGCGCTGGCGTTGGCGCTGGCCGACGCCGGTCACACAGTCACCGTGGTCGATGCGCTTGCCGAAAAGGTTCGCAAGAACGCCGCGTTTGACGGGCGCAGCTATGCGCTGGCCCTCGCCTCGGTCCGGCTGCTCGATGCCATCGGCATCTGGGACCGGGTGGCGGAGCATGCCCAACCCATGCTGGAAATCAGGGTGAGCGACGGGCGCGCCGGCGAAGGGGCGTCACCGTTTTTCCTGCATTTCGACCATGCCGAGATCGAAGAAGGCCCGATGGGTCACATGCTGGAAGACCGCTTCTTGCGCCGCGCGTTTCTCGAGGCGATGGCGGAGGCACCGAACATCACGCATATTGCTGGTGAAACCGTTGTCGCGCAGGAAGTCTCGGCCACGGGTGCGACTGTCACCCTGGCCTCTGGCGGTGTGCTCTCGGGCGGATTGCTTGTCGGTTCCGACGGGCGCGCGTCAGGGACGGCAACCCGCGCAGGCATCCAGCGCACCGGATGGGATTATGGCCAGACCGCGCTGGTCTGCGCCATCGAACATGATCTGCCGCATCACGGCGTCGCGCATCAGTTCTTCATGCCGCCGGGTCCGCTTGCCATTTTGCCTTTGCCGGGCAATGTCAGCTCGATCGTCTGGAGCGAAAGCAAGGAGACCGCGGCCCAGTTCGCCGCCCTGCCGGACGCGGATTTCATCGAGGTGCTGCGCCCCCGGTTCGGCGATTTCCTGGGGCAGATCAGGCTGCGCGGCAAACGCTATACCTACCCGCTGGGGCTGACCGTGGCGAATTCCTTCGTTGCGGATCGCCTTGCGCTGATTGGCGACGCCGCCCACGGGATGCACCCGATTGCGGGCCAGGGCCTGAATGCCGGACTGCGCGATGTCGGCGCCCTGGCGCAGGTGCTGGATGAAGCGACACGGCGCGGTGAAGACATCGGCGCAGCTGATGTCCTGGCGCGTTACCAGCAATGGCGGCGCTTCGACACGGCCACGCTGGCCCTTGCCACCGACCTGGCCAACCGATTGTTTTCAAACGACAACCCGCTCATCAGATTGGGCCGGGACCTGGGCATGGGAGCCATCAATGCCCTGCCCGCGCTGCGGCGCGGATTCATAAGGGAGGCCGCCGGGCTGACCGGAGACCTCCCTGACCTGATGCGCGGATAAAAAACCTGCTCGACGGGTTTCAGCGCATCCACCTGTGAATTCAGCCGGCAATCGGTTCCAGCACGTCATGGGCGTCAAGCTCGGGCGATACCAGGCGCAACACAGGCGCCTTGGCGCGCGCGGCCACCGGGTCGCCGGGACGAACGGCCCGGCGCGGCGAAACGGGGGTGTCATCCGTCGGGCTGGCGGTAAAGACCCGGCGCAAGGACAGATCGACAACATCCGACAGTTCACGTTCGCGCACGGTGACGTGGCGTATCTCACGTTCTTCCCAATAGGCGGGGTTGTTCAGGATATGTGCGGGCAGCCTGTCACGCAGCAGAACGCGACGCTTCTGCTTTTTGACCACAACCTCATGGCGCTGCCCGGCATGGCTGTCAGGATCACTCAACACCACCTCGCGCAACATCTGCTCGCGTATCTTGAGCGCGTTAATCTCAGACCGAATTCCAGCCAACTCATCAGCGATCTCGCGGGGGTGAAACATCTTAACTCTCCGTCCTGGTGACAAAGAGAACAAAAACAGAACTTGATTAAAACTGGGTGAATTTGATTCAGGTTTTGTTCTCAAGGAACGAAATTGTCGTATCGCCGTATTTTCGCGCCTCGATCAGGTGCAGCCCGTCGGGCGGGGCAAGGGCGGCATTCTCCTCCCATACAATCAGGGCACCCGCCGCGACCCAGCCACCGTCAAGCGCCGCCTGCAGCGCCGCCTCACCCAGGGATTTCCCATACGGCGGATCAAGAAAGATCAGGTCATACGGGGCATCGCGGTTTTCACCCAACCGGCGCGCATCGCGGCGGACGACCCTGGTGTCGGCACCGGCGCGCAACAATGCGATGTTATCAGACAGGATCTTCTGCGCCTTGCGCCCGTCCTCGACAAAACACACGCAGTCGGCCCCGCGCGACAGTGCCTCAAGCCCAAGCGCGCCGGTGCCCGCAAAGATATCGAGCACCCGGGCGCCGCCAACCGGATCGCCGTAGGCCCCCGCCAGCACGTTGAACAGGCTTTCGCGCACCCGGTCCGTCGTGGGGCGCAGATGCGCCGCCGCATCGCCTTTGCCGACCGAGGCCAGCGCCCGGCCGCGATGGGCGCCGCCGATGATCCTCACGCGCGCATCAGTTGCTTCAGATCCGCCGCCGGGTCAGCCACCACTTCCGGGTCCGCCGTCTTGCCGCTGTCGATCAGCCGCTTGCCGACCATGTAGGCGCGGGGCTCGTTCATCGCGTCCACCGCCAGCAGCCGGTCCCCCTTGTAATACCAGAACGAGGCATGGCCCTCGGCCTCTCCGGGGCGGGTGACGATCCGGTCATAGCCGGTGTTCAGCCCGGCGATCTGCAATTTCACGTCATACTGATCCGACCAGAACCACGGCTGCGGCACATAGGTCTTGGTCGCGCCCATGATGTTTTCGGCGACGCATTCGGCCATGTCGATCGCGTTGGGCACGCTTTCCAGCCGGACACGCCCGCCGTCATGCGGAAAAGAGGCGCAGTCCCCCGCCGCCCAGATCGCGGGATCGCTTGTCTGGCCCAGCTCGTTCACCTTGATTCCGTTCTCGATTTCCAGTCCGGCACCTTCGGCAAGCGCGGTGGCGGGCGCGATGCCCACGCCGACGATCACGAAATCCACCTCCAGTTCCGTGCCATCGCTCAGCCGCGCACCGCTGACATGGCCGTCACCCGTCAGCCGGTCCAGCCCGATGCCTTCACGGATGTCCACACCATGCCCCCGATGCAGGGCACGGAAGAAATCCGATGTTTCCCTGGCCGCGACCCGTTGCAGGATGCGGTCCGCCATCTCGACCAGCACGACATTCAGCCCCTTGGCAGAGGCCACCGCCGCCGCCTCCAGCCCGATATAGCCGCCGCCCACGATCAGCACCCGCTTGCCGGCTTCGAACCCCGGTGCCATCGTATCGACATCGCGCAGATCGCGGACCACGAACACACCGTCCAGATCCCCGCCGATTGCCGCCGGCAGCTGGCGCGGTGTCGACCCGGTCGTCAGCACAAGATGATCGTAGGGCAGGCGCGCACCGCCCGCGACCACCTCTTGCGCGGCGCGGTCGATCTGGCTCACCTCTTCGCTCAGGCGCAGGTCGATCCCGTTCTCGTCGTAGAAGCTTTCCGGCCGCAGGTAGAGCCGCTCCAGCTCCATCTCGCCCAGCAGGTATTTCTTGGACAAGGGGGGGCGCTGATAGGGCGGCACCGGTTCCTCGCCGATCAGGGTCACTTGCCCTTCGAAACCACCGTTGCGCAGCTTTGCCACCAGCGACGACCCAGCCTGCCCCGCGCCGATCACCACAACTCGCGTCATTCCGCCTTCTCCCTGATTCACCCGTGGCATTGCCACCTGTCCCGGCTTATATCTACAACCACCGGAAACTTGAATGATAGACAGGATGCGACCATGAGTATTTCTACGGGCGACAAACTTCCCCAAGCGACGCTGATGCAAATCGGGGCCGAGGGGCCGGAAACCGTATCGCTGGATGACAAGACCAACGGGCGCAAGGTGGTTATCTTCGCGGTTCCCGGGGCCTATACCCCCACCTGTCATTCCGCCCATGTACCCAGCTTTATCCGCACCAAGGATGCGCTGGCGGCCAAGGGCGTGGACGAGGTTATCTGCGTCAGCGTCAACGACCCGTTCGTGATGAAATCCTGGGGTGATGCCACCGGCGCAGGTGCCGCTGGCATCACCATGCTAAGCGATGCCGACGCGTCTTTTACCAAGGCCATCGGCATGGATTTCGATGCCCCGCCAGCCGGGTTGCTGTCACGCTCGAAACGCTACGCGATGCTGGTTGAGGATGGCACCGTCAGCCTGTTGCAGGCCGAGGAAAACCCCGGCGTCTGCGAAGTTTCGGGCGGCGAGGCGCTGCTCGACGCAATGTAGGCAACCGTTCGACGGCAGGTGTGAGGGCTGCGCCGGCGCGCGCGGCCTTCTTGCAGCGGTTTCGGGGCAACGGGTTCGGCGTCCCTTGGAATTTGATGAACCCGAAGGGCGCGGGCCGCCCTGTGTTCGCACATAAGCGTGGCCGTTCGCCTTGGCAGTAACCTGCCAACGGTATCGACGGGAACGCTGCCGCTCGCGCGCCCTGCGGGCGGCCATGAAACGGAGAACCGCAGCGTGCCTGTCATTCCTGTCCCATCAGTCCAACCTCACCGGAAACAAATCCTGTGACCGAAACGCCCTGCGGTGCATCCCGGGCGATGTCGTCGAAACTTCTGCCTGCCGTCAGTAAACCATCGGTCAGCGTTTCTGTCAGCAGGTCGGCCGGGCCGGTCACATAGGTAACTCCCGGCGCCGCCTTCAGGTCGGTCAGCCCCGGCTCCAGGCCAAGCCCCAGCGTGTCGACCGCCCTGCCCGGCGCGATCAGGATCACCGCTTGCCCCTTGGCTGCTGCCGCCATGTCCGACAGTGCCCCCAGTGGAATACCGGTCACCCCGATGTTCAGTGAGCTTGCCCCAGCGGCACCGTTTGACAGCGCCCAGCTCTCGCGCGCGGAGCTGGCCACTGGCCCCATCACCACGATCACCAGCCGGTTCACGGTACCCGCCGCCAGCGCGGCCTCGACCCGCTGCGCCGCCAGCCGCATGTTCCCGGAAGAACGGTTTCGCGGCTGTATGATCTCGAACCCGGCCTGGCGCAGCGGCGCCGCGAAATCGACCGATGTGATGCTGGTGTCATTCCTGAGCGTTGCGGTCTGGCCGGTATCGCCAAGGATCAGCGCAACATCCGCGGCCCGCGCCGCCGGCACGCCAGACGCAAGGGCCATCAGCAGGTACCCGATCAATCGCACGCCCTGCATCTCATCCCCTTCGCATCAGGTGCTCAATCGTAGCTGCGCTGATCTTCTATCACCTTGCCGTCATTGGGAAGGCTGCCGCGGGCGACGATCTCGATCGTTCCCTTCATCTTGAGAACATCGGCCACCGATCCGGCGTAGTTTTCCGGCTCGCCGCCATCAGCTTCGATCTTCACGGTCATCACATCACGCTCGCCCTCGCGGCTGGCAATGACACGCGCGCGGCTGATTTCGTCATGACGCGCCACCAGTGCTGCCACCTGCTCGGGACGTACGAACATACCCTTGATCTTGGTCGTCTGGTCGGCCCGACCCATCCAGCCCTTGATCCGCAGGTTGGTGCGGCCACAAGGGCTGGGTCCGTCCATCAGCGCACTCAGATCGCCGGTGCCAAAGCGGATCAGCGGATAATCCGGGTTGAGCGTCGTCACCACCACTTCGCCCACCTCACCCGGGGCCACCGGGTCACCGGTGCCGGGGGTCACGATCTCGACGATCACACCTTCATCCACGATCAGCCCCTCCTGCGCCTCGGATTCATAGGCAATGTTGCCCAGATCGGCAGTGGCATAGCATTGCAGGCAGGAAATCCCCCGGTCAGCATATTCCTGCCGGAGCGACGGAAAGAGAGCGCCACCGCCAACCGCCGCCTTGGTGATCTTCAGGCTCAGCCCCATTTCGTCGGCCTTGTCCAGAATGGTTTTGAGGTAATCGGGCGTGCCCGCATAGGCCGTGCTGCCCAGATCGGCAGCCGCGCGCGCCTGCAACTCGGTCTGGCCGGTGCCGGCAGGCAATACCGTGGCACCAACGGCCCGCGCACCGTTCTCAAAGATCATCCCCGCAGGCGTCAGGTGATAGCCAAAGCAGTTCTGCACGATATCGCCCGGACCAACACCGCAGGCATGCAGGAACCGGCCCATGCGCCACCAGTCATGGCTGTTCCCGCCGGGCTCGTAAATTGGCCCGGGCGACTGGAACACATGCGCAAACCCGCTGGCCGGGTGCGTCGTCAGCCCGCCAAACGGGGCCGCAGCGCCCTGCGCCCCGACTAGATCTGATTTGCGCAGCACCGGCAGATCCGCCAGATCCCCGATAGCGCGGATAGTGCCGGCTTCGACGCCTTTCAGGGACTGGTTGTATCCCGGCAAGCTCTGCGCGCGGGCGATTTGCTGTGGCAATTCGCGGAACAGATCCTCGTCGCGGTCCTGCGGCGAGCGGGTTTCGAGATCGTCAAAATACTTGGACATCGGCCATCCTTCGCTGGTCGCGGGGGGCGCGACAGCTTGTCAAATTGATTGGAATCACCGGGCAGGGCAATAAACGGCATACATTTGTATACTGCACGGATAAATAAGCGACTTGATTGAGGAACAGCCCATGAAGGAACCGCACGGCACGACCCGTATCAGCGAAGCAGAGCTTGACCAGCGCATCAGCTTTCACGACGAACTTCAGGCTTTGGAGGCCAATTTCTCGGACTTTCATTTTGACACGACCGAGATCGTGAACCGCATGTATGACCGGCTTGAGGCGCGCATCGCAGCCACCGGAGAGGACAAGTGGTTTTTCCTGGTCAATCTCAACGGCACCCGCATCGACCCCGTCGCCTGGACCGCCTATTCGCGGCGCGGCAAGGCGCTCAACATGGCCCATTCGATGGGCTCGGTCCGGTTCGACGCCTCCGACATCACCCGGCGCCAGATCCAGCGCGCCGCGAATACCGAGGCGTTCGACCCGAACCTGTTTGCCGACCGCGACGCCGCCATCGCCCGGATCCGCGAAATCCCGTCGACACGGCGCAAGAAACTTGTGCTGGAACGCAATTACGAATTGTCGGATTTTGTCCGCCGGGTGAAATTCGACCAGGAGCGGGTGATCATGGATGTCGATTTTTCCCACTTCACCTTTCACCATTCGCGCGACGTGAACGATTTTTACGACTACCTCGAAGAGATGATAAAGGAAAGCGACCGGCGCTGGTTTTTCCTGGTCAACATGAATGGCTGCCAGATCCTGCCCGGTGCGTGGATTCAATACGCCCATCGCGGCAAGCGCCTGAACGAGGCCGGCTCGCTTGGCTCGGTGCGCTACGCGGCCGGGTCCGAAACCGAGGCCGACATCCGCCTGCGCGCCGAAACCGCCGGTTTCCGTCCCAACATCCGCAATACCCGCGAAGAGGCGCTGGAACTGATCGAGGAAATGCGGGCTGAACTGACGCAAGACTAATCCCTCAGCTCAGCCACCGCTTGCGACGGCGATAGGAACGCACGTCGCGAAAGCTCTTGCGCCCCTCGTCGGACATGCCCAGGTAGAACTCCTTCACATCCGGGTTCTCGCGCAGGTCGGCGGCGGGCCCGTCCATCACCACGCGGCCCGATTCCAGGATGTACCCGTAATGGGCAAAGCGCAGCGCCACGTTGGTGTTCTGCTCGGCCAGAAGGAAGGTATACCCCTCTTCCTCGTTCAGCGATTTGACGATGTTGAAGATCTGCTCAACCAGCTGCGGCGCCAGCCCCATGCTGGGCTCGTCCAGCAGGATCGTCTCGGGCCGGCTCATCAGCGCGCGGCCAATGGCCACCATCTGCTGTTCCCCGCCCGAGGTATAGCCGGCCTGGCTTTTGCGCCGCTCTTTCAGGCGCGGGAAATACTCATAGACCATGTTCAGATCGGCATCGATCTCACCACGGCTTGATCCGCGCGTATAGGCCCCGGTCAGCAGGTTTTCCTCAACCGTCAGATGCTCGAAACAATGCCGCCCCTCCATCACCTGGATAACGCCCTTCTTGACCAGATCCGACGGCACCAGATCCTGAACCCGCTCATTGCGATAGGTGATCGAGCCCTTGGTCACCTCGCCGCGCTCTGATCTCAGCAGGTTCGAGATCGCCTTGAGCGTCGTGGTCTTGCCCGCGCCATTGCCGCCCAGCAACGCGGTGATCCCGCCTTTGGGAACTTTCAGGCTCACGCCCTTCAGAACCAGGATCACGTGATTGTAGATCACCTCGATATTATTGACCTCCAGCAGGGCGTCTTCCGGTTCTTCGGTGATATCCAGCATCGTTCAACTCCGTTGCAATCCGCGCGCACCCGTCACGTCAGGGCGCGCACCCTGGCTTCATCTTGGCAAAAATACTCAATGTTCCCGGCCGCGGCCCGTGCCACGGCCGGGATCGTGTCACGAGTTCAGCACCCGCCTTCGATACCGTTCTCGGCAGCAAAGGCCGCGCTGTCTTCCTCGACCAAAGGCTGGATCACATCCTGGTCTGACTGGAAATACTCGGTGATCAGCTTGAACTCGCCCGCTGCCGCATCCCATTGCGATACCGCACCGAACCCGTTGCCACCGTGATTGTCGCAGCTCACCTTGAACTCCGGGCCGAAATTCGGAAGCCCGATATCCGTCATCTTGGCTTCGGTCATTTCAAGATTCTCCATGCCGTCGCGCATCTGGGCCGAGTTGATGGCTGCGGTACCGTGCATTTCCTGCGCGGTCTTGATCGCCTCGGCGGCCAGCATCGCCGCATACATGCCACGGTTATAGAGCACCGTCCCCACCTGATCGCCGGTGCCGGCCGCCTTGCCGGCGTCGACCACATGCGTCTGGATGTCGTCATAGACCGGGTAATCGGAGCCGAGGTTGTGGAAGGTCAGCGCCTTGTAGCCATTGGCGCCGTCGCCCGCCGCTTTCACGTCGTTCTCCGAACCCGACCACCAGATGCCGATGAAGTTTTCCATCGGGAAGCGGATGTTCACGGCTTCCTGGATGGCAACCTGGTTCATCACGCCCCAGCCCCACATCAGTACGTAATCGGGCTTCTCGCGGCGGATCTGCAACCATTGCGATTTCTGCTCCTGTCCGGGGTGGTCCACCGGCAGCAGGCTGAGGTTGAACCCGTGCTTCTTCGACAATTCCTCCAGCGTCCGGATGGGTTCCTTGCCATAGGCCGAGTTGTGATAGACCAGCGCAATCGTCTTGCCACTGATATCGTTCGCGTTCTGATCGAGGATATGCGTGACCGCCAGGCTGGCCCCGTCCCAGTAGTTTGCCGGGTAGTTGAACACCCATTTGAACACCGCCCCGTTCTTGGCCGATGTCCGGCCATAGCCCATCGTATGAAGCGGGATGCCATCGGCTGTGGCCTTGGGGATCAACTGATAGGTAATCCCGGTCGACAGCGGCTGATAGACCAGCGCACCCTCGCCCTTGGTCGCCTCATAGCATTCCACCCCTTTTTCGGTGTTATAGCCGGTCTCGCACTCGACGATGTTGATCTTTTCGCCGCCGATGCCGCCATCGCGCTCATTGAGCAGGGTGAAGTAATCCTGGTACCCGTCCGAGAACGGGATGCCGTTGGCCGCATAGGGCCCGGTACGATAGCTGGTATCGACGATGGTCAGATCGGCCAGCGCCGGCCCTGCGGCCATCACTGCCGCCACCGCAGCTGTCATCAGTTTCATCTTCATCGGTTTTATTCCTCCCTTGGTTTTTCCGATGTCACGTAGGGTGGGCGCCAGCCCACCACACCTTTCCGGCCCCTCAATGCGGGAAGGGCCAAAGCCTCAGTTTCTCCTTCGCCACGCGCCACAACTGCGCCAGCCCGTGCGGCTCGGCGATCAGGAAAATGACGATCAGCGCGCCGACGATCATGAATTCCAGATGCGCCGCCAGATCGGTGGGCCATCCCAGCGTGCCCACCAGCAGGTTCTTCAGAAGCACCGGCAACAGCACCAGGAACGCCGCCCCGGCAAAGCTGCCGAATATCGAGCCCAGCCCGCCGATGATGATCATGAACAGCACCAGGAACGACTTGGTGATGCCAAAGACCTCGCCCACCTCGACCGCGCCCAGATAAACCGCAAAGAACAGCGCCCCGGCGATGCCCACAAAAAAGCCCGACACCGCAAAGGCGCTCAGCTTGGCCTTCAGCGGGTTGACCCCGATGATCTCGGCGGCAATGTCCATGTCGCGGATCGCCATCCACTTGCGGCCCGTCATCCCGCGCGTCAGATTGCGCGCGATGATCGCGCTGGCGACGGTAAAGACCAGGCAGAACAGATAGGCCGCCCAGGGCGCTGTCTCGGCCCCGGTGACAGGGATGCCGAAAACGGTGCGCTCGGGCGCGTTGATCTGGCCCGAGGCCGAGTAGTTGTAGAACCACGCCACCTTGTTGAAGAGCCAGACCAGAAAGAACTGCGCCGCCAGCGTCGCCACCGCCAGGTAGAACCCCTTGATGCGCAAGCTGGGCAGGCCGAATACCACACAGACCGCCGCGGTGATCCCGCCCGACAGGATGATGTGGAAGAAGATGTTGACCTCCGGGAACCCGGTCATCAACTTGTAACAGGCATAGGCCCCCACCGCCATGAACCCGCCGGTCCCCAGCGAGACCTGTCCGCAATACCCGGTCAGGATGTTCAGCCCGATCGCCGCGATGGCGTAGATCAGAAACGGCAGGAAGACCGCGTTGACCCAGTAGTCGTTGATGATGAACGGCACCACCGCAAAGGCCGCCAGCAGCACCGCGTAATAGCGGTATCGGTCGAACTTGATCGGAAAGGTCTGGTTGTCATCCACATAGGACGTCTTGAAGTCACCGGCTTCACGATAAAACATGTTTGCTATCCTTCATCCTCTGGAAACCCGAGCCAGTGCTTCTTCCGGCGCCAAGCCCATTCCATTCCCACTGCTATGCCAAACCCTTGAAAGATAAGCGGCAATGATAAACCGATGAGACCGATGAGACCGCACACTGCAGCCAATACCTGACCTGTCCGCCAGATCAGTGGAAAGAGACTCATCGCTAGACCCTCTCAATGATCTTCTCCCCGAATAGACCCTGCGGCCGGAACACCAGGAACAGCAGCGCCAGCACATAGGCAAACCAGTTCTCGGTCGCGCCCCCCAGCATCGGGCCGAACCCGAACTCAAAGAGCTTTTCGCCCACCCCGATGATCAAACCGCCCACAATGGCGCCTGGGATTGAGGTAAACCCGCCCAGCATCAGCACCGGCAAGGCCTTCAAAGCGATCAGTGACAGCGAAAACTGCACCCCCGATTTCGTGCCCCACATGATCCCCGCGACCAGCGCCACGAAGCCTGCCACCGACCAGACCATCACCCAGATGAAGTTAAGCGAGATGCCTACCGACAGCGCCGCCTGGTGGTCATCGGCCACCGCCCGCATTGCCCGGCCCTGCTTGGTATACTGGGCAAAGATCACCAGCGCACAGACCAACAGCGCCGCCACAACCGTTGCCACGATATCGAGATTGTCGATGAAGAATCCGTAATCGAAGATGTTGAACGTGGTCTCGTCGATCCACAGGTTGATCCCCTGCGGCAGGCCCACATCCAGCTTCTTGATATCGGCCCCCCACATGATGTCACCGAACCCTTCCAGGAAATAGGCCAGGCCGATGGTGGCCATGAACAGGATGATCGGCTCCTGATTGACCAGGTGCCGGAAGATCAGCGTGTTCACAATCCAGGCCAGCCCGACCATCACCGCCATGGTGAAGAGGATCGCCAGAATCCCCGGCATATGCCAGCCGAAATGGTGGATCTCGGTGCCGAGTATCGCGTTGATGAGATGGGCAAAAGGCACCTGCCCCTCCATGATCCCCACCAGCGTCAGGGCGGCAAAGAGCGCCATCACCCCCTGCGCATAGTTGAAGATGCCCGACGCCTTGTAGATCAGAACGAAGCCAAGGGCCACGAGCGCATATAGCACCCCGGCCATCAGCCCGTTGAGGAACACCTCCATCGCGAAAACCAGTTGTTCAGGCATGGGTCATCCCTCCGGTCAGTAAGAATTTTCCCCGGTGCAACGGGGCGGGTGGGCGGGCGTTGCGCCGGGGAAAATTCCCGCGGCTCCGCGATAAATCAATCATGCGCTACCCCCAGATAGGCATCGATCACCGCCTGGTTGGTGCGCACCTCATCAGGCGTGCCATCACCGATCTTCTTGCCGTAATCCATCACCACGACCCGGTCGCTCAGGTCCATGACCACACCCATGTCGTGCTCGATCAGCGCAATCGTCGTGCCGAATTCGTCATTCACATCCAGGACAAAGCGGCTCATGTCCTCTTTTTCCTCAACATTCATGCCCGCCATCGGCTCGTCCAGCAGCAGGATGGACGGCTCTGCCGCCAGCGCGCGGGCCAGTTCCACCCGCTTCTTCAACCCGTAGGGAAGGCGGCCCACGGGGGTCTTGCGGATGTGCTGGATCTCCAGGAAATCAATGATCCGCTCGACGAATTCCCGGTTCTCCACCTCTTCGCGCTCGGCCTTGCCCTTCCAGATCGCCTGGGCAAACAACCCCGAATTCATCTGCCGGATGCGGCCGGTCATCACATTGTCCAGCACTGACATGCCCTCGAACAGCGCGATGTTCTGAAAGGTCCGTGCAATCCCCTGCCGCGCCACCTCGTAGGGTTTCATCGCCGGGCGTTTTGCGCCCTTGTACCAGACCTCACCCTCCTGCGGATGGTAAAAGCCCGAAATCACGTTCAGCATCGAGGACTTGCCCGCGCCATTGGGACCGATGATCGCCCGGATCTCGCCCTGGCGGATGTCGAAACTGATGTCCTGAATGGCCACCACCCCGCCAAAGCGCAGCGTGATGTTCTTCATCTCCATCACCACCCCGCCGATCTTGCGGCCATCCTCGGTGGTATATCCCTCTGACGCATCAAGCATGACACACTCCTCTTGGGCTCCCCATCACGGGACGGGGGGCGGGGCGATGCCCGGTACGGGCGAGCGGCGTTCCACCGGCCCTCATTCCGCCGCCACCTTCCGGTCCTGCATGTTTGTTACCTCGGCGCTGATGACCTTGAGCGTCGCACTGATCGAGCCCTTGCGGCCATCTTCATAGGTCACCTCGGTCGTGGTGTAGATCTCGTCCGACCCGTCATAAAGCGCACCCAGAAGATCCTCGAACTTCTCCGAGATCACCCCGCGCCGCACCTTGCGGGTCCGCGTCATCTCACCGTCGTCGGCATCCAGTTCCTTGTGCAGCACGATGAAGCGATGCACCTGGCAATGGGCCAGCATCGGGTCATCGGCCAGGGAACGGTTGACCTCTTCGACATGGGTCTTGATCGTATCCAGCACCTTCGGATGCCCGGCAAGCTCCTGATAGGACGCATAGCCGATATTGTTGCGCTCGGCCCAGTTGCCCACGGCATTCAGGTCGATATTGATGAAGGCGGTGCATTCCTCGCGCTGGTTGCCGAACACGACGGCCTCCAGGATATTCGGGAAAAACTTCAGCTTGTTCTCGACATATTTCGGCGCGAACATCGCCCCGTCGGCCATCTTGCCGACATCCTTGGCCCGGTCGATGATCCGCAAATGCCCGGTTTCCTCGTCAAAGAACCCGGCATCGCCGGTTGCCACCCAGCCTTCCTTGTCCTTGGTCGAGGCCGTGCTCTCGGGGTTCTTGTAATATTCCTCGAACGTGCCGGGGCTGCGATAGAACACCTCGCCATTTTCGGCGATGCGCAGTTCGACCCCCGGTGCGGCCACGCCCACCGTATCGCTGTGCACCTCGCCATCGGGCTGCAGCGTGATGAACACCGATGCCTCGGTCTGACCATATAGCTGCTTCAGATTAATCCCGAGGGATCGGTAAAAATCGAAGATTTCCGGCCCGATCGCTTCACCCGCCGTGTACCCCACGCGCACCCGGCCAAAGCCCAGCGTATCCTTGAGCGGCCCATAGATACACAGGTTGCCAAGCCAGTATTTCAACCGGTCCCAGCCGCCCACCGGCTTGCCGTCCAGGATGCTCGGGCCAACCTTGCGCGCATGGGCCATCGACTTGTGGAACAGCCATTGCTTGAACCGCCCGGCATCCTCCATGCGGATCATCACGTTGGTCAGCTGCGTCTCGAAAACCCGCGGCGGGGCGAAATAGTAGGTCGGCCCGATCTCGCGCAGGTCGGTCTGCATCGTGTCGGCGCTTTCGGGGCAATTCACGCAAAACCCGCACCAATAGGCCTGACCGATGGAAAAGATGAAGTCACCCACCCAGGCCATCGGCAGATAGGCCAGCACCTCCTCATTCAGGTCCAGCCTGTCAAACTCGGCCGATGATTTCGACGCCTCGATGATATTGCGGTTCGACAGGACCACGCCCTTGGGCTTGCCCGTCGTGCCGCTGGTATAGAGCATTACGCAGGTGCTGTCGTAGTCCAAACTCTCGCGGCGCGCCTTCAGCTCGCCAATGAGTTCATCATGGGCCGCACGGCCCTGGTCCTGCACGTGGGAAAACTCGTGCAGCTTGCGGTGGTCATACTTCCTCAGGCCGCGCGGATCGACATAGATCATGTGTTCGAACTGTTCGAGCTGGTCTTGTATCTCGATGATCTTGTCGACCTGTTCCTGATCTTCGACCACCGCGAACCGCGCACCGCAATGGTCCATCACATAGGCCATCTCTTCGGCGGCACTGTCCTGATAGACCGGCACCGGCACCGCGCCCACCGATTGCGCCGCAACCATCGACCAATAGAAATACGGCCGGTTGCGTCCGATGATGGCAACAAAATCTCCGGGGTTCACACCCAGGTTCAGCAATCCCAGTGCCAGGGCCTCGATTTCCTTCTCGGCCTCCGCCCAGCTCCAGCTTTGCCAGATGCCGTATTCCTTCTCGCGATACGCTGCCTTGTCGCCAAACTGGCTGGCGTTACGTTGCAGAAGCGCCGGAAAGGACGAAAGCCCTCCGGCCGCCTTGGGCGACTGTGCCAATTCTGTTTCCTCCCATGCCCGGTTGCCGGACAATAAACCACCTTGGGGCGATTCTCTTAGGCCACAAGGATGTTACATTATCCATCGAGGTCAACTTTTACCTGATCTTTTCCCAAACCTTACGAATTGTAACAGCCGCCTCCAAGCCTTGACTCCGGGCCATTGCGGCCAGAAACGTGATAGATCAATGACCTTTGAAAGGGGTCCGATGCAGGTTGATTTCTGGTTCGAGTTCGCCTCGACCTACTCCTATCTCAGCGCCATGCGTCTGCCGGCGCGGGCCGCGCAGGCGGGAATAACGCTGCGCTGGCGTCCCTTCCTGCTGGGGCCGATCTTTGCCGCGCAGGGCTGGGATACGTCGCCTTTCAACCTCTATGCAGCCAAGGGCAACTACATGTGGCGCGACATGGTGCGACAATGCGATCGTCTGGGCCTGCAGCTGCACCGCCCCGACCCCTTTCCGCAAAACAGCCTGCTGGCGGCGCGTGTCGCCACCGCTGCTGCGGAGGGCCCGCAGCGGATCGCCTTCATCCACAACATCTATCTGGCGGAATTCTCTGAACAGCTCGACATTTCCGACCCGGATGTGGTCGCCGCCTGCGCAAATGCCGCCGGCCTGCCGGGCGACATAATGGACCGCGCCGGAACGGATCCGGTCAAGCACGCGCTGCGCCAGACCACTGAAGAAGCCACAAGGCTGGGCATTTTCGGCGCGCCCAGCTTCACCGTGGGCCAAGAGCTGTTCTGGGGCGATGATCGTTTGCAGCAGGCGCTGGACTGGGCGGTGGCGCATGGCTGACAACGAACGCACCCACAGAATGATGACCGCCGGGCTGAACCTGATCCAGCAGGCGCTTTCGATCTATGACAGCAACCTGAAACTTGCCGTCTGCAACGACCGCTTTCAGGAGATGTTCGATCTGCCGGATCACCTGGTCACCCCGGGCGCGGGGTTCGAGGAAACCATCCGATACCTTGCCAAGCGCGGGGACTACGGCGCGGTGGACGACATCGACGTGTTCACCCAGGCCCGCGTCGATCAGGCCCGCGCGTTCGAGCCGCATTACATGGAACGGTCGCGCGCGAATGGCCGGATGATCAGCGTCGAGGGCTCGCCGCTGCCGCAGGGGGGATGGGTCACGGTATATACCGACATCACCCGCACCAAGCGGCAGGAAGCGCTGCTGCACGCACGCTCCGAAGAGCTGTCGGATCAGTTGACCGGCTACTCCGAGGAGTTGACAGCCACCAACCGCCAGCTTGAGGCCACGATCACCGCGCTCGAGGCGGCCAAGCGTCAACTGACCGCATCCGAGGCGCGGACACGGCTGACGACCGAGATGATGCCTGCCCATATCGCCCATGTCGGGCCGGACAGGCGCTATACCTATTCCAACCGGCGGCTCAGCTCGGTCATGCCGGGCAGTCAGTCGGATATCGTCGGCCTGACGGTTGAGGAAGCGATGGGAAAAAAGTCCTATCGACCAATCCATTCCCGGCTGGAGGCCGCCTTTGCCGGGACGCCCTCGGTGTTCGAGTTCACCCATCTACCCAGCACCCGCCGCATCCGTACCGCCTTTACCCCCGACGGGATCGAGGGCGGCGTCTATATCCTGTCGATGGACATCACCGAAGAGGCTCAGACCCGCGCCGCGCTGCAGCAGACACGCCGCCGCGAACTGGCGGCGCAAATGACCAACGGTCTTGCACATGATTTCGCAAATCTGCTGACGATCATCCTGGGAATGCAGTCGAAACTGCAACGGATGGACCTGGGTGGCGCCGCGGACGCGCTGATCACCGCCACGCTTGCGGCGGCCCGGCGCGGCGGTGGCTTGCTCAACCGGATCGCCGACATGACCGGCCCGCGCGAACATCACCCCACCCCGACAGACCTGCCCGCCTTTCTGACAGATCTTGAACCGATGGCACGATCGACCTTGCCGGATGGCGTGACGTTCGAAATCGACAATCAGGCCGGGCCCGGCCCGTGGTTGCTGGATGCGGGCATGTTGCAGGATTCGCTCCTGAACCTGATCCTGAACGCCCGCGATGCCTGCGGCCCCACCGGTACCATCACGCTGCGCGTGACAACCGTTCAGAACACGTGGCTGGAGTATTCCGTCTCGGATACCGGGCCGGGATTTTCCCGGCAGGCGCTGTCGCGCGCGCTGGAGCCGTTCTTCACCACCAAGGGCGGCGAAGGGTCCGGGCTGGGCCTGGGCATGGTCTATGACATGACCAAGCTGGCAGGCGGACGGATCGGCCTGTCGAACACGGAAACAGGGGCGCATGTGGCGCTACAACTACCGCTGCGCCCGGCAGGTTCCGCCCTGCCCCCCGGCATGGTCCTGCTGGTCGAAGACAGCGCGGACCTGCGCCTGACCATCCGCGACATGCTGCGCGAGGCCGGTCATGCGGTGGTCGAAGCGACCAGCGTGACCGAAGCCCTGACGCTTTTGCCGGAACTTCCGGAGATCTCGGCGCTGTTGTCAGACATTACACTCGAAGGCGACCAGACCGGGCTTGATTTGCTGACCGCCCTGCCGTCGGATCATTGCCCCGCCTTTCTGATGACCTCGCTGCCGCCCGATCACCGGCTGCACCAGCGCGCGCTCGCATTGGCGCCGGTGCTGCGCAAACCCTTTACCGCCGCTCAACTGACGGCCTTTCTGAGCCAGAGACCCGCATCATGACTGCGCCCCTTGTGACCATCCTTGACGATGAACCGGCCATTCGCACCATGCTGGCCGATGCGCTCGAAGAGGCCGGGTTTCGCACCATGGCTTTCGCGCGCGCGACCGAGTTCGAGGCCTCGCTCAAATCCGTCACGCCCGATGTCTGCCTGGTGGACCTGTCCCTGCCCGATCGCGACGGTCTGACATTGGTGCACAGGTTGGCGCTGGAACAGGGGGCAACGGTGATCATCATCTCGGGCCGCGCCCAGGTGCAGGACAGGGTGACCGGGCTGGAACTTGGCGCGGACGACTACATCATCAAACCCTTCGACCCCGCCGAGGTCGTCGCCCGCATCCGCGCCCGCCTGCGCCGCGACACGCCGGCCCGGCACACCGGCGACACGGCACGGTTCGAGGGCTGGACGGCGCATTTCGACCGCTATGTGCTGGAAGATGAAAGCGGCGCGGAAATCCCGTTCTCCCATGCCGAAGGCGAGGTCTTGCGGCTGTTTCTCGACCGCCCCAAACGCCTGATTTCCCGTCAGGCGATGCAGGAAAGCCTTGGCGGCGCCGCCGGCGAAAGCTTTGACCGGGCGATGGATGTACGCATCTCGCGCCTACGCACGAAACTCCGAGAAGATCCCAAAAATCCACGTCTTATCAAAACGATATACGGCGCCGGCTACATCTTCCTGGGTGACGTGGAATGGCGGTGACGCAACAGTTCCCGCGATCGGGACCAGATGCCAGCACCTCGGAACAGGCTGCCCTTACCGTTCAATGCGGCCACTTCCCCTTCATCTTGCCAAAAATACTCACGAATTCACGCTTGCTACAGCATTGATCCGCGCGGGAAAAGCGAAGGTGTGGCGCCCCGACCGGAGCGCGCGCGCAGCTTGGTGATATCCCTGTTGAGGACGGGTATCGGCCTCCCGGGCCGCGCGACTATTCCGCCGCCACCGCGCCCGGTTCTGCCGCTTCGACCTTCACCGCCGAGAACTTGAACTCCGGGATCTTGCCATAGGGGTCCACCGCCGGGTTGGTCAGGATGTTGGCCGCCGCCTCGACATAGGCAAAGGGCAGGAACACCATATCCGGTGAAATTGCCCGATCGGCGCGGGCCATGATGACGATGCTGCCGCGCTTGGTGGTCAGGCGCACATGATCGCCCGGCTCCACCCCCAGCTTGCGCAGGGTCGACGGGTGCATCGAACAGTTGGCCTCGGGCTCGACCGCGTCCAGTACCGTGGCACGCCGCGTCATCGAACCGGTATGCCAATGCTCCAGCTGTCGCCCGGTGGTCAGGATCATTGGATAATCCGCGTCCGGCGTATCGTCGGGGGCAATGACGCTGGCAGGAGTGAACCGCGCGCGGCCTTCGGGCCGCGGAAAGCCATCGCCGAATACAACCGCCTGACCCGGATCCTCGGGGCTGAGGCTGGGATAGGTCACGGCGGTGTTTTCCAACCGCTCCCAGGTGATATTGTCGAGCGAACGCATGTTGATCGCCATCTCGGCAAATACCTCGGACGGATGCGCATAGGTCCAGTCCAGACCGCAGCGCCGGGCCAGTTCGACCTCGATCTGCCAATCCTCCTTCGCCTCGCCCGGCGGCGCCACGGCAGGGCGCAGCATCTGCACCTGTCGGTTGGTGTTCGAAACGGTCCCGGATTTCTCATACAGCGCCGACGCCGGCAGGATCACGTCGGCATAGTTCGCCGTTTCGGTGATGAAGATGTCCTGCACCACCAGATGATCCAGTTTGGCCAATGCGTCGCGGGCATGTTCCACATCCGGATCGGACATGGCCGGGTTTTCGCCCAGGATATACATGGCCTTGATCTGGCCGTCATGAACCGCGTCCATGATTTCGGTCACGGTCAGGCCCTTTTCACTGGAGAAATCGCCCGAGCCCCAGACCTCGGTGAAAGCGGAGCGTACGCCATCATCAGTCACGGTCTGATAGTCGGGCAGGAACATCGGAATGAGACCGGCATCGGACGCGCCCTGCACGTTGTTCTGCCCCCTCAGCGGATGCAGCCCCGTGCCCGGGCGGCCCACATGGCCGCACATCAGCGCCAGCGAGATCAGGCAGCGCGAATTGTCCGTGCCGTGGATATGCTGGGAAACGCCCATGCCCCAGAAGATCATGCCGGATTTGGCGGTGGCGAAATCACGGGCCACGGCCCGAAGGGTTTCGGCCGGAATGCCGCAGATATCTGCCATCTTCTCAGGCGCAAAATCGGCCAGATGCGCCTTCTCGGCCTCCCAGTTCTCGGTATAGGCCTCGATATATTGCTGATCGTAGAGCTCTTCCTCGACAATCGTGTGCATGATCGCGTTGAGCATGCTGACATCCGCGCCGGGGCGGAATTGCAGCATATGGGTCGCGAACCGGCGCAGGCCCACGCCGCGCGGGTCCATCACGATGAGCTTGCCGCCACGCTTGGTGAATTGCTTGAAATAGGTCGCTGCCACGGGATGGTTCTCGATCGGGTTGGCGCCGATCACGATCGCCACATCGGCATTTTCGATCTCGTTGAACGTGGCCGTCACCGCGCCCGAACCGACGTTTTCGATCAGCGCCGCGACCGAGGAGGCGTGGCAGAGCCGCGTGCAGTGATCGACATTGTTGTGGCCGAATCCCTGGCGGATGAATTTCTGGAACAGGTACGCTTCTTCGTTGGTGCATTTGGCGCTGCCAAAGCCCGCCACTTCGCGTCCCCGGCCCTTGAGTCCGCCGGCGGCAAGATCCAACGCCTCGTCCCAGCTGGCCTCGCGGAAGTATTCCTGCCAGTTCGACGGATCGACGTTCAGCCCCTTCTCCGGCGCATCCTCGCGGCGAATGAGCGGCTTGGTCAGGCGGTGCTGGTGGTGGATATAGTCATAGCCAAACCGGCCCTTGACGCACAGCCGGCCTTCGTTCGCCGGACCGTTGATGCCCTCGACATATTTTACGCGGCCATCCTTGACCTTGATGCTGATCTGGCAGCCGACGCCACAGAAGGCACAGACGCTTTCGACCTCGCTGTCGTAATCCTTGCTGTCGCCCACCTGGGCATCGTCGACCACGCTTGACGGCATCAGCGCCCCGGTCGGGCAAGCCTGCACGCATTCACCGCAGGCGACGCAGGTACTGGCCCCCATCGGATCGGCGAAATCGAAGGTCGGATAGGCGTCATGGCCGCGGCCCGCCATTCCGATCACGTCGTTGACCTGGACCTCGCGGCAGGCGCGAACGCAAAGCCCGCATTGAATGCACGCATCCAGATTGACGCTCATTGCCACATGGCTGTCGTCCAGCAGCGGAATGCGCCCCTCTTCCAGCTTGGGAAAGCGGCTTTCGGAAACGCCATTGGCCTCGGCCATGTCCCACAGATGCGCCGATTTGTCATGCGCCGAGTCGCGCGAAGGCTGATCTGCCAACAGCATTTCGACAACCATCCTGCGGGCGTTTTCCGCGCGGTTGGAGTTGGTCGTCACCACCATGCCTTCGGCTGCTTCGCGGATGCACGAGGCGACCAATGTCCGCTCACCCTCGACTTCGACCATGCAGGCGCGGCAATTGCCGTCTGGCCGATACCCCGGCGCGGGCTTGTGGCAGAGATGCGGGATGACCAGACCCCGCCCATGTGCCACTTCCCAGATCGTCTGGCCCTTTTCAGCCTCGACTTCCTTGCCATCCAGGGTGATTTTGATCGTCTCGGACATGGGTTTAACTCCTAGTTCGAGCCACCTTAGAGCATGTGGCGGGAAATGGGAGTCTGCCAATCCCGACACCTCCCAAGTATTTTGCGCCACAACGGGTTGAGGGCCGAAAAAACCAACATCGTTCCCGCGCTTAGCGGGCCATCAGCGCAATCCAGCCAAAAATCGCCCGCGCTCCACCGCAGGCTGGATTTCATTGACAGATTCAACGCAGTCTGATGATTCAAAGAGATCACCTTAAAGTTGTATTCGGAACCCTTATGCGCAACAAAGCTGACGACGGCTGTCTGGGATCAGGCGATATGCACATTGAATGCCACAACGCGCAGATTCTGTATCAATGGAGCGCCAACGAGGACCGCCTGCTCAGCGGCGCAGTGCTGGTCGAATTTACCCTTCACGATGACACCGGACCCCGGCAACGCCTGCGCAGTAAACTGGTAGAATATGTGTGTTTTCAGACCGAGCCGGGCGATAGCGAAACGCACAAGATCCGGCGGCTTGAACGCCGCGCTTACGAACAGGTGATGCGCTATTTCGAGGGCGAAGGCGAACGTGAAAACCTGTTTGCCGACGGGCCCGACCCCGCCCAACACGTAGGCCTCTCGCCCGAGGATGAGGCGGATCTGGTGGCGGAGCTGCGCAAGATCGAACTGGAATTCGACTACGCGTAGCAATGCAGGCTCTGATCCCGCGCCAATCCAAGCGCCGCGGTCCAAAGGCAGGCCGGCACTTGCCGATGGCGGCCATTATTTGCCCCACACCTGCTTCCCCCTTCCTCTGTGCGACGTTAGGTTGCCGGTGATACAACGCAAGCAGGACCACCAACGTGACCGAAATCATCCTTGTCCGCCACGGTCAGGCCAATTCGCACGCCCGGGACGAGACCAGCTATGACCGCCTTTCTGAGCTGGGCCGTCAGCAGGCGACCTGGCTGGGCAACCATCTGCGCGCGACCAATCCGAATTTCGACCATGTCGTCACCGGCACACTGAACCGCCAGGCCGACACCGCCCGCGCCATGGGCTTTGACATCACCCGACAGGATGAACGCCTGAACGAGTTGCAATATTTTTCTATGGCCCAGGCCCTGGAACAGCAGCACGGCACGCCCTATCCGCAGAATGTCCGCGATTACGTGCATCACCTGCCCGTGCTGATGGATCACTGGCAGCGCGACCTGCTTGACGGCGTTCCCGAGCGGTTCGAGAATTTCGCCGCCCGCATCACCCAGCTGGTGGATGAGCTTTGCGGGGCGCATGGCCGGGTTCTGCTGGTCACCTCAGGCGGCGTGATCGGCATGGTCATGCGCCACATACTTGCGCTGGACAACACCGCCACATCCCGTGTCATGCTGCAGATCATGAACAGCTCGCTGCATCGACTGCACTATGTGCATGACCAGCTGATGCTGGGCACGTTCAACGCCACGCCGCATCTGGACGCGCCCGGCCGCGCCCATGCCCGCACCTATGTCTGACAGCCGCAAAGGATTGCGCCAATGAAACTTTATTACGCGCCCAACACGATTTCGATCGCCTCGGCGATAACCCTCGACGAGGCCGGCATCGAGTTCGAGCCGGTCCGCGTTGATTTCAGAACCGGTGAACAGACCAAGCCCGCCTATCACGCGATCAACCCCAAGGGCCGCGTGCCCGCCCTGGTCACGGATCACGGGATCCTGACGGAAACCGGCGCGATCCTCGATTACATCGCCGCGCTCCGCCCGGAGGCCGGGCTGGTGCCATCCGATCCGTGGGATGCCGCCCGGATGCGCGCCGCGATGTATTACCTGGCCTCGACCATGCATGTGAACCACGCCCACAAGATGCGCGGCCAGCGTTGGGCCGACAACCCGGCCTCGCACGCGGACATGACGGCCAAGGTACCCCAAACCATGACCGACAGCTGTACATTCATAGAGGAGAACATGCTGACCGGCCCGCTGGTACTTGGCGACACCCTCACGATTGCCGATCCATACCTCTATGCCGTCTGTTCCTGGCTGGAAGGGGACGGGGTCCGGGTTGAGGATTTCCCCAAGATCATGGCCTTTCGTACCGCCATGCGGGCGCGCGCCTCGGTCAGGCGGGCGCATGAAACCGGAATGCTGAAATAGGGGGTATCAGCCACCGCGCACCAGGTCGTCCTCATCGTCGACGACGGAAATTCCCAGTGCGTCCAGGCCGTTTTCCAGATGGTCCGACAGATGCGGCGTGCCCAGCAGGTAATCCGCGGTGGGTGTCGTCGCCTCCGCGCGCGCGGTTGCAATCGCCTCTTCCAGATCCTCGGCGGCAAAACTGTCGCGTCCGACCCACATAACCGCGACGAGTTCGGCCTGCTCATCCTCGCTCAACCGGTCGATAAAGGCTCTCAACTCACCCTCGGCGCGGTTCAGCTCGCGCGCCATCAGGATGACCTGAGCAATTTTATGTGTACTGATTTCAAGCATTAAGCTCCTCCAAACGACAAGATCACAAGGTCCGTATGCCAGTCATCCAATCACCGGACCTTGATCTTGCTCAACAGGAAACACGCCCGTCAGCGCAGCACTTTGTCCTCGGGCCATTCCAGCGTGTGATCCAGTTCGATCAGTCGGCTTTGACCCGCACCCAGGTCGAATTCCCAAGCCATGATACCACGTTTTCCGTCGACATTCTCTTCATTTGGGCGCGGTTTCGCCGTCCAGGTGATTTCAAGGTTTTCCTGCTCGGAAAATGGTATGCGATCCAGCAGACGAATGGGCCAGGCCTCACCGGTCAGATTTTCCACCTTGATTTCAACAGCTTCCGACAATTCATTGGATTTCGAGATGAGACCGCGGTCGCCCTCGTTCCGGTCCAGCACCGTGCGCGTCAGCCGCAAGCCGTCAATCGGGCCAAAAGCCAGGTCTGCTTCGCCACCCGCGGGGATCAACTCCAATCCCTGGCGGCCGACAAAGCGACCGTCCAGATAGAACATCGCCGTGCCGGGCAGGATGAGCTCGCCCATGTCATTGGTGATGCTGGCCATCAGGAAGGCGTTGGTGTCCGTCAGCGGCACCGCCTGGGCGACAGTTTCTGCGCTTGTGGTCAGATCACCCAGCGACAGCCGGATGTTATCGGCGCGCGAGGCGACGGATACCGGGCTGGGATAGCTATAGGTTACGGCCAGCCCGTCAAATACGGCGTCGGCTTCTTCGATCGCGGGTTCAGCGGCCAGTTCGGCATCGGCGGCCCCGACCAGCGCCCCCAGCACCGCGCCGGATTGCGTCCGTTCCAGCTGCTTCTGGCGAGGTTGCGCCGGATCTTCGATCCATCGCTGCCAGGGCCAGATCTGCCCCGGGGCCGTCTGCCCCGACGGTCGGGCCGTGGACAGGGTAACGGCGACATCACGCCAGTTCTCGCCGGTTTGCTGGGCCACCAGCGCCCCGCGTTCGATGTCAAGCCGTCCCTCCTTGCGGTCCAGTTTGACGTCATAGACCGGACGCCAGGATGCCTCTCTTATGTTGTAGGAAACGGCCAATTTGCCCTGCATCTGATCCTGCCCGGAAATCGATACCGCCAGCATTGCGCGCGCTTCGTCTTCGGGCACCAGCGCCTGAAGCGCCTGACGGGCCTTTTCCAGATCTTCACGCAATTCCTTGAGGTCGCGTTTCGCGGCATCGGCCCGCAGGCGCGCATCCAGCGCGATCTGCTTTGCCGCCAGTGTTTCCTCTCCGATCATACTGGCAAGGTCACGCAGCGACGCGACCTCCATTTCGGCCACGCCCTCGCTTTCGCCCAGTCGGGCAAGGAATGCAATCCGCGCTTCTGCTGCGGTAGCTTCCAGCGTGATGCGTTCGACCGCCGCCAGCCCCTGGCGCAATTCCTCTTCCAGGCGTTCGACCTCGGCTTCGGCCAGTTTGAATGCAGCATCGTCGTCGGCGCTGCGGGGTGGGACAAAATCGTTGCGGACTGTCAGGCTGCCTAATGTCGCACCATCAACCGATACCCGCACGGAATCGAGCGGTGTGCCCTGCGGCAGGTCTGTCAAGATCAGATCATGTCGGCCTGCGGGGGCTTCGAAAGGTATTTCGCGGGTCACGGTTGCACCGCGCGGATAGAGTACCGCCGCGGTAACGTCGCTGGTCAGGGGAATATCATCGGCCAGAACAAATGTCGGAAAAAACGCCAGAACGATCGGCAGGGCACGCATGAGAGAACTCCTTAGGGTCACTGAGATGCTTGTAAAGTGGGGGTCTGGCACGTCGGAATACAAGGGCTTATCCGGAACATCAGGCCAGATGCGCGCATTTCAGCCCCTGTTCTGCGGTCGTTCCATTCGGGATCGCGTTGCTGAACGCCGGCGCGCAGCGCAACGTCGCCGAAACACGACGCCGAGAGCCTCGTACCGGTTGCGGCAAAAGGTACGAAGAACGTTTGATGCGCGCAGGAACCGCTGGCTGCGCAGCACCATCCCGGGGGTACGATGCTCTGCCTACGCCTGATCGGCGGCGGAGCGGGCAATCAGGGTCAGATCATCTCGGTCTTTGTCGCCAACGATGACAAGGTTCGCGTTCCGCGCGCCCCAGGTCACCATGTCAAACGCGCCGGCATTCTGTTCCTGAAACCCGTCGCGCGGTGTGTCCGACCGGATCAGGCACAGGGCAACGACGCGGTTCTCGGAATCAGTGTACATGAGCTGCGAAACCGGCTTGCCGGCGGCGACCAGCAACCGCGCGCCCTGAAAGGTCAGGCCATGCGCGGTCAGGTCAGGGATGCGAACCTCGGCCCCGACCGATTTTGTCAGCCAGGTCCGGATATGGTCTGCCTCGGCTGCGGGCACTTCGACTAGATGCCGGCCCTGGCTTGCATAGACGCGGTGATAATCGGCGATATCTTCCAGCCAGCCGGGAGCCGCTGCAACCTGCTGACCCTGCGAAAGACCGGCCAGGTACCCCGCACCACCGCCAATCGCCAATGCAATCACCGCGGCAATGGCGCCCAGCCTGCTAAACATGGACGGTGCGCCGGCCTCGTTCGCGGCAGGCTGCCCGGACGGGGCGTTTCGAATGGCATCCGCCAGCTCCAGCGGCACCGGTTCGTCGAGAACAGAGGCAAATTCTTTCTGGGCCGCGGTATCGACCGCCATCAGCGTCTCAAGCTCTGCCCGAAGCGCCGGATCATCGGCAAGCGCTTTTTCGATTTCTTGTGCTTCGGCCTCCGGCAGTTCGCCGTCCAGGAATGCACTCAGTTTTTCTGTGTGGTCGGTCACGTGCCCGCTCCTGTGGGTTCGGCAATCTGCGCGGCCAGCGTTTTCCGCGCTCGGTGTATGCGACTCATGACAGTGCCGATCGGAATATCCAGCAACTCGGCGGCCTCGGCATAGCTGTAGCCTTCAACCGATACGATGAGCAGAACGGTGGACAGCTCTTCCGGCAGACTGTCGATCTTCTTGTGAAGCTCGGTTACGGCCGTCGCCGTCTCACCGGTCTCATGCGTGACCAGCTCGTGGCTTTCGTCCGCCGCGACGTGCCCCTGGCCCAGGCGAACCGTTCGCTTGCGCATTTCGCTGATCCAAAGGTTTCGGGTGATCCGGAACATCCACCGGTCGAGCGGTTGCGTCGGATCCCATTGGTGCGCACGGCTAAGCGCTCGCAGACAGGCCTCCTGAACAAGATCATCGGCCTCGGGCACCAAGCGGGTCAAAGACCGCGCAAACCGTCTGAGCCTTGGCAGAAGAACGATCAGTTCGCGCTTGAGATCGGTCAATACGTGGCCCTCTGTCAAATCTGCGCCTCTCGCGCGTGCCGCATCGTCGCTCAGCATGATGGCAGGCGCAAGATGGCAACGTGATTGCCAGTTCAAAGCGCCTGACAAAACCGCAGTCATTGCGCGCTCCTTTACCCTTGTTGCAAAGAGCATACGCACGGGCAGGCGAAAAAATTCCACTTTTTTTCCGAAACCCGTGAATAAGCAGCGCGGCCGATGCGTAGAGATCAGCAGTGAGAGCGTTGAACTCCACTTTATTGACTGAAACTTGAAAAGGACAGTTGACCAGATGAATTGCAAACTTATCGCGACAAGCGCCCTTATCGCCGTGCTCGGAACAGCCGTTTCAGCGCAGCCGCTGGAATCGGTGAACTCCGAAATCGGCAAAGTACTGGCTTCGGCAAAAACCGGGATGACGCTGTATACCTTCCGCAAGGACGCGCGGAACAAATCGAACTGCTACGACGATTGCGCACAGGCCTGGCCGCCCTTCGCCGCCCCGGCGTCAGCGAGCGCCAACGGCGCTCTCGGGATCATCGAGCGCAAGGACGGGGTCCGTCAATGGACGCTGAATGGCCAGCCGCTCTACTTCTGGGCTGGCGACTCGGCAAAAGGTGACATCACCGGCCACGGCGTCGGTGGCGTCTGGGATGCCGCACGCGGTTAAATCGGGAGGAACAGCCATGACACGTATCTTCGCACTCTTGTTCGGCCTGCTGGCGCTGACCGCCTGCAAATATGACGGGCAGTACCAAAGCACGTCTTCCAATTCCTACGGTTCTGCATCCTACTGAACCAAAAACAGATCAGACCCTTAGTGTTGTAACCAGTGTCGTGCGGCCCGAAATATTTCGCGGCCGCACAGTCTTTTGTTGCAGTCACCCGGGTCTCGGCAAGTCAGCCTTTCTTGAGCACCCGCGCGCCCAGCGTTTCAGCGATCTGCACCGCGTTCAGGGCGGCACCCTTGCGCAGGTTGTCACTGACACACCACAGGTTCAGACCGTTTTCGATCGTGGCGTCCTGACGGATGCGGCTGATAAAGGTGGCGTAATCGCCGACGCATTCGACCGGCGTCACGTAGCCGCCGTTCTCGCGCTTGTCGATCACCATCACGCCGGGCGCCTCGCGCAGGATATCGCGGGCCTCGTCTTCGTCCAGGAATTCCTCGAACTCGATGTTCACCGCCTCGGAATGGCCGACGAAGACCGGCACCCGTACGCAGGTGGCCGTAACCTTGATCGACGGGTCGACGATCTTCTTGGTTTCGGCGACCATCTTCCATTCTTCCTTGGTCTGACCGTCTTCCAGAAACACGTCGATATGCGGGATCACGTTGAACGCGATCTGTTTCGGATAGACCTTGGGTTCGACCTCCTGACCGGGGACGTAAACGCCCTTGGTCTGGTTCCACAGCTCGTCAATCGCGTCCTTGCCGCTGCCAGAGACCGACTGGTAGGTGCTGACCACGACCCGTTTGATTTTCGCACGATCATGCAGCGGCTTGAGCGCCACGACCATCTGCGCGGTCGAGCAGTTGGGGTTGGCGATGATGTTCTTTTTCGCGTAACCCTCGACCGCGTCGGGGTTCACCTCGGGCACGACCAGCGGCACATCCGGGTCGTACCGGTAAAGCGACGAGTTGTCGATCACCACGCATCCCGCGGCGGCGGCCTTGGGCGCATAAATCTTGGTTGCCTCGGACCCCACGGCAAACAGCGCAACGTCCCAGCCGGCAAAATCGAATACGTCCAGATCCTTGGTCGTGAGTGTCTTGTCGCCAAAGCTGACCTCGGTGCCCAGCGATTTTCGGCTGGCCAGCGCGGTGATCTCATCCACCGGGAACTGGCGCTCGGCCAGAATGTTCAGCATTTCGCGGCCCACATTGCCCGTGGCGCCCACGACGACGACCTTGTACCCCATTTTGATATTCTCCAGAGTTAGAGGGTTGGCTGCGGCCTCTTAAACCCTAAGCGTGCCGGGGGAAAGGGGGGTAAGTCAGTTGGCGCGATCACGGCTGAAGAGGTAAATCAGCGTACCCGCCAGCAGCGACAGGCCGAAGAGCAGGAACAGCGCCACATATCCGGCCTGGCCGCCATCGGCCGAGGCGGCCCTGTGCAGCGACCCGGAAGCGAACTGCATCAGCCCGACCCCGCCGATGCCAAACAGATTCATCAGCGTCACACCGCGCCCCGCCAGATGCGGCGGCGTGAAGCTGCGGGCATGTGCGATGATGACCGGGAATGAACCGCCGAAGAAACCGAGCGCCGCACAAAGCGCAATGGACAGGTAGACATTTGCGCCCAACAGCAGGGCCAGCAGTAACGTGGTGACGGCACAAAGCATGTTACCGGTGAAGATCACCCATTTGTGGGTGCCGAAAATCCGGTCCAGTGGCCCATAGCACAGCGTGCCGCAGATCATCGCGATGCCCATCACCAGCGTTGCCTGTCCGACCTGTCCGGTACTCAGCCCGAAAACGTCCGAGAGATAGGGGCCGATCCACAACCCGCGCACCGCCGCGGCGGGCGCGTAATTGACGAACATCAGCGGGAACATCGCCCAGAGCGCTGGCATTTTCAGCAGGTCAAGGACCGAGCCGCGCACATCGCCCTCAACCGATTCGGGATCCCGGACCAGCATTCCGATACCAAGGGCCACCGCCGCCGACAGGATGGCCAGCGCCCAGAGCGACGCGCGCCAGCCCAGGGTTTCCGCAGCCCATGCCATCGGGTAGGACGCAACCAGATTGCCAACCGACCCGACCCCCAGCATCAGCGCGGCCAGCGTGGCGAACTGCGCCGCCGGAAACTGTCGCGCGAAGATATAGTAGGACGCCATCAGCACCGGCGAACATCCCACGCCGATCAACAGCATCGCGATGTTGATTTGCAAGGCACTTCCGGCAAGTGCGAAAACTGCTGCACCACCGGCGCCACCAAGCAACAGCAACACCGATGCGGTGCGCCTTGGGCCGATCCGGTCCAGCGCCCAGCCAACCGGCAACTGCATCACCGCAAAGGACAGAAACCAAAGCCCCGAGGCAAAGGCCAGATCATCCGGCGTCGTCCCGATATCCTGCGCCAGAACGCCGCTAAGCACCGCCAGGAAGGCGCGAAAAAACTGGCTGAGCACATAGGCCAGGCAAAGAACGGTCAGGCCTGCGCGCATCGGTAGGTTCCTTCAGGGGGCCGGTTTCGCCATGGGTGGCACGGCTACCCCGGATTGACAACCGGCCTTATTCCGCGGGAACCAGCGGCTTGTCGTAATTGCCTTTGACGCGCTCCTTGGTCGGATCGAAATGGGGGTAACGCACGACGCGCGCTTTCAGCCGCTTCTGCAACCCGTCCAGTTGACCGACCTCAAGCTCGGTCCCCAGCTCTGCATGGCCGACCGACACGCGCGCCAGGGCGATGTTCCTGCCCAGGATCGGCGATTTCATCGCGCTCGTCACCTCACCGACCTGCGCTTTGCCGATGCGCACGCAATCGCCGGGAGAGGCAACAACGCCGCCGTCCAGCTCAAGCCCGACCAGCTTGCGTTGCGGATGCGTCTTGCGCTCTTCCAGCGCGGCGCGGCCGATGAAATCATCATTCTTGGACTTGAGCGGAACGGTGAACCCGATGCCGGCCTCCCACGGGTCGGTCTGATCATCGAACTCGGACCCGGCAAAGATCAGCCCGGCCTCGATGCGAACCATGTCGAGCGCCGCCAGACCAAACGGCGTCAGCCCCATCGGCTCGCCCACTTTCCAGATCGCGTCGAATACCTCGACCGCATCTTTCGGATGGCAGAACACCTCATAGCCCAGTTCGCCGGAATATCCCGCGCGGCCCAGCACCACGGCGGTGCCGCTTACATCACCCAGACGGGCCACGGTGAAGCGGAACATGCCAAGTTCTTCGACCGTGGGGTTGGTCGGCGCGGTCCAGAAGACCTGTTTCAGTATGTCGCGCGACAGCGGGCCCTGCACGGCGATGTTGTGCAACTGGTCGGTGGATGACCGCACCCAGACGTTCAGGCCCAGTTTCTGCGCCTGTTCTTTCAGCCACAGGCCGGAATCGTCATTGCCGCCGATCCAGCGGAAATTCGTTTCCCCCAGCCGAAAGACAGTGCCATCGTCGATCATGCCGCCATGCTCGTAACACATGGCGGTATAGACCAGCTGCCCGACGGCGAGCTTCTTCATGTTCCGGGTCACGCAATGCTGCATCAGTTTCTCGGCATCCGGTCCGGTCACCTCGTATTTGCGCAGGGGAGACAGATCCATGATCGCCGCTTTCTCGCGGCAGGCCCAGTATTCGGCAATCGCACCGTGATTTGACATCTGGTTGGGCAGCCAATAGCCCGCGTATTCCACGAAATCCCGGGTGTGCCGCGCAAAGCACTCGTGAAAGCCCGTCTGCTTAGTCTGTTCCAAATCCGCCTCCGCTGATTTCCTGTAGCCGACCGACCGGCTGAATTCCTCTGTCGCGCCATAGGTGCGCACCTGAATATCCGTGGGCTGCCATCCATTTGCCGGGTCGACATCGCACGGGCAGGCCGATGAAACACAAACCAGGTCGGTCAGCGCACGCACCAGCACGTAATCGCCCGGCCGCGACCACGGCTCGTCCATGCCCAGCGCGTTGGTGTCGTCCAGCATCGTGTTGAAGAAAAAGTTGATCGCGGGCCAGCCCCCGCGCGGACGGATGCCGTATTGCGCCAGATCCTTGTTCATGTTGTCGGAACAGTTCACGTGACCCGGATAACCCAGATCCTCGTAATACCGCGCCGTGCAGGCCAGGCCGAACATGTCATGCCGTCCGCAGGTATCCTGCACGATCTCGACCAGCGGTTCGTGATCCACGCTCCAGTATTTCGAGAAGATGCCCGGCGTTGGATACATGTTGCCCATCAGCGCGCGGGTGGTGGTGGGGTCGATCTCGCGTTCCAGCCCCTTGTCCAGCGCTCGCCGCGAAAACGCCTGAAAATCCGAGCATTCGCGGCCCTGAATATCCAGTATCTGGATGTATTCGCCTTTCTTGACCTCATAGCTCCTGGCCTGTCCCGGCTGGATGTTGAGATCGATCAGCGGATCGGCCAGCGGATCTGGCAGGGCATATGCGCCCTTGGGCAGGCCCGGATTTGCCCGCCGGATATAGAGGATCAGATCGCTGGGCGGGTTCTGTTCGCCCGGGTGCATGGGCCCGCCCGGGGCAGCCACGATCAGCAACCCGTCGCACCCGGCGAAATAGGTGACCCTGTCGCCCGGGTTCGAACCCTCATCGAAGATCCTGATGGCCTCCGCGCGGCCCAGGTCGAAACCCGCCTCTTTCAGCGCCCGCGCCACCCGCGCACCGGAATCCGATCCGTTGGCCAGCACAGAGATGACGCCATCGGGCCGCCCCGTCGGCGACGCCCCCAGCATTCCCGCATCGGAGCTGCCGTCTGGCGTGAAAAATACCAGCTCTCCGGGCTGCAGCCCGTCGCGGTCCACCACCGAAATCTCGTCACCCTTGTAGACCGGCACGGCACGAGAACCGCCCCCAGGGACAGGGTGCCGTTCCGTGCCGTGCGGCAGGATCGGCAAACCGGGCGTCAGGACACCGGCGCGTTCGTAAGGCGTTTCGATAACAGGGTTGATCTTGGTGCTGACGTTCATGCCTTCGCCTCCAGTTCGGAATTGGAGATATTGTCGACCACGCCGCGATGGGTGACGACGATCTTGCAGCCCGAGGGTGAATGGCTCTCGTGCGCCGACCCGCCGGCAAGCGATATGAAATCGCCCGCGCGGTAGGTTGTCCCGTCGCAATCCACCAGGTCGCCCTCGACGATATAGAACTCTTCCGGGCCATTGTGCCGGTGCGGGTTCGATTTGGCGCCCGGACCCATTATCATCAGGTAGCTGCCCTGCCCCGTGGCCTCGTCATACGAGATATTGTGCCACCAGGATTTGGCCAGCGGTTTGCCGTCCAGCATCATCGGTTCGAACTCGTCCCTGTCGAACGCTGCAATCGTTCGGTGTTCAACCAAGCCTGTCATCATCCCAGCCCCAGGGCCTCCTTGCGTTTCTGTGCCCAGCTCATGATCGTCAGGTCGAAGGTCAGCGCCATCAGCGACACATTCATGCCCAGCACGAAGTTCTTGCCCAGATCGGTGCCCGCCAGCGTCCGCTGCAGTTCCTGACCCAGATCCTGCGTCCCGATGAAGGCCGCGATGATGACCATGAAGAAGGCGAACATGATCGCCTGATTGAAGCCCACCGCCATGGTGGGCAGGGCCAGGGGCAGTTGCACGCTCAGCAATTTCTGCCGGCGTGTGGCGCCCGACATGTCGGCCGCCTCGGTCATTTCAGGCGGCACGGTGCGCAGCCCTTCGATCGTGTACCGCGTGAGCGGCACGGTCGTGAAGATCACGATCGACAGCACCACCGTCACATCGGACACGCCAAACAGCATGATCGCCGGCAGCAGGTAGATGAAGCTTGGGAAGGTCTGCGCCGTGTCGCAGAGCAACAGGATGCGGGTGGCCCATTTCTGGCTGCGCGAGGCAAAGATACCCAGCGGGATGCCGATGAACATCGACAGGATCACCGCGGCAATCACCGAATAGAGCGTGATAACCGACCGGTCCCACCAACCGCTGAAGGCAACGATGGTGAAGAATATCGCGGCAAAGATGGCCGGTCGCTTGCCGCCCAGCCAATAGGCAAAGGCCACGACGATCAGGATGAAGGCGGATGTCGGGATATACAGCAGCGCATTGCGGAACGGGATCAGCACCCAGACATTGAGATAATAGCGCAGCCATTCCGTGACCGCCTGAACCGCGTCGATATTCAGGAACCCCTTGATCACGGCGTCGATTTCCTTGCCCATCGACAGGGACTGGCGGCGTCCGACCTCGTTGAGGATGCCGATGACCTGCGAAACCAGCAGAAAGGCGACGAAACCGGCAACGGCGGCGACCACGAATTTGTGTCGGATGTACCAGGGTGTGCCCCGCTCGAAATGCTCGGGCAGCTTGACCACCCAGGCCTTGGAAAACCGGTCCAGCATGACCGCGACCAGCACGATGGTCACGCCGATTTCGAAGGACCGGCCCAGCTTGAAGCTGTTCATCATCGCCAACAGCTTGCCGCCCAGCCCCGGCATCCCGATGAAGGCGGTCAGAACCACCATCGCCAGGCACAGCATGATGACCTGGTTCACACCTACCAGTATCTCGGTACGGGCCGAGGGAATGTAGACCTTGGTCAGCATCTGCCAGCGGGTCGAGCCCGACATCTTGCCCGCCTCGACGATCTCGGGCGAAACCTTCTTGAGGCCCAGCGCCGTCATCAGCACCATCGGCGGAATGGCATAGATGGTGGTGGCGATGGCGCCCGCTGTCGGGCCGACCTTGAAGAAGATCACGGCCGGCAGCAGGTAGGTGAAGAAGGGGATGGTCTGCAATATGGCAAGAAACGGTTTGACCGCCCGGTCGAACCAGTTCCATTTCCACGCGGCGATCCCCATCAGCAAGCCGATGACAAATGCCATCGGCGCCGCCACGGCCAGAACCGACAGCGTCTGCATGGCGATTTTCCACTGGCCCACCATCGCCGTCCAGACAAAGGTGCCGCCGCCCAGCAGGGCAAATTTCCAGCCGCCCAGATAATATCCGATCACGGCAGCAACGATGGCGATACAGGACCACGGCAACGGGCCGACAAACGGCCAGCGGTGCTTGCCCTCCAGCAGGTTTGCCGTGATCCCCAGCATGAAATCCAGCGGTCCCTCGGCAAACCAGCGGGTCAGCTTGTTGATCCCCAGGGTTTCGATCACGATGACGTTGAAGAAATAATCCAGCCAATCGGCCAGCGGTGGTATCCACGCCTCGGGCAGGCGCACCAGGAAATCGGGCAGGACCGGGCGGGCCAGGATCAGCAGGACCGCCACGCCAATCATCAGCTGTACGATGCGGGTCTTGCTCAGGCCGCTCGTTTCCGGATCCATTCTTGCGGCGATATCGGCCATGTCACGCCTTCCCCAGGAGAACGTCCAGCGCCTCCTGCCGGTTCATCACCCCGATCAGCTCGCCATTCCTGTTGGCCACGGGCAGTTCCTCGCGCGGGTCGTTCACCAGTTGGCGCGCCAGCTGCAGGATCGTGTGACCGGCGCGCACCGGCTCACCCTCGGGGGCCTTGCCGTTGACGGGGTTGGCCAGCACCCGCGCATGCACCACACGAGATTTCTCGATCTCTTCGGTGAATTTTTCCACATAGGGTGTCTGCGGGTTCAGCACGATCTGGTCGGGTGTGTCGCATTGTTCCACCGCGCCGTCCTTCATGATGGCAATCCGGTCGGCCAGGCGCAGCGCCTCGTCGAAATCATGGGTGATGAACACGATGGTCTTGCCCAGCATCTCCTGCAGGCGCAGAAACTCGTCCTGCATCTCGCGGCGGATCAGCGGATCAAGCGCGGAAAAGGGCTCGTCCAGGAACCAGATATCCGGCTCGATCGCCAGTGACCGGGCGATGCCGACGCGTTGCTGCTGTCCGCCGGAAAGCTCCCGCGGGAAATATTCCTCGCGGCCTTCAAGACCGACCAGCTTGATCACCTCCAGCGCGCGTTCGCGCCGGTCGTGCTTGTCCTGTCCGCGCATCTCCAGCGGAAAGGCCACGTTATCCAGTACTGTCCGGTGCGGCAGCAGGCCGAAGGACTGGAACACCATGCCCATCTTGTTGCGCCGCATGTCGATCAGGCCGCTTTCGTCCAGCTCGCCAATGTCCTGGCCATCGACCTCGATCGTGCCGCCGGTTATGTCATGCAGGCGCGAAAAGCACCTTACCAGCGTGGATTTGCCCGAACCCGAGAGCCCCATGATAACCAGCATCTCGCCGCGGCCCACCTCGACCGAGACATCCTTGACGCCGGCGATGTAGCCATCGGCGCGAATCTCGTCGAAACTCCGGCCAGCCGGCATGTTGGCCAGGTATTGTTTTGGATCAGGCCCGAATAGTTTCCAGACATTCCTGCAGGAAATGACGGGGGTGGCATCGTTCATCAGGGCTTCCTTCCCGGAGTTCGCAGGCTGACGCTATCGGGCGAAAGCCTGGGCTAGAAAACCCGCCCGAAACAGCTAGGCCGGACGGGTCATCAAGTGCGAGTTGCATCCTGCCCGGACCACTGTCCGCCGGGCAGGAAATTGGCGCGGTCTGCCTCAGCTGCCGGAGCTCAGCCAGTCTTGCCAGACGTCCGGGTTTTCCTCCAACCATACTTCGGCAGCCTCATCCGGTTCCATCTCGTCGACGTCGACCAGCTTGGCCATTTCAGCGATCTGCGGGTTGGTGAATGAAATCTTCTCCAGGATCGCGTAGGCGCTTGGCCATTTCTCTTCCATGCCTTCCCAGGCGGCTTTCTTCAGGTATCCGGTCGCCGGGTTGCCGCAATCATAAAGCGCGTCCGGGTTCGGACCGACGGCCGGATCCTTGTCACAGCCATCTTCCCAGGCCGGAAATTCGACGAATTCACCCGGCCAGACGGCCTCGGCAAAATTCGGCGTCCAGTTGAACACGACAACCGGCTTCTTGTCGGCCTCGGCCGCACCGATTTCCGCCCAGAGCGCCGCTGCCGATCCGGCGTTGATAACGACGAAATCCATGTCCAGCGCCTCGACCCGCTCCTTGCCGTGCTTCAGCCAGTCCACCGGACCATCCAGGTAGCGGCCTTTGTCACCGGTTTCGGCGGTGGCGAACACGCTGGCGCAATCGTTCAGTGCCTTCCAGTCCGGCAGGCCCGGGCAGGCTTCCTTGGTCCACATCGGATACCACCAGTCCTCGCGGGTCACCGCATCGTGATCACCGACATCGACGATACCGCCTTTTTCAAGCGCAGCCCGGAACGACGCACCAAACGCCCCTTCCCAGACCTCCAGTTCCAGGGTCACGTCACCCAGCCGGATCGATTCATAGACCGCCTGGCTGTCCGTGGTCACATACTCGACATTGTTGCCGTTCTGCTCAAGGATCTGGCCCACGACGTTGCTCATCACGATCTGGCTGGACCAGTTGTGGATCGGGATCACGATCGGATCCGAGCTGTCAGCTGCGTAGGATACGGTTGCCGTGGCCAGCGCCAGGGCAGATGCCGTCATCAGAATTGTGGTTTTCATACTAACTCCCCATTAGCGTTATGAGGCGTTCGTTCATTGCGAACGCCCGGTTTTAGAGCGCTTATTATGGCGCGATTCCTCAGAAGGTGTGATTCTAAAAAGGTTTTGCGTTGCCCAACAAAAAGTTTGGCAAACGTGTAAATCAGCACTAGATTTCATTGGCCGTTACCCGTTCAACCCACCCTGGACCGAACGATGCTAAAGAACCGATCCGCGCTGCCACGTCTGGATTACCTGGTTGCCTTCCAGGTCGCCGCAGAACTGGAAAGTTTTGCTGCCACGGCAAAGGAATTGAACGTCAGCGAAACCGCCATAAGCCGAAAGATGAAACTGCTGGAGCAGCATTTCGACTGCGCGCTTTTCGTGCGCGGGCACCGGTCGGTTCGGCTGACGGAACAGGGGCGCAAACTGCTGAACGGAATCACGCCGGGGCTCAACAGTATCTCGCTCATCTCGCAGGAGATGATGGCCGATAACACCCCGGCCACGGTGCGCATGTCGGCGACCAATTCGGTCTCGTCTTTGTGGCTGATGCCACGCCTTCACAAGTTCCGCCAGGCCAACCGCAATATCACGATCTCGCTTGTTTCAAGCGATCGGGACTCGGAATGCCTGTCCGAGGATTTCGATCTGTCGATCCTGCGCGGCGATGGCAACTGGCCCGGGTTCGACGCGCGCCTTCTGTTTGGTGAAACGGTGTTTCCGGTCTGTGCACCGCGATACCTGGAGAACCACGTGACCATTCCGAACACGGGCGATTTGCTGGATCAGGCATTGATCGAAGTCAGCAACAACCACACCGAATGGCTGAACTGGAAGACCTGGCTGGCACATAAGGGGCATGACCCTGACCGGGTGCGGCATTCGACTTTCGTGAACACCTATCCGCTGGCCATTCAGGCGGCGGTTGACGGGCTGGGGATTGCGCTGGGCTGGGGGCATCTGGTGGATCAGCATCTCAGGTCCGGCAGCCTGATCCGCCCCTTAAACGAAGAATACGTGCGCACCAACAGCGGTTATTACCTGCTGACCCGTCAGGGTAGCCAGCCACCCGGTGAAAGCGAGATCGTGGCCAAATGGCTGCTGCAGGAAAGCGCCGCGCGCAAGCGCTTCGACGACGCGTAACGGGCTAGGCCCCGCGCGCGATCAATACATCCACATGCGCCGCCACGCTCGCGGCCAGCGCCTCCAGATCGTACCCGCCCTCAAGGCTGGCAACGACGCGGCCCTGACAATGGCTATCGGCCAGATCGCATATTCTTTCCGTCACCCAGGCGAAATCGCTTTCGGTCAGGCGCATTCCTGCCAATGGATCGGCGGCGTGGGCATCAAAACCTGCCGAGACAAGGATCAGCTCGGGCTTGAACTGATCGACCGCGCGCAACACCACGTTGTCGATCACATCGCAGAAGGTCGCGCTGCCCGTGCCGTCGGGCAACGGGACATTCACCACGTTATTCGCCGCGCCGGTCTCATGGGCGTGGCCGGTACCGGGGAACAGCGGGGATTGATGGGTAGAACAGAACAGGATCCGCGCATCGCTTTCGACCAGGTCCTGCGTGCCGTTGCCGTGATGCACGTCGAAATCCACGATCGCCACACGTGCCAGCCCGTGATGTTCCAGCGCATGTTTGGCCGCGATCGCCACGGTGCCGAACAGGCAAAAGCCCATCGCCGTCGCGGTTTCGGCGTGGTGTCCGGGCGGGCGGCAGGCGACAAAGGCGTTGGCCGCTTCTCCGGTCAGCACCGCATCGACCGCACGCACGGCCCCGCCCGCCGCGCGATGTGCCGCCTCGAGCGAACCCGGTGACATGAAGGTATCGCCATCCAGCTGTACCCACCCTTCGGCCGGCAACGCGCGGCGGATCGTTTCGATATAGTCGCGCGGATGCACCAGCAGCAGATCGTCCTCGGCCGCCAGCGGCGCCTTGATACGGGTCAGCGCCTTGCCGTCCAGCGCCGCCAGAATGCGCTCCAACCTGGCAACCTGTTCGGGATGACCGTGCGGATTTACATGTTCCAGACATGCGGGATGTGTGACCAGCGCCGTTGTCATTTCATTCCTCCGTTTCAGACCCCCAAGAAAGGCCAAGTTTGCCGCGCTGTCCAGCCGGGCTTGTTGAAGAAACGTCCCCGTGCGAAGATGAGGTAATGGAACAGGAAACTGTCGAGATCGCACAGGACGCTCAGCAAATCGCCCAGTCACTCTGGGGACATACGCAGGTTTTTCTGAATGATCTCATGCGACCGTGGAATGCCTATCAGATCGCCATTGCGATCGGCACTTTTGCGGCAGCCTACGCCATTGCCGTCCTGATCGGCCCCCGCGTCCGCGAATGGCTGAGATCACGCGAAGGCTGGCCGAAATGGCGGATGCGCCTTGGCGTGCTGCTGCAGCGCCGGACACGCCTGATCCTTTTCGTGCTGATGATCTGGCCCATCGTCTGGCTGATGCGCGAATTCACCTGGCCCAGCCGATCTTATATCCTGGGGATCATCGCCAGCCTCGCCACCGCGTGGCTGGTCATTGCGCTGCTGACACGGCTGATCGCCAACGGGTTGCTGCGTACCGTGGTGCGATATGGCGGTTGGATCTGGGTCACGCTCATCATTCTGAACCTGACCGAACCGGCGAAGAACCTGATGGAAAGCGCCGCCGTCACGGTTGGTGAATCGCGGTTTTCCGTCTGGCTCGTGCTTCAGGCGATCGTGGTCATTACCTCGCTGTTCATCCTTGCGAGGTTCGTGTCGCGCACCAGCACGGCACAGATCAGGGCCAACAAGGACATCTCGCCATCCATGCAGGTGTTGGCGGTCAAGTTCCTTCAGGTTCTGCTATACGGTGCCGCCTTCTTCATAGGCTTGCGCACCGTGGGCGTGGACCTGACCGGTCTGGCGGTTCTCTCTGGTGCCATCGGTGTCGGCCTCGGCTTCGGCCTGCAAAAAGTGGTGTCCAACCTGGTGTCAGGCGTCATCATCCTGATGGACAAATCGATCAAGCCCGGCGACGTCATTTCCCTGGGCGAAACCTTCGGCTGGATCAATTCGCTTGGCGCGCGCTATGTCTCGGTGGTGACGCGGGACGGGCGCGAATACCTGATCCCGAACGAGGATCTGATCACCGGCCAGGTTGTGAACTGGTCCCATTCCAACGATTTCGTGCGGCTGGACATCTATTTCGGCACCTCCTACGGCTGCGACCCGCATCAGGTGCGCAAACTGGCGATCGACGCCGCCAAGAGCGTGGACCGGGTACTGAGCTTCAAGGCACCGGTTTGTCACATCGTGGGGTTTGGCGACAGCAGCGTCGACTATATCCTGCGATTCTGGATCTCGGACCCGACCGGCGGACTGACCAATATCCGTGGCAATGTCTACCTGGCGCTCTGGGACACGTTCAGGGACAACGATATCTCGATTCCATTCCCGCAGCGCGAAGTGCGCCTGCTGGACGACGATGACCCCGCCACAAGCGACGACCAGGCAGAAGCGAAAGCCGCCACGGCAGAGAGCACCTGAGCAACAAATTCGTCACGAATTATTGCAACATGATGTTTTTGGCGCACATTTGCGCGGCCAAAAGCCGCCGCGCGCGCCCATTCATTGAAACTTCATAAATGGATTGTTAACTTGAATACATGCCCGGCACCGGGGCTTTGCGGTGCGCCAGAGAGGAGGACAATGTCCTGTCTTTTACTGCTGACGCGGCTCCAGCCGCTGCGAGAGGGGCGCCGGTAATGGCCCCTGCAAAAGGCGCAAACAGCGAAACGCAACTTGCGCGCATTCTTTCCTCACTGACCGAAGACAAGGCCGAAGACGTCGTGGAAATTGATCTGCGCGGCAAATCGGCAATCGGCGATTACATGGTCATCTGTTCGGGCCGTTCGACCCGGCAGGTGGCAGCAATTGCCGAGAAACTGGTCGATCGGCTCAAGCATGATCTTGGCGTGCTGTCCAAGGTCGAAGGCAAGGATGCGGGTGATTGGGTGCTGATCGACACGGGCGATGTGATCGTCCACGTGTTCCGCCCCGAGGTTCGCGAGTTCTACCAGCTTGAGAAAATGTGGCTGCCCGCCGGGGAAGCCGCCGTCACTCAGGCCTGAATGCGCCTTCATATCTGCGCTGTAGGCCGGCTGCGCGCCGGGCCAGAGCGCGAATTGCTTGACGATTATCTTACCCGTTTCGATCGGACGGGACGCGCACTTGGCCTGGGCCCTGCCGCCGTGCATGAGGTCGATGACCGCAAGGGTGGTGGCATGGCGGCCGAGGCGCGTTTGCTGGAGCGCGCGATTCCCAACGGGGCGCTCATCGTCGCGTTGGATGAGCGGGGCCGGCTTCTGTCTTCGCCGGAATTCGCGACCAGGCTGGCAGGCTGGCGAGACCAGGGCCAAGGCCACGTGGCCTTTGTCATCGGTGGCGCGGATGGCATCGACCCGGCAATGCGGGCACGTGCCGATTTCAAGCTGTCTTTCGGTCAGATGGTCTGGCCCCACATGCTGGCGCGCGTCATGCTCTCGGAGCAACTTTACCGCGCAGCGACAATCCTTTCCGGCAGCCCTTACCACCGGAACTGACTGTGCCAGACGCCGCCGATCCTCTGGACAATCCAACCCGTGATCCCGCGCGACGGCGACACCGGCCTTGGCTAGTGACGCAAACGTGAAGCGGATATCGCAGAAGCAGCACATCTGCGCCCTATCTTAGCGTCATGTTCCGCCGCCTCCTCCTGCTCATTTGCCTCGTATCTTCCACCGCGAACGCCAGTCCGGAAAGCTATCGGCTGGTTGCGGAGCGTTCGACAGTAGAGTTCTTCTACACTTTCGACGGCGTCCGGAAGGCTGGGCATATGCCGGTAGTTTCCGCCGATCTGCTGATCGACCTCGACGCGGTGGCATCCAGCCGAATTCTGGTCACCTTGAATGCCCGGGCCGCCCGGGCCGGTTTCATATTTGCGACCGAAGCGATGAAGAGCCGCAGGGTTCTGGACACCGCCCGGCATCCCGAGATTCACTTCCGCTCGACCCGTATCAACGGCGATCTGCGCGGAGCAGCCATCGCCGGCGAACTGACGATCCGGGGCGTCACCCGGCCAGTGACCCTCAATGCCCGGCTTTATCGTCAGCGAGGGACTGCCGTGGATGATCGCAACAACCTGCTGGTCGAGCTGACCGGCAGTATCAGGCGGTCCGAATTCGGGGCCAGCGGTTATCCGGATCTGGTCGGGGACGAGATCAGCCTGAGGGTCATCGCGCGCATCACGCGCTAGGGGTGCAAAACGACACGGATATGTCGATTACGTGTGGGCATTGCCGCGCGGCAATGAGATGTTGGGCCCATTATGCGGATGATGATTTCCTTTGCCGCCCTGTTTCTGTCAGTGGTCTTGTTGCAGCTATCGACCGGCGGCGTCGGCCCGCTGGATGCGATCTCGGGGCTGGCGCTCAACTTCAGCACTGCGGAAATCGGCCTGCTGGGTTCGGCACATTTTTTCGGTTTCTTCATTGGCTGCTGGTGGGCGCCACGGCTGATGGGCAGCGTTGGCCACTCGCGCGCATTCGCTGCCTTCACCTCGGCCGGGGCGATCGGGCTACTGGCGCACATGATGTGGATCGACGCCTATGCCTGGGCGGTGATGCGGGTGGCGTCGGGGATGTGCGTTGCGGGCTGCTACACGGTAATCGAGGCCTGGCTGCATGCCAAGGTCACCAACAAGACACGCGGGCGGGCGATGGGGGCGTACCGGGTGGCGGATATGGGCGCATCGCTGGCGGCGCAGCTGCTGATCTCGGTGCTGGAACCCGCCTCTTACATTTCGTACAACCTGCTGGCCATTGTCTGCTGCGCCTCGCTGCTGCCGCTGACATTGACCACGGCGTCCCAACCCGAGACACCCGACGCCCCCCGGCTGCGTCCCATGCTGCTGATCGAATGCTCGCCGCTTGCCGCGGCCGGTGTCCTGGTGGCGGCGCTTTCCAGCGCGTCCTTCCGCATGATCGGCCCGGTCTATGGCCAGCAGGTGGGGCTCGAAGTCGATCAGATCGCCTGGTTTCTGGCAGTATTCGTGCTGGGAGGCGCCCTGGCGCAATATCCTGTGGGCTGGCTTGCGGACCGGTTCGACCGTCGGCAGGTGCTGATCGGCTTGTCTCTGGCCGCGGTAGTCAGCTGCGCCTTCGGTGCGTCCTCGCATATGTTTGGCGCGGTAGGGATCCTGGCCGCCGCCTTCTTTTTCGGACTGACCAGCTTTCCGATCTTTTCGATCTCGGCCGCTCACGCCAACGATTTCGCCGATAATTCCCAGCGGGTCGAGCTTTCTGCCGCGCTGATGTTCTTCTACGCGCTTGGCGCCATCGCGGCGCCCTTGCTGGCGTCGAAATTGATCGACGGTTTCGGCCCCTCCGCGCTGTTTGTCATGATCGCGGCCGGCCACCTGCTGCTGGTCCTGTTCAGCGTCGTGCGAATGACGGTCCGCAAGACTCGCGACAGGCGCACGCCCTATATCTGGAGCCCGCGCACCAGCTTTACCCTTGGCCGGCTTACCGAGCGGCTCCGAGACAGGCGCTAGCACTACCCGCCAAGCTGCGCTAAACGGTCGCCAACGCGACTTCAAGGCAGGCGATTCATGGCACGGCATCTCATCACTTCCGCCATTCCCTACATCAACGGGATCAAGCATCTGGGCAATCTGGTGGGCTCGCAATTGCCCGCCGATCTCTATGCGCGCTACCTGCGTGGACGCGGCCACGAGGTCTTGTTCCTCTGTGCCACTGACGAGCACGGCACGCCGGCCGAGCTGGCTGCCGCCAAGGCCGGCAAACCCGTCGCGGAATACTGCGCCGAGATGTGGGAAGTACAGGACAAGCTGGGCCGGGGCTTTCGCCTGTCTTTCGATCATTTCGGGCGCTCATCCAGCGCGCAGAACCACACGCTGACCCAGCATTTCGCGGGCCGCCTGCATGATGCGGGCCTCATTCGCGAAGTCAGTGAGAAACAGGTCTATTCCAATGCCGATGGCCGGTTCCTGCCGGATCGCTACATCGAAGGCACCTGCCCGAATTGCGGCTATGAGCGCGCGCGCGGCGATCAGTGCGAGAACTGCACCAAGCAGCTTGATCCGACCGACCTGATCGAGCCGCGCAGCGCCATTTCCGGCTCGACCGATCTGGAAGTGCGCGAGACCAAACACCTCTACCTGCGCCAAAGCGCGATGCGCGACAAGCTCAACCAGTGGATCGACAGCAAGGCCGGTTGGCCGATCCTGACCACCTCCATCGCCAGGAAATGGCTGAATGACGGGGACGGATTGCAGGATCGCGGCATCACCCGCGATCTGGACTGGGGTGTGCCCGTCAAACGCGGTGACGACGACTGGCCGGGTATGGAGGGCAAGGTATTTTACGTCTGGTTCGACGCGCCCATCGAATATATCGCCTGCGCGCAGGAATGGCAGGATGCGGGCAAGGGGTCCGACTGGGAACGCTGGTGGCGCACCGACAAGGGCGCGGATGACGTGACCTACACCCAGTTCATGGGCAAGGATAACGTGCCTTTCCATACGCTCAGCTTCCCGGCCACCATCCTGGGTTCCGGGGAGCCGTGGAAGCTGGTCGATTACATCAAGTCGTTCAACTACCTGAACTATGACGGCGGCCAGTTCAGCACCTCGCAGGGCCGCGGCGTCTTCATGGATCAGGCGCTGGATATCCTGCCCTCGGATTACTGGCGCTGGTGGCTTCTGTCCCACGCCCCCGAAAGCAGCGACAGCGAATTCACCTGGGAGAACTTCCAGGCATCCGTCAACAAGGATCTGGCCGATGTGCTGGGCAATTTCGTCAGCCGCGTCACCAAGTTCTGCCGCTCCAAATTCGGCGAGGAAGTGCCCGCAGGGGGGTCACCAGGCGCGCAGGAAGAGGCGCTGATTGCCGAGTTGACGGCGCGTATCCGCGCCTATGAGGGCCACATGGAAGCGATGGAGGTGCGCAAATCGGCCACCGAACTGCGCGCGATCTGGGTGGCAGGCAACGAATACCTGCAATCCGCCGCCCCCTGGGCCACCTTCAAGGAAGACCCCGGGAAGGCCGCGATGCAGATCCGGCTGGCCCTGAACCTGATCCGCCTCTACGCTTCGCTTTCAGCCCCATTTATCCCCGATGCGGCGGCTGCGATGCTGGCGGCCCTGCAGACCGAGGATTACAGCTGGCCCGATGACGTGCCCGCCGCGCTGGAGATACTCGCGCCGGCTCATGCCTTCACGGTGCCGGATGTGCTTTTTGCCAAGATCAGCGATGACGAACGCGAAGAATGGCAGTCGCGCTTTTCCGGCGTGCGGACATAGCAGGCATTCTGACGTTCGGGTGTTGTCACAGGGCGCCAAGACATTTTCTTCAAAGAAAATGGCTCGGAAAATAGATATTTTCCGGTACGGAATTTTCGAAAATTCCGTATCGCTAGGCGCGACGCATCGCGCCGATAATCTTACCCCAACATGCCCGAAACATCCGCCCTTGGTTGAAATCCGCCTTCAATGAGGGATTTGTTAACGCAAACCCTGTTCACCCTGCCCGCCATTAACGCTAGAAGGCGCACACACGGCAGGAGCAGTCATGACCAAACCCAAACCCGTCGTCCTGTGCATTCTCGATGGCTGGGGCCTCTCGGACACATCCGAGGGCAACGCACCGGTATTGGCGGACACGCCGACCTTTGATCGGCTGATGGCCAGCTGCCCCAACAGCACGCTTGTCACGCACGGGCCGGATGTGGGGTTGCCCGACGGGCAAATGGGTAATTCCGAGGTGGGTCACATGAATATCGGCGCCGGTCGCGTCGTCGAGATGGATTTGCGGCGCATCGACCGGGCGATTCGCACCGGCAGTTTTGCAACCCTGCCCGGCGTTCAGCGGTTCGCGGGCAGGCTCAAGGCCACTGGCGGCACAGCGCATCTTCTGGGGGTGCTGTCGGATGGCGGTGTGCATAGTCATATCGAACACATGATTGCCGCCGCCCGGGCGCTCACCGACCACGGGTTGCGGGTCGCGATCCACGCTTTTACCGACGGGCGCGACGTGGCGCAGGTTTCGGCCAAGAGCTACCTGGAAGAGCTTCGCGAGGCGCTGCCGCAGAACGCCTTTATCGCCACGGTTTCAGGGCGCTACTATGCGATGGACCGCGACAACCGCTGGGACAGGGTGGAACTGGCGTTTCAGGCGCTGGCCAATGCCCGGGGCTACACCGCCGAAACGGCCTCGGATGCGATTGACAACGCCTATGGCAAAGGCCGCACGGATGAGTTCATAAAACCCCGGGTTCTGGGCGACTATGCCGGCATGGCGGACGGTGACGGTATCCTCTGCCTCAATTTCCGGGCCGATCGCGCCCGCGAGATCCTGGCAGCCTTCGCCGACCCCGATTTCAATGCCTTCGATACCGGCCCGCGTCCCGACTTCGCGATTGTCAGCGGCTTTACCGAATACTCCCGCCGCCACGCGCGGTACATGGACTGTATCTTTCCCGACGAACGCCCGGAAAACACGCTGGCCGAATGGGTCGGCAAGCAGGGACTTACGCAATATCACTCGGCCGAGACCGAGAAATACCCGCATGTCACCTTCTTTCTGAATGGCGGCAAGGAATCTCCCGAACCGGGCGAGGATCGTTACCTGGCGAATTCGCCGGACGTGGCCACCTATGATCTGCAACCCGAGATGTCCGCGCCCGAGGTGACCGAACATTTCGTCGGCGCCATCGAAAAGGGCTATGACCTGATCGTGGTCAACTATGCCAACCCCGACATGGTCGGGCATACCGGCGATCTGCGCGCGGCGATGGCCGCCTGTACGGCGGTCGACAAGGGTCTGGCGCAGGTTGTCGCGGCGCTGGAGAAGGCGGGCGGCGCGATGATCGTGACTGCGGATCACGGCAATTGCGAAGTGATGATCGACCCGGAGACCGGCGAGCCCCACACCGCTCATACGCTCAACCCGGTGCCGCTGATCCTGGTCGGTGGTCCGGAGGGCGCCACGCTGTCCTCGGGCCGGCTGGCCGACCTGGCGCCAACGCTGCTGGACCTCATGGGGCTGCCCACCCCGCCCGAGATGACCGGAAAGAGCCTGATCTCATGCGGATGATCGCGGCGTGCCTTGCTCTGGTGCTGGCCGGGCCCGGCATGGCACAGGAAAACCGTGCCGCCGATGCTGCCCGGGCGGCGGCAGACAGGCTTGCCCGGGCCGGAATTCAACTGGACGAAGCCGAAGGCGCACGCGATCGCGTCAAGGCGCTGACCGAGACCGTTCACGCCTTTGAAAGCGGGCTTGAGGCCATGCGAGACGGATTGCGCCGTGCCGCCATCCGCGAACAGGTCCTGAGCCGAGAGTTGCAATCGCGCGAGGACGAGATTTCCAGGTTGCTGGGTGTCCTGCAATCCATGGGCAGCGCCCCCGCGCCCGTGCTGCTGTTGCACCCTTCCGGACCGGTGGGCACTGCCCGGTCGGGGATGATCCTGGCCGAGGTCACGCCCGCGCTGAACCAACGCGTGACCGAGCTGCGCGAAAAGCTGCAGGAGATCAGCGTGCTGCGCGCCCTGCAGCAAAGCGCCGCCGACAGGCTGCAACAGGGGCTCGACGGCGCGCAGAGGGCGCGGACCGAACTGAGCACGGCCATCGCCGATCGAACCGACCTGCCGCAGCGGTTCACCGAGGATCCCGTCAAGACCGCGTTGCTTATCGCATCGAGCGAAACGCTCGAAGGATTTGCCAGCGGGCTGAGCCAGATCGCACCCGAGGACACGACAAGCACCCTGCCTGACCTACTGGACCGCAAGGGCGCGCTGCCGCTGCCCGTCAAGGGGCGCATCCTGCGCCGGGCGGGCGAGGCCGATGCCGCCGGGATCGCGCGGCCCGGGATCGTCATGGTCACCCGTCCGCGGGCATTGGTTTCGACCCCTGCGGCGGCCACCCTGCGCTATGCAGGCCCCCTGCTGGATTACGGAAATGTGATCATTCTGGAGCCACAGGCGGGGATTCTGCTGGTGCTTGCCGGGCTCGACGTGGTCTATGGTCAGGCCGGTCAGGTGCTTCCTGCCGGCAGCCCGGTCGGGCTGATGGGTGGCGATGACCCCGATCCGGGCGCTTTATTGCCGCGCGATGGGCAGGAAACGGCTACCGGTCAGACGGAAACCCTCTATATAGAGGTGAGACAAGACAATAGTACTGTGGACCCTGCCCAGTGGTTCAAGACTGACGAAGGATGACGAAGCGATGAAAAAATTCCTGATGGCCGCTGCTGCCGGCACCCTGACCGGCGTCGTCGTCACGACCCAGGTCGCGGCCCCATTGCTGGCTCAGGAAGCCACTAAGGCGACGAATGTCTATGAGCAGCTTGACCTGTTCGGCGATATTTTCGAACGCATACGCTCGCAATATGTCGAGGAGGTGGACGAGGCGGACCTGATCGAGGCCGCGATCAACGGAATGCTCACCTCGCTTGATCCGCATTCCAGCTATCTTTCGCCGGATGACGCCGATGCCATGCGGGTGCAGACCCGTGGCGAATTTGGCGGGCTGGGGATCGAGGTCACCCAGGAAGACGGATTTGTCAAAGTCGTCTCGCCGATTGACGGCACACCCGCCGACGAGGCCGGGATCGAAGCTGGCGACTTCATCACCCATGTGGATGCCGAAAGCGTCTTGGGCCTGACACTGGACGAGGCGGTCGACCTCATGCGTGGCCCCGTGGGCAGCGAGATCGTGATCACCATCGTACGCGAAGGCGAGGCCGAACCGTTTGACGTCTCGATCATCCGCGACACGATCAAGCTGACCGCCGTGCGCACCAGGACCGAACAGAACACCGTGGTGCTGCGTGTCACCACCTTCAACGATCAGACCTACAAGAATCTCGAAAGCGGGCTCGCCGAACAGGTCGAAGAGGCCGGCGGAATCGAGAATATCCGCGGCATCGTTCTGGACCTTCGCAACAACCCCGGCGGGCTGCTGACGCAGGCCATCCGGGTGTCCGACGCATTCCTTGAAAAAGGTGAGATCGTCAGCACGCGCGGCCGCAACCCTGAAGACGGCGACCGGTTCAACGCCACCCCCGGCGACCTGGCCGAGGGCAAACCGATCGTGGTGCTGATCAACGGCGGTTCGGCCAGCGCGTCCGAGATCGTTGCCGGCGCCCTCAAGGATCATCGCCGCGCCATCGTTGTCGGCACCAAGAGCTTTGGCAAGGGATCGGTCCAGACCGTCATGCCGCTCAGGGGTGACGGGGCGATGCGCCTGACCACCGCGCGCTACTACACGCCGTCGGGCAGGTCGATCCAGGCCCTGGGCGTGTCGCCTGACATCGTGGTCGAACAGCCCCGCCGTGCGCCGGACGCGGAGAACGAGGACGAACAGGCGACAGGCGCCTTCCGTTCCGAGGCTGATCTGCGTGGTCGTTTGAACAATGACAGCCTTTCCGAGGATGAGATTCGCCAGATCGAAGAGGACAACGCCCGCGCCGAAGAGGCGGCAAAGCTGCGCGAGGAAGATTACCAGCTTGCCTATGCGATCGACATCCTCAAAGGCCTGACCGCCCTGAACGACAGCGAAGACTGACGGCGCTGCCGGCTCTTGGTTTACAGCACCGCGGCCCCCAGGTTGCGGTGCTGATTGCATAGGGCCGTTCGGTCAATGCGCGCAATCCCGCCATCGAACTGGAACGGCGGCGTCCAAGCGTCTATCTCTTGCACATGTTGAACGAACCGGACAGCAGAATGACCCCCGAAGAGATCGCCCGACTTCCGTATAGGCCCTGCGTGGGCGTGATGCTTGCCAACCAGGCGGGTCACGTCTTTGTCGGACAACGCATCGACCGGGACGCCGCCGCATGGCAAATGCCGCAGGGCGGTTTGGACCCGGGCGAAACGCCGCAAGAGGCCGCGCTGCGCGAGCTTTGGGAGGAAACCGGTGTTCCGGCAGAGCTGGTCCGCATCGAGGCGGAAACCGGCGATTGGATCACCTATGACCTGCCGCACGACCTGGTGCCCAGAATCTGGAAAGGCCGCTTTCGCGGTCAGCGGCAGAAATGGGTGCTGATGCGTTTTCAGGGGAACGACGATGACGTGAATATCGCCACCGAGCACCCAGAATTTTCCGAGTGGCGCTGGCTGCCGCCGGACAAGCTGGTGGCCAATATCGTACCGTTCAAACGCGCCGTCTACGCCCGTGTCCTGGACCAGTTTGGAGAGCTTCTATGAAACGCATTCTGCTTTCTTTCGCCCTGTCGGTGGCCGCCGGCCCGGCCCTGTCGCTGTCTTGTATGCCGGTGGATGTCGCGTCTTCCTACCAAGAGGCCGATGCGTCCGGGAAAAGCTATGTCATCGTGCACGGCAAGCTGGAATTCGACGAGGGCAAGCTGCCCAAGGTCGATATCGCCCGGCAGGACCAGACACCCCCCGAAACGGACATCCCCGCCCGTCTGAGCGGCAAGTCCCTGACGAAATCCGGGTTCAGCGCCGCGTTTGACCAGCCCATTACCCTGCGCGTGAGCTGTCTGGGCCCGTGGTGCGGCGGCGCGGCCACTGATACCGACTATCTGTCCTTTCTGGAAAGGACCGAGACCGGCTTCGTGCTACAAGTGACGCCCTGCGGCGGGTTTGATTTTTCCGAACCGACCAGGGCTATGGTGGACACGGTCACCCGCTGCCACCAGGGCAAATCCTGCCGAAACTGACAGTGTAGTACTGGGCATTCAAGATACCCGGCGGTCCTGCCGTGTAGGTCTGCACTTGGCTGCGCGCCATATTTCGACCGCGGGGTGATACGCGCTTAGATTGCACAACGCAGCCGAATCGCATCAATAGCCTTGCCGGAATTCACCGGAATCTGACAAAAAACCATTGTTCCGGCGCGTAAAAAGGCCCCCAAATCGCGCCCTCGCTATTTCTGGGGAGTAAAAATCCGCGAATACGAAACAAAATCTTAACATGCTATAGTTGTGTTAACTTTTCATTAACCGCAGTTAACGAGGCTAGTCATGCAAAACGAATGGATACTCGACGTTCTTGCCGATCTTAAGACATTTGCCCAACAAAACGGGTTGGATGTTCTGGCCGAACAGCTGGATGATACACGGCTGGTGGCTGCGAGCGAGCTGGCGTTGACTGGGGAAGGAACAACTGCCGATGAACGCGGCCCCGCCTATGCGGCTGGATATAATATTGGAGGCCTTGGAAGACGCCTCTGAACTAAGCGGTCTGCAAAAGGCCATCGAAGATTTACGCGACCATTTCAAAGTAGACCACATGGTGTACCACTGGGTCAGTGGTGCCGGCGATCAATATGGCTGTGGCACCTATTCGCAGGAATGGGTGCAACGCTATCTTGAAAAGGAATATGTCCGAATCGATCCGGTAATTCAGGGTTGCTACCAAAGATTCCATCCCGTCGACTGGAAAAGACTGGACTGGTCCAGCAAGGCCGCCCGCGCCTTTCAGCAGGAAGCTGTCGATTACGGCGTTGGGAATCAAGGATATTCCGTACCTGTTCGCGGCCCCAACGGGCAGTTCGCCCTCTTTACGGTCAGCCATAGCTGCGATGATGACACCTGGACCGAATTTACCGAGGAACACCGGCGGGATCTGATTTTGATCGCGCATTACTTCAATCAGAAGGCGCTTGATTTCGAACCGGACCGCAAGCCGGAACCGGCCCAACCGCTATCGCCGCGCGAGATCGACGCGATCACCCTGCTGGCAATGGGATACAGCCGCGCGCAGGTGGCCGAGACACTGACAATCTCGGAGCACACGCTCAGGGTCTACATCGAATCGGCGCGGTTCAAGCTGGGTGCGCTGAACACCGTGCACGCGGTCGCCCGCGCCCTGACCCGCGGTCTGATCGTCATCTGATCACCCCATGCGACGCCTCGGCGCCCCGGCTTCTCTGTCGCGGGGGCCGCCGGGGTTAATGCCTGATTCTCTATACGCACCGTACGCTGCCAGTGCAGCCCGTTAACCGAATCTCCCCCAACTTTGGTTTCGAAAACCAGAAAAGGGGACTGACATGCTTCGCTATATCTACGGAAATGACCTGTTCAAGCATCCGGCACTCTCGGCCACGATGTTTCGGGACCGCGCCGACCAGTTCAAGAATCGCCTGGACTGGGAGGTCGATGTCGATCACCAGGGATATGAACGCGACAGCTACGACGACCTGAACCCGCTCTACGTGATCTGGGAAAACGAGGACGGGACACATGGCGGGTCCATGCGCCTGTTGCCGACAACCGGCGCGACCATGGTCAACGACCATTTTCCACATCTCAATAACGGGGTCCACATCACCAGCCCGCTGATCTGGGAATGCACCCGTTTCTGCCTGTCGCCCGAGGCGGGGTCGCGGGTTGCCGCCGCGCTGATGCTGGCGGGGGGCGAGATCATGCGCAACTTTGCCATCAAGCATTATGTCGGCGTCTTCGACGCCCGCATGGTCCGGATCTACCGCGCGATCGGCGCTTCGCCCGACATTCTCGGTTCCGAAGGCGAGGGCCGCGACCGGATCAGCGTCGGGCTTTGGGAATTCACCGATGAAGCCCGCGCCAGGGTGGCAAAACGCGCCGGTATCACTCCGCAACAGTCCGAGCAGTGGTTCAATGCCAGTTTTGGCCCCAACAATCCGGGCCACCCCTACCGCCAGATGGCCCATGCCCCAAGCGGTCCCTCCCTTGGTGAGAGCCGCGTCAGCGCCTGAACGCACGCACAGGTACTGGCCTCCGGGATGGCGCGGCTGTAGGGTCGCGCCATGTCTTTATCCGCTCTTACCTTCTCGCAGGATCAGGCCGAAGCCTATGACCGCATTACCGAAGCGCTGCGCGGCGCCGGGATCGACCTGGATGACAGCCTGCTGACCCCGCCGCGCGACGGCAAAGACAGCGTGATGGCCGTGGTCGGCAAGGCTGGATCGGGCAAGACGCTGCTGCTGGCCGCGCTCTACCGGGCGCTGCAGGATGCCGGGGTGGATGTGGTCTCGGGCGATTACGAGGGACGCCGCCGGCGCGACCGCCGCACGCTGGCCATCCTTGCGCCGACCAACAAGGCAGCATCGGTTCTGCGAATGCGCGGGGTGCCCGCCACCACCATTCACCGCATCCTCTACACGCCCGTCTATGACCCCGAATACGAGAAAATCGCCGAATGGCTCGCCGGGCACGGCGAGCGCCCCGAGATCGAGGGGTTGACCGATCTGGCGCTGGACCGGGCGCACAGCTTCTACCAGTCAAACAAGTCCATCCCCGGGGCGCTGGCCGCTGCGGGTCTGCGCGGTTCGGATTTCATCACCGGCTGGAAACGCCGCGAAGAGCCGCTGGACGTGGGCTTTGTCGACGAGGCGTCGATGCTGGATGACAGGCAATTCGAGGACCTCAGAGAGATTTTTCCCACGCTACTGCTGTTCGGCGACCCTGCGCAGCTGGCCCCGGTAAACCAATCCGGCTCGATGGTGTTCGATGCCTTGCCCGCCCCCGCCAAGCTGGAGCTGCACCGCGTACATCGGCAGGATGCCGACAATCCCATTCTCGATCTGGCCCATGCGCTGGCCGATCCGGCCGTCGATTTCCACGCCTTCGAACGGATGGTCGAACAGGCCGCGCACCGCGACGATCGCGTGGTGATGGCCCAGCGGGTCGAGGTGAACCTGATGGCGCGCAGCCCGGTGCTGGTCTGGCGCAACGCCACCCGCATCCGCCTGATAAATGCCTTCCGCAGTGTCTATGGCGCGCCCGAGACCGAACTGCTCGAGGGGGAGCCACTGATTTGCGATGGCATCGAACTGCCGATGAAACATCGCAAGAAGCGGCTCGACCTCGAGGCGCGCGGCCTCATCAAGGGCGCGCAGGTCATCTATCTTGGCCCCGGCCGCAAACCCGGCTTTTCCCGTCTGCATGTGATCGGTGCCGAAGACCCGCAGGTCAGCGCCGCCAGCATCGTCAAGATCGAGAAACCCGACGAAGAAGAACCGTTCATCCCCTTTGCCGCGCGGATGGGGGCGACCTTTCTGCACGGCGCGGCGGTCACGATCCACAAGGCGCAGGGCAGCCAGTGGAACGATGTTCAGGTCTTTGCCCCCGACCTCTACGCCGCCTCACGCATGGGCCGGACCGAGGCCGGGCAGCCTCTGTGGAAACGCCTGGCCTACGTGGCCATCACCCGCGCCGAGGAACGCCTGCACTGGGTGGTGCGCAACCGATTGTCGAAACCCACGGGGCAGTTGCGTATCGACGATCTGCGCGTGGCACCCGTCCCGCTTGAACTGGAGGTCGAAGAGACATGAGCACAATCCTCATCACCGGTGCCAGCTCGGGCATCGGCGCGGCCACCGCAAAAGTGTTTATCGCGGCGGGCTGGACTGTCGGCCTGCTGGCCCGCCGCGCGGACAAGCTGCGCGCACTGGCCGAGGGGCAGGACAAGGCGATCCCGCTGGTCGCCGATGTCACCGACGCTGCGGCAATGGAAGCCGCCTTTGCGGATTTCGCCGCACAAGCCGGCCGGCTGGACGTGCTGTTCAACAATGCCGGGATGTTCGGCCCCTCGGGCCCGATCGACGAGGTGCCGGTCGACGCGTTCGAAGAGGTCATGAACGTGAACATCCGCGGCATGTTCATCGCCGCGCGGCTGGCCTTTGGACAGATGCGCCGGCAATCGCCCAAGGGCGGCCGGATCATCAATAACGGATCGCTTTCGGCGCATAACCCGCGTCCTGGGTCGGTTTGTTACACGACCTCGAAACACGCGATCACCGGGCTCACGCGCACCCTGTCGCTCGATGGCCGGGCCTTTGACATCGCCTGCGGCCAGATCGACATCGGCAACGCCAAATCCGAACTGGTGGAAGACCTGAACGAACGCGCCCGGGCGGCGAACCCGGATCAGCCGCTGATGCCGATGATGGAGGTCGAAGACGCCGCCCGTTCGGTCCTGCACATGGCACAGATGCCGGCCAGCGCCAACGTCCAGTTCCTGACCGTCATGGCAACCAAGATGCCCTATATCGGCCGCGGGTGATCCGGCGAGAGGTTCCCTGAAGGCGTTCGCTGACGCTCACAAGAGAAACATTTGCGCTCGGGCCGCGCAGGCCTTGGGGCGACGCCCCAAACCCCGCCCGGTTGTCTCATGCCACGCTCAGCACGGGCGGCCCGAGGAAGCAGCGCGAAGCGCGAATGACGAAAGATAGAGCGTGCGCGCCAGCGCACTCCATTCAGGAACCGTTGCCTAGCCGCGGCGCAGGAACTGGAATGCCGCCGCAGCGCCCCATCCCGCCATGATGGCGATCGCCAGCGACATCAAACCGTAGAGCATCGGCTGTTCACGGGACAGGTTGTAGAGCCAGCGCTCGAGCCCGACCTTGCGCACGTCGATCACGGTCTCGTATTCCGACACCACATACCCGTTCCGGGTCAGGAAGATGCGCGTCTTGTAATCCCCCTCGGTCAGGTTCGATGGCAGCGTGATCGAGGTGCGAAACAACGTCTGCTGGTCCAGCACCACGGCCCCTTCGAGCAGTTGATAGGTGTTGTTCCTCTTGCGGATGCGGATCACCGCCTGGGAAAAGCTCTGCGGGTTCGAAACATGCGGCGAGGCGCCGACAAGGCGGATCGCCTTGGGGATGGTGATCCGGTGGCGCAAATCCTCGATCTGGGCCAGCACTTCCTTCAACGGTCCGGTTGTGGCCACCGCGTAGAAACTCGGGGCGGCCCTGACCTCGACCGCGGCGGCATTGACCCAGATGCCCAGCTTGCGTTCCTTGCGGCGCACGGTCAGCGGCACCGACGGCCCGGCGATTGCCACGATGACTTCCAGCGGCTCGTCTGGGATCGGTGCCTCGCGCTTGACCGCGCCAAAAACCAGCAGTTCCGAGCCGTCGAACGTGGCGGTGATCGCCACCTCGTCGGCGCTGAGGCCCAGCACAACCTCTTCCGCCTTCAGCGGCAGCGCCACCAGACAGAGGAGAAAGACCAGGCGCAGCATCAATGACCCCCGCCGTTGCCGATGGAGTAAAGCTCGGACGGCATGATCAGCAGATCAAGCGCCAGTTTGAAACAGACCGCCAGCACCATCAGCGCCAGCAGGATGCGCAGCTGTTCAGCCTTCATCCTGGTGCCGATCGTCGTGCCCACCTGGGCTCCGATCACACCGCCGACCAGCAACAGCACCGCCAGCGCCACATCCACCGTGTAATTCGTCGTGGCGTGCAGCATCGTCGTGAACGCGGTCACGAATATGATCTGAAAAAGCGACGTGCCGACAACCACCTTGGTCGGCATCCCCAACAGGTAGATCATCGCGGGCACCATGATGAATCCGCCGCCCACCCCCATGATCGCCGCCAGAATGCCGACGCAGACCCCCACGATCAGCGGTGGGATCACACTGATATACAGCCCCGAGGTGCGAAACCGCATCTTCAGCGGCAGCCCGTGCACCCAGTTGTGCTTTTTGCGTTTGGGCGCCTTGCCGCTGCGCGTGTTGCGGATGGCCTTCAGGCTTTCAACAAACATCATGCCGCCGATGATGCCCAGGAAAACCACGTAGCAGAGCTTGACCAGCAGGTCGACCTGGCCCAGGGATTTCAGGTAGTTGAAGACGATAACGCCCAGGGCCGCCCCGATCAGGCCGCCGATCAGCAGCACCGTGCCCATCCTCAGGTCAACGGTCTTGCGTCGCAGATGCGCCAGCACCCCGGAAAACGAGGACGCCACGATCTGGTTTGCCTCGGTCGCCACCGCCACTGCCGGCGGAATGCCGATGAAGAACAGCAAAGGCGTCATCAGAAACCCGCCGCCCACCCCGAACATGCCCGACAGAACCCCGACAAGCCCGCCCAGCCCAAGCAGGAGAAACGCGTTGACGGAGACCTCGGCGATGGGAAGGTAGATCTGCATGGGATGTCCTAGCGCCAGATTCGTTTGGAATGCAAGGCACCGGCGCGTCAGATTCACGTCAGGCCTGCTCATTTTATGAAAACTGGCCCTATCAGATCGTCGAAGTGTAAAATTTTGTCTCGTTTGGCGAGGCTCGCCAGATTTATTTTCGAGACATGTTACCTATCCACCGCGAGCTTGATGGCGGCGAAGGTGAAAAATGCGCCCAGCCCGGTCTCGATCCACCGCCGCCCGGCGGCATATGCTTGCCGCACGGCCTGCGCTGACAAGGCCAGCGCCCACAGCCCGTGACAGATGAATGAAATCAGGAATGCCCCGGCAACGAAAAGCGCGATGACACCTGGACCGGCCCCCTTGACCGCGCCGATCGAGGCGATGGCCAGCCAGAAGGCGATTGCCTTGGGATTGGTCACCTGAAGCAGATAGCCGGTCGCGAACTGGTGCAGGCCGGAACGCTGCCTTGCGGTCGCCGGCTGCAAGACCGGCGGGTTCAGCGCTTTGCGAAAGGCGCCGTAAGCGAGGTAAAGCAGATAGGCCGCACCGACCAACCGCAGCGCGCTCATCGCCCAGGCGGCCTGTGACAGGATCAACCCGACACCCAGCATGGTCAGAAGGTTGATCGTCAGGCTGCCGGTCGCGATACCCAGGGTCGCCATCATCGCCGGGGCGCGGCCCTGCGACGTGGCGACCCCGATCAGCATGGCGACCGATGGCCCGGGCGAAGACGCCCCCACAAGCAGGATCGCGTAGGCGGCAACAAAGCCGGGCAGGAAAGGCGCCAGATCGACCATCTCAACCTCCGAAACAATTATGTCCAAACAACACTGATCGCCATTCTAGCGGACGATACTGACAAAATGCTTCGGTATTGGTCGAACTATGCACGATTTGCGTCAAAGCGCAGGTTTCCGCAAGATCAGCGCATCCACCTGTTCGCCACCCGGTCGACGGTAATAGCCCGTCCGGCAGGCCATCTGTGCATACCCCTCCGCCCGATAGAGCGCCAGCGCGACGCCGTTGTCCCGCGCAACTTCCAGGAAGGAAGACATGGCACCCCGGCGCCGCGCCTCGGACTCATAGGCGCGCAGATTCGCCCGCGCCAACCCCTGCCGGCGCTGCCCCGGATCGGTGACGATCGTCAGCAACTCCGCCTCGTCCACCACCACGCGCCCCAATGCAAAACCCTGCTGATCGCCAACGACGAATACATGCGGGCCTTGCATCAGTTCCGCAAATTCCTGCACCGACCAGGCCCGCCCCTGCCCGGCAAAGGCGTAGGCGTGCAGGGCGGCCATATCTTCAGATGTCATCGAGGATCACCGGCGGCGCGTCCCGCGAAGGTGCGGCATCAGCCGGTTTCAGGTAAAGCGGGGCGGGTGACGGGGGCGACCCTTGCCATCTCTGCGACGCCAGCCGCGCCACGGCCGACCCGGGTGCATAGGCCGCGGGCGCCGTGGTCGTCCCCAATCGCGCCGCAACCTGATCGGCGGCAGATCCGATGCAGGTCAGTCCCGATTCCGCCCAGCCAGGCGGCACATCGTTGATTGCCAGAAACTGTGCCGGAATGTCGGTCATGGTGTTGTAACCCTGCAGATAGGCCTGATCGCGCGGGGCCGAAAGGCAGCTCAGCACCGGGCCCTGTGCCTCCAGGGCCACGGCCTCCAACAGGCTGACACCAACCGCCGGTATGTTCAGGGACAGGGCCAGCCCGCGTGCCGCCGAGACGGAAATGCGGATACCGGTGAAATTGCCGGGGCCCGTGCCGACGCCGATCACGTCCAGATCATGCCAGCCGCTTCCGCCGCGCTCCAACAGGTCTTCGAGCAGCGGAAACAGCGCCTCTCCCTGGCCCCGCGTCATATCCTCGTAGAGATCGGATAACACCCGGGTGCCGTGCAACAAAACCGCGCTGACATATGGGCCCGATGTATCGAACCCCAGCACCAACGGGCTATCCGTCATGGGTCAGATGCCAACCGGGCGTACCTCGGTGACTTCGGGGATATAGTGCCGCAGCAGGTTCTCGATGCCCATCTTCAGCGTGATGGTGGACGAGGGGCAGCCCGCGCAGGCGCCCTGCATATGCAGGTACACCACGCCGCGTTCAAAACCGTGAAAGGTGATGTCGCCGCCATCCTGGGCCACGGCGGGGCGCACGCGGGTGTCCAGCAATTCCTTGATCTGGCCCACGATCTCGGCATCCTCGCCGGAATGTTCGGCATGGCCCGAAGGGGCCGCAGCAGCCCCCAACATGACCGGCTTGCCGGACTGAAAATGTTCCATGATCGCGCCCAGAATGGCCGGTTTCACATGATCCCATTCGGTCTCATCCGATTTGGTCACGGTCACGAAATCATTGCCGAAAAACACGCCCTTGACCCCCTGCACCTTGAAGATGCGCGACGCCAGCGGCGATTGCTCGGCCCCTTCGGCGCTTGGGAAATCCGCCGTGCCGGTTTCCAGAACGGTCTGGCCGGGCAGGAATTTCAGCGTCGCCGGGTTGGGGGTGGATTCGGTCTGAATAAACATGGGGCAGCACCTTTCGCGTTGCCTTGGATATGCGCCTGCGCGCGCTCTAAGTCAAGGTTTGGAACGATTCTAAACTGACAGCGGCCGTCAGGTGATCGCCTCCAGCCGTTCCTTGCTCAGATCGCCGGGCACGATGGTGATCGGGATCTCAAGCGAACCGGAATTCCTGGAAAGCTGCGTCACCAATGGTCCGGGGCCTTTCTTGTCGGTCCCTGCGCCCAGCACCAGAACGCCGATCTCGGGGTCGTCCTGCACCTGCGCCATGATCTCGGTCACCGGCTCACCCTCGCGGATCACCAGTTCGGGGTCGACGCCCTGCTTGTCACGCATCCACTTGGCGAAGACCTCGAAATGGGCGTGAATGCTTTCGCGGGCCTCCTCGCGCATGATGTCGCCGACGCCGATCCAGTGGTTGAATTCCTCGGGCGGGATCACCGCCAGCACCTCGACACCGCCGCCGGTATGGGCGGCGCGCATCGCGGCAAAGCGCATGGCGTTCAGGCATTCACGGCTGTCATCCAGAACAACCAGAAACTTGCGCATGGCTCAATCCCTCCTCATCGACGCGCCATCATGGCTGGAATCCGGAACAGGGGCAAGGCGCGTCAGGCGACCTTGGCACCCGCCGCCGCCATGCCGTCCATCGCCGCTGCCAGCGATCCGTCCAGATCAATCGCACGGCAGAGATCAGCGCGCACGGTCACGTCATAGCCCAGGTTGGCCGCATCCACCGCCGAGAAGTTGACGCAGAAATCCGTGGCCAGCCCGACCATCACCAGCGTGTCGATCCCGCGCGTCTGCAGATACCCGTGCAGGCCGGTCGGCGTTTCATGGTCATTCTCGAAAAAGGCCGAGTAGCTGTCGATCGCAGGGTTGTATCCCTTGCGCACGATCATGTCGGCGGCGTCGGTATTCAGCTTGGGGTGAAACGCGGCGCCACTGCTGCCCTGCACGCAATGATCCGGCCACAGAACCTGCGGGCCATAGGGCATCTCGACAGTGCCGAACGGCTCAAGACCGTCATGCGACGAGGCAAAGGAGGAATGCCCAGCCGGGTGCCAGTCCTGGGTCAGCACCACCGCATCGAAATCGCCCGTCAGCGCATTGATGCCCGCCACGATCTCGTCGCCGCCGGTGACGGCCAGTGCGCCGCCGGGACAGAAGTCATTTTGCACGTCGATCACGATCAGGGCCTTCGTCATGGGCGGGTCTCCTCCGGGCTTTGGTCTTGCGCCAGTAATATCCGGTATGCCGGTTTTGGCAAACGGCCCGTGGGGGCCGATACCTCACGCATGGCTTCCGGGGCCTTCGCGCACTGCAAGGTAGAGCGCACCAGCCAGCACCAGGACAGCCAACCAGATCATCGCCGCGTGGCTTTCCCCGAACAGGACGATCCCCCAGCCGATCCCCGCAAACAACGAGACGAAAGTGGCGAAGTTCACGAAGACCGCGCCCGTCACCCGGATAAGGTGGAAATAGATCAGGCTCTCGATCACGCCCGCCAGTGCAAAAACGGCAATCGCAATCACGGCATCACCTGTCGCAGCCCCCGCTGGCAGCGCGGTGCCCTGCCACAGGAATACCGGCGCCACCAGCAGCGCGGCCATGACCGTCTCGCCCGTCACCACCTGCAAAGGCGACAGTCCCGCGGGCCAGAACCGGGCGATATAGACAGACTCGGCCCCGTAGCACAGCGGCACGACCAGCGCCGCCAGCATCCAGATCAACATGCCGTATCCCGGCAGATCTGCCTCGGGCAACAGGATGATCGCAATCGAAACCACCCCCAGCACAACGGCAGCCAACCGCCGGGGCGACACGCGCTCGACCCTGAAGAACAGCGCGACGGTCACTGCCACCACCGGCGCCATCGACCCGATGATCGCCAGCAATCCGGCGCTCAGTTCGGACGCGGCATAGAGTGCTGCCAGCAGCGGTATGACATACCCGATAACGGCGGTGACCAGCAGGAACCAGATCACCCCTGCGCGTGGGCGATAAAGCTCACCCCGCAGCGCCGAGATGGCCAGAAAAGCGACCGACAACAGCAGCAGCGCGTAGATCAGCACGGTCAGATCGCCAAGGCCGCTGCGGGCCGCCAGTTTCAGCATCGCCGCCTGAAGCCCCCACATCAGCCCCATCAGCAGCAACAAGACCAGCGCCGCCATCCCGGCCCGGCCGCCGCCCGAATTGTGTTCCCCTCTCGCTGCCATACCGCCGGACCCTAGCCACTCCGGCCCGGCGAAGCCAGCCTGCTGCCCCTTGCCCCGCGCCGCCACTGGGCTTAAATCGCTGGTTCATGTACACCATCGCCGCGCTTTACCACTTTACCCGGTTCGACAACCCGGATGCCCTCAGGGAGCCGTTGCTGGCGCTCTGCCGGGCCGAGGATATTCGCGGCATCCTCTTGCTGGCGCAAGAAGGCGTCAACGGCACGATCGCCGGACCGCGCGCGGGCATCGACCGGGTGCTGGCGTATTTGCGCACCCTGCCCGGGTGCGCGGATCTCGAGCACAAGGAAAGCACCGCCGATGCACAGCCCTTCGGCCGGTTGCGCGTGCGTCTGAAAAAAGAGATCGTGACGATGGGCCAGCCGGACGTGGACCCGCTGGCAGGCACCGGGCATTACGTCGACCCCGCCGACTGGAACGCCTTGATCGCCAGCCCCGACGTGGCCGTGATCGACACGCGCAACGATTACGAGGTCGCGATTGGCACGTTTCAGGGCGCCATCGACCCTGAAACTGCCAGTTTCCGCGATTTCCCCGACTGGTGGGAGGCGAACAAGGAACGGTTCCACAACAAGCGCATCGCCATGTTCTGCACCGGTGGCATCCGCTGCGAGAAATCCACCAATTTCCTGCTCGGTCAGGGTGTCGAAGATGTCTATCACCTCAAGGGCGGCATCCTGAAATACCTCGAGGAAGTGCCCCAGACCGAGAGCACCTGGGAGGGGGAGTGTTTCGTCTTCGACGGGCGGGTTTCGGTCGGGCATGGCCTGCGCGAAGGCCCGCACCAGCTCTGCTATGCCTGTCGCCGCCCGATTCTGCCCGCCGACATGGCGCGTCCGGAATACGAACATGGCGTGTCCTGCCATCACTGTGCCGGTGAAACCTCGGAAGATGACAAGAACCGCTTTCGCGAGCGCCAGAAACAGATCGCCCTTGCTGAAGCCCGCGGCGAGAAACACATGACCAACCTGCCGGGCGACTGATCTTCTACCTGGCCGAGATACGCACGCACCAGACGGCTCAGGCGGGGGCCATGGCCCGGGTTCTGGTCCGCATCAGGATCAGCATCATGATCGCGATGTTCAGGAAATTCCACGCGATCCCGTTCATGAAGGCCAGCCGGTAATTGCCGGTCATGTCGTAGATCCAGCCTGACATCCATCCGCCCAGTGCCATCCCCAGGATGGTCATCATCAGCACCAGCCCCACCCGGCGGCCGGCCTCCTGGCTGGGCATGTATTCACGCACGACCACGGCGTAGCTGGGGACGATACCGCCCTGGGCCAGCCCGAAGATCGCACTGACCAGATAGAGCGAGACAAGACTACCCGCGGGCAGATAGAGAAACAGCGCCAGGCATTGCAGGGCCGAGCCGATCAGCACTGTCGTCACGCCACCCAGCCAGTCGGCCAGCAGCCCGGAAATCAGCCGCGAGATCACGCCACAGATCAGCATCAGCGACAGCATCTGCCCGCCGATACCCGCCGTGTATCCCAGATCCACGCAGAAACTGACGATATGGACCTGCGGCATCGACATCGCCACACAGCACCCAACACCCGCCAATCCCAGCAGAACGGTCAACGCACCAGGCCGGATGCCCGATGCGCGCCGGCGCGTTTCCGAAATTTCATCCGATCTTACCCGCGCCGCCAACGGGACCTTGCTGCGCAGGATCAGCGCCAGCGGGATCATCCCCGACACGGTCACGACCGCAAGCACCCAGTAGACCCCCCGCCATCCGTAGGTCTCCAGCACGCCTGACAGGATCAGCGGCCAGATTGCGCCGGCCAGGTAATTTCCGCTGGCCGTGATCGCCACGGCAATGCCCCGCCGGCGCAGAAACCATTGCGAGACATCCGCGATCAGCGGTCCAAACCCGGCGGCGGCGCCGAATCCGATGATGAATTGTGTCAGCGACAGGATCCAGACAGATCCCGCCATCGCGGCCATGACAAACCCGGCACCCAGCAGAATTCCGGCCCCGGTGATGGCACGGGTCGCGCCCAGCCCGTCAACCATGCGGCCGATCGCCAGGTTGCCCAGCGCGAAGCCGATCATCGTCAGGGTATAGGGCAGCGACACGTCGCCCCGGCTGATCCCGAACTCGTCCTGCACCGCGGGCATGATCAGCACCATTACCCAGATTCCCGCGCTGCAGATCACCGCAATCAGCAAAGAAACCGCAAGGCGGGCCCAGGCATAGGTGCTGTCGAGAATGTCGGCGGTGTCAGTCATCGGGCGACGTTATGAAAGATCCCGTCGGGTGTATAGCTGAAACGTGCTTCAATCGCGTATCAAATGGCGCCTTGCGCATGGTCACCTGACAGGGTCATCGCAAACGCCACCGTGCAGGGGTCCGGGCCAGTTTGCCGCCGGTCACTCGGCTATGTTCATGAACCCTGCCCGCCCGGTGCTTTCATAGGCCTCGAACCCGGCGCGCCGGGCGTCCTTGGGCGAATAGATATTGCGCAGATCGGCCAGCCGAGGCGTCTTCATCTTCTTGACGATCCGCTTGAGGTCCAGCGCGCGGAACTCGTTCCATTCGGTCAGGATAACCAGCAGATCCGCGTTGTTGGCACATTTATACGGGTCTTCCAGCCAGCTTACCCCGGGCAGCAGCGCCTCGCCCTCGTGCTGGCCCTGCGGGTCCGTCACCCGCACCCTGGCGCCGCCACCGACCAGCGCCGGGATGATCGTCAGGCTGGGGGCGTCGCGCATGTCGTCGGTATTGGGTTTGAAAGTCACGCCCAGAACGCCGATCAGCTTGCCGTTGAACGATCCGTCGCACAGGTCCAGCAGCTTGTCGATCATGCGCCGCTTGACCTCCTCGTTGACGCCGATCACCGTTTCGGTGATCTGCATCGGCAATCCGTGCTCCTGCCCGATCCGCGCCAGCGCCTTGGTATCCTTAGGAAAGCAGCTGCCACCATAGCCCGGCCCGGCATGAAGAAACTTGTTGCCGATCCGCCCGTCAAGCCCCATCCCGTGGCTCACCTGCTTGACGTCCGCCCCAGTGCGCTCGCACAGGGCGGCAATTTCGTTGATGAAGGTGATCTTGGTCGCCAGGAAAGCATTGGCCGCATACTTGATCATCTCGGCGCTTTCCAGGCCGGTGGTGATGATCGGAAAATCCCGCAGGTAGAGCGGGCGATATATCTCGGCCATGACCTCGGCCGCCCGATCTGTCTGCACCCCCACCACCACGCGGTCGGGCTTCATGAAATCGTCGATCGCCGCTCCCTCGCGCAGAAATTCCGGGTTGCTGGCGACATCAAAGTCGAGCTCGGGGTTGGCCTTCTTGATCGCGTGCTTGACCTGCCGGTTGGTACCGACGGGCACGGTCGATTTGGTCACGATCACCACGTAGCCCTGCGCCAGGGCCGCGATCTCCTCGGCCGCAGCCATGACATAGGTCAGATCCGCATGGCCGTCGCCGCGCCGCGTGGGCGTACCGACCGCAATGAATATTGCCTCGGCGCCGTCGATGGAACCGGCCAGATCGGTTGAGAAGGTCAGCCGCCCGGCCTCAACATTCTTGGCCATCAACGCTGCCAGCCCGGGTTCGTAAATCGGCACCTCGCCGCCTTCCAACAAGGCAATCTTGCCGGGATCCTTGTCGACACAGACCACATCATGCCCGAAATCGGAGAAACAGACGCCGGATACAAGCCCGACATACCCGGTCCCGATCATCGCGATTTTCATGTGACTGTCCTTGTCCTGCCCCGCCGAATTTCTGCGGCAGCCCCGGTCTCAAGTCAATCAATCCCGCCCACCATGAGGGATTTGCCCGGATCACCGTCACCCGGACGTCACGCTAGGGGCTTGGCGACCTGTCGCCGGCGCGCTATCACCGCGCAATCGCAACCACGCGGGAGCCCGCCGATGACCACGCCCAAGACGCCCACCCAGATTGCACGGGATGTTCTGACCATCGAAAGCGCCGCCCTGGCCCAGATGCGCGACAGCCTGTCGGAAGGGTTCGACAGCGTGGTCGAGGCGCTGCTTGGGGTCCGTGGCAGGGTCATCGTATCGGGCATGGGCAAATCCGGCCATATCGCCGCCAAGATCGCCGCCACGATGGCCAGCACCGGCACCCCGGCACAAACCGTCCACCCCGGCGAGGCCAGCCACGGGGATCTCGGCATGATCACCTCCGATGACGCGGTGATCCTGATCTCGAATTCCGGCGAAACCCGCGAACTGGCCGACATCATCGCCCACACACGCCGCTACGCGATCCCCCTGGTCGCGATCACCAAGAAGGCGTCCAGCACCCTGGGCATGCAGGCCGATCACCTGCTGCTGCTGCCCGACGCACCCGAGGCCTGCGGTATCGGCATGGCGCCCACCACCTCGACCACCTGCACGATTGCAATCGGCGACGCGCTGGCCGTGGCCCTGATGAAACTGCGCGGGTTTGAACGAGAGAACTTCCTGGCCTTCCATCCCGGCGGTACCCTGGGCGCGCAGCTGCTCAAGGTCAGCGCGGTCATGCACACCGGCGCGGAACTGCCCATCGTAAACGAATCCACCCCGATGAGCGAAACGCTGATCGAGATGACGGCCAAGGGTTTCGGCGTGGCCGCAGTGGTCGAAAACGCAAGGCTGACTGGCGTCATCACCGATGGCGATTTGCGCCGCAACATGGACGGGCTGATGACCCGCACCGCCGGCGAGGTCGCCACCCGCAGCCCGATGACGACCACACCCGATACGCTGCTGGTCGAAGCGCTTGGCGTGATGAACGCCAACAAGCGCACCACGCTGCTGGTCACGGATGACGCGCATCACCTTGTCGGGCTGGTCCATATCCACGATGCGCTCAGGGCCGGCGTCGCCTGACGGCCACCGCCCGCGCCAACCCCGAGGAAGCAGCGCGCAGCGCGGATGACGAGAGATAGAGCGTGCGCGCCAGCGCACTCCTTCAGGTCACTCAGCCCACGTTAGGACGCCACCTGGTCAAGCGCGGCACGCAGAAGCGGCCAGCGGTCGTCAAGCGGGTAGTGGTGATTGCCGATGAAAAGCCCGTTCCGGTCGATGTCTTCCGCGTGGCGCAGCCTGTCGTGGATCACGTGGTCCATGTGTCTCACGACCACCTCGTTCTTGGCGAAATTGCCCGCAACCACGGGGCGGCATTCCACACCATGATCCCCCAGGGCGCGGATCAGCGCCGCGCGGTCGAAACCGGCATCGTTCCCGACCACCATCGAGAAGCCGAACCAGCTGCTCTCGCCGATCTCCTGCTGGATCCGAATCTGCGGATAGGATTGCATCAGCGCACGGAAGCGCTCGGCATTACGGCGCCGTTCGCGGACGATCATCGGCAGTTTCGTGATTTGCTCCTGTCCGATCGCCCCACTCATCTCCAGCGGGCGCAGGTTGTAGCCCGGCAGTACAAAGCGAAAGGATTCCTCGAAGGCATCGTCGCTTTTCTCACCGGTCACATGGTTGAATTTCGGCAGGTGACGCGTCCAGCCATGCGATCGGACGCTAAGCATGATATGGTGCAGTTCCTCGTCATCGGTCACCACCAGACCGCCCTCCATCGTGGCGATGTGATGGGAAAAGAACGAGGAATAGCTGCCGGCGATCCCGAATGTTCCTGTCTGGCGCCCCCGATAGGTCGCGCCGAGGGATTCGCAATTATCTTCGATCACCAGGATATCCCGGTCACCGACGATCTTTTCGATCCGCGCGAAATCATTCGGGTTTCCCAGCAGGTTCACGACCATGATTGCCCGGGTTTCAGGGCTGATCGCCTCGGTCAGCGCGTCCAGATCATAGTTCAGCGTATCCGGGTCGATATCGACGAATTTCATCCGCAGACCGTATTGGTGCAGCGGATAATAGGTCGTGGACCAGCTGACCGCCGGAACGATCACCTCGGCCCCTGCGGGCAGGTTGCGCGTGGAATGGTGGCGCAGCGCGGCGATGATGATCAGGTTGGCCGACGAGCCGGAATTGACCATGACGCAGTATTTGCTGCCCATCGCGGCGGCAAACGCATCTTCGAACTTCGCCACTTCGGCCCCCATCGAGAACATGCCCGATTTCACCACCCTGTCGATGGCGGCATATTCCCGTTCGTCCCAGCTTGTGGTGGCCAGCGGAAATCCCTGATCGCTCATGCGCCTGCGCCCTCCATCTCCTGAAAATGCGCGTAGGTCCGCGCGATCCCCTCCTGCAGCGAGGTCTTTGGCGACCAGCCGAAAGCCGTCTGCCTGCCCACTGCCAGCAGCTTCTGCTTCATCCCCGTCGGGCGGGTCAGATCATGGGTGAATTCCCCCTGCCAGCCGATCACTTTCGCCGCTTCGGCGTAGTAGTCGTTGATTGAATGGTCATGGCCCAAGCCGATATTCATGCAGCCGGGCAGATCCGCGAAATGCGTCACCGCGTGCCAGACGGCATCGGCCAGATCGCCCGAGAACATGAACTCGCGCCGCGCCGTGCCATCGCCCCAGATCTCGACACTGGGCGCACCCGATTGCCGGGCCTCGTGGATCTTGCGGATGATCGCGGGCACAAGGTGCGAAACCTCGGGGTCGAATTTGTCATGCAGCCCGTAAAGGTTACATGGAATCAGTGTCTTGTAGGAAAATCCCTTGCTCTGGCTGACAAAATCACACAGCCGCGCCACGGCCAGTTTCGCCAGCCCGTAACCTTCGTTCGTGGGTTCAAGCTCACCCTTGCCCAGGTTGTCTTCGTGCAGCGGATTGGGGGCGTCATGGGGGTACATGCAACTGGATCCGAGGTTCAGCAGCTGCCCGACACCGGCAGCCCGCGCGGCGTGCACCACGTTGAATCCCATATCCATGTTGTCGGCCAGAAACGCCGCCGGGTCGGCCATGTTGGCCTGAATGCCACCGACGCGGCCCGCCGCGTGAATCACCAGGTCAGGCGCGGCCGCTTGGATCGCCGCCATGACCGCCGGGCGGTCGGTCAGGTCCAGTTCGGTGCTGGTGGGGGCCACGATGTCATGTGTGCCGGCACCCGCGTGTTCCTGAATGGCGCGGCCCACCATCCCGCGCCCGCCGGTCAGAAAGATCTTCATGAGCCTGCTGCGCGCTGCTGCGCCCGTGCCTCGGCCAGGTCCGAGGCCACCATTTCCCGCACGAGCCCGTCAAAGCTGGTCTCGGGTTCCCACCCCAGTTGCTGGCGGGCCTTGCTCGCGTCCCCCAACAGCGTTTCAACCTCGGCGGGGCGGAAATAAGTGGGGTCGACCCGCACCACGACGCGGCCCGACGCATCGCGCGCCACCTCGTCCACGCCTTCGCCCTCGAAGCTCAGCACCATGTCAAGCGCCTCGGCGGCACGGGAAACGAAATCACGGACGGAATATTGCTGGCCGGTGGCAATCACGTAATCCTCGGGGCGGTCCTGCTGCAGCATCAGCCACATCATCTGCACGTAGTCACGCGCATGACCCCAGTCGCGCCGGGCATCCATGTTGCCCAACAGCAGTTCCTCCTGCACCCCCAGCTTGATCCGCGCCAGCGCCCGCGTGATCTTGCGGGTCACGAAGGTTTCGCCGCGGATCGGGCTTTCGTGGTTAAACAGGATCCCGTTGCAGGCATACATGCCATAGGCTTCGCGGTAATTTACCGTGATCCAATAGGCATAAAGCTTGGCTACCGCGTAAGGCGATCGCGGGTAGAACGGCGTCGCCTCGCGCTGCGGTGTTTCCTGCACCAGCCCGTACAGCTCGGACGTGGAGGCCTGATAGAACCGGGTCGTGTCTCCCATGCCCAGAAACCGGATCGCCTCCAGCAGGCGCAGCGCACCCATCGCGTCGGAATTGGCGGTGTATTCGGGCTCTTCGAAACTGACCGCAACATGGCTTTGCGCGGCCAGGTTATAGACTTCGTCCGGCCTGGTTTTCTGCAGGATATGGGTCAGGGAAGAGCTGTCGGTCATGTCCCCGTGATGCAGCTGGAACTGGCCCGATTTTCCGGGTTCGCCTTCGAACAGGTGGTCGATCCGCGCGGTGTTGAACAGCGATGTGCGGCGCTTGATGCCATGCACCTGGTATCCCTTTTCCAGCAGGAATTCGGCCAGATAGGCCCCATCCTGCCCGGTCACACCGGTAATGAGAGCGGTTTTCGCCATCGTCGCCTCGTCGCTTCCTCTGGTTTTGTCCCCGGATACTGCTTTCGCGCGGCAATTAACAGGGGTCAGATGCAGCGCCCGCCATCGACCTCAAGGCAGACCCCGGTGATCATGCTGGCCTCGTCGCTGCACAGGAACGCGGCGGCGTTGCCCATGTCTTCGGGCGTCGAGAAACGGCCGATCGGAATCGTGCTGAGGAATTTGGCCCGCATTTCCGGCGTGTCTTCCCCAAGGAAACTGGACAGCAGCGGGGTCTCGCCCGCCACCGGGTTCAGGGCGTTTACCCGCAGCCCGTCAGGTGCCAGTTCGATCGCCATCGTTCGGGTTGCGGTATTCATCCAGCCCTTCGAGGCGTTATACCAGTTGAGGTTCGGCCGCGGACTGACCCCGGCCGTCGATGCCACGTTCAGAAAGACACCGCTGCCGCGCGCCTTCATTTCCGGGACGAAAGCCTGGGCCATCAGGTAGACCGATTTGCAATTGACGGCGAAGACGCGGTCGAAATCGGCCTCCGTCACCGCCTCCAACGGGGCTGGCAAATGCGTTATGCCAGCATTGTTGACGATGATGTCGGGCAGGCCCAGCGTATGCAGCGCGGCCTGTTTCATCCCTTCGATGCTGGCGCTGTCCGACACGTCCGCGGCGCAGGCTGCACATCCCAGTTCGTCGGCCAGGGCCGCGGCGGCGTCGCTGTTGAGATCGGCGATCATGACCTGCGCCCCCTCGGTCAGGAATTTCCGCACGATACCGGCGCCAAAGCCGCTGGCGCCGCCTGTCACGATTGCCGTCTTCCCCGCCAGTCTCATGTCGCGTTCCTTTCCCTCATCCCGCCGGAGGAGGTATCTGCCATGAAACCTCCCCGATCCCGGCCAGCCGCGCAAACCGTAGCAGTTCCTTGTCCAGCTTTTCCAGCCGCGCGGCGCCCCACCTGACCCTGTGTTCCGGCCAGAATCCGGTGACACGCATCCAGCCGGCGGCCCGGTCGGCCTTCAGTTCGACCCGGCCCACGAAACGATCCCCTTCCAGCAATGGATAGACGTAATAACCCCATTTCCGCTTGGCCGCGGGCACGAACATTTCATTGCGATATTCAAAACCAAAGAGGCGCTGCAGGCGCATACGGTCGCGTATAGCGGGGTCGAAGGGATTTAGAATACGCAAGCGTATGGTTGGGGCAGGCGCCTGCGCAAGACGCGCTTCGAAATCCGGCACGCCCCAGGCTTTCAGATATTGCTCGTCCGCGGTTTCGACCTCGACCGGTACCAGATCGCGCCGCGCGCCGCACCACGCGTTGGCTTCGTCTGTGGTCACGGCATCCCAGAACCGTTTCACATCCCCGGAAGATCCAAATGTAAGCCTGTCAATTGATTGATCACACAACCATTTCACCTGATCCGGGTCTGCGGCTGCATTCCGCAGATGGCCGGGAAAGACCCGCTCTCCGAGATTGTAGTACTTGACGAAATTCTCGCGATAGCACGTCGCCAATTCGCCGGAATACCACATCTGGTCCAGCGCCTTCTTGTGCGGCGGGCGCGCCCACATCTCGCGTTTGCCCTCGATCTTCGTATCGAACGCATGGGTGGAAAGTGCGCCTTCCCTTTCAATACGCTCCCGTATGTTCTTGATCTCTTCCTGGCCCAGACCAGACTGATACCAGGCGGCATTTGCCGCCTTGCGGCCCAGCCTTTGGAACTGCCGGTCCCAATGGGGCAGGTATTCCATCGGGATCAAAGAGGCATCGTGGGTAAAATGCTCGAAGATCGCCCGGTCGCGCCCCAAAAGCGGCCACAGCATCTTCTCGCGGTAGTTCTGATTGCGCGACCAGAGGATGTGGTGATGCGCCCGCGTGACATTGCGAACCGTGTCGATCTGCACGAATCCCAGCTGCCGGATGATCTGCATCACATCCAGCGCGCCGACAGGCGTCTGCGAAAGGCCGTTGGTCCACAACCATAACCGCCGCGCGTCCTTGTTGGTCAGTCTCAGGGCCTTCATCACGCTGCCCTAGGGCGTACTCAGAAGGATCAGGGCGTTGTTCAACTCCCGTCCCTCCATCGACAGGACCGCATCCATGAACACCCGGCCTGCCTCACAGGCGCGCCGGTTGCTGACCCGGTCAAGGTTGCGATAGGCCCGCATCAGCGCGGCGCCATCCGTTCGGGTTGCCAGGCTCTTGCCCAGCGCCTCGTTGATGGTCGCGGCGGCGCGCACCTCCTCTTCGGCGCCAAGACGTGCCACATCCCGCGACGCGCCGAAACGCGCGGCCTTGAACTGAATCCGGTAATATTCCTTCAGCGCGGGCGTATTGAGCCGCGCGGCAACGCGGCCGGTCGCCTTTGCCAACCTGGCAGGCGGCAGTTTTTCCTTGATGGTCAACCCGCATTCGCGCACGGGCAGCGCCTTGAGCATCGCCTGTTCGACCTTGTAGAAATATTCCAGTTCGCGCGGCCTCAGATGCCCCAGACCACGGTCGACCAGTGGCCAGAACAACCCTCCGGCCTCGACCGAGCGCACCGAAGGCCGGCTGGCCGCGATCACCCTGTCGGCAATGTTTCCGGCGATCAGCGGATCCCGCAACATTCGCTCGATCTGCGCAACAGCAAGGTCCAGTTTCTCCCCCTCAAAGCCCAAAGCGGCCATATCACCCCGAATCGGGGTGATTTCCGGCAACTGCCCCAACAGGCGCACGATGTCCGACTTGCGAAAGGTGGCATCCTGCGCGGTTGCCACCCCGGCGACCGGCAACATGACTGCCAGGATGAGGTAAATCGCTGTAAAAATTCGGAAAATGCGCAAGGTTCTTCCCCTGTTGCAGCCTGTGTGACCCGAACGGCCCGCCGTGCATGATCATGTGTAGAGCTTTTGCACCGAATGAAAACCCCACCACCCTGCGCATAATCGCGCAAGCGGCGCATTGCGGCGTCGGACAGTCGCTCGAAGGCCGCGCGAAGACCCCGCCTGCCAGATGGCCAGCGCGTTCGCATGCAACGCGCGACGGCGACAGGACCACCAAAGAAGCCATCAAGCCCGCCGATATGCGGGGGCTTCATCGCCTGCCTCGGTTTGGACCTGGCAACACCGTCAACGCCTATGGCAACCTGCCCCGCAAAACGCCCAACGCCCGGGCGTTCCCTGGTTAAACAGAGTGGTGGAAATTACTGCCCAGACTTGGTAGGTGCTTCTGCGACGCAGCATGAACCGGACAAATCAAATGAGCGCGACAGCCAAGAAATCCGCCCCCCTGCCCGATGATATTCGCGCCATGAAGGGCGGCGCTCCGATCGTCAGCCTGACCGCCTATACCACCCCGATGGCCCAGATGATGGACGCGCATTGCGACATCGTGCTGGTGGGCGATAGTGTCGGCATGGTGCTGCACGGGTTGCCCTCGACCCTGGGTGTCACGATGGAGATGATGATCCTGCACGGCCAGGCCGTCGCCCGGGGGCTGGAACGCGCCATGCTTGTCATCGACATGCCCTTTGGCAGCTACGAGGAAAGCCCTGAACAGGCCTTCGCAAATGCCGCCGCCCTGATGCGCGAAACCGGTGCCGTGGCGGTCAAGCTTGAAGGCGGTCAGCATATGGCCCAGACCATTGCGTTTCTGGTCGCGCGCGGCGTGCCGGTGATGGCCCATATCGGCCTCACCCCGCAATCGATCAACACGCTTGGCGGCTACAAGGTCCAGGGACGCGATGATGGCGCCACCCGGCTGCTGGCCGATGCCAAGGCGATCAGCGACGCGGGCGCCTTTTCGGTGGTGTTGGAGAAGGTACCCGCCACTCTCGCGGATCAGATCACGGCACAGATTCCCATTCCGACCATCGGCATCGGCGCCTCGGCGGGGTGCGACGGGCAGATCCTTGTGGTGGATGACATGCTGGGCTTGTTTACCTCGTTCAAACCGAAATTCGTCAAACGTTATGCCACCCTCGGGGACGACGGAGAGAAGGCGATAGCCGCCTACGCAGAAGAGGTCCGTGCCCGCAGTTTCCCCGCACCGGAACACATGTTTGCCGACCAGGCCCCGGCAAAGGGCAAAGGGAAATGACCGCGCCGATCCTGCGCAAGCTGGCCGACCTTCGGACCGAGACGGCACGGTGGCAGGCGGCCGGTGAACGCATCGGCGTGGTGCCCACGATGGGGGCACTGCATGACGGCCACCTGTCGCTGGTGGAGACCGCCAAGAAGGATTGCGACCGCGTGATCGTCACGATCTTCGTCAACCCGATGCAGTTCAACAATCCCGACGATCTGGAAAACTACCCCCGGACCGAACACGAAGACGCGCGCAAGCTGGAGCGTTTCAACATCGACGTCCTCTACGTCCCGGACGGTGACCAGATGTACCCCGATGGTTTCGCCAGCACGGTCACGGTCGCGGGGCTGACGGATGTGCTCTGTGGCGCGCATCGCCCCGGGCATTTCGACGGCGTCGCCACCGTGGTGGCCAAGCTCTTTCTGCAGAGCTCGGCAAGGGATGCCTATTTCGGCGAAAAGGATTTCCAGCAGCTTCAGATCGTGCGCCGCATGGCCCGTGATCTGGACATCCCGATTACCGTGCACGGCTGCCCGACGATCCGCGAAATCGACGGGTTGGCGATGTCCTCGCGCAACCTGCTGCTGTCGGACCGTGCCCGCGTCAAGGCCCCTGCCCTGAATGCGGAAATGGAGCGTGTCGCGGAAGAGATGGCAAATGGATCGCCCTTTTCCGCGCTCCAGGCCGAGGCGATCAGACGGATTGAAAATGCCGGCTTCACCAAGGTCGAATATCTGGAAGTGCGCGCCAACGACAATCTGGAACTGCTTGACACACCCTCGCGCCCGGCGCGCCTTCTGGCCGCCGCCTGGCTGGCCGGCGTAAGGCTGATCGACAATATTTCGGTCAAGGACTGACCCCGGGCAGGACTGCCCGCGATCTTGACGTCACGCCGTCCTCCCGCCCCGAGGAGGCGCCCGGAGGGCAACGACGAGATATGCTGCGCGCGTGCAACGCGCACAATTTCCCAGCGTCTAGTGTACCGTGGGGCCCGGCAGGCTGCAGAGCGGCGCTTCCCGCAGGATCGAGGTGACAAAACAGCCCTCTTCAGTCTCAAGGATCGCATAGCCATAGCCACGCAGACGGTGTTTCCATTCACGCTCTGAAGTGGCCAGCTCGCGTTCGCGTTGGACCAGATTGCGGATCTTGTCCTTGGCTTCCCGGTTGAGATTTTCCATCTTTTTCAATCTTTCAGCAGACATCCATTGCCGCGAGGCTAGTTAACCCCGATGGCAAGAATCGTCACAGAAAGGGGCGCACATGAGAAAAATATGCGGCAGGCGCCTCAATTTGACGCTGCGTCAGGCGCGGGTCTCGGCCTCGATCTGGGCACGTGACTTGCGGGCGCGTTCCGTGGCCGATTTCAACTGCCCGCAGGCGGCCATGATGTCTTCTCCCCGCGGCGTACGGATCGGGCTCGCATAGCCTGCCTTGTAGATGATGTCGGCGAATTTCTCGATCCGCTCCCAGTCGCTGCGCGCATGCGGGGCGCCGGGCCACTCGTTGAACGGGATAAGGTTGATCTTGGCCGGGATGCCCTTGATCAGCTGCACCAGGCGCCGGGCATCCGCATCGCTGTCATTCACATCCTTCAGCATCACGTATTCGAAGGTGATGCGTTCGGAATTCGACAGGCGGGGGTATTCGCGCAACGCGCCAAGAAGCGTTTCGATATTCCATTTCCTGTTGATCGGCACCAGCTTGTCACGCACCGCGTCGGTGGTGGCGTGGAAGCTTACCGCCAGCAGACAGCCGATCTCTTCCGCGGTCTTGGCGATCTCGGGCACCACACCCGACGTGCTCAGCGTGATCCGGCGGCGGCTCAGGGATATCCCCTCGCCATCCATCGCGATCTTCATCGCGTCGCGCACGTTGTCGAAATTGTACAGCGGTTCGCCCATGCCCATCAGCACGATATTGCTGAGAAGCCGGGTTTCATCCTTGGGCGCGCCGGGCTGGGGCCATTCGCCCAGGTCGTCGCGCGCCATCATGATCTGGCCGACGATTTCCCCCGCGGTCAGGTTGCGCACCAGCTTCTGCGTGCCCGTGTGGCAGAAAGAACAGGTCAGCGTGCAACCGACCTGCGAGCTGATGCAGAGCGTTCCGCGCGTCTCTTCAGGGATGTAGACCACCTCGACCTCGTGGCCGCCGGCAATCCGCACCAGGTATTTCCGCGTGCCGTCCGCGCTGACCTGTTTCGAGACCATTTCGGGGATTTCGATCACGAATTTCTCGGCCAGTTCGGCCCGGTAGCCCTTGCTGAGGTTGGTCATCGCGTGAAAGTCACGCACGCCCCATTGGTAAATCCACTGCCAGATCTGCCCCACGCGCATGTTGACCTGCTTTTCCGGCGTGCCATTGTCGATCAGAAGCGCGCGCAGTGCCGGCCGTGTCAGGCCGACAAGGTTCACCGGCCCCTCGGGCAGTTTCCGGGGGATCGTCAGCACATCCTGGGTGATCGGTGCAGTGTCATCGGTCATCGTAGCGCGGCCTTCGGGTATCAGATGCGCCTCCATATAGGAGTTTTTCGCCGATGCCAAAGGATTTGGCCGGTTATTTCGACTCCAGCAGCACAGCCTCGACCCGCCTGTTGATCTCGCGCCCCTCGCGTGTGCTGTTCGGTGCAAGCGGCGAGAGATAGCCGACACCTTCGGCATCCAGCTGCGCGCGCGGCACGCCGTATCCTTCCACCAGGCGCAAGAGCACCGCGTCGGCACGTGACTTCGAGAGCTTCACGTTATCTGTAAGCGAACCGACGAAATCCGTATGCCCCACCAGCGCGATCCGGCGGCGTTCGTCCGCCAGCAGGAATTCCGCTAGCCGTTCAAGCGAGCCATGCGGACCGGGCCCAAGCGATGCGGACCCGGTCCGGAAAACCAGATCGTCCAGAATCACGTGGCCCTGCGCGATCAGCGTGTCGATTACGGTCTCCGGCGGGCCCGATATGGCCACATCTTCTGCCGTGACCCCGGCGGGTTTCCGCCCGGCGGAGCCTCCGTCCGGTGCAACATGGACCAGCTGCACATATCCGATCCCCGCCTTCCTGCTGACAAAGACGGATACGGCATCGGCCTGCGGGCGGCGGGCGGACAGAAATCTGAAATCGAACAGATCGACATACATGTCCGGGGCGGGCAGCACATCCGTGTTGAAACGGAAATCGAAACCACCGCAATCCGTTGCGCCGCATTCCAGCAGGATTTCGTAACCTTCCGCCTCCAGCTGGTCCTTCACCGAGCGGATGATCTGCAACGTGGTCAGGCCCGACTGGTCAATCCGCCAGGCCTGTTTCAGCACGTTCCCCTCTAGTTTCTCGACAGGCAGCACGCCGCCGGAAAACGGCCCCAGGGGCAGGTCATATCGGTCCGGGTTGGCGCGGATCTCGGCGTTCAGGACGGCTTTGCCCGGCATCGACAGTTCCAGCGCCGGGGCGGGCCCGCCTGCTAGGGCCACAAGGGCCGCCAGGATTAACCGGGCGCGCATCGCCGTCAGCGCGCCTGCGCGTGATAGTCTGCATTGGGCACCATGCCGGTGGCACTGGCGACACGGTTCGACATGTTGAAAAACCCGGTGACGTTGGCAATGTCCCAGATGTCGCGATCGGTGAAACCGACCGCCCGCAGCGCGGCGCGGTCACCTTCCTCGACCGCCGCGCTTTCCCTGGTCACCTTGGCGGCGAAATCCAGCATTGCCCGCTGCCGCGCATCCAGCGGCGCCACGCGGTAGTTCATCACCATCGCCTCTCCCAGGGCCGGATCACCCGACAGTTGCCGGACCGCCGCCCCATGCGCCACCTGGCAATACCAGCAGCGGTTGATCGAGCTGACCACAACCGCGATCATCTCGCGTTCCAGCTTGGTCAGCCCGCTATCGGCCAGCATCAGGTCATTATAGAGCGCGGTGAAAGCGTTGAGCTTGTCGATGTCAAAAGCGTGCGCCTTGAGCACATTGGGGATCATGCCCAGCTTTTCGGCGCAGATGTCGAAATATTTCTGCGTCGCCTCGGGCAGCGGATCGACCATCGGCAGGTCCAGCGCTGTGGGTTGTTGGTCGGCTTGGCTCATCAGGTCTGTCCTTTGCGGCGATAGTGATACTGTCCCACAAGCGTCAGCCCGAGGGAAGAATAGAGCGTGTTTGCGCCGGTGTTGGCCTGGGTGCAGATGACCGACATATGCGTGGCGCCGTGATCGGCCGCCCAGAAGGCCGCCTGCCGCATCATGTGCCGGCCCATGCCCGCGCGGCGGTGCCTTTCCAGGACTTCAAGCGCGTGCACCATGGCGATCCGTTCGTGGATGGCGACGAACCCGGCCGCGGCGGGGCGGTTGCCGGTCCGTCCGAACAGGCCCGTCTTGGGGCCCCTGGCCCGTGCCATGACCTCGACCCTGGCGGGACCGATGCCGCCGGCGGCCCAGATATCGCGCATGATCGCCAGCGGCTCCCAGATGGCAAAGGTCGCCACGCGTGGCGGCTTTTCCGTCGTCAGCTCACTCAGGGGTGCCACGTAGATGTTCACCGGATCGACAATCGGATAGCCAGCGGCCTCCAGCGCCGCGTCCAGGTCCGCGTCGCCCTCCCGGATCATGAACAGCTGCGGCTGGCCCAGTTTGCGCATCGCCGCCTCGGCATCGGGCAGATCGTGCAGCGAAACCTCAGTCGCCGCGGTCGCCGCCGATACCCGCTGCCCGCCGCCCCGCCCGTCGCGGATCGTCCACGGCCCCACCTGCGAAACCGCCGCCGGCGGCCAGGTGCCTTCGATCACCGAATAGAGATGTTGCACCCCCGGCATCATGACGGGAACGCCGCCTGCAGCTCGGCCAGTGCCGCCGCGACCTGCGCGCCGTCACCGCCACGGATTACCACGTTGGCACCGAACATGCCGTCACGCTGAAACGGGTAGGATCCCAGGGACAATTCGGGATAGCGTTCCGCCAGATCTGCCAGCGGCCCGGCGATATCGCCCTCGCCGCGGCGGATTTCCAGCGTTTCGGAAACCAGCGGCTGGCCGCCTGTCAGCGTCGGCAAGACGCTTTCGACCATCGCTTTGAAAATCGCCGGGACGCCGGCCATGACATGCACGTTCTCAAGGCTGAAGCCGGGCGCGATGCTGACCGGGTTGTCGATCAGTGCCGCGCCTTCGGGAATGCGAGCCATCCGCAGACGCGCCTTGTTCAGTTCCTGACCGACGCGGGCATAATGCGCCTCAAGCAGCGCGCGGGCATCCTCGCGCACGTCGATCGGCACGCCAAAGGCGCGCGCCACGTTGTCGGCGGTGATGTCGTCATGGGTCGGGCCGATCCCGCCGGAGGTGAAAACCGTGTCATAGGCGGCTCTCAGCGCCTGAACGGCGGCCACGATCGCATCGCCATCATCGCTGACCACGCGCACCTCTTTCAGGTCGATACCCGCCCTGGCCAGTTCCCCGGCCAGATGGTGCATGTTCGCATCGCGCGTTCTCCCCGAAAGGATCTCGTCCCCGATGACAAGCATGGCGGCAGTAGGGTTGGGCATCTTTGCTTCCTTGAATGGGCGCTAACCCCGGTATAGGGCTGCATTCATGCGCTTTCAAACCCCTCTTGTGCCCGCCCGCCTGATCCGGCGCTATAAACGCTTCCTGGCGGACATCCGGCTGGAGGACGGGCGCGAGGTGACCGCCCATTGCGCCAATCCCGGGTCCATGATGGGGTTGCAAGAACCTGGCATGAAAATCTGGGTCGAACCGAACGACGACCCGAAAAAGAAACTGAAATTCGGCTGGCGGCTGGTCGACCATGAAAACGGCCATTTCACCGGCGTCGATACCTCGCTGCCGAACCGTGCGCTCAGGGCCGCGATCATGGCCGGCGAGGTGCCGGAACTGGCCGCCTATGAAACCGTCCGGCCCGAACAGAAATACGGGACAAACAGCCGGATCGATTTCCTGCTGCAACAGCCGGGCCTGCCGGACGCCTATGTCGAGATCAAGTCGGTCACCCTGTCGCGCCAGACGGGGCTTGCCGAGTTTCCCGATAGCGTGACCGCGCGCGGCACCAAACATGTGGGCGAACTCGCCGGGATGGCCCGGCTGGGCCACCGCGCCATCCTGTTCTACCTTATCCAGCGAACGGATTGCACCGCGATGAGCCTGGCGCGAGACATCGACCCGGCCTATGCGGACGCCTTCGGCACGGCGCGCGATGCCGGTGTCGAGGTCCTGGCCTATGACACGCGGATCACCCCGCAGGAAATACGCGTGGGCGCGCCGGTCCCTGTTACCTGAGCGGAGCATTTCAGCCGGACATCTGGCTTGGCAGGGGTCAGGCGCGATACGGAAATCACCTGCTCTGGCACCGGGCAACGGCACGGGCCGCAACGATCCCGGCCACCCGCCAAAGGCATGAAACATGCCTGGTTACAAGTGTGTTCAGGCCCCTCTGGTTCTTTTGCCCAATCCACCCTAAATAGAGCGTCGAATGACGACAAAGGGTAGTTCCGTGAAAGACAAGCATAGCGGCAAGACCACGCGTGACGGCATCCGCATCCACGAGGCAGCGGATTTTGCCGGCATGCACAAGGCCGGTGAACTGGCCGCGCGCATCCTTGATGAGATCGCGGACCATGTGTTTGTGGGTCAGACCACGGGCGAACTGGACCGGATGATCGAAAACAAGGTCAATGCCGCCGGGGCCACGTCTGCAACCATCGGCTACAAGGGCTATCAGCACGCCAGCTGCATCAGCGTGAACCATGTGGTCTGCCACGGCATTCCCGGCGACAAGAAGCTCAAGGATGGCGATATCCTGAACATCGACGTCACCGTGGTGGTCGATGGCTGGTACGGGGACACGTCGCGCATGTTCGTGGCGGGCAAGCTTTCGCGCAAGGCCGAGCGGCTGATCCAAGTCACGCACGATTCCCTGTTCAAGGGGATCGAGGCCGTGAAACCCGGCAACACTTTCGGTGATATCGGCCACGCCATCCAGTCCTACGTGGAAGCGCAGCGCATGTCGGTCGTGCGCGATTTCTGCGGTCATGGGCTGGGCCGGGTGTTTCATTCGCCGCCCAACGTGCTGCATTACGGCCGCGCGGGCACCGGTCCGGTGCTGGAAGAAGGCATGTTTTTCACGATCGAGCCGATGGTCAATCTGGGCCGCCCGGAAACCAAGGTCCTGGCAGATGACTGGACCGCGGTGACGCGCGACAAGTCCCTGTCGGCACAGTTCGAACATTCGATTGGCGTTACCGCCGATGGGTGCGAGTTGTTTACGCTGTCTCCGGCGGGCCGGTTTCACCCTACCTGGCGCCAGGCAACGACGTGACATCGCGCTGCCGGATGCGCAGTCCCGGCCGATGGGCGGCCAGCATGGCCTTGGCGGGGCCGGGAATGTCGGGTACCGCCAGATATACCTGCTGCCCCTGGTAGCGGGCGGTGGAAGGCGCCGCCTCGCCGCCCGTGTCGATGGCATCAAACGATGCGAACAGCCCCTCACCCGTCAGCTTGGCCACGGCTTCCTTGATGGTCCAGAGGGTAAAGAAATGGTCGAACCGGTCCGCGGGCTGCATGGCTGACAACACGCGCGCCTCGCTGCCGGAACAAACCCGGCCGATCATCGCCTCGAGATCGCGTATCTCGCGCAGCGCTTCGATATCCACACCAATATCGGCGGTGGCAACGGCCATCAGCCACTGATTTCCGGACTGGCTGGTGCTGAAATGCAGGCGCTGGCCGTCTGGCGGCAGGCGCAATGCCGGTTTGTTCTTGCCATTTTCGTCAAAAATCAACTCAGATGCCGCGCACCCCAGGTAATCGGCCAGAACGATCCGGCGATAGGCACGGCACAGGATGAACCGAGACCGGTGAATGTCCTGCCCGAACCGGTTCGCGCGGTCGATTTCCCCCGCACTGAGCAGACCGCGCAGTGCGCCGACCCCGCTATCATCACCAAGGTCAGCCAACCACAGATCAACGGTCAAACCAGCTGGCATTTTTCACCACCCCCGGCGCAGGAATACACGGATCGAATTCGCATCGAAATCCCCGCAACAAACAAAACGGCCGCCCGTGGGCAGCCGATGAGCTCTTTGTTCACGGGGGCCACCGGCCCGGTTACTGACAGCGTTTTTCGGCCTCTTCCACCGCGGCGGTAAAGCCCGAAAGTGAAAACGTGTCCTTGGTCACGGTGCCACGGCCCGAACGCGCGGTCAGTACCGCCGTCGCGCCTCGCTTGAGCGCCGCGATGATCTTGGCATCATCGGAGGTGCTGGCAGGCCAGGCCCATTCGCCTTCGGTAAACATCTCGAATTCATTGCCGCCGACATTCACATTGACGGTCGAGCCGCCTGCAAACGGGTAACCGCCGGTAAAGGTCACCTGTCCCTTCACCCCGGCCCCGGGCCGGAAGAAGGTCATCAGCAGGATGTCACCGCGGCGCACCGCAACCACCCGGCCATCCTTGGTATTGACGGTCTCGGTCGGGGCGGACACCGCCCAGCACTCGCGCGGGTCGCTGTCTTCAAAAACGCTCCAGGCGGTCTTGGCCGCAACCTGATTGGTGCTTTCTTCCTGCGCCGACACGCCTGATGCCGCCAGCGCCAGAACGGCGCATGCCATGCCGCGAACTATCCGTGATACCATTTGTCCAGCCTCCAAGCTGTCCTTTGCCTCAATTTCACCGGCCGTTTCGTGCCCTCGTCGGGTTTTTTGTTGTTATCGGCCTCAACCTACTCGACATTGCAACAATAGCCTGAAACAGGCGAGACATGAAAGATGCAATTGGCGGAAATTTGCACGTTTCGCCACAGTTAGAAGGTACGTTATGCCCGACCCTGTGACCCTGACCGAAATCTGGCGGGGACCGTTTCTTGAATGCACCCATGCCGGCCATGCGGTGATTTGCGACGACAGCGGCCGGATCGTCGAAGCCTGGGGCGATCCCGAGGCGGTGGTGATGCCGCGCAGCTCGGCCAAGATGATCCAGGCGCTGCCCCTGATCGAGAGCGGCGCCGCCGCGGCCTTCGGACTGACCGAAGCACAGCTGGCCCTGGCCTGTGCATCGCATAACGGTGCTGCCATCCACACCGGCCCGGTCAACAGCTGGCTCACGGATCTGGGGCTGGGGGATGATGATCTGCGCTGCGGCCCCCAGATGCCCAAGGATCGCCCGGCTTTCAATCACCTGATCCGCACTGACGGCAAACCCTGCCAGGTCCATAACAACTGTTCCGGCAAACATGCAGGTTTTCTGACCCTGTCCAAGCATCTCGGCGGCGGCCCCGAATATATCGACCCGGACCACCCCGTTCAGCGGGCCTGCCTGGCCGCCTTCGAGGAAACCACCCAGGAAACCAGTCCCGGCTACGGCATCGACGGCTGCTCGGCGCCGAACTACGCCTGCACGGTCCACGGCATGGCCCGCGCAATGGCGTTTTTTGCCGCTGCCCGCGACGGGGCAGATGCCCGCCAGAGCGCGGCGGTGCAACTCTGGCAGGCGATGGTGGCATATCCCGAGCTGGTGGCGGGCGAACGGCGCGCCTGCACCGAACTCATGCGTGCCACGACCGAACCCGTCGCTCTCAAGACCGGGGCCGAGGGCTATTTCAGCGCCATCATTCCCGGCCGGAGGCTGGGTGTGGCGGTCAAGCTGACCGATGGCGCCGTCCGGGGGGCGAATTGTGCGATTGCGGCGATCCTCGTCCGCCTCGGCGTGCTGGATGCGGACCACCCGGCAACGCGACGCTTCATGAATGCCCCGATTCTAAACCGGCGCGGGTTCGACGTGGGGGTGGTCAAACCGTCCGCATGCCTCCTCTGAGCCTCTGGCAACCTTTCGCGCATCAACCGAAACGTGTGTTTTGAGCCAAACTTCGCCCAAAAACCTCATAGCCATAGGCACCGTCCCGCCGATCGCGAGAAATCCGGCAGATGTGGCAGCTAAGCGCCGAGAATTTAAGCCGTTTTGGCTCATTTCTGCACGCTTGCCGCGCATTGTGAGAACGAGACGAGACATTCCCCGGCCCACTCACCATGTTCAATTTCGAGGGCACAAAAGCTCCTCGTGAATATCACATCAAAGAGGGAATAAACCCATGTTGAAAGAACTTACCGCCGCCACGTTCGCCATCGCCCTGACGCTGCCCGCCGCCGCCCTGGCGTCGGAAACAATGGATGCCGATGGCGACGGTGCCGTTTCTGCCGAAGAATTTTCCGCCGCACATCCCGAGGCTGCCGAAGGAACTTTTGAGCAGATCGACACCAATGCAGATGGTGCCCTCGCCGAGGACGAAATCGGCGCGGCACGCGAAGCAGGCATTCTGCCCGACGCCTCGTAAACCGGGCTGAACAGCCTCGCCCGGGGGCGCCACATGCGTCCCCGGGTTTTCTTGCGCCGTTTTCCCGATCGCATCTGCCGGATTCACGGCTTGCGCGGCGGCATACTTTCCAGCAAAGTCGCAAACGTTCTCAGGGCGGGGTGAAATTCCCCACCGGCGGTAAGGGGGCATTCCCCCAAGCCCGCGAGCGGCCCCGGCAATCGCCGGGGTGTCCAGCAGACCTGGTGCAATTCCAGGGCCGACGGTCATAGTCCGGATGAAAGAGAGCGCAAGGCAAGCGGGCTGCGGCCCGCCTCCTTTCGTTTGATGCTCTGGGTGACGTGTCAAAGGAAAGGAGACCATACCATGACACTTCCCCGCTATGCCTTCATCAAGGCGAACTGGCATGCCGATATCGTGGACCGCGCGCTTGACGGATTTGCCGCGCTGATTGAGATGGATCGGATCGACGTCTTTGACGTGCCCGGCGCGTTCGAGCTACCGCTTGTGGCGTGCGACCTGGCGCAAACCGGCCGCTATGCGGCCATCGCCGCGGCGGCCCTGGTTGTCGATGGCGGCATCTATCGCCATGATTTCGTGGCGCAAGCCGTGATTGACGGGCTGATGCGCGCAAGCCTGGATAGCGGCGTGCCGGTGCTGTCGATCTCACTGACACCACATCACTATCAGGACACCGATCACCACAATGCGATCTACCGGGCGCATTTCGTCGAAAAAGGCCGCGAGGCCGCCCGTGCCGCACTGATGATCGGCCAGACCCGCGCCAGGCTCGCCGCCTGACCCGCCAGACAGGCTGACCGGCACAGATCATGCTGGGCCGGCCCGCCAAGCGGTTCCTCCTCCCCCATGGGAGGAGGACAGGAGGAGGGGTCAGGTAACCCGTTGCACCCGGCAGGGTGCTCACATTTCCATGATCGGCGCCACTTCGACGGTTCCGCCGCCGCCGTCGAGGATCGGGCAGCCCTTGGCCAGGTCGCAGGCCGCACCGATATCCGCGGCCTGAACAATCGTATAGCCCGACAGCGGGTTCGCGCCGCCATTATCGGCCACGCCGCCGGCGGCAACGGTCTTGGACATGCCCACGGGGTTGCCCATGTCGACACAGGCATCCCCCATACCGCCCAGCCAGGTCTGCCAGGCGGCCATGGCCTTGGCGCCTTCTTCCTCGGTTTCGGGCTTGCCGCCCCCATGATAGGCAAAGATGAATTTCGGCATTTCTGTCTCCTTTCTGATTGGAACTCAGCCCGCCAGATACCGCTCAAGCCGCAGCATCGGCCCTTTGGTCCAGCCGGTTTCGTGGCGTCCCGCCACATCGTCGCCGGGCAGGTCGCGGTGATCCAGGATCAACCGCGCACCATCCTGTGTCGTCTCGACCGTAAAGGTCACATGGCTTTCCTGCCCGCGCCGGTCATCGTCATCGTGCCAGCCCCAGGTAAACCCGACCGATCGCGGCGGCGTCACATGGGTCACCTGCCCTGACAGTTTATAGCGGGTGCCATCCTGCCCGAACATTTCCGAATGCCACGGGCCCACCTGCGAAAAATCAAGGTTCTGCGCCGGGATGGTCCAGCCGTCATGCCCCCACCAGTTCAGGATCTCCGCCTGTTCGGTCACCGCGCGGAACAACCGCTCGGGGCTGACCTTGAACTCGCGAACAATCTGAATATCGGCCATTCCTATTCCTTTTCGTCCAGCGCCAGATGTGCCTCAAGCCGGTCCAGACCGGCCTGCCAGAAGGCGCGGTGATCCAGGGTCCAGTCGGCTATGGCCTGCAAGGCCTCGGCCCGCACCGAATAGAGCCGCCGCGTACCGTCAACGCGGCTCTGCACCAGTCCCGCCTCGCGCAGGACCTTCAGATGCCGCGACATGGCCGGTGCCGACATTTCGGCGGCAGCCACCAGGTTCCCCGCTGGCAATTCTCCCTCCGCCATCAACCGCTCGACCACCGCCAGACGCGTCGCATCCGAGAGAGCCGAAAAGGTTTGCGTCAAATCTTGCATGTCGCTTATTTACCGCAGCGTTAATTAACGATCAAGCTAAATAATGAAATGCCCCATTCTTCCCGCCACATCGCCGCAATTTCGCACTCCACACATGGTTTCAATTGACCGTTCCTATATTGGCCAAACGGCGCCTTACCTTGCATGCAACATGTCCGATCACCACAAATGACGCGCAAGACCGGAAGCGGCCTGCAAGTCCAGCGTCTGACGCTGACGGCGCGGGGCAGGCCCGACTTCACCCTCTTTCCGATGATCCACGTCGCCGACAAGGGTTTCTTTGACCGCGTCATGAACGAGGCCGATGCCCATGATTGCGTATTGAAGGAGGGGGTCGGATGGCGGCCGGTCGCCCGCACCACCCGGCGCGCCTACAAGGCGATCAGCCGCGGCAGTCCCGACCTGGCGGTGCAGCCCTCGGGCCCGGAGGGCTCTCGCAAAAAATGGTACAATAGTGATCTCGACCCGGAGACCTTCCGCCAAAGCTGGAAGAAAATTCCCCTGGTCCGTCGCATCTTCTTCCACGTGGCGCTGCGTGTCATCGGCCTGATCCTGCGTTTCGGCAAAGCCCGCGTCCTGCTGTCCGAGGCGTTGGCCAGCTCCACGATCCGTGATGGCGACGCGATGGAAGCGATCTTTGGCAAGGAGTTCCGGCAAGTCGTCCTGGATGACCGTGACGCGGCCTTGCTGCGCGGGTGCGAAATCGCCATCGAACGGCGCCCGGATGATCGCGTTGCCATCGTCTGGGGCGCCGCGCACCTGCCGCCGCTGGTCACGGCCCTGATGGAAAAACACGGCTACAGGATCAGCAACCGGGAATGGATCACCGCGGTGGCCGCCGGCTAGTTCATCTGCCAGTCAAGCAATGAACTCGTCCCGCGCATACCCCTGCAGATAAAGCAGCGCGGTCAGATCACCGTGATTGATCCGCACATCGCATTGCGCCGCCACCGAGGGTTTGGCGTGCAGCGCAACGCCAAGGCCCGCGCGCCCCAGCATGCCCAGATCATTGGCCCCGTCGCCCACCGCCAGCACATCCGCCTCGGCAATCCCCAGCCGGGCCGTGATGTCCTCCAGCGCCGCGATCTTGGCCTGCCGCCCCAGGATGGGCCGCGCGACCTCGCCGGTCAGCTTGCTGCCCTCGGACAGCAGCGTGTTGGCGCGGTTCTCGTCAAATCCCAGATGCGCCGCCACCCGCGCGGTAAAGGCCGTGAACCCGCCCGAGACCAGCGCCGCATAGGCCCCGTTTGCCTGCATCGTCGCCACCAGCACATCGCCGCCGGGCATGTAGGTGATGCGGTTTTCCAGCACCTTGCCGATGACGGCTTCATCCATGCCTTCCAGCAGCTTCACCCGTTCGATCAGGGCGCCCTCGAAATCCAGCTCGCCATTCATCGCCCGCGCGGTGATGTCCTTGACATGCGCCCCCACGCCCGCCTCTTCGGCCAGCTCGTCGATACATTCCTGCTGGATCATCGTGCTGTCCATATCCGCCAGCAGCATCTTCTTGCGCCGCCCCTCGGTGGGCTGCACGACAAGGTCAACCTGCATCGTCTGCAGGTTTTCCCACACCTCCCAGCGGTTGCCCGGAATACCGGCAATCTGGAATTCGGCCGCCTCTTCGGGCGACAGCCAGACAGCATCGCCACCGCCCCAGGCGTTACGCAGGTTCTCCACCAGCGCCGCATCCAGCTTGCCCGCGGGCGCGATCAGCGTGGTAATGTGCATGAGTGCCCCTGTATTGCAATAGCTCCGCGAGATAGCGCAGGTCCGGCAAAGTTTCTAGGGCCAATGCTTAGGTCAGCAAAGCGGAGTTTTTGCGGACCTTATGCGCAGTTCGCCATAGCTCGCGGAAAGCCCTTGCGCCCGCGGCGCGAAAATTCGGCGACACAGCAGAATTCCCGTTTCAAGTCATTCAACCGGGCGGATCCCGGTAAATGTCAAACCGCATTTTCGCTGCGGCCGATTTCGCCAATCAAGGAGCGGGACGGAAGGGACAGTGCGTGAACATTCATCTAATTCATAGGCTGCGGCTTTAATCTCGGAGACGCCAGCGAGGTAGGCATCGCGAATCTCTATTTCATAATGGACCAGTCGCGGTTTGATGCCGCTCCGATTGCTCATGTATATAATCGCCAAAGTCAGGCCAGATTAAGTTGGTTTGTTAGGCTGGCGTCGCTTTTCCTACTGCTGCACAACCAACGCCTTGGTGGCCTGAACTCGTTGGGCAACACCATCAGCTTTGTCCGCGGTCCGGCCGTTGCCTCCCGTTGAGATGCTGCATTTTACATGAATGCCCGGAAAGCGGGCTGAGACCGCAGGATCCCTCCCAATCATCGAACGGCAGCTATGCGCCGGCAAGAACCGTCAGAAGATGAAGTCCGTCTCGTCGAGATGTAGCAGATTCACGTTTTTGAGCAGAATTGAGTTGCCACCACCCGTGTCGATCAGGACGTCGCGCCCCTGTTTCTGCGCTGCGCCACCATCTCCGAGAAGATCATCAATACCGGCAATTCCGCTCACACCGCTCAGGTCCAATACCTCAAGATCACTTTTGGCATTGAAGTCCAGTACGACATCGGTCCCGTGTCCGTCCGCAAAGACGAAGACATCTACGCCGCGGGAACCGCCCAGCGTGTCACTGCCCGCGCCGCCCTCAAGGGTATCGTTACCAGCGCCACCGTACAAACTGTCATCGCCCAGGCCGCCCAAAAGCAAATCGTTGCCATGCTGACCAAGGAGGCGGTCATTTTCGGAACCGCCATCCAGGCTGTCATCACCTGTTCCCCCGTTCAGGCGATCCTCGCCTGTGCCGCCTTCCAACGTATCGTTTCCGTCCTTGGCGCTCGCGCGGTACAGTTTGCCGTATCCGGACAAGAAGTCGTTACCCTCGCCCCCAATCAGGCTGTCGTCACCATTCTGACCATAGAGACGGTCATCTTCGGTGCCACCATCAAGGCTGTCATTGCCCGACCCGCCAAACAGTTGATCCAACCCGGATCCGCCATTTAGCGTGTCGTCGCCATGCTGGCCAAAGAGACCGTCATTCCCGGCCTCTCCGAGCAGGCTGTCATTACCGGTGCCGCCATAGGCTTTATCTGCACCATCTCCTCCTTCAAGGGTGTCTTCCCCATCATCGACCGCTGCGCGGAACCGGGTACCATATCCGTAGAGACGGTCATCCCCTTCGCCACCGATGCCGCTGTCATCTCCGCGTTCACCATAGAGCCTATCATTGCCTGTACCGCCGTCGAGATCATCATCGCCGGTCCCACCAAAGAGCTTGTCCGCACCGGCTCCGCCTTCGAGTGTATCTTCCCCATCGTCGACCGCTGCCTGGAACCGCCTACCATACCCGAAGAGACGGTCGTTTCCATCGCCTCCGGTGCCGCTATCATCCCCGCCCTCGCCGTAGAGCCTGTCATTGCCTTCATCACCCAAAAGAAAGTCATCCTGAGCACCGCCAAACAGCAGATCATTGCCGAGCCCCCCGGACAGCGTATCCTCACTGTGCGCTCCGTTCAGGGTATCGTCGCCCTCGTAACCATTCACACGCTCAGCGAATGACGAGCCGGAATACCTGTTGGAACCTGCCGTTAGGTCACGTGTGAGAACACTTCCAAATACGAAGTCGTCTTCCAGGAAATCGTTGGCCGTAAGCGATTGTCCTGTGGCGTTCTTGAAATAGACGGAGTGATAGGAAATCTGCAAAAGAACGCCGTTTGCATCTTCGGTGAACACAAAGTCGTCGAAATATATCGACTCAGGCGAATGCATATTAGCTTCTCTGATCAGATCTGAGATGTAGATCGTATCTTCACCGGGGCTGAAACCCTCAATGGTATCAAAATCCCCGGTGCGTTGTTCAAAGCTTTCGCCGTGAAGAAAATAGTGGTCGCCACCGCCGCCCCCGTTCAGGAAGTTGGCACCCGAACCTCCGACAAGAAAGTCGGTGCTGTCTCCGCCAAGAAGCGTGTCATCGCCGTCGCCTCCATCGAGACGGTCAATCCCGGCATCACCTTGCAGCAAGTCGTCCCCATCCCCCCCGACGAGAGTATCGTTGAAATCGCCGCCGGAAAGGACATCGTTCCCACTGCCACCGTCCAGTGAATCGCTGCCATCGCCACCTTGCAGCGTGTCGTTCCCACTGCCGCCGTCTAACGAATCGTTGCCGCCGTCCCCTTGCAGCGTATCGTCCCCGACCTCTCCGATGAGAGTATCGTTGAATTCGCCACCGGAAAGGACATCGTTCCCGCTGCCACCGTCCAGCAAATCGCTGCCGCCATCCCCTTGCAGCGTATCGTCACCGGTCTCTCCGATGAGAGTGTCATTGGAATCGCCACCCATGAGGGAATCGTTCCCGCTGCCACCGTTCAGGGTGTCGCTGCCATCGTCGCCTTGCAATGTGTCATTGCCGGTCTCGCCGAGAAGAGAATCATCACCGATATCCCCGGCGAGGCTATCATCACCGATGCCGCCCTCCAGGTGATCGTTTCCCTGGCCTCCCAACAGCGTGTCATTGCCGCTGCCGCCATCGAGCGTGTCGCGATCAAAACCACCAGACAGAAAATCATCCCCGGATTCGCCGAACAGGCGATCCAGGCCCCTGCCGCCGTACAAGCTGTCATCTCCAGCCCCGGCCAGAAGCGTATCCTGGCCAAGCAAGCCATTTAATGTCTGGCTGCCATCTTCCGTTTCAATGCGGTTGTTGTTGTAAATCCCACCGGACGGGCCATTGATGGTGAAGTTATCGGGTGCATCAAGAACCCTAATATTTCGCTGCGAAAAATCCGTGCCAAGCGTGTAGGTCACAGGTGCATTGTCCTGATCGCCGTAGATTTGCTTGATCCCGTCGATGTCTTTTGCCTGCAGTTCCGTATAGGTCAGGATCGGCGTCATGATCGAGACGTCGGTCAACTCGGCGTGATCAAGTCCAATGGCATGGCCAATTTCATGCAGAAACAGACCCATCACGCTTTCGTCGTTGGAAAACGCCGAATAGATCCGGTCGAATACAATATCTCCGGCGAGTTCGCCGATGGTTCGATAGGGCAAGAACGCAAGACCGATCGTGTCGCCCGGAATACTGCCAAAATAGATGCGGATATGGTTTTCCGGCTGCAAGCCTCCGGCGTCCTCCAGATCTTCATCATCGATCTGTACGAAATCGATATTCGCGTGGTTCGACCATGTGTCAAACGCATCACGCAACATATCTTCCGCATCCGAGGGAACAAAAGAAGATCTCGTGCCGATACCGAAATCGCTGAGGTTTTCACCAAAGGAGGCGAGGCTCCATGTGACAACGCCACCTTCGGTTCCCAAAGTGGGAATGCCCCACTTCTCACCAGATATAAACATAGGCCACTCTTCACATTTCTTCTAAAGCAGGGGACGGTTTCCAATAGTCAGCGGAGACATCCGGCGCAAGTCGTTACTGCCGCGTGAAGCCGCTGCTATAGCGGATATGCGATCACAAAAAGCTGCACTCTTGACATACATCTTAGGGGAGCCGCCGTATTCACTGTCACGCCGTGAATGCAGGCCAGCCAAGTGAATTGAGCGTAGATGCTTCGAAAGAGCAAAATGCGGGCAAACCGAGCCGTCGAGGTTGCGTACTGATCAGCGGCGTTGGGCGCCGAAAAGCCGCTCGTACTTGGCCTTTCTCGCTTCTCGTTGGGGCATCAAACGCCGCCACCTTCATCCGAATTGCCGTTGCTTATTTTTTTCTTGAGGTAATCGGTCGACCAGACCTCTAACTGCTCCAAAAGCGGTTTCAATGCCTGACCGTGTTCACTCAGCGAGTATTCGACTTTCGGTGGGACCACCGGATACACTTTGCGAACAATGATGTCGTAGTGCTCCAAGTCGCGCAGTTGCTTCGTCAGCATACGTTGGGTGATGTCCGGTATGGTTTTATGCAACTCTCCAAATCGCATGGTGCGCTGACAGAGGCACCAGAGGATCATGCCTTTCCATTTTCCACCAATTATGCCGAGGACGGTCTCGGTTGGGCAGAACAATTGCCCGTCATCGAAGAGGTCGCTCATTACGTTTTCCTTACTTACATTTTTGTAAGTATAGGCCTTTTTTGTGCATTCTTGTGGGAAATGCATACTAGCCCTATTTCGGCTTCATCGACAACAGGAAGCCGAAACCAATGACACAAAATTCCGAAATCCATCCAGCGCTGGCCCCGGGCACAGTCCAAAATCTGGACCTGCCAAATCGCTACGTTCTCGCTCCTATGTCGCGCGCCAGCGCCACCGAAGGCGGGGTGCCTACCGAAGACATGGCCAAGTATTACGCCCGCTTTGCGCAGGGCGGGTTTGGATTGCTGATTGCCGAAGGGGCCTATCCCGACACCACCATTGCGCAGGCCTATGCCAACCAACCGGGTTTGTGCACGGACGCCCAGCAGGCCGGATGGAAGCAGGTTGTCGATGCGGTTCATGCACATGGCAGCAAGATCATTCTTCAGCTCATTCACGCGGGGGCTGTCTCTCAAGTGGTGGATGCCCCACATGGGCCATCACCTGTTCGTCCCGACGGCCATATGCTGCAGATGTACGGCACCAAGCAGGGTCCGTATGAAACACCTGTTGAGCTGAGCGAGGGCGATATTACCGAGATCAAAGCCGGGTTTGTCCAGGCGGCCAGGCGGGCGGAAGAAGCTGGGTTCGACGGCGTGGAAATCCACTGTGCAAATGGATATCTGCTGGACCAGTTTCTAACACCTGAAACCAATTTGCGTGCGGCGCCTTATGGCGGTTCGGTCGAAAACCGCATCCGGTTAACCTGCGAGATCATTTCTGAGGTTCGTGCCGTATGTAGCAAAGACTTTTTGACCGGGGTGCGCCTGTCTCAGGCAAAGGCCACCCAGCCTGATTACTTCTGGGCAGGCGGTCTGGACGATGCGGCCATCATCTTCTCGGCTGTGGCAGAGGCCGGGGCAAGCTTCATCCACCTGGCCAGCGAACGCGGCGGCTATGCCTACCACAGCAGCACCAAAGACGGCGCGAGGCTGACCAAGTTTGCGCGCGAAACTACCGGATTGCCTGTGATAGCCAATGGAGGATTGGAAGACTGTGATCTTGCCCTGGAAGTTCTTTCCAATGGCGAGGCGGATTTTCTTGCCATCGGCAAATCGGCAATGATGAACCCCGATCTGCCGAACCGGATCGCCAATCGGCAAGCACCAAAGGAGTTTACGTTCGAGTTGTTCTCCTACGGTGTTTCGGTTTCCAGCCAAATGAAGTGGGAAGCAGAGCAGTCTGCGTGAACCGGTGAGGTCGAGTGGGATACACGTCAATCTCGATCCTTGCCACGTTGGACCTGTCGCGGTTTGATGCCGCTCCGATTGCTTATCTAGGCGACCTTTCTTTCGAAGGCCGAGGGGCTTTTCCAGCCCAGGGCCGAGTGTCCGCGTCGTGGATTGCAGAACCCGTTGATGTGTTCGACGAAGGCCATCGCAGCGCGTCTGCCAAAACCGTGCCCAGAGATGCTCAGCCTTGATCGTCTTGAAGAACGTCTCGACCGCCGCGCAGTGATGCGTTTCATGCCAGCGCAGCGACTTGCGTGCTTCGAGCGCGCGCAACACGAAAGTGCAATGTCCGAGTTGGGCTTCGATCAGTCATTCGAGCAATTAATGTTTCCGATCGTAGTCGCTGAAGTCGCATTTAATCACCCGAGCGGCGTTCTGATGCCATTTCTGCACTTGCGAAAGCCCCCGGGCAGGCGTAACCCGATCCGTGGGACACCCCTCCCCAACGAGGGGCGTATATCTGGAAGGATAGCAGCAATGGCTATTAAAGAACCGGCGGCGCGGCCGGGTAATCCGCGTTTCTCATCGGGCCCCTGCGCCAAACCCCCCACATTTGACACGACGCAGCTCAGCGATGCCCCGCTTGGCCGCAGCCACCGTGCGGCCATCGGCAAGGACCGCTTGAAAGCGGCCATCGAGGGCACGCGCGAGGTGTTGGGCATCCCCGCCGAGTATCGTATCGGCATCGTTCCCGCCTCGGATACCGGCGCGGTCGAAATGGCGATGTGGAACCTGCTGGGCGCGCGCAAGGTCGAAATGCTGGCCTGGGAATCCTTTGGCGCGGGATGGGTGACGGATGTGGTCAAACAGCTCAAGCTAGATGCCGAGGTGAAGACTGCCGATTATGGCGAGATTGTCGACCTCGCCTCGGTCGACACCGACAATGACGTGGTTTTCACCTGGAACGGCACCACTTCGGGCGTGCGCGTGCCCAACGGCGACTGGATCAAGGCGAACCGCGCAGGCCTGACCATCTGTGACGCCACATCGGCCGCCTTCGCGCAGGATCTGCCCTGGGACAAGCTGGATGTCACCACGTTCAGCTGGCAGAAGGTACTGGGCGGCGAGGCGGCCCACGGGATGCTGATCCTCAGCCCCCGTGCGGTCGAACGTCTGGAAAGCTATACGCCCGACTGGCCGCTGCCCAAGATCTTTCGCCTGACCAAGCAGGCCAAGCTGATCGAGGGCATTTTCGAGGGCGCGACCATCAACACGCCCTCCATGCTGGCGGTCGAGGATTACCTGCTGGCGCTCGACTGGGCCCGCTCGGTCGGCGGGTTGCAAGGATTGATCGCGCGGGCGAATGCCAACACCAAGGTGGTGGCGGATTTCGTCGAGATGCACGAGTGGATCGATTTCCTCGCGCGGGATCCGGCCACGATGTCGAACACGTCGGTCTGCCTGAAATTCACCGATGACCGGATCAAGGACGGCGCGGGTTTTGCCAAGACCGTCGCGAAGCGGCTCGATGGCGAAGGCGTGGCCTATGATATCGGCGCCTATCGTGACGCTCCCCCAGGCCTCAGGATCTGGTGCGGCGGCACTGTCGAGACCGCTGATTTGGCCGCGCTCATGCCGTGGATCGAATGGGCATTCGAGGCCGAAATCGCGGCGCTTGCCGAGACCGCCTGATCCTTTCGGGCGCGGTTATCGCCGCGCCCTCTTCCGACATTTTCTTTCCAAAGGACGCTAACAATGGCTCCCAAAGTACTCGTATCCGACAAGCTCAGCGAAACAGCCGTGCAGATTTTCCGCGACCGCGGCATCGACGTGGATTTCCAGCCCGACCTGGGCAAGGACAAGGACAAGCTGGCCGAGGTGATCGGCAAGTATGACGGTCTTGCGATCCGCTCGGCCACGAAGGTCACGGCGAAGATCCTCGAGCAGGCCCACAACCTCAAGGTCATCGCCCGCGCGGGGATCGGCACCGACAATATCGACAAGGACGCCGCCAGCAAGAAAGGCGTGATCGTGATGAACACGCCCTTCGGCAACATGATTACCACCGCCGAACACGCCATCGCGATGATGTTCGCCGTCGCGCGGCAATTGCCCGAGGCCAGCGCCTCTACCCATGCTGGCAAGTGGGAGAAGTCCCGCTTCATGGGTGTCGAGCTGACTTCGAAGACCCTGGGCGTGATCGGCGCTGGCAATATCGGCGGCATCGTCTGCAACCGCGCGCTTGGCCTGAAGATGAAGGTGGTCGCCTATGACCCGTTCCTGAGCGAGGAGAAGGCTGCCAAGATGGGCGTGGAAAAGGTTGAGCTGGACGAGCTTCTGGCGCGCGCCGATTTCATCACGCTGCACGTGCCGCTTACCGACCAGACCCGCAATATCCTCAGCCGCGAGGCGCTGGAGAAAACCAAAAAGGGCGTGCGCATCATCAACTGTGCCCGCGGCGGTCTGGTGGACGAGGAGGCGCTGGCCGACCTGCTGAAATCCGGCCATGTCGCCGGGGCGGCCTTTGACGTATTCAGTGTCGAACCCGCCACCGAGAACCCGCTTTTCGGCCTGCCCAATGTGGTCTGCACGCCGCATCTGGGCGCGGCAACGACCGAGGCGCAGGAAAATGTCGCCCTGCAAGTGGCCGAGCAGATGTCGGATTACCTGCTGACCGGCGCGGTGACCAACGCGCTCAACATGCCCTCGGTCACTGCCGAAGAGGCCAAGGTGATGGGCCCCTGGATCAAGCTGGCCGATCATCTGGGCAGCTTCATCGGCCAGATGACCGACGAGCCGATCAAGGCGATCAACATCCTCTATGACGGGATAGTCAGCGATATGAACCTGGGCGCGCTGACCTCGGCCGCCGTTGCGGGGATCATGAAATCGGTCAACCCCGAGGTGAACATGGTTTCGGCACCGGTCATCGCCAAGGAACGCGGGGTTAAGATCAGCACCACCAAGCAGGACAAATCCGGCGCATTCGAGGGCTATATCAAGCTGACCGTCGTGACCGATCAGCGCGAACGCTCGATCGGCGGCACGGTGTTCAGCGATGGCAAGCCGCGGTTCATCCAGATCAAGGGTATCAATATCGACGCCGAGATCGGGCGGCATATGCTCTATACCACCAACGAGGACGTGCCCGGCATCATCGGCACCCTGGGCCAGACCATGGGTGAAAACGGCGTCAATATCGCCAACTTCACCCTGGGCCGGGCGGCGGCTGGCGGCGAGGCGATCGCGCTGCTTTATGTCGACGAGGAGGTGCCCGCCAACGTGATCGGCAAGCTTCAGGCGACGGGCATGTTCCAGCAGGTCCGCCACCTGGAATTCGATGTCGCCTGACCTGGGCCAACGCAGGTTGATCCAACGGAAACGCCGCCCTTTCCGGGCGGCGTTGCTGGTTGCATGATTGGCGCGAAAAACAGAATACCTGCCAATAGCACGGCGTGGCCGAGAAAGCGGAGGTATTGCAAACGGGCCTTCCCGGCCGGATGGGCATGTCATTTCGGTTGGACATTTCCGGCTTCGCGCGGCTCTGTGGCAGCATGACAAAACCGATTTACGTGATCCCGGATATTCACGGGCAGATCGCCATGCTGGACGAGGCGCTGTTGCGGATCGAGGGCGATGGCGGGGCGGATGCGCAGATCGTCTTTCTGGGGGATTATGTGGATCGCGGCCCCGACAGCCGCGGGGTGATCGACCGGCTTTCGGCAGGCCAGGCGGAAGGCCGCGACTGGATCACGCTGCGGGGCAATCACGACCAGATGTTTCTGGATTTCCTGACGACCGGAACGATCAAGAGCGACCGGTTCAGCAATCTGGATTACACCTGGCTGCATGACCGGCTGGGCGGGACCGAAACGCTGACCTCTTACGGGGTGACGGCCTCGCTGGGCGCATCCAACCATGCGACGGCGCGGGCGGCGGTTCCCGATGCGCATGTCGAATGGCTGCGCAATCTGCCCCACTATCACCTCACCCCGGAGATCCTGTTTGTCCATGCCGGGATCATCCCGGACCTGCCGATCGAACATCAGCCGGTCGAGGAGTTGATCTGGATACGCGGCCCGTTCCTGGACCATCCCGCGCCGCATCCCTGGCTGGTGGTGCACGGCCATACCGCGTTGCGGCGACCGCAGCACTTCGGGAACCGGATTGACCTGGACGGCGGCGCCGGATGGGGCCGGCCGCTTTGGCCCGCGGTGCTTGAAGGGCGCGATTGCTGGCTGTTGACCGCGGCGGGTCGCCAGCCACTGCCACCGCCCTGACAGACCGCGCTCAAGCATCGCCGGGCGTGCCCTGCCCTGCGTGACGCCACATCACATTGTTGCCCGGCGGCAAAATCCACTAGGCTCGGGCGACTCACACATCTGGGAGATTCTTTCATGACCGATATCGTTCTGCTTGATGGCGCCCGTACCGCCATAGGCTCGTTTGGCGGTGCATTGGCCGCCACCCCTCCGATCGAGCTTGGCGCCGCGGTGGCGCGGGAAGCGATGCGGAAATCCGGCGTCGAGGGCGGCCAGATCGGCCATGTGGTCTATGGCCATGTCATCAACACCGAGCCGCGCGACATGTACCTGTCGCGCGTGGCCGCGATGGATGCCGGCATCCCCGAGACGACACCCGCGATGAACGTGAACCGCCTGTGCGGCTCGGGCGCGCAGGCCATCGTGTCGGCAATCCAGTCCCTGATGCTGGGGGATGCGGATTTTGCCCTGGCCGGCGGGGCCGAGAGCATGAGCCGTTCACCTTACATCGTGCCGGATCAACGCTGGGGCGCCAAGATGGGCGACATCCGTACGCTCGACATGATGCTGGGCGCGCTGAATTGCCCATTCGGCACCGGCCACATGGGGATCACGGCCGAGAATGTTGCCGCCGAGCATGGCATCAGCCGCGAGGATCAGGACGCCTTTGCCGCGGAAAGCCAGAAGCGCGCCGCCGCCGCCATCGAGGGCGGGTTTTTCAAATCGCAGATCGTGCCGGTTGAGGTGAAGGTCAAGCGCGAGATGGTGGCGTTCGACACCGACGAGCATCCCAAACCCACCACCGTCGAAACCCTTGCCGGATTGCGCGCCGTGTTCCAGAAAGACGGCACCGTGACCGCCGGGAATGCCAGCGGGATCAACGATGGCGCCGCCGCCGTGGTCATGGCCCGGGCCGAAGCCGCCGAAGCCGCCGGCCTGAAACCCAGGGCGCGTGTGCTGGGCTATGCCCATGCCGGTGTCCGCCCCGAGGTGATGGGTATCGGCCCCGTCCCCGCGGTGGAAAACCTGATGGCGCGCACCGGGTTGTCGGCCGGCGATTTCGACGTGATCGAATCGAACGAGGCCTTCGCCGCACAGGCGCTGGCGGTCAATGCGGGGCTTGGGCTCGACCCGGCGCGGGTGAACCCCAACGGTGGCGCAATCGCGCTTGGCCATCCGGTCGGCGCCACCGGCGCCATCCTCACGGTCAAGGCCCTTTACGAGTTGGAGCGCATCGGCGGGTCAAAGGCGTTGATCACCATGTGTATCGGCGGCGGTCAGGGCATCGCCCTGGCGATCGAGCGGCTGTAGGGCCGGTTCGCCTCAGTCGATCCGTATCGTCACCCGCGCGGACCGGCCCGCGGCGTCAATCACCGTGAGGTTCGAGAACCCGGCCAACATGCCGGGCAGGAAAACCTCGCGGCTACGCGCCCCGGTCAGCAGCGGCGCGCCGTTGGCGAGCCATGTGAATGGCGGCTGTCCGTCCCGCACCTTTGCCGGAATGCCGTCCTGCGCCAGCAGCCGCGCGCCGTCGGGCGGGAAAACCAGTTTCGGCGCATCCGGGGCGGCCTGGAACACCGCTTCGCGCCCGGTGAACCGCCGCAGCGGCTGCGGCAATTGCGCGGTTGAAACAATCAGCGTCTCGGGTGGGGGCGGCGGCAGGGGAACCGGCGCCGTCCTGATCCGCTGAAACGCCTCGAACAGCACCGGCGCCGCCAGGTCGCCGCCAAACGCGCCCGGCACAGGCGTACCATCGGGCCGCCCGATCCAGACCCCGATCACATGAGCGCCATCATATCCCACGGCCCAGGCATCACGATGGCCGTAGGAGGTGCCGGTCTTGTAGGCCAGCCGGCCCTTTGGCGCACCGGGCGGCGGCGGCAGACCGGCCAGGATATCCGTCACCTGCCAGGCCGCGGCCCGGTTGATAACCGTGACCTCGCCAATCGCTGCGGGCATCCCGGAATGCCATCGAAGCGGCACGGACCGGCCCCCGTTTGCCAGCATCGCATAGAGCTGCACCAGGTCCGTCAAGGTGACACCGACGCCGCCCAGGGCCACCGCCAACCCGGGCTGATCGCCGGGCAGACGGGCGCGTATTCCCGCCCGTTTCAGGGCATCCATCAGATGTGCCGGGCCGATTTCGTCCATCAACAGCACGACGGGAATGTTCAGCGATTGCCGGAGCGCCTCGGTCACCGGCAGCTCGCCCCGGAAGGCACCGTCGAAATTCTGCGGCGCATATTGGCCAAAGGCAACGGGCCGGTCGTCTATCAGCGTCCGCGGATGCGCCAGGCCGCGATCGAAGGCCATGCCATAGACCAGTGGTTTCAGCGTCGACCCCGGCGAGCGCAGGGCGCGGGTCATATCGACATAGCCTTGCCGCGCATCGCTCTGCGCGTAGCTGGCCGATCCCACCGATGCCAGAATGTCACCGCTGCGGTGATCGGCGATGACGATGGCAAGCGACAGGTCCTCCGGCAGATCGCGCAGGGTTGCGGCGGCCAGTTTCTCGACATCGTGCTGCAGGGGGCGGTCCAGCGTCAGGCGGTGATCCTGGGCCAGCGGCGCATCTGCCCGCAACCGATCGCCCAGATGCGGCGCCAGTGCGGGAAAGGCCCGGCGGGTGGCGGGCACGGGCTCGGTCCGGGCCGCTCGGGCCGTATCGGCCGAGAGGATCCGGTGCTTCACCATCCGCGCCAGCACGCGGTCCCGCGCGGCCCGTGCAAGTACCGGGTTGCGATCCGGGCGGCGGGAAGCGGGGGATTGCGGCAGCGCCACCAACAGGGCCGATTGGGCGGGGGTCAGGCGGGTGGGTTCCTTGCCGAACCATGCCAGTGACGCCGCACGTATCCCTTCCAGGTTGCCGCCATAGGGGGCGTGGGTCAGATAGAGCTCGAGGATCTGATCCTTGCTCAACCGCCGCTCCAGCGCCAGGGCCACGCGCATCTGCCGCAGCTTGCCGCGCCAGCTGCCGGTGCCGGACTCTTCCAGCAGGCGCGCCACCTGCATCGTCAGGGTCGATGCCCCGGACATGACCTGACCATGCGCCAATGCCTGTCCCGCCGCCCGCAGCACCGCGCGCGGATCGACGCCCGCGTGATCGTAGAAACGCCGGTCTTCATAAGCGATCAGCATGGCCAGGAAATCCGGATCCACCCGATCCGGGCGCGCCGCCAGCCGCCACCGGCCGTCCGCCACGGTATAGACCCGCAGCAGCCGATCCTCACGGTCGCGCATTTCGACCGAGGTTTCGCTGATGAGCGGTGGCAAGGTGGTGGCCGCGATCCAGCGGTCCAGCCCGTCCCGCAGCGTGGCCGCGATGAACAGCAATAGCGCCGTGCAGAGGATCAGACGGTCAGCGCGCCTCATGCGTGACCTCCCCTTCCCACAGCCCCGGATAAAGCGTCACGAACCCCGAGTGATCGACGCAAAGCTGGGTGGCATAACCGGTCTGTTCAGCGCGATAAGAGACCAGCTCGGCCGATTGCCCGGCATCATAGGTCTGATCCAGCGGACGCAGGTCGCAGTTCGGATACCGCAGCCAGGCGGCGCGGGTATCCAGCCGCGGCGTGGGCGCCTCCATCACCCGCCTGAGCGGCATCAGGTTGGTCGCCGGCGTAAATGCCAGGTCAATATCATCCGCCCCCACCACCTGCGGCTGCGGATCGCCGTTCAGCAGCCAACCGTCGGTGTTGCGCTCCAGCCGCAGGCTGATCTCACGCGTGCCGTGCCGCCCCGCGATATCCGCGCCGAGGGTTCGCCAGCGGGCATCGCAACGCACGACATAATCCAGCGCAGCAAATCCGTCGGCATCCCGGAACCGGGAATGCCCCACCAGCAGCCAGCCATGATCGACCCGTGACAGGCGGCAGGTATCGTCGCCCTCATGTTCCAGCGCGCGCCAGCGCACCGTGGCGATGGTCTGACCGGTCATCGGCGCACGGACATCCGCGCCGTTCCGGTACGGGCACGGTATTGCGGGCGGTACATGTCCTCGACCGTGGCGGCGGGGTGGTGATACTCGCCCGGCGACACCGCGCGCACGATATAGGCCAGCTGGAACGCCTTATCACTGCGCCAGTCGACCGCCGCCAGGAACCGGTCGGTGCGGAACTCGGTATGGCGCGCCTCGGCCGGGTTCAGCCAGTCCAGCGCCCGGACATCGCCCGAGCGCAGGAGGTTCGGATTGTCGATCTCAAGCCCCGCAGGCAGCGGATCATCGACCATCAGCCGCGCCTCGCCCCTCTCGAAGGGGGTGATCTTGAGAACTGCCACCAGCCGGGTGCCCGTGGCCACGCCCTGAAGTGCCGCCGGATTGCCGTCCATGTCGAAATACTGCCGTTCGATGGCATAGCCATAGCCGCCGGCCTCGGGTGGGACGTCCGGGATACCGATGCTGGTCAGCGTGATATCCGTGGCCGCGGTGCCGGTGTTGCGGATCACCATTGGCGTGGTATTTCCGGCGGCAAAGCGGCGCACGAAGGGGCCGGCGACCGGCGCATCATTCACCGTCAGCCCCGCCGCACCGGGATCGTTGATCAGCGCATTCGCCGCCAGCAGGGTCCAGGCCTGTTCCTGCGAGGACATATGCGGACCGTCTGTGACCAGCGCATTGCTCAGCACCGCCCGGTCGACCGCGGAACTGCCGGCCTCGACCGCCAGGGTCAGCACGGCGGCACGATCACGCTGGCGGGTGCCGTAATCGGCGCGCCAGACCTGTGTTTCTGCGCCGCTCTGCGCCCCGATCATCCGTGCCGCCTGCGCAAAGAGGCGATCCGCCCTCGTCTGATCGCCATAGGCCGCCAGCGCCGCGCCCAGCTGCGCCGCCGCCAGCGGCGAGCCCAGCGATCCGGCCTTCACATCGGCGTAGTAGCGCAGATCACCCATGCGCGCGGCCCCTTCGCGCGCCAGCACCATCAGCGCATAGGCGATATCCTCGCCGCCCTTGTCGAAATCAGGGGCATAATTCACCCGGTTGCGCAGATTATCCATCGCCATCGCAAAGGCCTGCGGTGGCACGTCATGCCCCGCGGTTCGCGCGCGCGACAGGAAATCGGCAACATAGGCATCCAGCCAGAAATCACCTGATCCGGCCCGCCACAGGCCGAACGCCCCGTTGCTGGATTGCCGGGTCAGGATACGGGCGATGGCCTGGTCGATGCGCTCCTGCACCTTGGCCGTATTCCCCAGCCCCATCGCCTGCGCCACCTGGTCGAAATAGAGCAACGGCAGTGCCTGCGAAGCCACCTGTTCGGTGCAGCCATAGGGGTATCTGTCCAGTGCGCTCAGCAGCGCCGGCGCATTCATCCTGGCCAGCGGCCCCGCTGATATCACAGCCTGCCCCGATCCCGCCCGCAGCCCGCCGAACATCCCGGAATCCACGGTCAAGGCCTCGCCTGCGGCCAGCGACAGCCGCCGCGTGACCGAAATCTCCGGATCGTTGCTGCGCACCGGCAGGGTGAGATCCTTGGTCAGTTGTCTGCCATCCGGCGTGGTCAGCGCGATCCGCACCTGATGATCGCCGACCGCATCGGCCGAGACCGGGATGGTCAGCACGGTTTTCCCGCCCTCGGGCAGATCCAGCCCCGTGGGAATCCCGCTGCCCAGCGCGGCGCCGCTGGCCGTCACGTCCAGCCCCATCCGGCCCGATGGCCCCTCGGCATGGTGGAGTTCCAGCCGCAACTGGCTGGAGTCTCCCGGCGCTAGGAAACGCGGCAGCGTCGCTGTCACCACGACCGGATCGCGCACCAGGACATCGCGCTCGGCCTGGCCCACAGCGGTATCGGACCAGGCGATGGCCATCAGCCGCACGGTGCCGTTGAAGTCCGGAAGATCGAACCGCGCCCGCGCCACGCCATCCGCGCCCACCGTCACCGGCCCCGAGAAGAACGCCACCAGATCTTCGGTGGGCGGCGGTGCGTTCAACGACATCCCGCTGCCCGCATCCCCGCCCGAGCGGACCTGCCCGGCGGCACCATTCATGCCGTCGATCAAGCGCCCGTAGAGGTCACGAATGTCGACACCCAGCCGGCGCTGGCCGAAATAATGACCCGCGGGGTCGGGGCTGTCGAAACCGGTCAGGTTGAGGATACCCAGATCGACGGCGGCCAGCGTCACATGGCCGGTCTTGCCTGCCAGCCCGTCAACCCGGACCGCCACGTCCAGCGGTGCGCGCGGGCTGGTCGTATCGGGCGCCTCGATACTGACCGACAGCGCCTTTTCCGCCGGATCGATCCGGGCGTAACTCAGACCAAGTGCACGGGCCGGGTTCTGACCGGCGGACACGTCCATCGGGCGAATTACCTGCGCGGTGACATAGGCACCGGCGCCCCAGTCATCGGTGACGGTCAGCGGAATCAGATTTTCACCCTCTGTCACTTCGACCGCCTGCATCCCGATCACCCGGTTCGACATTACGGTGATCATCGCGGTGCCGGCATAACGCGGCACGATCCGCAGGCGGGCCGTGTCACCGCTGCGATAGCCGGGCTTGTCCAGCGACAGCTCCAGCGTATCCGGGGTCTGCGAGGCATCGGCGGGCGCGTACCACCCGGCGTAGAACTCGGCCGAACTGGCCACGTAATCCCCGTCCAGCCGCTCCACCAACAGCTCGTAGCGGCCCCAATCCACCCGTGCCGCAACCGGCAGCGGACCATCCTGCAGCGACACGTCACCGGTGGCAACGCGGGTGCGGGTGGTCACCGGCTCCCAGTTCCAGTTGCCGTATTGCTGATACCATTGATAGCGCGTCTCGATCCGGTTCAGGGTCCAGCGTACCTGCATCGACATCGGTGCCATGTCGGCGCCCACGGCCATCACCTGGAACGCGGCCTCTGTCCCCTCGGGCACGACCCCGTCGAATTCGGGCCTGATCCCGATCATCGGGCCTGCAGGGGCAAGCATTCTTGTCAGCCGGCGCTCGACCGGGCGGCCCGAGCCCTCCTGCACGCGGATGATCGCCTCGGCCTCATGCGGGCGGTCGGCAAGCCTGGCGACGGGGATCGGCATCGGCAGGACCAGCGTGCCGTCCTCGCCGGTCTCGCCACCGTCGAGATAGCCGGTCTGCGCGCCGCTGCGTTCGTCATGGCGACCAAACTGATATCCGGGAAAGCCCGGCAATCCACGCATCGGGCGCAGGCTGACCGTGCCCTCGGCCCGCAGCCCGGCGCCGGGTGCGCCGAACAGGTACCGCGCATCGATTGTCAGCGGTGGGCTGTCGCCGGGACGGATCAGGCCATCGGGCAGCGACAGGTCGAAATCGATCCGCTCGGGCAGGAAATCCTCGACCAGGACCCGGCGGCTGGCCAGCGCCGGCGCGTCCGGATCGGCCTTGATCTCGATGGTCCAGGTGCCACGCGGGGCGGTGCCGCCGATGGGCATGTCGAACACATGCCCGCCCGCCACGCCCCCGGACGACAGGTGCCGGGCATATTCCACCCCGTCGGGCCGGGTCAGGATGGCGGTCAGCGGCAGGCCGCTGATTGCCGTGACCTTGCCGTCACGGGCCAGGGCGGTGGCGTGAATCACCTCTCCGGCACGATAGGCGCCGCGATCCGTCGCCAGGAAGACATCGATCGGCGGGGCCGCTTCGCGCCCCTCGACCCCGCGGTCCGACAGGTCGAAGGCCGGGTCGGTCAACGACAGGAAGGCCAGGTCGTCCGCGCCCGCCCGCGCCAGCACCAGTGCCGGGGCCGCGCCACCGGTGCCACGGGTCAGGCCCGGGGCGAAGAGCGCATGGCCGTCGGCATTCGTGGTCAGCGTCGCCAGTTCCCGGTTGGCGCGCGACAGCAGGGTCAGTTCCACGCCCGCGCGCGCGGCGGCATCGGAAAGCCCGCGCACGAAGACATGCAGCCCGTCGGTGCCCTTGAGCGTGGTCAGACCCAGATCGGTGAGGACAAACCATTGGGTCGCGCCGGGATCATCGTAAAGCTCCCGCCCCTTGACCCGCGCGCTCAGCGCGTAGATGCCCGGCGGCTGATCGGCCAGCACCTCGCCCAGCGGCAGGCGGGTCGTCATCGTCTGGTTCAACCGGTTCTGCACCTCGCCCACGCCTGACCAGACCTGCTCGGCCACGTCATTGGCAAATGCCTGCTCCTGGTATTCGCTCAGCGGGCGGCCGAAGTAATCGTCCTGGATGGCGCGCAACAGGTTGCGGTCACTGACCCGGCGCAACAGCAATTCGACACTGTCCAGGTTGACCGTTTCGACCGGCAGCGCGGCATCGGCGGATTTGGGCAGCACATAGGCGCGCCCCGCGAAACTGACCGCCGGGCTGCGATCGCGGACATAAAGAGAGAGTTCGACATCCTTGTGCAATGCCTCGCCGCTGGCAGCGGGCAGACCCTTGCGGAAGGCGATTGTGTAACGCTGACCATGCTGCACCCCGTCGATGCAGATCTGGCGGCCCTCGGCCTGCACCACCATCCCGGGATCGGGCAGACGGACAAAGGGCGTGTAGTCGACACCGGCTTTCACCAGATCTTCGGAAAACTCGGCACAAAGGCGCGGCGCGGCACTTTCGTTGTCGCTGCGATGCTCGGTGATGCGAAAGCCGTATTTCGCGATCGCCTGTTCCAGCGAAGCTGCCAGGTCCTGACGCGGCTGGATTGACTGCGCCAGACGTAATGCGCCGATCATCTCGCGGCCGCGGCCCGCAAGTTCAAGCCCGGTGACCATTTCCGCCAGGGCCGACACCCGCGCCGGATCGCTGAGCGCGCGCAGATACCCGTTGATGGCGGCATGAACCGCCTGAGTCCGATAGCGCCGCAGATCACCGGTATTCTGTGTCTTCACCAGAAGCGAAAGCCGGGCAAAGTCGACCCACAGATCGCTCCGGTCAGCGCGCGATACCGCCGCCCCCATCCACCGCATGGCATTCAGATGATCGCCGCCGGCCTCACGGTCGCGCGCGGCCTTCAGCATCGCCTCCTCGTCCCATGTTCCAGCGGGATGGCGCCACCCGATCGCACCGGCCAGCTTGCGCGCCTCGGCGATGTCGCCCGCGTTCAGGAACGCCAGATCGGCGGCGCGCGCGCGGGCCACCGCTAGAACCCGTGGATCGGTCGGCAGAAGCTCGGCGGAAATCGCGCCCTGATAGGGTTGGCGCTCGGAAACGGAACTCTTGGGAAAACACGCGTTTGACCGGCTGTTGAACGTATAGGCATGACAGGCTGCATTCGCCGCACAGGCGCGCTGGCAGGCCTCGAACGTGGTGTCGAATAGCGGGTCCAGGTCCGCGCCGTAGAAATCAACGTCACGGGTGACGACCTGATGTCTGTCGGGTACTGGCTCCTGCGCGGAAAGCGCCGTTGAAACAATTGCAAAAGCGAAAATGGACAGAAAACGGCGCAGCATCGGAACCTCCCTGACAGGCGCTTTCATCGTGCCACGCCAGCCGCAGCGTGACAACGTTTTCACCGGCCTTCCTTAAACAGTTCTTCACCATGATATCGGATTGTACCGCAGATTCCCGACGGGCCTTGCGGAGGGCTGGCATGAGCCTTGCCAACAAATTGACTGAAGAGCGGCGCGCGCGGCTGGCCGCCGAACGGCTGCTCGAGCAGATGCAGGTCGAATTGCAGGCGGCCAACCGCAAGCTGGGCAAGCACGCGCTGGCCCTGTCAGAAGAGATCGTCGAGACGCGGGCCGAGGTCCAGAACGTGCGGGATGAGAACCAGCGCGTGAAAACCGACCTTTCAGTGGCCAACCAGAAGGTCGAGATTGCAGAACGACGGCTGTGGGATTCAATCGAGGTGATCCAGGACGGGTTCGCCTTTTTCGACGCCGAAAGCCGCCTGATTGCCGCGAACCGCGCATGGATGGGGGTTTTTGACGGGCTTGAGGACGTCAAGCCCGGCGCCAGTTTTGTCGAGATCCTGCAGATCATCACCGAAGAGGGCGTGGTGAATATCGGGGACATGACCCCGGCAGAATGGCGTGAAATGATGTTGGACCGCTGGCAAAGCCCGGTGCCCGAACCCGAGATTATCCGGCTCTGGAGCGGCGAATACATCAAGCTGATCGACCAGCGCGGCAATGATGGCGGCATGGTCAGCCTGGCGCTGAACATCACCGATACCGTGCGCTACGAGGAGCAGCTGAAAGACGCGCGTTACAAGGCCGAGGCGGCCAACCGGGCCAAATCATCCTTTCTCGCCAACATGAGCCACGAGATCCGCACCCCGATGAACGGCGTGGTCGGGATGGCCGAACTGCTGCTGGATACCGGGCTGAGCGAGGAACAGCAGCTCTATGCCGAAACGATCAGGAATTCCGGCGAGGCGCTTCTTGTGATCATCAACGACGTGCTCGATTTCTCCAAGATCGAAGCCGACAAGCTGGTATTGCAGACCGAACAGTTCGATCTCGAACGCTCGATTCACGAGCTGATCACGCTGATGCAGCCAACCGCGCGTGACAAGGGCCTGGACCTGCTTGTCGATTATGACGTCTTCCTGCCGACCCGGTTCGAAGGAGATCGCGGGCGGATCAGGCAGGTGCTGACCAACCTGATGGGTAACGCGATCAAGTTCACCGAAACCGGCCATGTGCTGATCCGTGTCGTCGGCGTGTCGCCCGCCGAGGGCGAAGAGGCGAGGATTCACGTCACGATCGAGGACACCGGCATCGGCATTCCCGAGGACAAGGTCGGACATATCTTTGGCGAGTTCAATCAGGTGGATGACGAACGGAACCGCAAGTTCGAAGGCACCGGTCTTGGACTTTCGATCTCGGAAAAGCTCATCAGGCTGATGGGGGGCGACATCTGGGTCGATTCGGTCGACGGCGAAGGGTCAAGCTTTGGTTTCTCTCTGTCCCTGCCGGTCGTCGAGATCCCGGATCCCGATGCGACACGAATGCCTTCGGGGCTAAAGCGCGCCCTGCTGGTTGACGATTGCGCTGCGAACCGAGACATCCTGGCGCGCCAGCTTGGGGTTCTCGGCATCGAAACCCTGTCCTGCGGCGGCGGTGCCGAGGCGCTGACCAGGATCGCCGAAGGTGTCGATCTGGTCGTGACCACCCATACGATGCCGGAAATGGACGGGATGGAACTGGCCGAGGCCATCCGCGCGGCCGGGTATCACCTGCCGGTCATCCTGCTCAGCGCCAATACGGGCGCTGCGGAAAACGACCCCGCGCGCCAGCATCTGCACGCAATGCTGCAAAAACCGGTATCGCGACAGGAGCTGTTCACCGCGCTGAAATCGGTCAAGGTGCCGAACGGTCAGCGCCCGGAACCCACGCAGTCGGCTCAGAAGGCACCGCCCAAGCAGGCCGACGCCCCGCCTGCGGCCGCGGCGCGGCTGATGCGGGTGCTCGCCGCCGAGGACAACAAGACCAACCGGCTTGTCTATTCCAAGATGGTGAAGGCGCTGAACATAGATCTGAAATTCGCCGAAAACGGGATCGAAGCGGTCGAACTGTACCAGTCTTTCGACCCGGATGTCGTTTTCATGGACATCTCGATGCCCGAGATGGACGGCAAGGAGGCCACCGGAAAAATCCGCGAGATCGAGGCCGGCACCGGCCGGCATGTCCCGATCGTTGCCATGACCGCCCATGCGATGGGCGGAGACCAGGAAGGTATCCTGGCGGCAGGGCTGGATTTCTATCTGACGAAACCGCTCAAGAAACCGGCGATCATCGAGCGTATTTCCGAGGCCTGTCCGGTTGATGCATGCGATCCCCTGGGCCGGGATCAGGCCGCGGGATAATCGCGCAGAAACACCCAGTTGGCATCATCCGACAGGTCATTGCGGTACCGATAACCGCCCGCATCAAAGGCCTGGATCGATTCCGGGGCGAAAAGACGGTTTTGAATGATGAACCGGGCCATCGCCCCGCGCGCCCGTTTCGCGTAGAAGCTGACGACCTTGGCGGCGCCGGATCTTTCTTCCATGAAAACCGGCGTTATGACCCGCAGATTCAGGGCGTCGCGGTCAACAGCGCCAAAATACTCCTGGCTGGCGCAGTTGATCAATACCTCGCTCTGGGTATTGTCGGCCAGTTGGTTCAGCGCGGTCGAAATCCGGTCGCCCCAGAATTCATAAAGCGAGTTTCCCCGCGCGTTCTTCAGCCTGCTGCCCATTTCCAGCCGGTAGGGCTGGATCGCATCCAAGGGCCGCAGCAACCCGTAGAGGCCCGACAGGATGCGCAGGTGATCCTGCGCCCAGTTCAGCTCTTCCGCGTCCAGAGTGCCGGCCTCCAGCCCCTGGTAGGTATCTCCGGCAAAGGCCAGCGCTGCCGGTTTGGACGTCATTCGTCCGAAATCGCCGAACCGGTCGGCGTTGAGCCGGGCCAGGTTCTCGCTGATGCCCATCAGTTTCTGAAGGTCGTTGACCGACAGATCGCGGGCGATCCCCGCAAGTTGCTCGGCCTGGTCCTGAAAGGCCGGCACCGATGCCGCCACGCCATCGGCCGCGCGCATATCCAGTTTCTTGGCGGGTGAAACGACAACCAGCATCCTGCATCCCCAATTGATCTTTTCAGGTGATCTAGCCCGCGGCCCGCAGAACGTCCAGAAATGCCGTACCAAATCTTTCGGCGCGCTTTTCGCCCAGCAGACGCGCCATCTCGCCGGCGTCCCGCGGGCGGGTCGAGGCGATGCGCGCCAGCAGCGAGGCCGAGCAGCTGAGCGGCCGGTCAATCCCGGTTTCGCCGCGCGCCAGATCGGCCTGCACCTCGAGCAACTGGTCATAGACCTCGCCCGAGACCTGCCCCGCCAGCCTGCGGCGCGACGGGTGCAGCTGCCGGGTCTCGCCGTTCACAACCTCCAGAAAGGCATCGCCGTAGCGTTCCAGCTTTTTCGCGCCCACGCCGCTGATCCGCGCCATCTGGTCAAGGGTCGCAGGCCGCGTCTCGGCCATTTCGATCAGCGTGCGGTCGGTAAAGACCACATAGGCCGGAACCCGCGCGGCCTCGGCCAGGGCGCGGCGCTTGGCCTTGAGCGCCGACAGCAAGGGCGCGTCCTCCTCCGACACCAGCGCGCGGGCCGCGGGACGGCGGGTTTGCGCAACCAGCGTGTCACGCCGCAGGGTGACATTCTGTTCGCCTCGCAGAACCGGGCGGGCGGTTTCGGTCATGCGCAGCGCACCGTGGCGTTCGCGGTCAGGGCGGACCAGGTCCAGCCCCATCATCTGGCGAAACACGCCCTGCCAGTTCCGCCGGTCCAGATCCTGACCAACGCCGAAAGTCGGCAGGCGATGATGGCCGCGGGCACGGACCTTGTCGGTTTCGTTCCCGGTCAGAATGTCGATCAGATGTCCGGCGCCGAAAAATTCCTCGGTCCGCAGAATGGCCGACAGCGCCTTGCGCACTGCCTCGGTCCCGTCGAACAGGTCCGGGGGCGATTCACAGGTATCGCAATTGCCACAGCCCGGCTTATCCTCGCCGAAGTAACGCAGCAGAACGGCGCGCCGGCATTCCTGCGCCTCGGCCAGACCCAGAAGCGCGTTGAGCCGCGCGTGATCGGCCATCCGGCGTTCGGGCGGGGCCAGCCCTTCGTCGATCTGGCTGCGGCGCAGGCGGATGTCATCGGGACCATAGAGCGTGAGCGTTTCCGCCGGGGCGCCATCGCGGCCCGCGCGGCCGATTTCCTGGTAATAGGCCTCGATCGACTTCGGCAGGTCGGCATGGGCCACCCAGCGGATATCGGGCTTGTCCACACCCATGCCGAAAGCGACCGTGGCAACCACGATCAGCCCGTCCTCGGTATTGAACCGGGCTTCGACATTGCGGCGGTCTTCGGCCTCCATCCCGCCGTGATAGGCGCAGGCATTGTGCCCGCCCTCGCGCAGCGCACGGGCCAGGGTTTCGGTCTTGGCCCGGGTGCCGCAATAGACAATGCCGGACTGGCCCTTCCGGCCGCCGGCGAATTCCATGATCTGGCGGCGGGGGCCGTCCTTGGCGGCGAAGGCCAGGTTGATGTTGGGCCGGTCGAACCCGTGCAGGAAGCTTGCGGGCGGGTGGCCATCGAACAGCTTGTCGACGATCTCGTCACGGGTTTCCGCATCCGCCGTCGCGGTAAACGCCGCCAGCGGGACGTCAAGCGCGCGGCGCAATTCACCGATGCGCAGGTAGTCGGGGCGGAAATCATGGCCCCATTGCGACACGCAATGCGCCTCGTCCACGGCAATGAGGCTGACGCCGATCCGGCGCAACATGCCCATTGCCGACCCGGCGGCCAGACGTTCGGGCGCGATGTACAAAAGCTTCAGCCGCCCGGCCTCAAGCGCCTGCCAGACCTCATCGGTTTCGGCGTCGGTATTACCCGATGTCAGCGCGCCCGCCGCGACCCCGGCGGCACGCAGGGCACGCACCTGATCGCGCATCAGTGCAATCAGCGGAGAGATCACCACTGTCACCCCCTCGCGGATGAGCGCAGGCAGTTGGAAACAAAGTGATTTGCCGCCACCGGTCGGCATGATCGCCAGCACGTTTTCGCCGCGCGTGACCGCCCCGACAATGTCTTCCTGACCAGGACGGAAGGCATCGAACCCGAAAACATCGCGCAAAAGCGTGGCAGCGCCTGACATGGGAACCCTGTAAGTTTTTATCTGCTCTTACAGGAAATCATTTCATACTAAGATTCAGTGAACAAGAGCCGGATCAGTAAAAAGCGGCGCTGTTGTTGATGAGGATGATCCTGAGCGCATAGACCGCGACAAGCGCAACCAGCGGTGCAAGGTCGATACCCGACATCGGCGGAAGGAAACGGCGTATCTGGGCATAGGCGGGCTCCAACAACCGGTTCAGCCCATACCAGATCTGCGCAACCAGTTGCTGCCGCAGGTTCAGCACCTGGAAATTGATCAGCCAGCTCATGATCACATGCGCAATGATCAGGAACCAGACGATGTCCAGAATAAGCATGACGATCTGGAAAAGTGACTGCATTGGTGCGTTCCCTCGGTCGTAATCGCCCAACAGGTAAGCGGAGCGCTGCAAAAGCGCAAGCCTGACGCGAGGTTGCCGTTGACCGCGGATTCGCGCTGTCCCAGAAAACGGGCAAAGGAGATGCCCTATGTATCCCGTCATTCGCCTGTTCGCCCAGCTGATCAAACACCGCAACGATCCGCCCCTGCCCATCACCGGCACGCATGTGTCGCATCACATCTGCCTGCCCTGGGATATCGACCTTTGGATGGAGCTGAATAACGGCCGCACGCTGACGCTCTATGATCTGGGCCGCATCACGGCCGCGCAGCGGGCCGGGTTGGTCACGGTGCTGCGGAAAAACCGCTGGGGCCTGACCATGGCCGGCGCCAGCGTGCGCTACCGCCGCCGGATCCGGGCGTTCGACAGGGTCGAGATGCGGTCGCGTCTGGCGTGGTGGGATGACAGGTTCTTCTATGTAGAACAATCCATGTGGCGCAAGGATGGCGAATGCGCCAACCACATCGTTTACCGCTCGGCCGTGACCAGCAAGGCGGGGATGGTGAACCCGCAAACCCTGGTCGACACGATTGACCCGTCAACCGACAAACCCGATGCCCCCGACTGGATCGCCGCCTGGATCGAGGCCGACGCCAGGCGCCCCTGGCCACCGATGCAGGAATAGCTTGCCAGCCCCTGCCCCAGCCTGTCATATCGCGCCACTGAACAGAGGGACGCGATGGCCGGGATTTCGCAACGAAAACGCATCTGGGGCTGGTATTTTTTCGACTGGGCCACCCAGCCGTTCCACACGCTGCTGCTGACCTTTGTCTTCGGTCCCTATTTCGCCGGAGTTGCGGCGGAATATTTCATGACATCGGGCCTGAACGAACAAGCCGCCGATGCCCGTGCACAGAGCATCTGGTCGCTTTGCCTGACGGTCACTGGGCTGATCATCGGGTTTGGCGCACCGATCATGGGCGCGCTTGCGGATACGGCGGGACGGCGAATGCCCTGGATCTTCGGGTTTTCGGGGATGTATGTGATCGGGGCCTGCGCGCTGTGGTGGACCTTTCCCGACGGGTCGACCATGTGGCCGATGCTGATCGCGTTCGGCATCGGCTTCATCGGGGCCGAATATGCGCTGGTCTTCGTCAACGCCCAGCTGCCGTCACTCGGCAACCAGGCCGAAGTGGGCGAGATCTCCGGCTCGGGTTTTGCCTTTGGCTATGTTGGCGGAATCCTGTCATTGATTGTCATGCTGCTGTTCTTCGTCGAACAGCCTAATGGCCGTACCCTCATCGGCCTCAGCCCCGTGCTGGGCCTTGATGCCGGCCAGAACGAGGGGACAAGGTTCGTCGGCCCGTTCACGGCGCTTTGGTTCGCGGTCTTCATGCTGCCCTACCTGCTCTGGACCCGTGACACCCGCACCGCGCCGCGGGGCAAGGGGATCGGCGATGCGCTTGGGCTCTTGTTCAAGAGCATCAAGAACCTGCGGCACCGGCTCAGCCTGTCGGCATATCTGGGCTCGTCAATGTTCTACCGCGATGCGCTGAACGGCCTGTATGGGTTCGGCGGCACCTATGCGCGGCTGGTTTTGAACTGGGAACTGGTTTCAATCGGTGTCTTCGGCATCATCGCCGCCATTTCCGCCGCGGCGTTCAGCTGGATCGGCGGCCAGGCCGACAAGCGGTTTGGCCCGCGCCCTGTCATTATCGTGTCGATCTGGGTGCTGATCCTGGTCTGCCTGACGATCGTGTCGATGGATCGGCAGCAGATCTTCGGTATTCCGCTGCCCGAAGGCTCCGGCGTGCCGGATGCGGTGTTCTTTGTCTGCGGCGCACTGATCGGGGGCATGGGCGGCGTTCTGCAGGCGGCCAGCCGGTCGCTGATGGTGCGCCATACCGACCCGAAGGCCCCCACCGAAAGCTTTGGCCTCTATGGTCTGTCGGGTCGTGCAACCGCCTTCATGGCCCCTGCCCTGATCGGCGCCATCACCGCCCTGAGCGGGAGCGCGCGCATCGGGGTTTCGCCGCTGATAGCCCTTTTCCTGATCGGGCTGTTCCTGTTACGCTGGGTCAGAGCAGAAGGAGACAGCGAGACATGGACCGTTTCTTCAAGATAGTTGGCCTGTCGCTGCTTCTGGCCGGATGCGGCGGATCGGCCCCCGAACCTCCGGCACAGGTCAAGACGATTTCCACGCAAAACCTCCCCGCCTCGATGAGAGGGATCGAGGCCCGGCAGCTCTTTGGCAAGCTGACGAACGCATCGGCGCAAACCGCGGCCCCCTTCGGCGGCTATTCCAAGGGCTGCATGGCCGGCGGCGTGCAACTGCCCGAGACCGGCCCCACATGGCAAGCGATGCGCCTGAGCCGAAACCGCAACTGGGGTCATCCGCAGGCCATCGACTACATTCAGAAACTATCGCGCAAGGCCGCCGCGCAGCCCGGGTGGAATGGGCTCTATGTCGGCGATATCAGCCAGCCGCGCGGCGGCCCGATGCTGAGCGGTCACCGGTCTCACCAGGTGGGTCTGGACATCGACATCTGGCTGCGCCCGGCGGATGATCTGACGCTTTCGCGGACAGCGCGCGAGAATATCTCGTCGATTTCCATGCGCCGCGCCAAGGGGGCCTATACCAATTCCAGCTGGACCCGCCAGCATCACGAGATCATCAAGGCCGCGGCCCAGGATCCGCGCACCGCGCGCATCTTTATCTTTCCCGGCGCCAAGGTTCAGATGTGCAATGATGAGACGGGCGACCGCGCCTGGCTGCGCAAGGTCCGGCCGTGGTGGGGGCATCACTACCACTTCCACGTGCGGCTGAACTGTCCTCCGGGCACCGGGGGATGCGTGGCGCAAGATCCGCCCCCGGCCGGGGATGGCTGCGACGACGCGCAGGAATGGGTCAACAACATTCTCAACCCGCCGCCGCCCGACCCGAACGCCCCCAAGCCCAAACCGCGCCGGGAACTGACGATGGCAAACCTGCCGGCGCAATGCGTCGGGGTTCTGCAATCGAACTGATCCGCGTGCTTGTCAGCGGGGCGCCGAACCTGTAGATGCGGGCGGTCTTTTGCACTGCATCTCTCGGGCCGACACCATGAAACCGCATCTCCTCCCCGGCATCATCGCCATGGCCGCCATCGTCGTGGCCTCGAACATCCTGGTGCAGTTCCTCTTTGGCCAATGGCTGACCTGGGGGGCGTTCACCTATCCGCTGGCCTTCCTGGTGACCGATATCATGAATCGCGTCTACGGCCAGGCGGCCGCGCGCAGGGTGGTGCTGGCTGGGTTCGTCACCGGGCTGGTCTGCTCGTTCATCGGCACCCAGATCGTCGGAGAGTTCGGGCCGCTGGTGACGCTGCGCATCGCCATCGGCTCGGGCCTTGCCTTCCTCGCCGCGCAGCTCATCGACATCGCCATCTTCAACCGCCTGCGCGACCGCGCGTGGTGGCAGGCGCCGGCGGTGTCGTCGCTGGTCGCCGGCACGATCGACACGGCGCTATTCTTCACCATCGCCTTCTCCGCCGGGCTGACCTGGCTGGAGCCCGCGAACGATGTCTCCTGGGCGAACGAGGCGCTGCCGCTTCTGGGCGTGGGGCCGGTGGGGCCGCTCTGGATCTCGCTCGCCGTGGCCGACGGGCTGGTGAAATTGTCGATCGCGATTGTTGCTCTTGTGCCCTTCCGCATCATCGTGGGGTCGTTAACCAATCGCACCACATGATTTTGTTTTGACAAACGCAGAATCTGTGTCAATCTGACCGTGAGTTCAACAGCAGAAAGGAGGTGCCCATGTCTATAGAGGTAATGGGGAGAGGTGTCGGAACAGTTCAGGAGGGACGGACCTAGGGCAGCCCCTGGGTGCTGAAGACCACTTGAATTGGTGCGCCTAACCGGCCCACCTCCGCTGACTTCTAGAGGGCCGTTCCGAAATGGGCGGCCCTTTCGAATTTCCGTGATCACGCGCAAGGGGGCGCGGGCGCCGTGCTGCACATCACCGATCAGATCACCATCGAGGACTGGGAACTGACCGAGCAGTTTGTCCGGTCTTCCGGCCCCGGCGGGCAGAACGTGAACAAGGTCAGCTCCGCCGTCGAGCTGCGCTTCGAGGCCGAGCGTTCCCCCAACCTGCCTGACCCGGTGAAACGGCGACTCAGGCGTCTGGCGGGCAGACGCTGGACCAAGGAGGGCGCGCTGGTGATCCAGGTGGACGAAACGAGGCATCAAGCCCGCAACCGCGAGATCGCGCGGGAGCGCCTGGCCGAACTGATCCGCAAAGCGCTGGAGAAACCCAAACGCCGCATCCCGACCCGACCGACTCTGGGGTCAAAGAAACGGCGGCTGAAAGCGAAAAAGGTACGGGGGGAGGTGAAGGCGCTGCGCGGGAAGGTTGAGGGCGAGGATTGATGCTTTCTGAGTCGGAACCGACTTGCATGGGTGTTAAGACTAAGGGAAAAAGCGACTGCGAACTTGAAAATAGTTGAAAGTAAAAATTCGTCATGAATGATCAAGCAATTCAGAATCTGAAACAACGAATAGATGATCGAATTAGAAGCGCAGATAGGAAGCGCAATAGGCTCGGCAAAAATCTCAACTTTTCGAAGTTCGCTAGGATCTTGTTCGGCGTATCTTCGATTTCATTTGTATCTCTGTCGGCATTTGCGGAGTTCCCAGACAACCTAAAGTTCGCATTTACGCTTCTGGCTTTGGCATCAACGACCATCGCAACATTCAGCGATGAGCTTATCGCAACATTTGGTTTTAACGATCGATATGCGCAAAACGTTAGAGTATTGGGCGACCTACAAAATCTAAAAGCAGAACTTGATCTCGAACTAATTCTGCTTTCCGAAAACCAAACAAATAACGATTTGGATTACTGGAAGTATCACAACGCCTTGTTGGAAATTTTGGGCTCAAGCCACGCCGCATGGCAGAGTAATCTTAATAAGGGTAAAGCTTAATTTGTTCATTTCTAAGCTGTTTTCCCACAGCCGTCCGACAATACTCAACCTTCTGGTTGGACAAACCGAAGCAGCGCGCTTTAAGTCGGAAGCGAGTGGTTCACACGAATATTTTTATGTCGGCTTACCACCCAAGATGCCGATATCACCTGAAGGTTCAATGCTAGCTATCCTAAAGCTCGATTTTCTTTCAAAGAACTCTAATTCTTTTGCCTTCGGTTCAGTGGGTGACAGCGGCGGTGTTTCATCTGGTTACATTCCGCAAATTCCAAGGCTTTTCGCCGATGAAATGAAGTTGGACTTCGAGAAATTCCATAAGATCGTAAGTGTTGGCGATAAGCTAAGGCTAGAGGAAAAGGCCAAACTAAGCTCGCACGAGCCCGTTAGAAAATACATCCGAAGCATTGAGGGACTTGTTCCTAGATTTGTTTGTGACGCAATGAGGAATAGCAACCGGCAAGATCTTTGGACACTCGAATTCGCGCTTCAAAAAAATTTTTCTGTTGAAGTTTCTGATGTATCGAATGTCCTTATTCCGAACACTTACTTGCTGTCCCCGAAACTAATGGGCGCGCTTACTCCCATTTCAGAGAAACTTATTCACTATAACCCGAAACACCCTGTTACTAGATATGCTTATTCCAAAGAACACCTACATAATTGGTTGCTTTGAAAATCCATCGATGGACATTTTCCCTACTCACGTCAGACCGATTTTGGCGGAGCGAAAACAAAATAAATATAGGCGCCTATTCTGCTATTTCGATGAGCCTGAAAACTGGAAACCTGTCGAAGGATCAAAGTTCATTGATGTGAACGCGATTCTTATGCACAGCGATTTTCTGAAAATCGAACCACAACGCTTCCGTCCAAGCTACCAAACGATTTTTTGCGGAAAAACCAAGCTATTGATTGGCAATAAGTGGTATGTTGCAGCCCGCCTAATTATATTCCTTTTTTCTAGGCATTGGCGAACCGCTCTCAAGACTCTGCACAACGCATTTGGTTAAGGTTTGAAACAAATATGGCCAATTTAACCGGCTAAACCACCACCTCCAACGCTTCCTGCTCTCCGACGCCAAACACCCGTTTATACCGTTCGATCTGGTCGGCGGGGCCCATCGCTTTGCGGGGGTTGTCGCTCAGTTTCACGGTCGGTCGGCCATTGGCGCTGATGGCTTTGCAGACCAATGAGAACGGTGCGAGGGCGTCGTCTGGGACGAGGCCTCGGAAATCGTTGGTGAGCAGCGTGCCCCAGCCGAAGGAAACCCGCGTGCGGTGGGCGAACTGGGCGTGGAGCTCGGCGATCTTCTTCTCGCCCAGCCCGTCGGAAAAGATCACCAGCTTTTTCTTCGGGTCCTCGCCGCGGGATTTCCACCAGTCGATGGCGATCTCGGCGCCCTCGGCCGGGTCGCCTGAATCGATGCGGATGCCGGTCCAGCCGGCCAGCCAGTCGGGCGCGCGGTCGAGGAAGCCTTTTGTGCCGTAGGTGTCGGGCAGGATGATGCGCAGGTTGCCGGAATGCTCCTCGTGCCAGTCCGACAGCACGTCATAGGGGGCGCGGGCCAGTTCCGCGTCGGTGTCGGCCAGCGCGGCGTAGACCATCGGCAGTTCGTGGGCGTTGGTGCCGATCGCCTCGACATCGCGGTTCTTGGCGATGAGGCAGTTGGAGGTGCCGACGAATTTCTCGCCCAGCCCCTCGCCCATCGCCTGCACGCACCAGTCCTGCCAGAGGAACGAGTGCCGCCTGCGCGTGCCGAAATCGGCGATGCGGAGGTCATCGACCTCGCGCAGGCGTTCGACCTTTTCCCAAAGCTTGGTCATGGCGCGGGCATAGAGCACCTGCAACTCGAACCGGTCCATGGTGTTGAGAACGGCGCGCGAGCGGAGTTCCATCAGCACGGCGAGCGCGGGGATTTCCCACAGCATGACCTCGGGCCACGCGCCTTCGAAGGTCAGCTCGTACTGGCCGTCATGTTTTTCCAGGTGATAGGGCGGCAGGCGCAGCTTTTCGAACCAGTCCATGAATTCGGGCGTGAACATCTGGCGCTTGCCGTAGAAGGTGTTGCCGCGCATCCAGGTGCTTTCCCCGCGGGTGAGCGAGAGCGAGCGGATATGGTCAAGCTGTTCGCGCAACTCACCCTCGTCCACCAGATCGGCAAGGCGGATCGACTTGGTGCGGTTGATGAGGCTGAACGTCACCTGCGTGTCGGGCTTGTTGCGGAAGATCGACTGGCACATCAACAGCTTGTAGAAATCGGTGTCGATCAGCGAGCGGACGATCGGGTCGATCTTCCATTTGTGGTTATGGACGCGGGTGGCGATATCGACCATTGGGGCGGCTCCGGCAGGGGTGGGCCGGACCGTTAAAGCAAAGGGGCGGATGGCTGGCAAGCCCGGGAGGGCGTGCGCTGCCCGCGCACCCCGTCAGCGGCGGCATGACGAAAACGGGCATCATGGCGCGGCGCGGGCAGAAGCACAGCGCGATGGTCTTGCGTTCAGCACTGTCACGGACCGCCCGCGCACGGGCGGCCCCTGTTGCAATCTTGGGCGCGGGTCAGACGAAAGCCAGCCCGGGGTCGTAGTCGAAGACACCCTTCAGCAGGATACTGCCTTCGGTAGCGTCGCCCGACGCGGTGATCAGGGTGCCGTCCGAGACATTGACCGCCTGCAGGTCCGCCGCGTCGAGATTGAGGAATGTCAGCACGTCCTCATCCGCGTTGAAGCCCCTGATGAGGTCATCGCCGAAGGTGCCGTCGAAGATGAACTCATCCACACCCTGTCCGCCCAGCATCGTGTCATTGCCTTCGCCGCCGATAACGATGTCATCCCCGGCGCCTGCGCGGATGATATCATTGCCGTCGCCGCCAAAGATCATGTCATCGCCGCTGCCGGCAACTACCGAGTCGTCGCCGTCACCTGCGTTGATCTCGTCATCGCCGCGGAAACCAAGGAGCTTGTCCTGCCCATCGGCGCCGTTCAGCGTGTCATCGCCGCTGAGGCCCAGCATGGTGTCATCCCCGCCCGCCCCTTCGAGCAGATCGTCACGGCGGGTGCCAATCAGGAACTGATCGGGCTCTTCCTCGATGAAGAAACTGGCGACGACCGGTTCGTGATCCGAAGCAAAATTGACGAAATCGTTGTTGAGATGGACGATATCGACCTCGGCATCCCCAAGCAGGCCATCGGTGACAAAGATGTGATCCAAAACCTGGCTGTTGCCCTGGAAGACAAAGGTATAGGCCTCGTCGCCCGGCAATTCGCCAATGAGGTTGGTCAGCATTTTCTCGGCGCCGGTACCGGGCAGATCCTCGGCCAGTTCATCGGTGAACTCGAAGGTGTTGAGATCGCCCAGGACCGAGATCTTGGCATCCGGATCCGCAGCAAGCAGCCCATCGACCACCTCGTTCAGCGCCTTGGCCTGCGCTTCGCGCTCGGCCTCACCGGCCTGAACGAAGGGCTGCGGGCCGCCGAAGATCGGGGTCGAGCCGAACCGCGAGCTCAGGTGGTTGTTGATCAGCGTGACCTCCTGGCCATTGAACTCGAACACGCCCAGAAGCGGATCGCGCGAACCGTCGAAGGCATCCGGGTTGCTGACCCCCATCGTGGCCAACACGTCGGATTCGAGCGTGGTGAACTCCTTGGCGTCAACCCGCTCGGGGTTGTAGAGGAAGGCGTTGCGGATATTGCCGCCCGGAACGCCACCGCCTTCGCCGTCTTCGTCGACCACGGCACTGACAAATTCATAACGCGGGCCGCCCGCCGCCTCGATCGCGTCGACGATCGCCTGAAGCGTCTGATCGGCGCTCAGCGTCCCGTCATCGGCGACACCGCTGTCATCCTGCACCTCCTGCAGCGCCAGAATGTCCGGCGCGCCCAGGTTGTTGGCGATCTGGTCGGCCAGTTGCGCGATCTGCGCCGCATCGCCATCCGCCGGGGCGGCAGTGACGTTGAGGATGTTGTAGGTGGCCACGGTCAGCCGATCCTCGGCCGCCTGAATGCCGGTCACCTCGGCGGTGTTCGCGCTTGGCGTGTCGACCGTGAAATCTTCGGTCACCCGTATCTCGTAATTGCCAAAGGCGTAATCGACCACGCCGGTGATGTCGGAAAGATCATCGCCGAGGGTGATGCCCGGCGCGGCGAACCCATCGGGCAACAGATCGTTGTCATACTGGATCTGGATCCGCTCGGGGTTCACATCCCCATAGCCATCGGCATCGGCGTTCAGGTTCAGACCGCCGCGATCGTTCAGCCCGCCGCTTGGCGAGGTGACGCCCGCGCCGTCATCGGCGACCACCCAGCTTTCGCCGAACCCGTTCGTGGCCGAGATGGCAACCGGGTTGTCCACCGTCACCCGCATCCCCTCCAGGCTTTCGTAGAAGTCGATCCCGTCAGTTTCCGGGTTGAACTCGCCCGGCGAGGTTTGCAGGTTGACCGGCAGTTCCCCGTCCGAGATCACCGTTTCGGTGGGCGGGGTACGCCCGGCCGCGCCGATCACGGTCGCCTCGGGCAGGGCATTGCCGCTGCTGACCACCTCGATCTGCGCGTTGCTGATCTGCGTGGTCGACAGGTTGCCGGTGCCTGCGCCGCCGGGAATGAACTCGGACACAAGCCCGCGGATGTCGATCTCGTCACCTACCGCGACGGGCTTGTCGCCGAAGCCGGTGAAGACAAAGATCGCATCGGATGTGGCGTCATCGCCATCGCCATCGGGATCCTGAAGGTAGAAGCCGCCGCCGTCGATCGCGGTGACGATACCGGTGGTGCGCACCTCTTGGCCGTCATAGCCTGAAATGTGACCGGCGCCCTGAATTTCCGGGATGGTCACGGTCGGTACGGCGGGCGTCAGGTCGTAGACGATCGTCGTGCCCGACACCTCGTAGGCGACGGCGATCTGCGCGTTGCCGGTATTGCTGTCTTCGGCAGGGATAAAGGTGATGACCTCGGGCGCGTGGCGCGCCACCTCGCCATCGGGCGTGGTATCCTCGAATCTCGGCGGGATGTAGTTCACGAAGCTCGAATTCGCCGGATCGGTGATATCGTAGATCATGATCCCGCTGTCCCGCTCCAGCCCGATGAAGGCAAACATGCTGCCATCGACCTCGCCCACGGCAATCGCCTCGGGTTCGGGGCCTTTCGCGTCCGAGCGGTCCTCGTCACCGTCGGTGTCGCCGTCGTCATCATTGAACCGGTCCGGCGCGAGGTTGGCGATGATCTGTTCGAATTCGGGGCCCGAGTCGAAGACCAGGTTGCCGTCCGCGTCGAAGATCGAGAAGGAGCGCGACGAGAACGTGTGAAGCACGTCGATATCGCCGTCTCCGTCGGTATCGCCATCGGTGGTAGACACTTCGAGCCGTTCCAGCCCGGTGGTATCCACAGACGGGTCGATCCTGCCGTCCGCGACCAGATCGCCGACGCGGTCCTCGTCAAAGCCGCGGCTGTCACCTTCGTTGGCCGTGGCGATGTATGTCGTGCCGTTGACCTCGAAGCTGGCGATGGCATCGGCCATGCGGAAGCCCACCAGATTGTCGAAATTACGGATGCCGATCACGCCGTCATCATTCGGGTCCAGCGCGCTGTCGCTGCTGAAATCGACCGTGCCCAGCGAGAAGATGTCAATGACCGACCCGCTGCTGAGGTCGATCTTGGCGATCGCGTTGTTTTCCTGAAGCGAGACGAAGGCCGTGGTGCCATCCGGGCTGATCGAGATGTATTCGGGTTCCAGATCCTCACCGATGCTGACACCCTCCTGAACGCGGATGCCGGCATCGCGCGCCAGATCCTCGAGCCCGTTGAAGGCGGTGAAATCAAGGATGTTGGCCGCCGGGTTTTGCGGGTCGTTGGTGTCGATGATCGCGACGGTGCCCAGCGGGTTGTCATCGTGATCGCTGTCGTCGTTCTTTTCACCTTCGCCCGCGACCAGCAATTGCGAGCCATCGGCGCTGAAGGTCAGCTGATCGGGAAGGTTGCCGACATCGACACGTGACAGCAGGCCGCCGGTCTGGGCGTCGAACAGGGCGACGAAACCGGGCTGCGATTGTTCGATCTCTTGACCGAAGATACTGGTTTCGACCGCCTCCCGAGAGATCGCCACGGCGACAACACCATTCTTGACAGCCACCGACTGTACGCCGTCGAACCCGTCCAGCGTGGTCAGGTCGATAAACTCGGCAGGTGCATCCGTCTGGGGCAGCGTGAAGATGTCGATACGGCCCAGTTCGCCATTGGTGACAAACAGCTTGCCGTCTTCATGGGCCACGACTTCGGATGCGCCTTCACCGCCTTCGCCGGTAAATTCGGCATAGACGCTGAAGGCCAGCTCACCCGAGGCGATCGGTACATTGACCGTGTCGGCGCGTTCGGACAGGTTCTGGATCCGGGTGTCCTCGCCAATCGGCGTATCCGCCGCGTCAAAGGCATCCGGCCCGTCTTTGGGGAAGTTGTCGGTCAGGTAGTCCGACAGGGCCTTCTGTTCGCCGATATTCAGATCGGTCGCGCCCGAGAAACTGGCGAACGGATAGCCATCGCCGCCCCCTGCCAGGAAGTTCAGCGTCACGACCTTGATCGATGCCGGCGCCCCGTCGGCGACCTGTCCGTCCTTGATGATCTGCTGCGTGGCCGTGCCGTTTTCGTCGATCAGCACCACGTTCTTGATCCGCTCGCCCGCGGTCTGGACGCTGCCATCGGGGTTGAGCACCTGCGCGGTGTCGTCCGGATCGAAGGAAAAGCGCAGCCCGCCCACCTGCGGAAACTGCCCCGGGGTCGCACCATCCGCGGTTGCGGCCACACCGTGCTCGAGGATGATCTTCAGCTCTTCGGGAGTCAGCTCGACCGTGACGAGCCCGTTGTCGAACCGCAAGGCGTTGTCGATGTCCAGCTCCGAAACCTCGCCCGCCTCTTTGCCCGATACCGGGTTTGCCGCCGGGGGCAGCAGGGTGGTGGTGCCGTCGCCGTTATCGGTCAATTCCCCGATCGAGGCGCGGATGCCGCCGCCGTTCTTGAGCGAGATCAGCACCTCACCGTCAATGGCCTGCGCGGCGGCCAGGTTGGCATCGGCGGTAAGGTTGCCGAAATTCGTTTCCTGGGTGCGCACGGATTCGCGGCTGCCGTTCAGGAAGACGCCGACCTCGCCGGCAATGTCGCCATCAAGCGCCGTCACCACGCCCGTCACCGCTTCGGTCAGGTTCTGGACATTTGCGGCCTTCTCAGATGCCGCAAGCGCATCAGCCAGCGTCGCCGCGCCGGTCACGTCCAGCACGCCCTGTTCATCGGTCGCGAAGGCGCCTGAAACGTTCTCGTCAATCGAGCCGGGCAGCAGCACGCCGTTGTCGTCGAATTCCACGACGAGGCGGCCGACATAGCTGTATTCGCCATCGGTCGAGACAATGGCCGTGGGGTTCCCGTCCAGGTCGTTGACTATGCTCGGATAAGGCTGATCGGCGGTATCGCCCGGACGCAGCCGGTCCTGGCTGTCCGCCGAGCGGGTATCAGATCCGCCCGCGATGATCACATCGACGCCCCGCAGGTTCGATGCCAGCTCCTGCTCCAGCGCGAATTGCTGGAGATGGCTGACCAGCACGACCTTGTTGATGTCGTCGGCGGTACCAAGGATGTTGTCGGCGCCGTCGATCAGGTCGTCGATGACCGGCTGAAGCGTTGCGGCCAGGGCCGCCATGTCATTGACGCCGGGATTCGACACGTCGTCGACCGCGCCGGGCGATGAAATCGACGCCAGAAGCTGCGTCGTGGCACCGACCACACCGATCTGTTCGCCACCGGCCTCGATAACCGTGGCCTGCGCGATCTTGCTGTCATTCGAATCGCTGCCGACAATGGTCGGGTCCGCGGCATCGTCACGGGCGCTCAGCAGGTCGGATGCGAAATCTGTGTTGGGCAGGATGTCACCGGTAAACAGCGGGCCGATGTCGAAATCGCCCGAGAAATCCAAGTTGGCGCTGAGATAGGGGAACTGCGCGCCGGGCGTGTCGACCTCTTGCAGGAAGTTGATATTGCCATACCGGCCGGTCGACAGCGAATTACCCTCTTCGCTGTCATAGTTGATGATGTTTTCGAACACGTCCGTTCCGGCATCGAATTCGTGGTTGCCGATGGCCGAGGCATCAAAGCCCAGCGCGTTCATGATCGCGATATCCAGCCGTCCCGAGGCGGTATCAATCTCTTCGAAGTAATCCTTGAACCCGTCGCCGTTCACATCCGTGGTATAGACCTGATCGAAGGTGACGATGCCGCCCGCGATCTGGGCCTCGATTTCGGAGTTATCGAAGAAACCATCGCCATTGGTATCGGCCGCCGGGTCAAGCACCGTGGGGTCGATCAGGTTGAATTGCTGGTTGTAGAACCCTTCGTAAAGCGACGACAGGCCGAAATCCCCGCCTGCGTTGAAGAACGGACCGGGGATATAGTTGTCGCCGGCCGAAAGCAGGACCGACGCGATGCCCGAAGCTGCGGCATCGGCTTCCAGCGCATCGACCACCGCTGCGAAGTTCGGGGCGTTTTCGATAGCCTCAAGCCCGCCTTCGAGATCGGACGCGTGAAGGATTTGAAGAGTAAAAGTCATGTAGTGCCCCCAGAGCAGAATTTCCTGATCCGAACGGATCGATCGGCGGGGCCATCAACACTTCGCTTAACGCTCAAACAAACCTGAATTTCAGTGCCGTGAACGGGTCAAAGCATGTGCCCCGCGCCACGGCTATAAAACGAATGTAACGAACCGGATTCATGCCGGGATAATCTTGGTAACAGTTCTTTGTCAGGCCGAATGGCCTGATGCAGGGGCGTAACCGGACTTCCGCGATGACGTAGGAACGGGGCCTGGCCTGCCCGTAAATGCCTGAAAGACCGGCGGGCGGGCTCACCTGTCAGGCTGGTAGTGACGGTACCAGCAATGCCGCCACGATTGCCGGGCGCAGGCGAAACATTCGGGCGTTCGTCAATACCGCCGACCTACTGCCGCCCTTCCCTGAGCCATCCGGCCAGGATCAGGGCCGATGCCATCAGCAGGACCAGCCAGGCGGGCATCAGCGGCAGTTGCGTGACGGACCGGGTTTCATATGCGCCGCGCGGGGTGATCCCGATCCAGTCGCGGCCCGCGGCGGGGCGTCCTGTGCGCACCGCGCGAATCCGCGGAATACCATCCGACAGCGCCTTGGCGCCGCCATTGGTCGGGTCGATCAGGGGCATCAGAATATCGGCCGTGGCGATGGTTTCCTCGAACTCGACGGGGGCGGCCGGGCCAAGGCCGATCACCGCCGACTGATCGCCGTTGGACAAGCGATAGAGCCCGATCTCCGGCCCGTCATAGAGCACCTCGTGGCGGCCGGGTGAGACCTCTTGCAGCGGCAGCGCGGATACCTCGCCCGACGGTGTCTCGATGCTCACCTCGCCCACGTCTTCGGACAATGATCTGCGGATGATGCGCATGGTCTGGCCGGTGGCCTCGGCCCAAAGCGCCTCTTCCTCCAGTTCCGGCTCTTTCATCATCCAATGGGCCAGGCGGCGCAGCAGTTCAAGCTGCGGCCCGCCGCCCTCGAACCCGCGATGCCAGAGCCAGGCGTGATCGGACGCCAGCAGCGCCACGCGCCCTTCGCCCACCCGGTCGAGGATCAGCAACGGCCGTGCATCGGCGCCGGACATGACCACCTGCCCGCCGGTATCGGTCAGCTCGATCTGGCGCATCCAGCGGCCCCATTCGCTGCCTTCCTCCGGTTGCAGCCCGGCGGTGACCGGGTGGCGCAGGCCCAGGTCGGTGACTTGGGGCAGAAAGCCCTCCTCCAGCACCCGGGCGGTGGGCCGGCCCGGCACGATTGCCTCGATCGGGGTGCGGTAGATGCTGTCGGCGCTGGCAAAATCCGGCCCGGCGGCGATCAGCATCGCGCCGCCGTTTTCGACATAGTTGCGCACATTGTCCAGGTAGATCGACGGCAGGATCCCGCGCCGCTTGTAGCGGTCAAAGATGATCAGGTCGAAATCGTCGATCTTTTCCAGAAACAGCTCGCGCGTCGGGAAGGCGATCAGCGACAGCTCCCGCACCGGGGCGCCATCCTGTTTCTCGGGCGGGCGCAGGATGGTGAAATGCACCAGGTCGACCGAACTGTCGGATTTCAGCAGGTTGCGCCAGGTCCGCCCGCCCGGATGCGGCTCGCCCGAGACAAGGAGCACGCGCAGACGGTCGCGCACGCCGTTGATCTGAACCAGCGCGGTATTGTTGCGGTCGGTCAGTTCGCCGGGGACGGCAGGGGTAGAGAATTGCAGCACGTTGCGCCCGCCATGGGGCAGCACGACGGGCAGGGTGATCTCTTCGCCCAGCGCCACGTTGAACCGCTGCGGCGCCTCGCCATCGACCGACACGTCGATCGGGACTGATGCCAGCCCGGCGGGCGCGGCGCCCAGATCCTCGATCGTCAGGGTCATCGTGACCTCTTCGTCCAGAATGGCAAAGGCCGGCGCGTTGCGGATCGTCAGCCGGCGGTCCCAGTCGGATTCGCGCCCGGTATGCAGCAGATGCAGCGGCGCAGGCATCTCGGGCGCGCGATCCAGATCGTGCAGGCGCCCGTCCGACAGCAGGATTGCCCCGGCGATGCGCCCGCGGGGTTCTTGTGCCATCGCCTCGGACAGCGCCGACATCAGCTGCGTTCCGGTATTGTCTTCGCCATCGGCAACGGCGATGCGGCGCACTTCGGTATTGTCACGGGCGGCAAGCCGCGCGGCAAGGGCATCGGCGGCGGATGCCGTCTGTGCCGCCCGGTCCGAAAGCTGCTGACTGGCGCTTTCATCCTCGACCAGCAGGACGATATCGTTGAGCGGTTCGCGGTCTTCCTGTTGATAGACCGGCCCCAGAAGCGCGGCCAGGACCACGATCCCCGCCAGCGCACGAAGCGCCCAGCCTGAAAGCCCGCGCCAAAGTGCCAGCGCCATACCGGCCAGCACCATGCCCGACAGCGCAACAATCAGCCAGACCGGCAGAAGCGGATCAAAGACGATGGTCGCGGTCATTGGCCCAGCCTTTGCAACAGCGCAGGCACGTGCACCTGGTCGGATTTGTAATTGCCGGTCAGGACGTGCATCACCAGGTTCACGCCAAAGCGGTAAGCCAGTTCGCGCTGCCTTTCGCCGGCAAAACCGCGGCCCACCGGATAGACCGGATTCAGCCGTTCATCCATCGCCCAGGCCGCCGCCCAGTCATTGCCACCGATCACCACCGGCGTCACCCCGTCATTGAGGTTGCGGAACGGCATGCCTTCGATCTTTTCCGCATCCGGCGGCGCGGCCTCGACCCAGACGGACCGGCCCGTGTGGCGGCCCGGGAAATCCTGCAGCAGGTAGAAGGTGCGGGTCAGTACGTGATCCTCGGGCAGCCTTTCCAGTGGCGGGATGTCCAGCGGCGCGGCCAGTTCCTTGAGCTTGGTTCCGTTGGGCGACGAGGCGCCGAAGCCCGCGACATTCGCATCGCGCGTGTCGAACAGGATCATGCCGCCAGTGCGCAGATAGGTGTTGAGCCTTGCATAGGCCTCGGCCGAGGGGGTCGGCTGATCCGGGGTGACCGGCCAGTAAAGCAGCGGGTAAAACGCCAGCTCATCACTCTCCAGGTCGATGCCGATCGGATCCGCCGGTTCGACAGAGGTTCGGAAATAGAGCGTCTGGCCCAGCCCGAAAAGCCCGGCACGGGCGGCCTCGTCCACACTGGTGTTCCCGGTCAGGACATGGGCCAGCACGACCTCGGTCGTGGCCAGCAAGGTCTTGTCGTCCTGGGCCTGGCCGGGTTCGGGTGCCAACAGCAGCCCTGCCAGGATCACAAGCGTCGCGCGGGCAGGCAAAAGCCGGCCGGAGAGCGCCAGCGAGGCCAGAATATCTGCCGTCAGCAACACCAGCGACAGGGCAAGCAGCCAGCCGCCAAGCGGCGCTTCGGCGGGGCGGATCAGGCCGGTGACGGGGATATGTGCGGGCCAGCTGGCCCGGGTCAGAGCGGTTTCGGCGGCGATGACATTGCGGGCCAGGCGCCGGTCCGGCCCGTCATAGAGCCCGGGGCGCAGTTCGGGGCCAAGGGCGTCTGCCACCAGCCGATCGCCCGGAATGCCCGGCAACGTTCCCGCATCGGCCAGCGCGCCGAACCCGTCGAGCACCTGCACCGGGGTCCAGATCGTGCCTTCGAGATCGGTCGCATCGGGCGCGGTCAGGGCAGAGGAAACCGCCAGCCGCTCCAGCATCTGCACGAAAAGGCCCGACAGCGGCAGCGAAGACCATTCGGCATTGGCGGTGACGTGAAACAACACCACCTGTCCTTCGCCGATGCGCTTGCGGGTGACCAGCGGCGTGCCATCGGTCAGCTGCGCGATCACGCGGTCGGCCAGGGTCGGGTCGGGCTGGGCCATGACCTGCGCGCTGACGGTCACATCGGCGGGGATCGGCAGGCGGTGAAACGGGCTGTCCTCGGCAAAGGGGGCCAGCGCCTTGGGTTCACCCCAGCTCATCGCGCCACCCACCATACGCCCGCCGACCCGCAGCCGCACGGGCATCAAGGGCGCCTCGGTATCGCGCGACACATCGCTCGCCGCCAGCCGCGGCCCGGCAAAGCGCAACAGCATCCCGCCCTTGTTCGTCCATTCCAGCAGCGCCGCCTGCTCGGCCCCGGACAGGGTTGCCACATCGGCCAGCACGATCACGTCCGGATTGGCCGGCAGCACGTCCATCAGCGCGCCGCTCAGGATATCGGCGGTCGGTTGCAGCGCCTGTTCGAGATAGTGCAGCGGTGACAGCAGTTCGAGCCCTTCACGGTCTTCGCGCCCCGCGATCAGCGCCACCTCGCGGCGTTTGAGGCTGTCATCGGTCAGGCTTGTGGCCCCGGCATGGTTCTGTCCGGCGATCTCGAAATGGGTCAGGCGGGCGCGCAGCTCGGCCGGGAGCGCAAGATCACCTTGCGCCGACAGCTCACCTTGCGCGAATTGCAGCGGCAGGCTGGCAAGAACCCGCAGAACGCCGGACGGGTCGCGGCCATGCGCCTCGATGATGATATCGCGTGCAGCACCTGCGCTGGCACGATGCGCGGTCAGCCTGATAAGCCCGTCGGTTATCTCGGCGGGCGCAAGCGCCAACACCGGTCGCGCGCTTTCATAGATGCTCACCGGGCCGCGGTCTTCAAAGGCCTCAAGCAGGCTGCCGCGCCCCTGATGGGCCAGCCCATCGGAAAACCAGCGCGTTTCGAACCGGTCGTCGCCGAGCTGGTCGATGATGGTCTGCGTCATCTCGGGCGTGACCGTCCAGGGGCGGGGTTCCAGCCCGGTCAATCGGCTGCGCCAGGCTTCGGCCGACTGGAAAACCGGCACTTCCGGTTCGCTCAGGCGCAGCATCGCCACCGGCCGCGCCTGCCGGCCTGCCTCGGCCAGCATCGAATCCAGCAAGTCCCTTTGCGCCGGCCAATCGCGGGCGCTGGCCCAACTGGCGTCCAGCGCGATCAGCAGCGGGCCGGTCTCGGATTCAGCCGATTTATCCTCGGGGTTCAGCACCGGCCCGGCCAGGCCGATGATGATCGCGGCCACCGCCAGCATGCGCAGCAGCAAAAGCCACCAGGGCGTCCGGTCGGTGACGCTGTCATCGTCGCGCAACCCCAGGAGCAGGACAACGCCGGGAAACAGCCGCCGCACCGGCGCGGGAGGCACCGCGCGCAGGATCAGCCAGAGGATCGGCAGGGCCGCAAGCGCCAGCAGCAGCCAGGGCGCGGTAAAACCGATCGGACCAAGTATCATCCGAACTGCCCCCTTTCGAACGCCCCGTAAAGCCACAATAGCGCCGCTTGGGCGCTGTCCGAAGTATGGTGGCAGTGATACTGCCAGCCGGTCGCCAGGCACAGCGCCGCCAGTTCGTCCTTGCGGACGGCCAGCCGTTCAAGATAGCGGTCACGCAATTCGTTGGCCTTGAGCGTCTCATGCGCCAGCGTGCCGCCCACGCTTTCGAATATCGTGCGCCCGCGATAGGGGAAAACCTCTTCCGCCGGGTCCAGCACCTGCAACAATATGCCCTGGATGCCGCGGTCGGCGGATTCGGTCAGCGCCGCGCGGATCGGCGCGATATCGGCCAGAAAATCCGAGATGAACAGCGCCCTTCCGTGGGCCATCAACCCGCTGGTATCGGGGACGGCATAATCATCATCGCCATCGCGCCCCAATGCCTTGGCCAGCCGCCTGACCTGCGGCTCTCCACGGCCCGGAGGCAGCGATTGGCCGGTCATGCCCACCCGTTCGCCCGCGCGGACCAGCAGGATCGATGTTGCCAGCGCCAGCAGCCGGGCGCGGTCGATCTTCTGCGGCAGCTTGTCATCGGAGGCAAAGCGCATCGACGCGGCATCATCGACCCAGAGCATCACGCTCTGCGCGATCTGCCATTCGCGCTGCCGCACGAACTGCATGTCGCTGCGGGCGGACCGGCGCCAGTCGATCGTGCGGCGCGAATCCCCCGGCTGCACCGGGCGGTATTGCCAAAAATCATCGCCCAGACCGGCGCGCCGACGCCCGTGTTCCCCCAGCAGTACCGTGCCGGCAAGATGCTCGGCCCGCGCCAGCAGCGGCGGTAAACGCGCGGCTTCGGCCTCGGCCCGGCTGCGGAGGGGAGCGGCCTGGATCACGCGGCGGCCTCGCTCCGGGTGATCGATTCAACCGTCGTGTTGATCAGGCTGCTCAACGTGTCGCCCCGCGCCCGTGCCGCGAAATTCAGCGCCATGCGGTGGGAAAGGACCGGTTGCGCCATCGCGGCAACGTCATCGACATCCGGCACCAGACGGCCCTGCAACATCGCCCGCGCCCGCACGGTCAGCATCAGCGCCTGCGCGGCGCGCGGCCCCGGGCCCCAGGCGACCGAATTGCGCACGGTCTCCGAGGCGGTGCTGTCTTCGGGACGGAAGGCGCGAACAAGATCAAGAATGGTTTCCATCACCTGTTCGCCCACCGGCATCCGGCGCAAGAGCGCCTGCGCCTCGATCAGTTCGGCGGCGGTAAAGACCTGATGCGCCTCATCCTCGGTGGCACCGGTCGTTGCCAGAAGGATATCGCGCTCGGTGTCGCGGTCGGGGTGCGGCACGTCGATCTGCACCAGGAAACGGTCCAGCTGCGCCTCGGGCAGCGGATAGGTGCCCTCCTGTTCGATCGGGTTCTGCGTGGCCAGAACGTGGAACGGCGGGGTCAGCGGGCGATCCTGCCCGGCAACGGTTACCTGGCGTTCCTGCATCGCCTGCAGCAGCGCCGACTGGGTACGCGGGCTGGCGCGGTTGATCTCATCCGCCATGAGGAGTTGGCAGAAGATCGGGCCGGGGATGAATTTGAACGCGCGGCTGCCGTCATTGCCGGTTTCCAGCACTTCGGAACCCAGAATATCGGCGGGCATCAGGTCAGGCGTGAACTGGATGCGGTTGCCGTCAAGCCCCATGACCGTGCTCAGCGTTTCCACCAGCCGTGTCTTTCCCAGCCCCGGCAGGCCGATCAGCAGGCCGTGACCGCCACACAAGAGCGCCGAAAGCGACAGGTCAACCACTCTTTCCTGCCCGATGAAACGCCGCGTGATCGACGCCCGCGCCTGCGCCAGCTTGTCCTCAAGCACTTCGATACCAGCCAGCAGATCGGCGTCGTCACTCATGGCAAAACTCCTGTTGTGCTTATATTCTTTTGTTAGAGTGTATAGCTATGGGCGGAAATGGCAAAAGCAATGAGCAACAAAAACCTCACAACACCGTCAGCAGAAGGCATAGAAGCATCAGTCCGGGCGGCGGCGCCTGAAAACAAGGGGTTACCGCCCGTACATTTGTGGAATCCGCCGTTCTGCGGTGATCTGGACATGCGGATTGCGCGGGATGGCACCTGGTACTACCTGGGCACCCCGATTAACCGGCCGGCGCTGGTGCGGCTGTTTTCCACCATTCTGAAGCGTGAGGGTGACGATTATTTCCTGGTCACACCGGTCGAGAAGGTGGGCATCACGGTAGAGGACGCGCCGTTCGTCGCGGTGGATTTCGAAACCGCCGGCGAGGGAGAGGCGCAGCAACTGGTATTCGAGACCAACGTCGGGGATTTCACCACAGCAGACTCGGACAAGCCCATTCGCGTCGTGCGCGATGCTGGAACGGGTGAACCATCACCCTATGTCATGGTGCGCGCCGGGCTCGAGGCGCTGATCGACCGCAAGAGTTTCTACCGGTTGGTCGAGATAGGAAAACACCACGAAGGATGGTTCGGGGTCTGGTCGGGTGGCACGTTCTTTCGCCTGGCCCCGTCCGAAGAAATGAAGGAGGTCTGACAGGCATGAGCAAACCAATGGCGGTTATCATCGGCGTGGGCGACGGGCTGTCGGCATCGCTGGCGCGGGTGCTGTCCGGTGCCGGCTACGACCTGGTCTTGGCGGCACGAAATGTTGCAAAGATCAAGGATCTCGCGGCGCAGGTCGGTGCCGGAACGGTGGCGGCGGATGCCGCCGACCCCGAGGCGGTCGACGCGCTGTTCGACGGGTTGGCGGCCACGCCGCGGGTGGTCATCTACAACCCGTCGGCGCGGGTGCGCGGCCCGATCGCAGAGCTGGACCCCGAGGCCGTGCGCAAGGCGGTCGAGGTCACGGCCTTCGGCGCGTTCCTCGCCGGGCGCGCGGCCGCCCGGGCCATGCTGCAGAATGACGGCGACGTGCGCGGCACGATCCTGTTCACCGGTGCCTCGGCCGGGGTCAAGGGCTTTGCCAATTCGGCGTCCTTTGCCATGGGAAAATTCGCGCAGCGCGGGTTGGCGCAGGCGATGGCGCGGGAATTGCACCCCAAGGGCATTCACGTGGCCTGGGTCAATATCGACGGGGCGATCCGCAACCCGGGCCGCGAGGAACCCGCCGACAGGCCCGACAGCATGTTGTGTCCTGACGCGATCGCCCGCGCCTATCTGGGCGTGATCGAGCAGGACCGCTCGGCCTGGAGCGACGAACTGACCCTGCGCCCCTGGGTCGAGAGCTACTAGGCGGTGCCGAAATTCGCGGCAAACCTGTCGATGCTGTTTCGGGAATATCCGTTCATGGAACGTTTCGCCGCGGCCCGCGAAGCCGGGTTCGACGCGGTCGAGCTGCTGTTTCCCTATGACGAACCGGGCCACGAGATCGCACAGGCGCTGCAGGCCAACCGGCTGACACTGATCCTGATCAACACGCCGCCGCCAAACTGGACCGGCGGCGCGCGGGGGTTCGCCGCAGTGCCGGGTGGCGAGGACCGGTTCAGGCATGATTTCAAACGGGCCCTGAGATATGCCAAGGCGTTGAAATCGAAATTCATTCACGTGATGGCAGGCCCCGCCGAAGGAGAGGCCGCGCGCGTGGCCTTCGTCGACAATCTGAAATGGGCCACGGACCACGCGCCAAAACAGCAGGTGACGATCGAGCCGATCAATACCGGGGATATGCCTGGCTATTTCCTGGACGATTTCGGCCTTGCGCTGGAGGTTCTGGATGCGGTCAACGCCCCCAACCTGGGCCTGCAATTCGATACCTACCATGCCCACAAGATCACCGGAGACATGCCGAAGACATGGGATGTCTGCCGCAACCATGCTGTCCATATCCAGGTCGCGGACCCCGAAGGCCGGCATGAACCCTCGGACGCGGTCATCGACTACCCTGCCTTTTTTGACCAACTCGACGCCGAAGGTTACGACGGTCACGTGAGCGGCGAGTATATCCCGCGCGGCCGGACAGCGGACGGGCTGGGCTGGCTGCGCTGAGCGTCTCTTGGGGCCGGTCGGGCTGACATATGCCATCACGGCCCGCTCGCGGTTTCGCAGACGCCGCCGCTGGCTCTGCCGGGTTGCGTAACGCGCTGGCAACAAATCGCGCGCCATCGAAAATACCACCTTGCCGCCGGGAGCTGCTCTCCCCATATCCGCGGGCATGAGTTACGATAGCACGTTCTCCCCCTCCCTGCGCGCGCGCACCGGCGCACTCCTTGACCGCTCCGCGGTACGGAATTTCATTCTGATCGTGATCCTGTTCAACGCCGTCATTCTGGGGCTCGAAACCTCGGACAGGGTGATGGCGCAGGCCGGGCCGCTGATCCTGCTGCTGGACAGGCTCTGCCTGGGTGTTTTCGTCATCGAGATCACACTCAAGCTGTTCGCCCGCGGTTTCGATTTCTTCCGCCGGGGCTGGAACATCTTCGATTTCGTGATCGTGGCAATCTCGCTGATTCCCGCGACCCAGGGGCTGAGCGTGCTGCGGGCGCTGCGTATCCTGCGCCTGCTGCGCGTGGTCTCGGTCGCGCCCTCGTTGCGCCGCGTCGTCGAGGGGCTGGTCAACGCCCTGCCGGGCATGGGATCGGTATTCCTGCTGATGGGGGTGATCTTCTACATCGGCGCGGTCATGGCCACGAAACTCTTCGGCGCGTCCTTTCCCGACTGGTTCGGCACGCTGGGTCGGTCGGGCTATTCGCTGTTCCAGATCATGACGCTGGAAAGCTGGTCGATGGGTATCGTGCGCCCGGTGATGGAGGTCTACCCCCACGCCTGGATGTTCTTCGTCCCCTTCATCATGATCACAACCTTCGCGGTGGTGAACCTGCTGGTGGGCCTGATCGTGAACTCGATGCAGGACGCCCATCACGAAGAGGATAACGCGCGCACCGACACCTACCGTGACGAGGTGCTGACCCGGCTGAGCGAAATCGAGGCGCTGATCAAGGCGCAGCGGGATCCGCGGGATCCGTAAGCCCCCATACGCACCGGTCAGCCCGGTCCTACCCGCGCCCCGCGTAGACATAGTGTTCCGTCGACACATCCCCGCACCAGACATAGGCAGAGAGGAACGCCGAGCGTCTTGTCCGGGTTGCGTGCGGCATCATCGACGGGTGATGCGCCCTCTGTCCCGGACCAAGCAGCGCGTAGTCATCGCCGCCCCGCTTCCAGTAGGCTTCACCTGCCAGCATCACAAAGACTTCCTCGGCCGGGTGGGTGCGGATCCCGTATTCCGCCCGGGGCAGAATCCCGTAAAGACCGAGGCGTACGGTATCCGAGCCGACCAACCCGTCCGGCCCCAGCAATTCGACATGCCGTTTCGGCAGACTGTGGGCGACATAATCGGGATCCGGCGAGGTCTGCGGCGGCGCCCAGGGCAACGGCACACCGGCAATCACCCGGCAGACCGGGTGGGCCTCGGGACGCGCCATCACCTCGAGAAACGGGCCAGGCAGGTCGATGGCGGCGGCCGGCCCGGCGGCAGACGTGTCCGCCGACAGCAGGGCGGCGCGGGCCTGAAGCTCGATCTCCAGAGGGCCGTCGAAGGCATCCGCCAGTGCGCGAAACAGGGGGCCGAGGCTCATGGGTTCCTCCGGTGTGAATACGGTCTAGCCGATTCCATAGCATCTTTGGCCCGGTCCCGCTGCTCCCGATCGCGCCGGGGCGGCCCATTTACCCGGCCGGCTGCCGTCCGGGCGGAGGGGGAGTTTGAGGGGCAGCGCCCCTCAAGGCCTGCGTGGCCCGAACGCGGTCAGGGGTCTTGCGCCGCAGGCGCGCCTTTCGGAACCGGCGGCGTCAGCGGCTTCGGGTCAGATCAAGGAACACGTCCTGCAGATCGGCCTGCTCGGTCTTGACATCGCGGATGCGAATACCCGCGTGGCGCACCGCCTCCAACACCGTCTCGGCCGGGGTCGTCCCCGATTGATAGGTGATCGCCAGTGCCCCGTCCAGCCGGGTCGTGACCTCGATCCCGTCCTGTTCAGGCAGGCCCGTCACCGGCTCCTCGGGGGTGATGATCATCGTGCGGGTATCGAGCCGCCCCAACAGGTTGGCGGTGCTGTCGCACGCGACCAGTTCGCCGTGGTTAATGATGGCGATCTCGTCGCACATCTCCTCGGCCTCTTCCAGGTAATGGGTGGTCAGGATGATGGTCATCCCTTGCGCATTCAGCCTGCGGATATTGTCCCACAGCATCTGGCGCAGCTCGATATCGACCCCTGCCGTGGGTTCATCCAGCACCAGCACATGCGGCATGTGCACCAGCGCCTTGCCCAGCAGCAGCCGCCGCCGCATCCCGCCGCTCAGCGTGCGGGCATAGGCCTGCGCCTTGTCCTCCAGCCCGACCAGCGCCAGGATCTCATCGCTGCGTCGCTGCGATTTCGGCACGCCATAGAGCCCCGCCTGCACCTCGAGCGCGCCGCGCGGAGAGAAGAACGGATCCAGGTTCAGCTCCTGCGGCATGACGCCGATCGCCGCGCGCGACTGGCGCGGGTTCACATCCTGGTCGAAGCCCCAGATCGTGACTTGCCCGGATGTCTTGATGACCAGCCCTGCGAGGATGTTGATCAGCGTCGATTTCCCGGCACCGTTCGGCCCCAGCAAACCAAAGACCGCCCCTTGCGGAACATCCAGATCGACGCCCTTCAGCGCGTGTTTCTCCGGGCTTCCCCGGCGGCCGCCATAGGTTTTCACCAGCCCGCGGATTTCGATGGCATTGGTTCCCATTGCCGCTCTTGCCCCCGCCTTTCGGATCGCTCATAAATGCAACTAGATCAATCGCAGCCAAAAGGAAACGCCCCGATGACGACCGAGGCCCCTGAGATCAAGATCGTGGAAAGCTACCGGGTCGCCTGCGACGGCGGCGAGGGTGCGCTTGGCCACCCGCGCGTCTGGCTGCAGATTCCGACGGACACCGGCTGGGTCGAATGCCCCTATTGCGACTGCAAGATGGTGCACAGGGATTTCGAGGGCAGGGCCTGAGACAACGTCTGCGACTGTTCTGGCGCATTCCCGCAGCCTTGGTTGCTGTCGTGCTGATCTATATGCTGGCGGCTGTGGCAGGCGCCCTGATCCCCGGAAAACACGCCAACGTGCCGGATCGTGGCGCGCCGCTCAGGGTTTTGCTGATTGCCGGTCCGATTCACTATGACTTTCTTCTGCCCCTTACGGATCGGGCGCGCGCGCAGTTCTCTCAGCTACAAACGCACGGGATCCCGGTGAATGATCCCGCCATGCACTGGCTGGTGGTCGGCTGGGGCGCGCGGGAATTCTACACATCAACCGGACGCTACAGGGATGTCAGGCTGCCGGTTCTCTGGCGCAGCTTTACCGGAGATACCTCGGTGCTGCGGATAGATGTCGCGGGCAGGCTGCCACCCGGGCTGCCAGTTCAGGAATTGACGTTGTCCGAAACACGCTACACGCAGCTCCTGACCGCCATCAAAGGCAGCTTTGAGACCGACAGCGCCGGTGACCTCTTGCCCATAGGCCGGCAGGGTCTGGCCGAAACCGACCGGTTTTTCCAGGCGCGTGGACGGTTTGACGCGCTACGGACCTGCAATACCTGGGTGTCAGACATGTTGCGGGCCGCAGGAGAAGATTTCGGCATCTGGACTCCCACACCCTACGCGGTCAGCTTGTCGCTGAGCTGGTTTCACGCGAACTGACTCGCCGGACGTTTGGCCAAAGGATATTCATGCCACCGCAAAAGCAGCTGCCAAAGACCACGACCCGCCGCGGCCTGTTCCGGCTGGCGGGGTTCGCGGCCCTGGTCGGCGCGGCCTATGGCGGTGCGGGGCTGCTTCGGCGCCTGACCGAACCGGACCTGGTTTTTGAACCGATCACGGACCTGCCCGGTTTCCGCCGGGTCGAGGGCGGGCCTGTGTCGGGCGGGGCGACCGCGCTGATCGGTATCCGCGGCGCCGACAGCGAAAACGGGTTCTCGGTGCGCCTGGCGAATTCGGCCGTCTGCACCGCGCTCTTCGGCCCCGCGCCGGACCCCTCCCGGGTTCAGGTTGCTTACTTCACCGATTACCGCTGCATCTATTGCCGCAAGCTCAGCCCGATGCTGGCCGCGATGGAGAACGCGGGTGGCATCCGGGTCAATTGGCACGAATTGCCGCTCTTGGGCCAAATCTCCGACATCGCGGCGCGCGCGGCCCTGGCGGCGCGCGAACAGGGCGCCTATGATGTGTTCCACAAGCGCCTGATGGGCGCGCAAGCGGTGCCGAACCCACCCTATCTGCGGCAATTGGCCGACGAGGCCGGGATCGATGGCGCCCGCCTGCTGCGGGACATGACCGGCAAGCCGGTCCTGAGCCGGCTCGCGCTCTCCTCCGCCGTCGCGCAGCGCTTCGGTTTCTTCGGCACCCCCGCAATGGTCATCGGCCGCACCGCCGTGATGGGCGGCATCGACCAGCGCATGATCGAGCGCCTCGTCGCTGCCGAGCAAGACGCGACACAACCAGCCGCATGCTAATTGCCAACGCCTGATCTCACAAAAAGCCAATGTCTGAATCGAGCCCATAGCTTCGTATGCTGCGATCGGAGCAAATGGCCGCTATTCAAAATGCCAATTGCAAATACGCCACGCGATTTTTGAGCTTGGATGGCGCTATACCCGTATTCGCCTAGCAATGAGTTTACGAGTCTTATTTCGACTTCAAGGAAAGCAAAGCCTTCAAGACGGCGAATTAGGAAGTTTGCCAGGATCAGAACGAGATGATCTCCGCGACATCCGCGATGGGAAGCAATTCGCCGGACCCTCGAGCGCCGATTATCGCCCGGCAGGCGCGCAGACTGAGTGCGTCGATTCGGACCGTACCGTGGGGTCAGTCGGCCAACGAGCGGATGTTGAGAATGCGCAGTTCCCCGTCGCGGGTCTCGTGGGTGATCTGCACCGGCTGCGGGACGCGGAAATAGGGGCAGATCGCGTCGATCTCCTGGCCGATGCCGATATGGGTTCGGCAGCCGAGCACCATGGTCGTATGACAGGTGCCGGAGGCGGCGGCGAAATCGCAGCGGCTGCGATCGACGGACTCGACCGAGAACCACGCCGTTAGGGTCGGGCCATCGACCCGGCAGGCGCCGTTGTCGGCGCGGTAGGACTGACCGAGAAGCGTGAAGACCGTCCCGGTATCCACGACCTGCCGCAGGACCGAAGCGACATTGCAGTCTTCGACCCAGTAGCGGTTCATCGCCCGGAACACGAGGTTGAACTCCTCGCGGTTGGCGGCGCGGTCGGCGGCCTCCGCGTCGGCACGCAGGTTGGCATCGGGGATCGCTTCGATCAGGTAGCGCCCGTCGGACAGGCGGCGGTGCGGATCGGCCCAGGCGAATCTGCCGTCCCCGACAAACATCCCCAACACGTTGTCGGTCAGCGCCCCGGACAGGTTGGCCAGGCTGCCAGTCGAGATGTCTGCGACCGTCATCCCCGAGCGCCGGTCGAGACGGTAGAGCGCAATCCAGGTCAGGCCGCCGAGCAATTCGCGTTCATCCGCGGTTTCGGGCGGACGGCTAGGGATGTAGGGGCTGAAGAACAGGTAGGTGCTGAGGCCAGTATCCTGGTCGGTAATCTGCGCGATCAGCATCGGTTGGGCCTCGGCGCGACCGTCGCGGCGCAGGTCGGGATCATCCGGCCGCAGGATCAGGAGACGGTCGCCGTTTTCGGATACGAGTTCCCGGCCGTTGCCGGCGACATACCAGGGCATCCCGGTTCTGTACCGAGTGGGGTTGCAGCAGGCGGCAAGCGGCAGGAGGTCCGAGAGCGGCGCGACCACGTTGGGATGGGATACCTCGAACAGCGGGACGCTTGACGTCATGTGGGTTACGATCGGCGGTTCGCCCGTCTGGGCCGAAGCGGAAATGGCGGTGAACCCAAAGAGCATCGCCAAGAATATCCGTATCATCGTCACTTGCCCCATCTACACCGGCATTCCCCAGAGGATTACCGCTCGCTAAAACAAATACACGGATCTCATAATGTCGCTAGTCTTTAATCTCCGCATTCCACCCAAACCAAACCTCGGAGCAGCTGCAACGAAAGGCAGCTTCGTCCTGCAAAGCAGACATACACTATCAATCTGCGCAAAAACTGCACAACTGCTCGGGGGCGACTGCACGGGCGCGCTTTATTGCTAGTCTCAAACAGGCAAGGCAATAAAGGACCACTCCCATGAAAACCTGCATTCTGCGCGGCGTTCCTTCATCCCTCAGACAAGACGGCTGGTGGCTTGGCCCGATCGCTCCCGCACGGGTCGCCGCAAACCCGCCGCGCGCCGCGCAGAATCCCCGGCGCTACGCCCTCCATGCGCTGCTGCTTGGTACCCTGATCGCCCTCTCGCAGGGGCCGTGGGCCACAACGCCGGACCTGCCAGGGGTACCCATGGCCTGCGGTGAAATGGGCGATTTGGCCTTCCACGCGGCGCGTGACTTGCGTAGCCTTGAGGTGTCCGCGCAACAAGGCACGTCGCTCTGATCCATGTCCAAGATCCTGATTATCGATGACGATCCGCAGATCCGTGACGTGCTGCGGATCGCGTTGAAACAGGCGGGTTTCGACGTGGCCGAGGCCGGCGACGGGGCCGAGGGGCTGGCCAAGGCGCGGCGCGGCAGCGCCGACCTGATCGTGCTGGATATCGGCCTGCCCGAGATGGACGGGCTGGAGCTTTGCCGCGAGCTCAGGCCCGAACAGGACACACCGATCCTGTTCCTGACCGCCCGCGATGACGAAATCGACCGCGTGCTGGGGCTGGAACTGGGTGGCGACGACTACGTGACCAAACCGTTTTCGCCGCGCGAACTGGTCGCCCGCATCCGCGCGATCCTGAAACGGGCCGGGCCCGGCATCGCGGCGGGCGAACGGCAATTGACCCGGGGCGCGCTGACGCTGGATGCGGGACGGCACCTGTGCCGGGTTGCGGGCCGGACCGTGACCCTCACCAACCGCGAAATGGCGCTGCTGAGCCACCTGATGGCGCGGCCCGACCACGTGGCAACCAAGGCGCAGCTGGTCGATGCAGTCTATGGGCCGTCGATCCATGTCTCGGACCGGACGCTGGACAGCCATCTGCGAAACCTGCGCGCCAAGCTGGCCGCGGCGGGCTGCGACGGCGCCATCGAGACCGTGCACGGCGTCGGCGTTCGGATGGGCCCATGCCGGGGCGGATAAGGCAGAAATGGCGGCCGCCACTGGCACTGGTCATCGGCGGCACGCTGGCCGTCGTGTTATGCCTGCCCCTGGTGGGCATCGCCTATTTCAGGCTGGCGGGCAATATCCTGGGCTGGGGCGAAACCGCCTGGCTGATCTTCTGGATGGCGGTGATCGCCACGGCGATCCTGGGGTATCTGCTGTGGCGGCTGGTTCTGCGCCCGGTCACGGCGCTGACCGCCCATGCCAATGCCGTCCGCGAGGGCCGCGAGGACGCACCCTTGCCGCCGCATTTCGGCACGCCCGAAATTACCGAACTGGGCCGGGCCGTGGCCGATATGGGCGCCACGCTGAACAATCGCGAGGCCGGGCTGCGCGCCTTCTCCAACCACGTCACGCACGAGCTGAAATCACCGCTGACCAGCATCAGGGGCGCGGCTGAGCTGCTGCAGGGTGATCTGGTGCCCGAGGATCGCGCGCGGCTGACCCGGACCATCCTGACCGCAACCGGCCGGATGCAGGAACAGCTCGATGCGCTGCGCCGACTGGCGGCGGCGCGCGATCCGGTGGGGCCCGGGCCGTGCAATCTGTCGGAGGTGATCGCACAGGCGCACCGGGATACTGGGCTACGGATCGGACTTGAGGGTGACGCCGTGTTGCCGATCGACCGGCAGGCCCTGCTGGTGATCCTTGGCCATCTGGCAAGCAATGCCAAGGCACATGGCGCCGACCGTCTTGACCTTCGGCCGACGGCCGAGGGCTTTCAGGCCCATGACAACGGATCCGGGGTTGCCGCGGGCAATCGCAACCGGGTGTTCGATCCGTTCTTCACCACAAGGCGCGGCGCGGGCGGCACCGGCATGGGGCTGGCCATCGTCCAGACCATGCTGCAGGCCGCCGGCGGAACGATCCGCCTGGTGCCGTGCCAGTCGGGGGCCATGTTTCAGATCAGCTTTCCCGAATCCTAAGGGGCGCGCAGCCCCCATGCCTCCGGCGTGAGTATTTCGGGAACGATGAAAGGGCGCGCCTGTGTTTCACCGTTCCGGAAATACTCGATTGACCGGCCGTTACACCCGCGCGCGGGTCGGTTATCAGTGTGGGTCGGGGACGCCCATGCCCCATGCCCCGGCCAGGGCGGCCAAACCGCCGGGGGTCAGCTCGTCGGGGGTGTGCACGGTGACCGGTACATTCTGGGCCGAGAGCGCCGCCACATGGGGCGCGCCGTTTCCGCCGGGTGCGATCACGCCAACCTGCTGGCCCAGCCAATAGACCCGCGCGGCGGCAAGCTCGGCCCCGATCAGGTGGCCGGTCGTGGCATCTGGGCGGCCGGCGATCTCGGCCTGCCGCAGATGTCCTGCCAGCCTTTCGGGCCGGCTTTGACTGTCGGCCATCGCGTCCGGGTCCGGCCTGTCGCCGCCACCCAATGCCGCCACCAGCCGCAGCGTCAGAAAACTGGCGAAGCTGACGATTTCCCCGGCGCTGACATGCACCCAGTGGGTTACATCGCCATCCTGCACGCAGAGAACGCCATCCCAGTTGTCATGACGCGCCAGAAATCCGGCGACCCACAGACGCGTCCACCCGCCCAGCACATCGGCGGGCTGATCCTGGGTCACGACCGGCACGCAATGCCCGGCTTGCGGCGTCACGCTACAGGGGGTCACGTCGGGCGCGCCCTCACCAATACGCACCTGCACCGCCGGACCGGCGTCAATCTGCGCCAGCGCCGCCGCCTCGGTTTCGGCCCGGACCCCGGCAAGCACCCTGTCGCCCTCCAGCAGAATGGCACGGGCGCCACCCGCATCGCGCCCTATCGCGATCCAGCGCGCATCGGCCATTGGCGTCTATCGCTGCGAAAGCTGTTGAACGATGCCCGACATGTCATAGCCCGCCTTGCCGGTCAGGTTGAGGATTTCCTCGGGGGCGATCTGGCCGTATTGCGCCAGCGTCCACAGCATCGTGCAGCGTGTGCCGCTGCGGCAGTAGGCCAGCACCGGGCGCGGCATCTGATCCAGCGCGTCCTTGAATGCCTCCAGATCCTCGGGGCGCACGTAACCCGAGGAAATCGGCACCGAGCGCACCTCGAGCCCGGCATCCTTTGCGGCCTGCGACACGTCATCGAAACAGCACTGGTCCGGCTCTTCGCCGTCCGGGCGATTGCACAGGACAGACCGGAAGCCCGCCGCGACGATGGCGGGGATGTCCGTGGCCTCGATCTGCGGTGAAACGGTGAAATCGTCGGTGATCTTGCGCAGGTCCATGACTGTGCTCCTCTGGCTGGCATCATATGCGCAAAAACCGGCGCCAAGATCAATGCTGCTGGCGTTGACATTTTGCTTACCCGCGCCAAACGTGAGCGCGCATCAACATCGGGGGCAGCCATGCGCGGAGAATGGGAATTCTGGATCGACCGGGGCGGAACCTTCACCGATATCGTCGCCCTTGATCCCGAGGGCGCGGTGCATACTCACAAGCTCTTGTCGGAAAATCCCGAACGGTACCGCGATGCCGCCGTGCAGGGCATTCGTGAGGTGATGGGGGTGACGGGCGCTTTTGCCGATGGCGCGATCCGCGCGGTCAAGATGGGGACGACCGTGGCCACCAACGCGCTGCTGGAGCGCAAGGGTGAACGGGTGCTCTTGCTGATCACCAAGGGTTTCCGCGATCTGCTGCTGATCGGGTATCAGACCCGGCCGCGACTCTTTGATCTTGAGATCAAGCGGCCCGACCTGCTTTACGAAGAGGTGGCGGAGCTGGACGAACGGCTGGATGCCAAGGGTGAGGTTGTCGATGCACTGGATAAGGATGCGGCGCGGGCGGTGCTGCAGGCCGCCCATGACAAGGGCATTCGCGCCGTGGCCATCGCGGGGCTGCACGCCTATCTGAACCCGGCGCATGAGAAACGCGTGGCCGAGATGGCCGCCGAGATCGGATTCACCCAGGTCACCGCCAGCCATCAGGTCAGCCGTCTGGCCAAGCTGGTGGGGCGCGGCGACACGACGGTGGTCGACGCCTACCTGTCGCCCATCCTGCGCCGCTATGTCGATCAGGTGGCGGGGGCGCTGGACATGGGCCGGGCCTGCAATGCGCTGCTGTTCATGCAGTCTTCCGGCGGGCTGACCGATGCGCAGCTGTTTCAGGGCAAGGATGCGATCCTGTCAGGCCCGGCAGGCGGCATCGTCGGCATGGTCAAGACCGGCGAGGCGGCAGGCCACGACCGGTTGATCGGTTTCGACATGGGCGGTACCTCGACCGATGTCAGCCATTACGCGGGCGAGTATGAGCGCAGCTTCGAAACCGAGGTGGCGGGTGTGCGGATGCGCGCGCCGATGATGGATATTCATACGGTCGCGGCGGGCGGCGGCAGCATCTGCAAGTTCGAGGACGGGCGGTTCCAAGTCGGCCCAGAAAGCGCCGGCGCCGATCCCGGCCCGGCCTGCTACCGGCGCGGCGGGCCGCTGGCGGTGACCGACTGCAACGTCATGCTGGGCAAGCTCAACCCCGATCACTTTCCGGCGGTTTTCGGCCCCGAAGGCGACCAGCCGCTCGATGCCGACGTGGTGCGCGATAAATTCGCCGCGCTGGCGCAGGACGTGGCGCAGGCCACCGGCGAAGAGCCCCGCGCGCCCGAGGAAATGGCCGAAGGGTTTCTGCGCATTGCCGTCGACAACATGGCCAACGCGATCAAGAAAATCAGCGTGCAGCGCGGCCATGACGTGACCGGGTACACCTTGCAAAGCTTTGGCGGCGCGGGCGGGCAGCACGCCTGCCTTGTAGCGGATGCGCTTGGCATGACCAAGGTGCTGATCCACCCCCATGCCGGCGTGCTTTCCGCCTATGGCATGGGTCTGGCCGAGATCCGCGCCCTGCGCGAAGTGCAGATGGATGCGCCGCTGCACGCGGTAGAGGAAGCTGAAACCGCGCTGACCCGGATCGCGGAGGAGGCGCGCAGCGAAGTCGCAGGTCAGGGGATCGACGACATAACGGTGCTGAAACGTGCGCATCTGCGGTATGACGGCTCGCACCAGCCGCTGGACGTGTCCTTTGGCGCGCCCGACAGCATGCGCCAAGAATTCGAGGCCGCGCATCAGCGGCGCTTCGGTTTCCACTCGCCCGAACGCGCCGTTCTCTTCGACATGCTGAGCGTCGAAGCGGTGGGCCAAACCGGCCAGGCGCCCAGCCCCGCCCTGCCCTCTGGCGACGGAGAGCCGGTGGCGCTGATCCCGATGTATGCCGATGGCGGCTGGCGCGACGTGTCGCTTTATGACCGGGACAGGCTGGACCCGGCCGCGCGGGTTAACGGCCCGGCGGTGATCACCGAAGCCACCGGCACCAACGTGATCGAACCCGGCTGGGCCGCGAGGGTCGATGAAATGGGCAACCTGATCCTGGAACGGGTCACGGCCAAGCAACGCGACCGCGCGGCGGGAACCGAGGCCGACCCGGTCCTGCTGGAGGTGTTCAACAACCTCTTCATGTCGGTGGCCGATCAGATGGGCGCGACGCTGGCCAATACCTCTTGGTCGGTGAACATCAAGGAGCGCTACGATTTCTCCTGCGCGATCTTCGACGACCAAGGCGACCTTGTGGCCAACGCACCGCATGTGCCGGTGCATCTGGGTTCGATGGCGGACGCGGTCAAAACGATCATGCGGCTCAATCCCGATGCCGCGCCGGGGGACGCCTATATGCTGAATTCGCCCTATAACGGCGGCACGCACCTGCCGGACGTGACCGTGATCACCCCGGTATTCGTCGGCGACAGGCCGGTCTTCTGGCTGGGTTCGCGCGGGCACCATGCCGATATCGGCGGGCGCACCCCCGGCAGCGCCCCGCCCGACAGCACCCATATCGAGGAAGAGGGGGTGCTGATCGACAATGTCAAACTGGTGGATCGCGGCACATTGCTTGAGGAGATGGCCGAGAAGCTGCTGGCCTCTGGCAAGTACCCCTGCCGGACCATCAGCCAGAACATGGCCGACCTCAAGGCGCAGGTGGCGGCGAACGAGACCGGGCGGCAGGAACTGCTGAAGGTGGTGGACAATTACGGGCTGGACGTGGTGCGTGCCTATATGGGCCATGTGCAGTTGAATGCCGAGGAAAGCGTGCGCCGGGTAATCGACCGGATGCGCGACGGGCAGTTCACGTACCGCATGGACCACGGCGCGGTGATCGAGGTGACGGTCACGGTGGACCGCAAAAACCGCGAGGCCGTGATCGATTTCACCGGCACGTCGGAACAGCATTCGGGCAATTACAACGCGCCCAAATCCATCGCCTACGCGGTGGTGCTCTATGTGTTCCGCACCATGGTAGGGGCCGACATACCGCTTAACCAGGGCTGCCTGACCCCGCTGAAGGTGATCGTGCCCGATGGCTCGATGCTCAACCCGGTCTATCCGGCGGCGGTAATCTCCGGCAATACCGAGGTAAGCCAGGCCACCTGTAACGCGCTTTATGGTGCGCTTGGCGTGATCGCAGGGTCACAGGCGACGATGAACAATTTCGTCTGGGGCAACGACGATTTCCAGAATTACGAGACCATCGCCGGCGGCACCGGCGCGGGCCCCGGCTTTCAGGGCTGCGACGCGGTGCAGAGCCATATGACCAACACCCGCATGACCGACCCCGAAGTGCTGGAAAAACGCTTTCCCGTGCGCCTGGAAGATTTCACGATCCGCGACGGCTCGGGCGGGGCGGGAAAATGGCGTGGCGGTCACGGGCTGATCCGGCGCCTGCGGTTCCTGGCCCCGGTTACCGTCACCACGCTGAGCAACCACAGGATCGTCGCGCCCTTCGGCGGTGACGGCGGACGCCCGGGCAAGGTTGGCCGCAACTGGGCCGAAATGCCGGATGGCGAGATCCGCGAGATGCCGGGCAACGGAGAGATCGACCTGCCGCCCGGGGCGGTGTTCGGCATGGAGACACCGGGCGGCGGAGGCTGGGGCACTGCCTGAAAAATGTCACACGCGACCTTCCTCCGTGGCAGGAAAGAGTGACTTATTCACAAACTTGTGCTCAGATAGGTTTCCAACACGCCCCACCTGCGATCTGGAAAGGTTTTCGGTCACCCGCATGGAGAGCCACACCCCCCGCAAGAGACAGATGCCGCATGAAAAGCGGAAGTGCCATCGTTGTCACGGGACCGGCCGTGCACCCTGCCAGATCTGCAATGGCAAGGGCGAGGTCATCCAGGGCCGCGATGCACGTGGCGGTCCGAAATTCGGCCGCTGCGAGGGTTGTTTCGGCACCAAGACACGCCGCTGCCTGGCCTGCAGCGGCGCGGGGTTTGCCTAAGAGGGCACGGACGGCGCGCGCCGCACACCCGGTCACTGTTCCAGAAGGGCCTCAAGGTTATATCCCCTGAATTCCTTGAGCGCGGACAGGCTGAGCAGCGTCTTGACCTGGGCCACGGAGGGGATCTGCGACAGGCGGTTGCGGTAGAAATCCTCGTAATCCGAAGGGTTCCGGACCGCCACACGCATGAGATAGTCGAATTCGCCCGAAATCAGGTGGCATTCCAGCACATCCGGCATCGCCTTGATCTTCTCTTCAAAGGCGGTCTGATCCTGTTTGTAATGCGAGGTCAGCTTGACCTCGATGAAAACCTGCAATTCCAGCCCGACGGACCTGCGATCGACCACGGCGGCATAATTGGAAATCGCCCCGCTCGCCTCCATCAGCTTGACGCGCCGATGACAGGCCGAAAGCGACAGGCCGACCTTTTCCGAGAGGCGGTTCATCGGAATTTGACCGTCTTTTTGCAGGATAGAAAGAATGCGATAGTCCAGTCGATCCATCGGAAAATTTCCTGATTTTTGGCTTCAAGACGATACTATTTCCAAAATTTTCCCAAATGACAACTTGGTTCAAGGTTTTTTGTGGCGCAACCTGTGGTATTGTCAGGTAGCGCCAGCAAGGGTGCTGAACAACATGGAGGATGTAATGTCCGAAAAACTAGTCGTTGGTTACGACGGTAGTGCGGCGTCCGACAGGGCGCTCAATTTTGCTGTCGAACGTGCCAAAAAAGAGGGCGGTAGCGTTCTGCTTGCCCATGTTCTGGAATGGTCGCCGTATTCGTTCCTGACGCCGCAGGAACTCGAAGAACGGCATAAACGCCGCAACGAGGAACTGGCGCGCGCCAAGGAAGCGCTGATGGACCCGGCGGTTGCCCGTATCTCCGAGGATGGCGTGAAGGTCGAGACAGAAATCAGATACGGCCATATCGCCAATACGCTGGCGGCCATCTGTTCGGACACCAACGCAACCCAGATCGTGATTGGCAGGGACGGCGAGACCAGTATTGGCGCGCGCGTCTTTGGCTCCGTCGCAAGCTCGCTGGCACAGGTCGCGCCAGTGCCGTGCACGATCGTGCCATAAGAAAAAACCAAACAGGGATAGTCACATGTATCGCAACCTAAAATATGCGGCGAACGCCGCCGCCGCGCTGGCACTGACCAGCGCCCCGGCATGGGCCCAGGACGGGGGCATCGACGAGCGGGTGAACGAGATGTTCGCCAACTCGACCGGCTGGTTCGTCAGCTTCATCTTCAGCCCGTTTCCGGGCACATCCTTCCCATGGATCGTGGCCTGGCTTGTGGTGGCCGCCACGGTCTTCACGCTTTATTTCGCCTTCATCCAGTTCCGCGCCTTCGGGCATTCGATCTCGCTGGTCAAGGGCGACTACTCGGATCCCAACGACGCCGGTGAAGTCAGCCACTTCCAGGCGCTTGCCACGGCGCTGTCGGGCACGGTGGGCCTGGGCAACATCGCCGGCGTGGCGGTTGCCGTGGGCATCGGTGGGCCGGGCGCCACGTTCTGGATGATCCTCGCGGGCCTCATGGGCATGGCCTCGAAATTCACCGAATGTACGCTGGGCGTGAAATACCGCAACGAATACGAGGACGGTACCGTCTCGGGCGGACCGATGTATTACCTGACCAAGGGCTTTGCCGAACGCGGCATTCCCGGCGGCAAAATCCTGGCGGTGATGTTCTCGATCTTCTGTATCCTCGGCGCACTTGGTGGCGGCAACATGTTCCAGGCCAACCAGGCGCACCAGCAAATTTCCGGCATCGTTGGCGAATATCCCGGCTGGATCACCGGGGTGCTTTTCGCCGGGGTCGTCTTTGCGGTGATCGTCGGCGGCCTGAAATCCATTGCCAAGGTGACCGAAAAGGTCGTGCCCTTCATGGGCGTCATGTACGTGGCCGCGGCGCTGGTCATCATCGCGATGAACGCCGACAAGATCGGCTGGGCCTTCGGCCAGATCTTCGAAGGTGCCTTCACCGGCCTCGGCGTTGCCGGTGGCATGGTCGGCGCCCTGATCCAGGGCTTCAAGCGCGCCGCCTTCTCGAACGAGGCGGGCGTTGGCTCGGCCGCGATCGCCCACTCGGCGGTGCGGACCAAGGAGCCGATCACCGAAGGCTTCGTGTCGCTGCTGGAGCCGTTCATCGACACGGTCGTGATCTGCACCATGACCGCGCTGGTGATCATCATCTCGGGCCAGCTTGTGACCGATCCGGAAACCGGCCTCTACATCGCCACCGAAGGCGGCATGCTGCAGACCGTCGACGGCAATACCGGCGTCAGCCTGACCTCGGCGGCCTTCGCCTCGGCCTTCAGCTGGTTCCCCTATATCCTGGCCTTGGCGGTGATCCTGTTTGCCTTCTCGACCATGATCAGCTGGTCCTATTACGGGCTCAAGGCCTGGACCTACCTGTTCGGCGAAGGGCACACCAAGGAACTGGTATTCAAGATCATCTTCTGCATCTTCGTGATCATCGGGGCGGCGGCCAACCTTGGCCCGGTCATCGACTTCTCGGATGCGGCGATCTTTGCCATGGCGGTGGTGAACGTCTTCGGCCTCTACTTCCTGATGCCGATCGTCAAGGCCGAGCTGGAAAGTTACCTGAGCCGTCTGAAATCGGGTGAGATCAAGAAATACACCTGATCCGCTACAACACTTACGGAACGGGCCGGTGCTGCGCGCGCCGGCCCTTTTCATGTCTGCGGCCTGAACGGCGCGGTTCTCTCTTTCCCCGCCGCGCCAGACCGGTAATGTCGGGCGCAAAAGGGACGTGATGAGAGTTTGCATTCTGATAACCTGCCTGCTGCTGCCGGGATTTGCGCTGGCGCATGCCTCCGAGCAGGGGTTTGTGCTGCTGTTGCCGACGGATGTATATATTGCCGCCGGGGTGGCCAGCGTTGCGCTGACCGTCCTGTTGCTGGCGCTGATGCCGGCGCGGTGGGTGCGCGGGATCTTCACGTCCTGGCCGGTCCTGCCGCGTATCGGGCTGCCGCTGCATCATGTCACCAGCTGTGTGGCGGCGCTGGTATTGGCGGCGCTGGTCTGGCTGGGGGTCGAAGGCCCGCGCGACCCGCTGACCAATGCACTGCCGCTATTCGTCTGGACGGTCTGGTGGGTCGGGCTGGTGTCCCTGCAGGGGCTGATTGGAAATCACTGGCGCTGGACCAATCCGTGGACCGGCCCGGCGGCGCTGTTGGCGCGGTTGACCGGGATGCGCGCCGTCTGGCGTTACCCGCGCCGGCTGGGATATGTCCCCGGCATCGCGATCTTCCTTGGGTTCGCCGTGCTGCTGCTGGCCGACCCCGCCCCCGCCGATCCGGCGCGGCTGGCCATGTTCACGGGCGGATACTGGTACGCAACCTTGCTGGGCGTTGTCCTTTTCGGCCCCCGCTGGCTGATCCGGGCCGAGGCGCTGACCATCCTGATGCGCAGCTATGCGCGGATGGGCCTGCTGGGCCGGCGTGGCAAGAACCTGTCGATCGGCCTGCCGGGATGGAAGGTCATGGCCCGCCCGCACGTAGCCCCAGGCCTTGCGGTCTTCATCCTGATCCTGCTGGGCACCGGCTGTTTCGACGGGCTGAACGAGACCTTCTGGTGGCTGGGCGTGCTGGGTATCAACCCGCTGGAGTTTCCCGGCCGCAGCGCCGTGGTCCGGCAGACGATCCTGGGCCTGATCGCCGCCAATGCCGCGCTGATCGCGGCCTATGGCCTGTGCATCTGGCTGGGGTTGCGGATCGCCCGGGCGCAGATCGGGTTCGGCGCCGCCTTTTGCCTGTTCGCGCCGTCGATCCTGCCAATCGCTCTGGGCTATCACGTGGCGCATTACCTGACCAGCTTCCTGGTTGACGGGCAATATGCGCTCAAGGCCATCAGTGATCCGCTGGCCCGCGGTGCCGATCTGCTGGGGCTCGGCCAGTTCTACGTGACCACCGGGTTTTTCAACACCCAGGCGACCGTGCGCACGATCTGGCTGAGCCAGGCGGGTGCGGTGGTGATCGGCCATGTGATCGCCATCCTGCTGGCGCATGCGCTGGCGCTACATGCGCTTGCCACCGCCCGCCGCGCCGCCCTGTCACAGGCGCCCCTGGCCATCTTCATGGTACTTTACACCTGTTTCGGTCTCTGGCTGCTGGCATCGCCGCGCGGGTTATGAGGCCTGAATCCGCTGGACAATTCGCGCCCCACTTCGCAAACTCCCTGCCAAACGGGGCGCAGCACGTGCCCGGCACTCAGACAGGGAGACTGAGGACATGACCAAATCGACCACGCGCCGCGGGGCGCTCGGGACGCTTGCGGCGGGCGCGGCGGCGGCCAGCCTGCCGATGTGGGCGCGCTATACCCATGCGCAGACCGCGGAACCGGTCAAGATCGGTTTCCAGGTGCACCGCACCGGCATCGGCGCCGCCTATGGCCGCTGGTATGACCGGACCACGCAGGCCGCCGTGAAGCTCATCAACGAGGGCGGCGGCATCAATGGCCGCATGGTCGAGATCGTGGCCGAGGATGACGGCACCGACCCCAAGCGCGGCGCTGAAGTGGTCGAGAAATTCGCCAACCAGCACGGCTGCGACGTAGGGTTCGGCACGCTGTTTTCCCATGTGGTGATCGGCTCGTCACCCCGCGCCGGAGAGCTGAAGCTGCCCTATTTCGTGGTGTCCGAAGGCCATCACGTCGCCAGCGGAATGCTCAACCGCTACACGCTTCAGCCCGGCATCACCGATGTGAAAAGCCAGGTCCAGGCAATGGCGCCCTATGTGGCGGAAAACCTCGGCAAGAAGGTCACGATGGTTTTCCCGGATTTCGCCTTTGGCCATGACCACCGCGATTTCTTCACCGCGGCGATCGAGGCGCAGGGCGGCGAAGTGCTGGAACATATCGCCATTCCGCCGACCGAGACCTCGTTCACCAAGTATTTCCCGAAAATCCCGCGCGAGACCGAGGTGCTCTATCACGTCATGGTCGGCCCCGCCGTGCTGACATTTGTCAAGGAACTGGGCGAATTCTTCGGGCCAAGCCGCCCCGAGATGTTCGGGTTCATCGACAGCCTGGAGGCGGTGGACATCTCCAGCCCCGGCCTTGAATTCCTCGAAGGCACCTATTTCTGGGAGGGCAACCCGCGCAACGCACAGCCCGATCAGAGCGAGCATGACAAGTTCTACCGCGTCGCCGTGGGCGTGGATGAAAACGGCGCGTCGGTCAGCGATCCGACGGATGTGTCGACCTACGCCCATATGTTCGGCTGCTGGGAAACCCTGCATGTGATCAAGGCGGGCATGGAAACCGCGGGATATCAGGGGCCGGATGACCGCGCCAAGCTGATTGAAGCGGTCGAGGCGATGACCGACATGCCCGAAAGCCAGGCCCACCCGCAGGGCGCCAAGATCTTCAACGGCAAGACCCACCAGGTCTTTGGCCACCAATACATCAGCCGGGTCGAGGGCGGAAAGCTGGTCAAGGTACACACCACATCAATCGAAGACACGCTCTACCCCGACGAGGTGGATTACACGACGCAATCCTTCTGACCTCTCTGCGCCACTGTCCCAGAGATCGGGGCGCGAGTCTTGCCGTCAGACGGGTGGCTTTGAGCCCAAAGCGGACCTTGCGCGTTTTGCCTTGCACGTACTCAAGCCCGAAGGGCGCCGCGCATTGCCGACGCGCGCCCATGCCGCGGCAATGACCGCGTTGTAGCGCAAGGTTCAATGGCCGCTCCGGGGTCGCGCCGCAGTTTCACCCACCCCAAGATTGCCGCCGCGGGGTGGGTGCCAATCGGCGTTTAGCCGAATACCTTGGTCAGCGCCTTGTCGGTCGCCGCGACGATTTCGTCGATGTCGTCCCTGGTGGCGATCAGCGCGGGGCTGTAGCAGAGCGTGTTGTTGAATCCCGGCAGCGAACGGTTTGTCACGCCGATGATCACGCCCTGCGCATTGCAGTCCGCCACGACGGCCTGCGCCAGTTTCTCGTCCACCGGTTCCTTGGTTGATCGGTCGGCCACCAGTTCGGCCCCCAGGAACAGGCCCTTGCCGCGCACCTCACCGATGACCTTGTGCTTGTCCTGAAGCGCCGCCAGCTGATCAAGCATGTAATCGCCCATCGCGACGGTGTTCTCGAGCAGGTTCTCCTCCTCGATGATGGTCATGTTCTCCAGCGCCGCCGCCGGACCGGCGGTGCAGCCGCCAAAGGTCGAGATATCGCGGAAATAATTCAGCGGATCGGCGGCGTCGTCGCGGAACAGTTCGAACACCTTCTCGTTGGTGACGCAGCAGGCAATCGCCGCATAGCCTGAGGCCACGCCCTTGGCCATGGTCACGAAATCGGGTTCGACACCATAATGCTGGTAGCCGAACCAGGTGCCGGTGCGACCGACACCGCAGACGACCTCGTCGATATGCAGCAGGATGTCGTATTTGCGGCAAATCTCCTGCACGCGCGGCCAGTAGCCCTCGGGCGGGACAATCACGCCGCCCCCAGCCGTCACCGGCTCAAGGCAGAGCGCACCCACCGTGTCGGGGCCTTCGCGCAGGATCACCTCTTCGATCGCGTTGGCGGCGGCAATCCCGTATTCCTCACCGCTCAGATCCCATTGGGCGCGGTATTCCAGGCAATGCGGCACCTCGACGAAACCCGGCGTATAGGGGCCGTATTGGGCGCCGCGCTCGGGCTGACCACCGGCCGACAGCGCGGTGATGGTGGTGCCGTGGTAATCGCGTTCGCGGAAAAGGATCTTGTGCTTCTTGCCGCCGTAGCGCTTGTGCGCGATCTGGCGGACCATCTTGAACGCCTTCTCGTTCGCCTCGGATCCCGAGTTGGTATAGTAGACACGGCTCAGTCCCGGCATCTTCGAAATCAGCTTTTCCGAGAACATCGCGCCGGGGATCGACCCGGCGGAACCTGCGAAATAGGGCAGCTTGATCAGCTGGTCGCGCACGGCATTGGCGATCCGCTCGCGGCCATAGCCCACGTTCACCGTCCAGACCCCGCCCGAGACCGCATCGAGATGCTCCTTGCCCTTCTGATCCCAGACGCGCATCCCGCGGCCTTCGACGATGATCCGCGGATCGGATTTCGGATCAGGCCCGGTGAAGGGTTGGTGCTGGATCAGGTGGTGCCAGACATGGGCGCGGTCGGCCTCCACGATCTTGCTGATGTCATTGTCCAGAACTTTGCCGTCCATGTCGGTTCTCCATCGGTTAAAGCCCGGGGGGAAGCCCGGGCCAAAATTCACAGGGGCGCGAACGCCGCTTTTCCAATTGATATCAGTGGTCAGAATCGCGATTTCTGATAGGGCCAGTTGGAAGGTTTGTTTAGCGCCAGAATCGCGTGAAGAACAGCCCGTTCACGCGCAAACTACTGTTAACTAAAGCGAAGAAGGCGGTTGCAGATCGCGCGCCCGTGGCAAGTGGAGCTTATCAAAGATGGCGTGCAAACCTCAGCAGGACGGCGCCTGCCAAGGTCAGCATGGTTGACAGAAGCTTGACCAGGTCAAGACGCTCCCTGAGCAAGAATACTCCGATCAACAGCGCGAAAATGATGCTGGTTTCGCGCAACGCCGTGACCAGGGCAATCGGCGCCTTGGTGAAGGCCCAGATAACCAGCGCGAAGGCGACAAACGACGCGCTGCCGCCCACCAGTCCGCGCAATTTCTGCGTGGCCAGCGCCTCGCGCACGATCTGCGGCCGCCAGAACAGCATCGAGGTGGTGAACCCGATGGTCGAGCCGACGGCCAGCCAGCCATAGAACCCGACGGGCGACCCAGAGACCCGCGCGCCCAGCCCGTCGACCAGCGAATAGGCGGCGATGAAACATCCGGTCAGCAGCGCAAGTCCCGCCGCCTCGAGGTTGCGCTGCCCCCCGTGACGGCGCACCAGCGCCAGGCTGAGAATGCCAATGCCGATGGTGGTGACGCCAAGGATTTCCGGCAGCACCAGGTCGACGCCCAGAAACCCCACGGAAACGGCCGCCACGATCAATGGTGCCACACCCCGCGCGATGGGATAGACCTGACTGAGATCACCGATCCGGTAGGACAGGGTCAGAAACACCTGATAACCCAGGTGCAGCGCCACCCCGGCCAGAAGGTAGGGCAGACATTCGATGGCGGGCGGCGGAAACGCCATGATCGCGATCACGGCCAAGGGCGCCTGCCCCATCATGACCGCGCTCATCCCCACGAATTTGTCCGCGCCCGATTTCAGCAGGGCATTCCAGAACGCATGCAGCAGCGCTGCCCCGATCACCACGAGGAAGACGGTCATCGTCATCGCCGCCGGATCCGATCACAGACGCCAGTCAAAGAACCCATCCCCGGCTTCGTTCAAGAGTGTCGCGGCCATTGCCCGGCCCAGTTCGGCGCCGTCCTCGATGGGCGCGGTGCGGTCATCGCTCAGGCTCTCGCTGCCATCGGGGCGCAGGATTTCACCGCGCAACCGCAGGGTACCGCCCGCAAGGTCCGCCAACCCGGCAATCGGGGTTTCGCAGGAACCGTCCAGCGCGGCCAGAAAGGCGCGTTCGGCGGCAAGGCGCTGCCCGGTCTCAACATCATGGATCGCCGACAGCATTTCGGCGGCGCGGTGGTCAGCCTGCCGCCTTTCGATGCCGATGGCCCCTTGCGCCACCGCGGGCAGCATCTCGTCCGGCTCGATCGCAGCGGTCGCGACCTCGGCTTGGCCCAGCCGGTTCAGCCCGGCCATCGCAAGGAAGGTTCCGGCCGCCACGCCATCCTCCAGTTTCTTCAGCCGGGTCTGCACGTTGCCCCGGAATTCGACCACCTGCAGATGCGGATTGGCCACCAGAACCTGGGCCTTGCGCCGCAGCGATGACGTGCCGACCTTGGCCCCTTCGGCCAGATCGCCCAGCGACTTCACCGAGGGCGAGACAAACGCGTCGCGCACATCCTCGCGGGGCAGGTAGCAGTCAATCACCAAACCGGCCGGCTGCAGCACCGGCATGTCCTTCATCGAATGTATCGCGATGTCGATGGCAGCCGATGATAGCGCCTCTTCGATCTCGCGCGTGAAAAGCCCCTTGCCGCCGATCTCCTTCAGCGGACGGTCCGCGTCGATCATGGCGCGGTTGTCGCCCGTGGTCTTGATCACCACGATCTCGAACGCCTCCCCCGGCAGATCAAATGCCGCCGACAGGCGGTCGCGCGTTTCATATGCCTGCGCCAGCGCCAGCGGAGAGCCGCGCGTACCCAGTTTCATCGGTTGTGCCGGGGAGGGAAGGTTCAACGTCATGGGCATGGTCTAGCCCCCGGTTTCGGGTGTTGCAAGACAGACCGGTTGACATCCCCCGCCGTCGGGGCGACGACACGCTGACAACGGAGGAATGGCATGGCCGGGCAAAAGACAATTCTGAGGGCGCTAGCGGGTGAGGTACAGGATGTACCGCCGATCTGGATGATGCGGCAGGCAGGCCGCTACCTGCCCGAATACCGCGCCACCCGGGCCGAGGCCGGTGACTTCCTGTCGCTGTGCTACAACAGCGATCTGGCAACCGAGGTGACGCTGCAGCCCATTCGCCGCTACGGGTTCGATGCGGCGATCCTGTTTGCCGATATCCTGCTGGTGCCGCAGGCGCTTGGCGCCGATCTGTGGTTCGTCACCGGCGAAGGGCCCCGGCTGTCGACGATCACGGATCAGGCCGGTGTTGATGGGCTGAAACCCACCGCAGAAATTCACGAAACGCTGGCACCGGTCTATCAGACCGTGCGCAACCTTTCCCGCGCCCTCCCCGCCGAGACGACGTTGATCGGCTTTGCCGGCGCGCCCTGGACCGTTGCCACCTACATGATCGCCGGGCGCGGCACCCCCGATCAGGGGCCGGCCCATGCGCTCAAGACAGGGAACCGCGCGGTGTTCGAGGCCCTGTTGGAGCGGATCACCGAGGCGACGATCGAATACCTTTCTGCCCAGATTGACGCCGGGGCCGAGGTGGTCAAGGTTTTCGACAGCTGGGCCGGATCGCTCAGGGGTGAGGATTTCGACAGATACGCCACCGCCCCGGCCCGGCAGATCATCGCCGCGCTCAAGACCCGGCATCCCGGCATCCCGGTCATCGCCTTCCCGCGCGAGGCCGGCGACAAATACGTGGGTTTTCACGCGGCCACGGGGGCCGATTGCGTGGCGCTGGACAATTCGGTCAGCCCCGATTGGGCGGCGGAACAGGTGCAGAAGGACGGCTGCGTGCAGGGCAACCTGGCCGCGTCCCACATGGTCACCGGCGGCGAGGCGCTGGTGACCGAGACCCGCGCGATCGTCAAGGCGTTCCGCAAGGGGCCGCATATCTTCAACCTGGGGCACGGGATCACGCCGGATGCGGACCCTGACAACGTGCAGCGCATGATCGACGCGGTGCGCGGCGGCTGACGCCCCCGCCGCCGCGGCCTATTTCAGCAAGATCACGTTGCGGCGGGCACCGCCGGATTTCGTGTCCGCGATGGCCTCGTTGATCTGCTCAAGGCGCCAGCGGTTCGAGATCAGCTCGTCCAGCTTCAGTCGGCCCTGTCGGTACAGGTCGATCATCCACGGGATGTCGCGGCGGATCACGGTATCCCCCATCTTCGACCCGATCATACCCTGCCCGGTCGCCGCGAAATTGACCGGCTCATAGCTTGAGGCGGCGCCGGTATGGGGCATGCCCACCATGATAACGCGGCCGCCGCCGGCCAGGTAACGCGGCGCCTGGTCATAGGCCGGGATCGCACCGACGGTGACGATCACCGCATCGGCCCCGCGCCCGATCGCCTTCTTCGCGGCGCGCCAGGGTTTTTCCGCCGTGGCCAGCACGCCGTCGGTCGCGCCGAAATCAATCGCGGTATCCAACTTGTCCTCGCTCATGTCCACGGCCACGATCCGGCGGGCACCTGCAATGCGCGCGCCCTGAATGGCATTGAGCCCCACGCCGCCCGCGCCGATCACCACCACGTCCTGCCCGGCGCGCAGCCCGGCGGCATTGACCACGGCCCCCACCCCGGTGATGACCCCGCAGGACAGCAGGCAGGCGGTATCCATCGCCATGTCATCGGGGATCTTCACCACCTGGCTCTGATCGACGACAACCTTTTCGGCAAAGGCCCCGCAGGCCATCGCCTGGTGCAGCTTGCCACCGTCAGTCAGCGTCAGCGGTCCAAGATCACCGTCATAGGGCGTTTCGCAGGTGGTCGGCTTGCCCGCACCGCAGCTGGGGCAATGCCCGCAGGCCCGGATCAGTGTCACCACCACCGCATCGCCCGGCGCGATGCCGGCGACACCGGGGCCGACCGCACCGACGCGCCCGGCCGCCTCGTGGCCATAAACGGCCGGCAAAGACCCACCCCAGCCGCCTTCGGCATAGCTGATATCCGAATGGCAGATCGCAACCGCCTCTAGGTCGACCTGAACCTCACCCTGTTCAGGTGCACGCAGATGAACATCCTGGATCACCAGCGGTTGCCCGAACTCGACGCAGACGGCGGCCTTGATGGTGTGCATGTGTGTCTCCAACCAGTGGTCACCGAAGCAAGACCCGGATTCGCCGGGCTGCGCAAGGCGGAAGTTGCCATATGCCCTTTGACCACCGCCGCTCTCAGGCGTGCGGCGCGCGCGGGCCGGTACCGGTCTGAAGACGGCAGTCGCGCGGCGGGCTGAGGCGCCCGCCGCACCGCCGGTTCTCAGATCACCGCCCGGTAGAGCCCGGTCAGGTTTTCCAGCGTCAGTTTCACCGGGTTGCCGCCACAGGACGGATCCTCCAGCGCCATCGCAGCCAGTTCGTCGATCCGGTCCTCGCCCGCGCCCATGTCACGCAGCTTGCGGGGGATACCGAGGCTGTCATTGAAGTCCTGCACAAAAGCGCAGAAGCCATCGAAGCCGCCAGAAATCCCCAGGTAGGGTGCGGCCAGGTCAAACCGGTCACGGATGGCGTCGGCATTAAACGCCAGCACCGCGGGCATGCAAACCGCGTTGGTGGTGCCGTGATGGGTGTTGTATATCGCTCCGATCGGGTGGCTCAGCGCATGGATCGCACCCAGCCCCTTCTGGAACGCCGTGGCGCCCATCGCCGCCGCGCTCATCATGTTGGCGCGGGCCTTGATATCGGTTCCGTCCGCATAGGCGCGGGGCAGGTTGTCGATCACCAGCCGCATCCCTTCCAGCGCAATCCCCTGGGACATCGGGTGGTAATGCGGGCTGCTGAACGCCTCGACACAATGGGCAAAGGCATCAAGCCCGGTGCCGGCGGTGATGAATTTCGGCATCCCGACCGTCAGCTCCGGGTCGCAGATCACGACCGAGGGCAGCACCTTGGGGTGAAAGATGATCTTTTTCACATGGGTGTCCGAATTGGTGATCACCGATGCACGCCCCACTTCCGATCCGGTCCCCGCCGTGGTCGGCACCGCCACGATGGGCGCGATGGCATCGGCATCGGCGCGTGTCCACCAGTCGCCGATATCTTCGAAATCCCAGACGGGCCGTGTCTGACCCACCATGAAGGCCACCATCTTGCCCAAGTCCAGCCCCGAGCCGCCGCCGAACGCGATCACCCCGTCATGACCCCCGGCCTTGTAGGCCGCGACGCCGGCATCCAGGTTCTTCTCGTTCGGGTTCGGGTCCACATCACTGAACATGCCGCGGCCCAGCCCGGCGGTCTCCATGATGTCCAGCGTGGACTGCGTGACCGGCAGATCGGCCAGCCCCTTGTCAGTGACCAGAAGCGGTTTGCTGATGCCCGCCGCCGCACAGGCGTCAGGCAGTTCGTTGATCCGGCCAGCGCCGAATTTCATTGCGGTCGGGTACGACCAGTTTCCCGTCAGGCTCATGATGTCACCTTTTTCAGATGGTAGGATTTGGGACGTGTCAGATTGTGATAGCCGATGACCGACAGGCCGCCACCGCGGCCGGTATCCTTGCAGCCGGTCCAGCACAGACCCGGATCAAGGTAATCGGCCCGGTTCATGAAGACGGTGCCGGTCTCGATCCGGTCGCCCACGCGCGCAGCCCGCGTCAGATCGCGCGTCCACAGGCTTGCGGTGAGGCCGAACTGGCTGTCATTCATCAGCCGCACCGCCTCGTCATCGTCCTTGACCGGCATGATGCCGACGACGGGGCCGAAGCTTTCATCGCGCATCACCCGCATGTCATGGGTCACGTTGGTCAGGATCTGCGGCGTCAGGTAGGCCGCGCCGTCATCCGCGGCGAATGTCTCGATATGGGCCTTTGCACCATCGGCCAAAGCCTCGTCGATCTGGGCGCGCACTTCCTCGGCGAAACGCACATTGGCCATCGGGCCGATCGTGGTGTCCTTGTCCAGCGGATTGCCCAGCTTGTAGCCCTTCACGATCGCCACCGCCTTTTCGACGAACGCATCGAACAGACCCTCCTGCACATAGATGCGCTCAATCCCGCAACAGCACTGGCCTGAGTTGAACATCGCCCCGTCGATCAGCGTGTCCACCGCCGCATCCAGGTCGGCGTCGTCCATCACGTAACCCGGATCCTTGCCGCCAAGCTCCGTACCGACCCCCGTGAAGGTGCCCGCCGCGGCGCGTTCCATCGCGCGACCGCCCCCGACCGAGCCGGTGAAGTTGACAAAATCAAACGCCCGGCGCGCGATCAGCTCGGAAGTGGTGTCATGGTCCAAGAAAACGTTCTGAAACACGTCCTCGGGCACGCCGGCCGCATGGAAGGCCTGCGCCATCCTCTCGCCCACCAGCAGGGTCTGCGTGGCATGTTTCAGGATCACCGTGTTCCCGGCAATCAGCGCCGGCGCGACGGTGTTGATCGCCGTCATATAGGGATAGTTCCAGGGGGCGACGACGAAGACAACGCCTTGGGGAACGCGTTTTATGTATCGTCTGAAACTCTCGTCCTCGCCCACCTGGATATCGGCCAGCGCCTCGGCAGCAATCTGGCCCATATGGGTCGCACGCTCATTGAACCCGCCGAATTCCCCGCCATAGCGGACAGGCCGGCCCATCATCCACGCCAGTTCCGGCACGATCTCGTCATTCATCGCGCCCACGGCGGCGACGCCCGCCATCACGAGGTCGATCCGCTCCTGCAGCGGCCGCGCCGCCCAGGCCACCTGCGCCGTCCGCGCAGCATCCGCCGCCGCCATCGCCGCGTCCCGCGACAACACCGCGCGTTCCGCAAGAACCGATCCGTCGATCGGTGAGATACATTTCAAATTCTGACCCATGCCATCCTCATCGCACCACCGGGGGTCACCGCCCCCTTTTCATCTTGCCCAAAATACTCCCGCCGGAGGCGTCAAGCCCGCTCGAACCCGCGCGCCACCTCGTAATCGGTCACCACCCGGTCGAAATCCTCGATCTCGACCTCCGCCGCGCGCACGTAATGGTCCACCACATCGTCGCCCATCGCCGCCCGCAGCATCGCCGAGCCCTTCAGCGTCCCCATCGCGTCGCGCAGGGTGTGCGGGATCATGCCGGTATCGCCCTCATAGGCGTCGCCCCTGGCGGGCGCCTGCAGATCCAGACCCTCTTCGATCCCGGCGATCCCGGCGGCCAGCATCGCCGCACAGGCCAGATAGGGGTTCATGTCGGAGCCGGGGATGCGGCATTCCACCCGGATCGCCTTGGTGCCGTCACCGCATAGCCGGTAGCCCGCCGTGCGATTGTCAACCGACCAGATGATACGGGTCGGCGCAAAGCTGCCCTTCTGAAAGCGTTTGTAGCTGTTGATATAGGGCGCCATGAAACAGGTATAGTCGGGCGCGTATTTCAACAGCCCGGCCATGTAGTTCTTCATCAGTGCCGACATGCCCAGCTTGTCATCCGCGTCGTAGAAGGCAGGCTTGCCGCCCTGCCACAGCGACTGGTGCACATGGGACGAGCTGCCGACCTTGTCGTGATGCCATTTCGGCAGGAATGTCGCCGCGTGGCCGTGCTGAAAGGCAATCTCCTTCACGCCGTGCTTGGCGATCGTGTGATGATCCGCCGTGTCCAGCGCCGCGGCATATTTGATGTTCAGCTCTTCCTGCCCGGTCTCGGCCTCGCCCTTGGAGTTTTCCACCGGGATGCCCGCCGCAAAGAGGTGATTGCGGATGGGCCGCATCACGTGTTCTTCCTTGGTGGTCTGCAGGATCGCGTAATCCTCGTTATAGCCCGAAATGGGCTGCAGATCGCGGAATTTCTCCTTGCGGATCTGATCGAAGCTCTTCTCGAACAGGAAAAATTCCAGCTCGGTTGCCATCATCGCGTCGTAACCCATCGCCTCAAGCCGCTTCAGCTGCTTTTTCAGAACCGCGCGCGGGGAATGCGGCACATCTTCGTGGGTGTGGTGATCCAGCACATCGCAGAGCACCATCACCGTGCCCTCCAGCCACGGGACGGGGCGCAGCGTGCCCAGGTCGGGCTTCATCACGTAATCGCCATAGCCAGACTGCCAGCTGGTCGAGGCATAGCCATCGGGTGTCGCCATCTCAAGATCCGTCGCCAGCAGGTAATTGCAGCAATGGGTCTCTTCCCAGGCGCTGTTCACGAAATGCGCTGCGTGAAAGCGTTTGCCCATCAGCCGTCCCTGCATGTCCACCAGGCACGCAAGAACCGTGTCGACCTCCCCGGCGGCGGTTCTCGCTTTCAGTTCCTCGAAACTCAGTACCATTTTCCGGTCTATCCTTCTGGCGCGCAAAATTCAGTTCAAGAATTCTGGCAATTTCCGTCGCAAAGAATGTTCCCCGAGCTTCGCGCCCGGGGAACGGAACAGCTGTCGCGTTCAGCCGTAGCGATAGGGCCGTCCGGCCTTCTGCATGTCGGCATTGTACTGTTTGAAGATCTCGACAACCTTCGCCTTGGTCTCGGACTCGGCTGCGATCTCATCCCAGAAGGTCAGCGCGGCATCCTCGACCTGCTGCCACTCGGCGTCGGGGATCGAGGTCAGCTCCATCTTGGTGCCGTTGACGCGCAGGCTGGCCTCGCCGCCCCAGTACCACCACTGGCGATAGTAATGCGACTGGTCACAGCAGACGCGGAACAGGGTCTGCAGGTCTTCGGGCAGCTCTTCCCAACGGCCCTGATTGGCAAAGAACGACCCGGCCCAGGCGCCAGAGATGTTGTTGGTCAGGAAGTAGTTGGTCACGTCGGCCCAACCCACGGTATAGTCCTCGGTAATGCCTGACCAGGCGATGCCGTCCAGCTCGCCGGTCTGCACTGCCACCTCGATATCCTCCCAGGGCAGCGTGACCGGCACGACGCCGAACTGGCTCAGGAACCGTCCCGCCGTCGGGAAGGTAAAGACGCGCTTGCCCTTGAGGTCTTCAAGGCTGTTGATCGGATCCTTGGTGGCGAAATGGCAGGGATCCCAGGCGCCGGCGCTGATATGCTTGATGCCGACCTTGGAATATTCCGCGTCCCAGATCTCGTTCAGGCCGTACTGGTTGAACAGCACCGGCACGTCCAGCGAATAGCGCGAGGCGAAGGGGAAATAACCGCCGAAGACGGTTACCTCGGTGGGCGACGCCATCGAGTCGTCATCCGACTGCACCGCGTCGATCGTGCCGCTCTGCATGGCGCGGAACAGCTCTCCGGTGGGCACCAGCTGATCAGCAAAGAACAGTTCGATCTGCATCCGGTCGCCGGCGATCTTGTTGAACATGTCGATGGCGGGTTTGACCACGTGTTCGGCCAGTGCGGGACCGGCATAGGTCTGCATCCGCCATTGAATGGTGGATTGCGCCAGTGCCGGCGTGGCCAGCGGGGCGGCCATCGCGCCGACGCCGGCGGTTTTCAGAAACTTACGTCTTGTCGTCATAATCTTCTCTCCTTGATGTTACATGGCCCCCGGACGGGGCTCTTCTGGTTATTTTCCGTACACGTATTCCGGCAGCCACAGGGCAATCTGCGGAAAGATCATCACCAGTGACAGCGCCAGCGCCATGACCAGCACAAAGGGAATGATCGACACATAGATGTCGCGCAGGCCAATCTCGGGCGGGGCCATGGCGCGCATCAGAAACAGGTTATAACCGAAAGGCGGGGTCATATAGGCGATCTGCGTGGTGATGGTGTAGAGCACACCATACCAGATCAGGTCGAAGCCAAGCGCACCGACCAGCGGCACGTAGAGCGGCGCCACGATCACCAGCATCGCCGTATCGTCCAGGAACGTCCCCATGATGATGAAGCTGAGCTGCATCAGGATCAGGATCATCCACGGGCCAAGACCCAGCTGTTCGGTGAACAGGCTTTCGATCGCATTGACCGCGCCCAGCCCGTCGAAGATCGCGCCGAATCCGAGCGCGGCCAGGATGATCCACATGAACATGCAGGAGATGCCCAGCGTATTGCGCACGCTGTTCTCGAAGACTTCCCTGGTCATCCGCCCCTTCAGTACCGCCGCCAGGAACGCCGTCATCGCGCCGATGGCCGAGCTTTCGACAAGGCTGGTATAGCCCTTGACGAAGGGCACCATCATCGACGCGAAGATCACCAGCGGCAGCAGGCCCGCCCGCAGCAGGCGCAGTTTCTCGGCCCAGGTGATCTCGCGCCGCTCGTCTTCGGGCAGGACCGGACCAAGATGCGGCTGCACCCGGCAGCGGATATAGATGTAGAGGATGAACATCCCGGCCATCATCAGCCCCGGCAGGATCCCGGCCAGCCAGAGCTGCCCGACAGGCTGCCGGGCGATCATGGCATAAAGCACCAGAACGACCGAAGGCGGCACGAGGATACCCAGGCTCGACCCGGCCTGGATGACGCCAGTGACCATGATCTTGTCATAGCCCCGGCGCAGCAGTTCCGGCAGGGCGATCGTGGCGCCGATGGCCATGCCTGCGACCGACAGGCCGTTCATCGCCGAAATCAGTACCATCAGCCCGATCGTGCCGATCGCCAGCCCGCCGCGCACCGGTCCCATCCAGACATGGAACATCTTGTAAAGGTCATCGGCAATGCGGCTTTCGCTGAGGACATAGCCCATGAAGATGAACATCGGCAGCGTCAGCAGCGGATACCATTTCATCAGCTTCATCGCTGCCGTGAACGGTATCTCGACGCCGTTGTTCCAGCCCAGGAACACTGCCGCCGCAGCACCGACGAATCCGATGGCGCCGAACACGCGCTGCCCGGTCATCAGCATCAGCATCATTCCCGAGAACAGGAGTATCGCGATCAGATCCTGCGACATCAGATCTCTACCCCGCGCAACCGGCCAATGTCGCGGAAGAACTCAGCCGTACACTGCAACAACATGAGGAACACGCCGACACACAGGATCAGCTTGACCGGCCAGGCATAGGGGCGCCACGCGGTGGATGACCGCTCCATGAAGCCCAGTTTTTCCTGCGCCGCCGAGAAACCTTCGGTGAAGAACGCACCCAGAAGCTCGCGGAAGAAATCAAAGCTGGTCATGTCGTAGGGCGCGCCCAGAGAATAGGCCAGTGAGTTGATGCCGCCATAGAGGAGCACTCCGAGATAGAAGATCAGGAAAAAGATGGTGAACGCGTCGACCCAGGCCTTGGTCCTGAGGGACCAGCTGCCATAGAACAGATCCATCCGCACATTCGATCCCAGCTGGATCGAGTAGGGTCCGCCCAGGACGTAATAGGCGACCATGATGAACTGGGCGGTTTCCAGCGTCCAAAGCGACGGCGTAAACACCGCCTTGGAGATCGACGACCAGAGCAGCACGCCCACGAGCACAAAGATCAGATACATCGTGATCCGCCCGATAAAGCGGTTCATCGCGTCGATGCGGCGAACATAACCGTGGACGAAATCAGGCACGCGCCACTCCTTCTGCCGGTATGGCGTCCAGGGCGGGCTGCAGCAGGGCCAACAACTCATCCGCGATGGCCTGCTCGTCCTGCGCCTTCCGAAGCAGGTCATTGCGCACTTCGATCATGACATTTGCCAGCCCGTTTGCCTGACCATGGATGCGCAGCGAATGGGTGACGCCATCGGCAGGCCCATAGGGTTCGTTCCGCTCGATCCGGCGATGCGGCAGCAGAGGCGCATTGGCCAGCATGGCATCGGCCAGACGGCTATCGTCATCATGCAGAACGCCGATCTCGACCGTGCGGTGCACGCCGAAATAGACCGGCGTGAAGCTGTGGATCGTGACCAATGCCGTGGGCAGGCCGGCAGATTTGCGGGCATGGATCACTTCGGTCACTTTTGCACAGAACGGACGATAGACCGTCGCGACCCGCTCGTCGACCGCAGCGCGCGACAGGTCGCGATTGCCGGGAATGTCGTATTTTTCGGACCGCTCCGGCATGGCTGACGGCGCCTCGGGCGGGCGGTTGCAATCATAGACCAGCCGCGACACGCACGAGGCGACCATCGGCGCATCCAGCGCCGCCGACATCAACGCGCCCACAGCGCGCGCACCGGGATCCCAGGCGGCATGACTGGTCTGCACTTCGGGCGCCAGGCCCAGGTTTTCGTAACGGGCGGGGATGTGGTTCGAGGCATGTTCACACAGGATCAGGACCGCGCCCGCCCCCTGCGGGTTCAGCACTTCGACCGCTTGTGTTGTGTCGGTGGCCTGACCGCCTGACATCCCCGTCCCCCTGCTTGCTGGAAATATCTTTTCGCAACGCAGATAATGTGTCAATATATTTTCAAACGGTTTTTGCCCGTGGTGAAATATTTTCAGCGGGCAACAATCCGGACGCGTCATCGCGTCCAAAGTCGGGGAGCGCAATTGACCAAACCAACGGCTACCGTGCGGGAACTGATCCGCGAACATTATGCGGCGCTGACACAGTCCGAGCGCAAATTCGCGAATTGCCTGCTCGAGAATTATCCTGCCGCGGGGCTGGCCTCGATCACCATCGTCGCGGAAAATGCTGGCGTATCAACGCCCACGGTGGCCCGGATGGTGCAGAAGCTGGGCTTCAAGGGGTATCCGCATTTCCACAAATCCCTGCTGAAAGAACTTCAGGCCAAGGTCTCGGGACCTACCCAACGCCGGGACAACTGGGCCAGCGACGCCCCCGAAACCCACATGCTCAACCGGTTTTCGCAGGCAGTCACCCAGAACCTTGAACAAACCTTCTCGAACGTCGACACCGACAGGTTCGACGCCGCGGTCAAGCGGCTGGCGGATACCAATGGCCGGCTCTACGTGGTCGGGGGCCGAATCACGCGCGCGCTGGCGGATTACGCCTTTACCCATTTCCAGGCGATCCGGCAGCGGGTGACCCACATGACATCATCCTCGGCCACCTGGCCGCATTACGTGCTGGACATGGTCGAGGGTGATACCCTGCTGATGTTCGATGTGCGCCGCTACGAGACCAACCTGCAGAACCTGGCCAAACTGGCGGCCGCGCGCGGGGTCACGGTCATCCTGATCACCGATCAATGGGCGTCACCGGTGGCCGCACAGGCAGAGTTCACCTTCAACTGCTGGGTGGAGATCCCCTCGGCCTGGGATTCCAACATCTCGACGATGATGCTGCTTGAGGCCCTGATCGCCGCCACGCAGGAGGAAAAATGGCCCGAGACCCGCGACCGCTACGAGCGGTTGGATGAGCTATTCGACGTAACCCGCCTGTTCCGGAAATTCAGCTGACCCGGTCGCGCCCCTACCCGGACGACACCATCGACCCGATCCAGTCGTTCAACCAGATCCGCCCGGCATTCACCGTGTCGACATAGGTCTTCAACACCCCTTCCAGGGCCGGCACATTTTCGGCAATCATCGGCGCCAGCAGGTATAGCAGCACCAGGATCAGCACCAGCAACACAGCCCGCGTGAACCCCCGGCCAAAGCTGCTTTTTCCCGCCGTCGCAGCCTCGCCACCGGCGCCGCCCCCGTCGCCCTGGCCGTTTTCGGCACGAACGCTCTCGGAGTCGAGCGACGAATTGATCTCGTCAATATCCGGCAAGAGGTTACGGCGCGAAATCAGGCCGGGATCAAGCTCGGGTTCATCGGCTTCGGCAACATCCTCTTCGGGCAGGCCACGCATCCGGGCCATACGAGACCTGGCCTCGCGCGAGCGCTGTTCCTCTTCGCCGGACGGGCCGTCGAGCCCGAGGTCAGGTTGCGTTTCCAGACCGCTGCCTTCGGCGGCGCGGGCTTCTTCCTCGCGGGCAGCCTCTTCGCGCAGGACATCGACAATTGACGGATCAAGGCCGCGGCCCGGCGGCGTGTCCGGCGCTTCTTCGATGGCGGGTTCGGGCATGTCGTCGTGGGCTTCGGGCTCTTCATCATCGCCCTCTTCGTCCACCGGCTCGTCCATGTCGGTCGCCTCGGGCGCGGCAGCCTCTTCTTCGGGTTCGGTTTCCGGCTCGGGCGCCCGGTCGTCTTCGATCTCGACCTCTGGCTCTTCCACTTCGTCCGAAGCCGGTTCTTCCTCTTCCGGGGCGAACTCTTCTTCCGGTTCGTCCTCGGGGCTGTCCCAGCCCGGGTGCGGTTTCTCGGCGGCCTCTGTTTCCTCGGCTGTCTGCTGGCTCGGGTGAAGCTGAAACCAGGTATCGCCGCAATTCGAGCATTGCACATCGCGGCCTGTTTCCGGGATCACCTCATCCGGGACCTCATACTGTGCCCCGCAATTCGGACAAGTCAGCCTCATGTTGCCCCCTGTTGCCTGCTGCCGCTGTCCGGCACAATTCCTCGGCGACACCTTATGCCGGAAAATCACGCCGGAAAAGGACAAAGAAATTCGGGTCTGTAATGATTGCACAAGTGTGTCCTCTGAGGCATTTAGGACGGAGACGAGTGCGAGGGGGCAGCCGTGATCGAGCTGGAAAACGTGGCCTACAGCTATGGCGGGGGCGAACTGCTGAGTGACATTTCGCTCAAACTGCAGGCGGGATCGTTTCATTTTCTGACCGGGCCATCCGGCGCAGGGAAGACGACGTTGCTGAAACTCTGCTACGGCGCGCTGCTGCCGACCGCCGGCCGGGTCAGCCTGTTTGACCGCGACGTGCGTTCGCTGGCGCGCGATGACGTGGCGATGACCCGCAGGCGCGTGGGTGTCGTGCATCAGGATTGTCAGTTTCTGGACCACCTTCCGGTATCCGAGAATATCGCCCTGCCGCTGATGGTCTCGGGCCGCGATGTGCAGGCCGAGGCCGCGAACCTCAATGAACTGACCAGCTGGGTCGGGCTGACCGAACGCGCGGACGCGCTGCCGCCGGAGCTTTCGGGCGGGGAGCGCCAGCGCGCCGCACTGGCGCGCGCGGTCATCATGTCGCCCGATGTGATCCTGGCGGACGAACCAACCGGCAATGTCGACTGGGAGATGTCGCAACGCCTGCTCAAGCTGCTGCTGGAGCTGAACCGGATGGGCAAGACCATCATGATCGCCACGCATGATCTGGCGTTGGTCCGGGCCGCGAAATCGCAGGTTCAGGCGCGGGTCTTGCGCATATCCAACCGGCGCCTGCAACTTGCAGGAGCCGATCTATGAGCAGCAAGGCCCACAAGATTCTTGAGCTTCTGGCCGGTGACGCCCAGGCCGACAAGGTTGTGCCGCCCACGGGGTACACGGCCTCGCTGACACTGTTCAGCGCCGCCGCGATGGGGTTTCTGGCGGTCTTCGCGCTGGCCCTTTCGCTGGCGACAGGACGGCTGGCGGATCGCTGGGGCAGCGAGCTGGCGCGCAGCTCGACCCTGCGCATCTCGGCCCCGGCCGACCAGATGACCGCCCAGACCGAGGCCGCGCTGAACGTGTTGTCGACCACACGGGGCGTGGCCAGCGCCCGTGCCCTTGACAACGACGAGCAGCGCGCGCTGCTGGAACCGTGGTTCGGCCCCGATCTGCCGGTGGAATCGCTGCCTATCCCGCAGCTGATCGAGGTCATCGAGGATGCCAAAGGCTTTGATGCCGACGGGCTGCGCCTGCGCCTTGCGGCCGAAGTGCCCGGCGCGGTGCTGGACGATCACACCCAGTGGCGGCGCCCGCTGGTGCGGGCCGCGGACCGGCTGCGCCTGCTGGGGCTTGTCAGCCTTCTGGTGATCGGGGCCACGACAGCCGCGATGATCACGCTGGCGGCAAATGCGGCGCTGGCCGCCAATACCAAGGTCATCACTGTGCTGCGCCTTGTCGGCGCGATGGACACCTATATCGCGCGTGCTTTCGTGCGCCGGTTCACCCTGCGCGCGCTGGTGGGCGCGATGATCGGCGTGGCCCTTGGCGGGGCTGCCATTCTGCTGCTGCCCTCAGCCGACACCGGCGGCGGTTTCCTGACCGGCCTGGGGTTTCAGGGGCTGCACTGGCTCTGGCCGATGGTCATTCCGCCGCTTGCCGCCATTGTGGCATTTGTCGCAACGCGCGCGGCGGCGCGCCGCACCCTCAGGGAGCTGACATGAGATACGCGCTCCAGTGGCTACGCTCGTTGCTCTTCACCCTTTGCGCCTATGTGATGATGGGTGTTCTGGGGGTCATCTTCTTTCCCTGGGCTCTGGTCAGCCGCCGCGGCGCCCTTACCGCCTGTCACACCTGGTGCAGATGGATACGCTGGTCGGCCCGCTGGATGGTGGGTCTGAGGACCGAAGTGCGCGGCACACCACCGGCGGACGAGGTGCTGGTGGCCGCCAAACACCAGTCCTTCCTGGACATCATCCTGATCTTCGGCGCAATGCCCTCGGGCAAGTTCATCATGAAGAGCATCCTGATGTATGCGCCCGTCATCGGCCAATACGCGCTGCGCATCGGCTGCGTCCCGGTCAATCGAGGTCAGCGCGGCAAAGCGATCAAGAAGATGGCCGCAGATGTCGCGAAGGGGCGGCAACATCCCGGCCAGCTGATCATCTACCCGCAGGGCACCCGCATCGCCCCAGGTATCAAGGCGCCCTACAAGGTCGGCACCGGTGTGCTGTACGAGCAGCTGGGACAGGATTGTGTACCCGTGGCCGCCAATGTCGGCCTCTTTTGGCCCAAGCGCGGCATCTATCGCAAACCGGGCACCGCCGTCGTCGAATTTCTGCCGAGGATCGAGGCCGGCCTGAGCAAGAGAGCCTTCATGACAAGGCTCGAGGATGACATTGAAACCGCATCCAACAGATTGATGCGCGAAGCGGGATTTGACCCTGATGGACTGGATTGAAGATACCGGCGCGCTCGAGGCGCTTTACGGCACGCCAAGCGCACCGGCCTTGCGCAAGGTGGCGACGCGGCTGACACCGCTATACCGCAAATGGATCATGACCGCGCGCTTCTGCATTCTCAGCACGATCGGCGAAGGCGGCACCGATGGCAGCCCGCGTGGCGATGACGGGCCTGTTGTCACGGAACTTGATGATCGCACCCTCGCCATGCCCGACTGGCGGGGCAATAACCGGCTGGATACGCTGCGCAACATCGTTCAGGACGGGCGCATATCGCTGATGTTCATGGTCCCCGGGTCGAACACGGTCGTGCGGGTCAACGGCAGCGCGAAACTGACCGCTGACGAGGCCCTGCGCCGCCGCTTCGAACGCAAGGGCCGCCTGCCTGCCACGGTGATCGTGATCCGCATCGCCGAGATCTACACCCAATGCGCCCGCGCGCCCCTGCGTGCCGGTCTGTGGACACGCGACGACAGCGCCGGCCTGCCAAGCTTCGGGGAAATTCTTGCGGAATTGACCGCCGGAGAGGAGGGCGGCAAGGACTATGACGACGCCTGGCCCGCCCGCGCCGCCAAGACCATGTGGTAGGTCAGTTAAACCTCGGACCTGCGCATCAGGAAGAACATCGCCAGCACGATACCGACCACCGCCAGGCCCAGTGCCGTCTGCACCGTGCCAAATTCGTCGGTTGCAGAGGTAATGACCGATTTGACCGCACGCGTCTTTGACGAACCACCGTCACCGCCGGGAAAGGTATCTGTCGCGACCGCATAGGCCAGCCAGCCGAACAGACCCAGCGACACAAACGCCTGAACATATCTCATCTCTTGGTCCCTTCTGGTTCCTTAATGCCGGTCTACCTGTCGAAACGGGCCAAAATGGGGCTGAAACGGGAATTTGACCGCGCTTTTCAGACCCATTCGGCAGCTCGGGCTGCATCGGCGAGGGCAGCGAGAGGCAAGCGGGGCTGGTCATTCCGCCAAATTCGCGCCGCGTGCCACCAGAATTTCACAGAATGCTCATAGAATTATGCCAAACCGGCTTAGTTTGGCACACGAAGCAATACAAGAAGGGACAGGCAGACATGGGCCATTTTACCGATCTGATCGATCTGTACACCGCGTACGTCGTGCACTTTTTCACGTTCTTTTGGAATCCGACAGATCGTCTATTCATCCTCTATCTCGGCGTTGCAGCCGGTTTTGCCTTCATCCTCTTCATCTTCAACAAGCACAAGATCAGCGGCCCGCAGATCGACGAAGAGCATAAGAGCTTCCTCAAGTTCCTTTTTCCCGCGCATGTCTGGTCCCATCCTTCGGCCTGGCTGGATGTCAGGTATTTCTTTTTTCATCATCTGATCGGTCATTTCCTGCAGTTCGGGTTCTTGGCGGCCTGCACCACATGGTCATTCGCACTGGTGACGGGCGGCGAGAGCCTTGCCGAAATGGCCCGCATCGGCGACGCCCGGATCGAACGGGCCGACTATCTGATCGCCATTGGCTACATGTTCGCCTTCTACATCGTCGGTGACCTGATCGCCTGGACTGCGCATTACCTGCAGCACAAGATCCCGATCCTGTGGGAGTTTCACAAGGTGCATCACAGCGCCGAGGTAATGCATCCGATGTCCAACGGCCGCGAACACCCGGTCGACAACCTGCTTTACAAGGCGTCACTGGGCCTGGGATACGGCGCGTTTATCGGGCTTGGCGTCAATATCCTTGGCTACACCCCCAATATGCCGTCGGTGTTCGGCGTTCCGGTTCTGATGTTCCTGTTCAACCTGGTGGGTTACAACCTGCGCCACTCGCATATCTGGCTGCGCTGGCCCGGTGTCTGGTCCAAGGTCTTCCCCTCACCCGCGCACCACCATGTGCATCACAGCTGCCACCCGGAACATTTCGACAAGAACTTCGCGTTCATGTTTCCCCTGTGGGATGTCCTATTCGGCACCTACATCATGCCCGAGGACAACAAGGACGTGAAATTCGGCGTGGCCGGGATGAAACCCGGGGAAATGGATACCTGCGCCAAGCTATATTTCGTGCCGTTCAAGAAGGCGTTCCGCCGCCTGAGGCGCAAACCGGTGGCGCCGAAACATGTGATCCCGCCGGCGGAATGAAAAAACGCGCGGGCTGATACCGCGCGTTTTGTTGTCTTTCAGATCGGTCCGTCAGGCGTGAATCGCCCCATCGCCGCAGGCCAGGGCCGCCTCGCGCACAGCTTCGGAATAGGTCGGGTGCGCGTGGCAGGTCAGCGCCAGATCCTGGGCCGAAGCGCCGAACTCCATCGCCACGCAGACCTCGTGGATAAGGTCGCCGGCCGCCGGGCCGATGATATGCGCGCCCAGGATACGGTCGGTCTCGGCATCGGCAAGAAGCTTCACGAATCCGTCGCCGGCAAAGACCGCCTTGGCCCGGCCATTGCCCATGAAGGAAAACTTTCCGACCTTGTAGGCACGGTCCTGTTCCTTGAGGCTTTCCTCGGTCTCGCCCACGGTCGACACCTCCGGGTGGGTATAGATCACCCCGGGGATGACCCCGTAGTTCACATGCCCATGCTTGCCGGCAATCACCTCGGCCACCGCCATGCCCTCATCCTCGGCCTTGTGCGCCAGCATCGGGCCGGGGGTGGCATCGCCAATGGCATAGATGCCCTTGACATTGGTCTGCCAGTGATCGTCGATCTTGATCTGCCCGCCCTTGGTCAGTTCGATACCAAGCGCATCCAGCCCCAACCCCTCGGTATAGGGTTTGCGGCCGGTCGCCACCAGGACCACATCCGCTTCCAGGCTGCCCTCTTCATCATTCTTGCGCAGCTTGTACTGAACCTTGGCCTTGGTCTTGGTCTTGTCGACGGTGTGCACCGCCGCCCCCATGATGAAATTCAGCCCCTGCTTCTTGAGCGTGCGCTGGAATACCTTCTGCACCTCGCCATCCATGCCCGGCGTGATCGCATCAAGGTATTCCACCACCGTCACCTCGGTACCCAGCCGCGCATAGACGCTGCCCAGTTCCAGCCCGATCACGCCCGCGCCGATCACCACCATCTTCTTCGGCACCTTGCCCAGTTCCAGCGCACCGGTTGAGGTGACAACGATCTTTTCGTCGATCTCGACCTCGGCGCCGGGCACCGAGGAGGCCTCGGACCCGCTGGCGATGATGATGTTCTTGGCCTCATGCACCTCGTCGCCGACCTTGACATTGCCCGCCTCGGGGATCGAACCCCACCCCTTGAGCCAGTCGACCTTGTTCTTCTTGAACAGGAATTCGATGCCCTTGGTGTTCTGGCCGATCACGTCGTCCTTGTAGGCCAGCATCTGTTTCCAGTCGACCGAGGGCGCCTTGCCCTTGAGCCCCATCTTGGCAAAGTTATGCTCGGCCTCGTGCAGCGAATGCGAGGCGTGCAGCAGCGCCTTGGACGGGATGCAGCCGACGTTCAGACAGGTGCCGCCCAGCGTCTCGCGCCCCTCGACACAGGCGGTTTTCAGGCCCAGCTGCGCGCAGCGGATGGCACAGACATAGCCGCCCGGCCCCGAACCGATGATGATAACGTCATAGCTTGCCATGGGGGTCTCCTGTGGTGGCGGGTTACATAAATCCTGTACGGACTGTATCGGGATTCTGTACAGAAATTGAAGGGGGCGCGGTAAATTACATCCCGATCAGACAAGCGCCGCCAGCAACATCAGCACGGTCGAGAGGAACCCCACCGCCCAGATCAGCGACCGCCAGGGCACCCAGCCGAAGACATAGGCGGGGATATAGAGAACCCGCGCGCCGAGATAGAGAAAAGCGCATCCGGCCGTAAAGCCCGTCGACTGTTCAGAGACGGCGATCACCACACAGGCAATGCCAAACAGGATCAGCCCCTCGAAATGGTTGTTCATCGCCCGGTGGATGCGGCCCGCCCTGCCAGTCAACTCGACCGGCTCGTCACGGGGCTTCAATGCTGTTTTGGCCCCCACCTCCGCCCGCCCGACGACCGAATAGAGACATATCTGTGCGACCTGCAACAGCGCGGCGAGTGTGAGGGCGGTGAGTTCGGGCGTCATACGGTCACAGCGTTTCGACGAAATGATATTCGCTGTCCGTCATCCCGGTCTTTTTGCCCATCTGTTCCGAGCGCGGGTCGTCCATAAAGCTTTGCGCCCGGCCGCGGTCGTTTACATCGAAGAGCATCCAGACGCGGTTCGCCCGATCCGCGTCGCGCCAGAGTTGCAGCATACTCATCCCCGCGTGCATCCGGGCCTCTTGGTCGCTATCAAACACCACTTTCCATGCGGCGAAATCTTCGACGTCGTTTCGGCAGATCAGTTGCATGGGTTGTTATCCTTTGGTGAGGTGGAGAAGGCGAACCGAAGCGCGTCTTGTCCGAGCATTACATGCGACGGGTTATTGTTGCCCCATTGCTTCCTTCAATACACCCTTTTTGACCGCCCACTGAAGAATCTCGCGGGTATCGGTGGATGTGACTTTCCAACCAAGAGACGCAACTTCGCAGCCTGTCTGTTCGACAACACGCCGATTTACGCGATTGCGGTGAAACGAGCGCTGATACCCTTCGCCGATAATGTTTTCATACACCAGCGGTTCTGTCTTTTCGATTAGGGAACGGGCTTCGTTGAAACGGCGCTTTGCAGGTCGTTCGGCATCGTTCGAGACGCATTTCATCGTGTAGACGTGGTTAAGAAGCCGCGGCTCTCTGTAAGAATGGCCACGCCGCAGCCCACGCTGAAACACTTCGCGTTTGAACGCAAAAGATTCGGTTTCGGTATTGGCAGAAAGTTCTGGTACGGGAGGCGCCGAAGAACACGCAGAGATAGCGCAGATCACCGCGATGATCGCGAATTTTAGTTTACTCATGCTGGGTCTTTCTAGTTTGCGATTTACGCGTGCGGCGATAGCAAACCAAGAATCCGTCGGCAACCTCTGCCGGCCTTCCGACGCGTCCTATATCAACAGAAGACTCATTATATAAAGATGTAACCGCCCCGCGAAACCGCAACAGATCCGCTACATCGCTTTCCGTGGCTCTGCGGCGGCGACCTCTAAGCATGTTGAACTTTTTTGTGCAGCCATTGAAATATACCTGCCCAAACCAGCGCTTTGACAGCCACATAGATCAAGTTTGCAATTGGGATGGCGCCACCAAAAAAACCGATCACGGCCAACACGACAACGCAGGCATGTGCAATCAGGAGCTGCTTAGAGGTGTTTTTCGCACCATTAACATCACCACGCCATGCAGCTATTGAGAAAAGCAGACTTGAGAAAAGGATAAATCCAAAGAGTATCAGAGTTGGAAGGTTGCCAGAGTGGGCAAGCGCTGTCACTAGAATCCTGGCAGCTTCAAGTATCGTTAGGATCGAGATGATTAGAAGCCAACGCAGGGATATATCTTTGTTAACGCTCACTTTTTGCTCCACACCATTCAGCTTCCGCCGATTGTTCTTCTTTGAAACTGCGTTTTGCTATCAGGTCACAAATCCATCAGCAGCCGCCGCGGGTCTTCCAGCGCGTCCTTGACGCGAACGAGGAAGGTCACGGCGCCTTTGCCGTCGACGATCCGGTGGTCGTAGCTCAGCGCCAGGTACATCATGGGCCGCGCCTTGATTTCGCCATTCACCACCATCGGGCGCTGCTGGATCTTGTGCATGCCCAGGATGCCCGATTGCGGCGGATTGAGGATCGGCGAGGACATCAGCGAGCCGTAGACGCCGCCATTGGAGATGGTGAAGGTGCCGCCTTGCATCTCGGCCATGCTCAGCTTGCCGTCGCGGGCGCGAGCGCCCTTCTCGGCGATCTGCTTCTCGATCTCGGCGAAGCTCATCGAATCCGCATCCCGCAGAACCGGCACCACCAGCCCCGTGGGCGTGCCGGTGGCGATGCCCATATGCACAAAGTTCTTGTAGACGATGTCGGTCCCGTCGATCTCGGCGTTGACTTCCGGCACCTCTTTCAGCGCGTGGCAGCAGGCCTTGGTGAAGAAGGACATGAAGCCCAGCTTGACGCCGTGTTTCTTCTGGAACTCGTCCTTGTATGCGTTGCGCAGGGCCATCACCTCGGTCATGTCGACCTCGTTATAGGTGGTCAGCATGGCGGCGGTGTTCTGGCTGTCCTTGAGGCGGCGCGCGATGGTCTGGCGCAGGCGGGTCATCTTCACCCGCTCTTCGCGCTGCGCGTCATCGGCGGAGACCGGCGCGCGCGGGGCCGCCGCAGGGGCCGGGGCCGGAGCTGCGGCCGAACTCGCCGCTGCCGCCGCCTTGGCCACATCCTCTTTCATCACCCGGCCATCGCGGCCGGTGCCTTCGACCTGATCGGATGACAGCCCGGCCTCGGCCATGGCCTTTTTCGCCGACGGCGCATCCTCGACATCCTTGCCGCCGCCCGAGGCCGCGGGCGCGGCTGCAGGGGCCTCCTCGGCCTTGGCGGCCGGCGCGGCAGCACCGTCACCGCCAGAGATCACGGCCAGTTTGCCGCTGGCCTGCACGGTATCACCCTCGTTGGCCAGAATCTCGGCCAGCGTGCCCGAAGTCGGGGCCGGCACTTCGACCGACACCTTGTCGGTTTCCAGTTCGCACAGCATTTCATCCTGCGCAACGGTATCGCCGACCTTCTTGAACCAGGTCGAAACGGTGGCCTCGGTCACCGACTCGCCCAGCGTCGGCACCATCACGTCAACCTGCGCACCGCCGCCTTCGCCCGAGGGTTCGGATTTGGGCGCCTCGGATTTGCTTTCGGCCTTGTCGGCGCCGCTGTCACCCGTGGCTTTTCCCTCGCCTTCGGTGATCGTGGCCAGCAGGGCATCGACGCCCACGGTGTCGCCTTCGGCGGCGACAATCTCGCCCATCACCCCGGCGGCAGGCGCCGGCACCTCGACAGTCACCTTGTCGGTTTCCAGCTCGCACAGCATCTCGTCGACGGCAACCGCATCACCGGGCTTCTTGAACCAGGTCGCCACGGTGGCTTCGGTCACGGATTCTCCCAGCGTTGGGACGCGCACTTCGGTTGTCATGATTATTTCCCTTCGATGGTCAGCGCGGCATCCACCAGCGCCTCTTGTTGTGCTTTGTGTTGGCTGGCCAGCCCCGTCGCGGGCGAGGCCGAGGCCGGGCGTCCGGCATAGATCGGCCGCGTGTGCTTGGCCTTGATCCGGGTCTGAACCCATTCGATATTGGGTTCGATGAAGCTCCAGGCGCCCTGGTTCTTGGGCTCTTCCTGGCACCAGACCACATCAGCATTCTTGAACCGCTTCATCTCGGTCACCATCGAATGGGCCGGGAATGGATAAAACTGTTCGATCCGCATCAGGTAGATGTCGTCGATGCCGCGGTTGTCGCGTTCTTCCAGCAGATCGAAATAGACCTTGCCGGAACACAGCACCACGCGCTTGATCTTCTTGTCCTCGACAAGCTTGGTGTCGGAATTGCCATGCTGGGCGTCGTCCCACAGCACCCGGTGGAAGCTGGAGCCCGAGGTGAACTCCTCGGCCGTCGAGATACACATCTTGTGCCGCAAAAGGGATTTCGGCGTCATCAGGATCAGCGGCTTGCGATAGGTCCGGTGCAGCTGCCGCCGCAGGATGTGGAAATAGTTGGCGGGCGTGGTGCAGTTGGCGACGATCCAGTTGTCGCCGCCGCACATTTGCAGGAAGCGTTCCAGCCGCGCCGAAGAGTGTTCCGGCCCCTGCCCTTCGAATCCGTGCGGCAGCAGGCAGACGAGGCCCGACATGCGCAGCCACTTGCTTTCGCCCGAGCTGATGAACTGATCGAACATGATCTGCGCCCCGTTGGCGAAATCGCCGAACTGCGCTTCCCACATCACCAGCGCGTTGGGTTCCGCCAGGGTGTAGCCGTATTCGAAACCCAGCACCGCGTATTCGCTGAGCATCGAGTCGATCACCTCGTATTGCGACTGACCGGCGCGGATATTGTTGAGCGGATAGTAGCGCTCTTCGGTTTCCTGGTTGACCAGCCCCGAATGGCGCTGGCTGAACGTGCCGCGGGTACAGTCCTGGCCCGACAGGCGCACAGGGAACCCTTCGAGCATGAGCGAGCCGAAGGCCAGCGCCTCGGCCGTGGCCCAGTCGAAACCTTCACCTGTCTCGAACATCTTGGCCTTGGTTTCCAAGAGCCGCCCGACAGTCTTGTGCAATGGAAAGCCTTCGGGCGCGGTCGAAAGCGCCTTGCCGATATCCGCCATCGTCTCGGGCTCGATCGAGGTCGCGCCGCGCTGGTAATCCTCGTCCTTGCGATCCAGATGCGACCACTTGCCATCGAGCCAGTCGGCCTTGTTGGGCTTGTAGTTGGTGCCGGCCTCGAACTCGTCCGCCAGGTAGGCCTGAAAGGCTGCCTTCATGTCCTCGACCTCGCCCTCCGGGATCAGGCCATCCTTGACCAGCCGGTCGGTATAAAGACTCAGCGTGGTTTTCTGCTTCTTGATCTTCTTGTACATGATCGGGTTGGTGAACATGGGCTCGTCGCCCTCGTTATGGCCAAACCGGCGATAGCAGATGATGTCCAGCACCACGTCCTTGTGGAACTTCTGGCGGAACTCGGTGGCCACCTTGGCGGCATGCACCACCGCTTCGGGATCATCGCCGTTGACGTGGAAAATCGGCGCCTCGACCATCAGCGCGATATCCGTCGGATAGGGGCTGGAACGGCTGAAATGCGGCGCCGTGGTAAAACCGATCTGGTTGTTGACGACGATGTGCATCGTGCCGCCGGTCTTGTGCCCGCGCAGCCCCGACAGGCCAAAGCCTTCGGCAACCACGCCCTGACCGGCAAAGGCCGCGTCGCCATGCAGCAGGATGCCCATCACCTTGGTGCGGTCCTCGTCGTTCAGCTGGTCCTGCTTGGCCCGGACCTTGCCCAGAACAACCGGGTTGACGGCCTCTAGGTGCGACGGGTTCGCGGTCAGCGACAGGTGCACGCTGTTGCCATCGAACTCGCGGTCCGAAGAGGCGCCCAGGTGGTATTTCACATCGCCCGAGCCATCCACGTCCTCGGGTTTGAAACTGCCGCCCTGGAATTCATTGAAGATCGCCCGGTAGGGCTTGCCCATCACGTTGGCGAGGATTGACAGCCGGCCGCGATGCGGCATCCCGATGATGATGTCCTGAACGCCCAGCGACCCGCCGCGCTTGATGATCTGCTCCATCGCCGGGATCAGGCTTTCGCCGCCATCCAGGCCAAACCGCTTGGTGCCCATGTATTTGACATGCAGGTATTTCTCGAAACCCTCGGCCTCGACCAGCTTGTTCAGGATTGCCTTGCGGCCCTCGCGGGTAAAGGCGATTTCCTTGCCGTAGCCTTCGATCCTTTCCTTCAGCCAGTTGGCCTGTTCCGGATCCGAGATGTGCATGTATTGCAGCGCGAAGGTGCCGCAATAGGTCCGCTTGACGATTTCCAGGATCTCGCGGATCGAGGCGATTTCCAGCCCCAGCACGTTGTCGATGAAGATCGGCCGGTCCAGATCGGCCTCGGTGAAGCCATAGGATTTCGGATCAAGCTCGGGGTGGTACGGCGTTTCGCGCAGGCCCAGAGGGTCAAGATCCGCCGCCAGGTGTCCGCGGATCCGGAAGGCGCGGATCAGCATCAGCGCGCGCACGCTGTCAAGCACCGCGCGCTGGATCGCGTCATCGCTGACCTCAACACCCTTTTCGGCGGCCTTGGCGGCGATCTTCTTGCCCGCCTCCTTGGCTTCGGGTTCCGCCGGATATTCGCCTGTCAGCGCGCCGGTCAGATCGTCATTGGGCTGCGGCGGCCAGTCACCCCGCGCCCAGCTTGGACCAGCCGCCTCCTGCTTGACGGAAACCTCGTCATCGCCCAATTGCCGGAAAAACGCCTGCCACGCCTCGTCCACCGCATTCGGGTCATTGGCATAGCGCGCATAAAGCTGCTCCAGATACTCCGCATTGTGCCCCTGCATGAAAGAGGAGGCATGAAACTGATCGTTAGGAGATTGGTCTGTCATTGGACGTCCTCACTGACTCCGCTTCGGGGTGATGTGTATGACCGCTGGGGGTGATCCATCAAACAAACGGTCGTCGAATTCTTGGTTGCTGTAAGGCAATGCAATAGGCGTTGAACTGTAGAGTGCTCGAATTTCTTCTCGGTCGAGCCGGGCAACAAAAATTCTCGCCAAGTCGGTCTCGCCGAACCGAGCAGAGACACCAGGCCGGTCGCTCTTGTTTCGATTATCCGGCCATTTGTCGACGAAGTTATCTAAGCTAGTGGCGTTTTCAAAAATAGAACTTGGACCGGTAATAACACAGTATCCTTTGTTCAAACTCAATCCTAAAGTAGCCAGCTTAATACCACCGTTCATATATGCTGGTTGATCTGGAGGAAGAGCGGAATTTCCTAATATCGATACAGACAAAAAATGTGCGTTTGCAACAAGGTATCCCAGCTGTTCTCCCTCTACTTCGCTATTCGAGAACAATGCTAAGTTTTCTTCGGTGAAGGTCGCAAAATCTGTAGAAAAAATCGTCCAGAAGAGAACATCTAAAGCAGTCTTGGGGTTTTCCACAGGTTCCCAGCCCATGGCAACTAGATCACTACGAACACCTTCCTGCCCGCCGCTTAAGGATGAACACAGCTCTAGAGTTTGATCGAACGTACTTTCAGAAGCAAGAGCGGCACCAGAAAGTGTCGTGGTTAGAAGCGCCAATTTGATTGGTGCTACTGTCCGGAAAATACGATACGCGACACCGGAATAAGAAAATGAAACGCGCAGTCTTCTAAGGTAATGCGGCGCCCGTTTTGCGTTTTCCCGGACAGTTTTCATCTTCAGCCAATCGCCTCCATCACCGCCTCGCCCAGACCGGCCGGGCTGTCGGCGACGACGATGCCGGCGGCGCGCATGGCTTCGATCTTGTCCTCGGCGCCGCCCTTGCCGCCGGCGACGATGGCGCCCGCGTGGCCCATGCGGCGGCCCGGCGGCGCGGTGCGCCCGGCGATGAACCCGGCGGTGGGCTTCCAGCGGCCCTTCTTCTTCTCGTCGATCAGGAACTGCGCGGCTTCTTCCTCGGCCGATCCGCCGATTTCACCGATCATGATGATCGATTCCGTTTCATCATCGGCCAGGAACCATTCCAGCACGTCGATATGCTCGGTCCCCTTGATCGGGTCGCCGCCGATGCCCACGGCGGTGGACTGGCCCAGCCCCAGATCGGTGGTCTGCTTGACCGCCTCGTAGGTGAGCGTGCCCGAGCGCGAGAGCACCCCGCAGGAGCCGCGTTTGTGGATATGGCCCGGCATGATGCCGATCTTGCAGGCGTCGGGCGTGATGACACCCGGACAGTTCGGCCCGACAAGGCGGCTGCCGGAGCCTTCGAGCGCGCGTTTGACGCGCATCATGTCAAGCACCGGAATGCCCTCGGTGATGCAGATGATCACCTCCATCTCGGCGTCGATCGCCTCGAGGATCGAATCGGCGGCAAAGGGCGGCGGCACGTAGATCACCGATGCATTCGCTTCGGTCTCGTGTTTCGCCTCGTGAACCGAGTTGAAGACCGGCAGGTCCAGATGCGTCTGCCCGCCCTTGCCCGGTGTCACGCCCCCGACCATCTTGGTGCCATAGGCGATCGCCTGTTCGGTGTGAAACGTGCCTTGCGAGCCGGTGAGACCCTGACAGATGACTTTGGTGTTTTCGTCGATGAGGACTGCCATGATGGTAGGTTCCTTAGCTTGTCATTCGTTGGTTCAGGTCCTTGCGCCCTGAGCGATTGCGGGTTGGCGGGGCTACATGACCACCATGATTTGCGAAGTTCCGTTGTCGACGCAGACAGGATCCTGCCCGGCGATACCACCGGAGACCCAGAGGATATCATCGCCAAGGACCACCCAGAAGCCAGAGCAGGATTCGTTTTGGCCTTCGGCACTGCCGATGAGGATGTTCTTACCGCCGAGATCGCCCTGAATCGGGCTTGCGCCCGGAAAGAGCGTTGTCGTGAGCGCCCAGGATTTTTGCATGGCCTCCTGCAGCGGGATCTCTTCGCTGGAAATGGCACAGAAACGTTCCAATGGCGTGGTGCGCAAAAGGACAGTCACGTCGGTGCCGGCTGGGGTGACGTACCAATGTAGCGTCTCGGTATCATCAATCTTCTCGGGCTGATGCTCAAACCCGGCAGCCACAAGCGAGGGCCCGATCTCCGCCGCATCTGCATAAGCGGCGGTACAGATCGTGTAGGCTTCCTCGAATTTGGCTTGCGAGGTATCCGCATGGGCCGCAGAACCGATCAGACCCAAGAACAGCAGTAAAAGCGAACTCCGCATCACCCCTTCACCGCTTTGACGATCTTTTGCGCACCGTCTTTCAGGTCATCCGCCGCGATCACGTCGACATCCGAATTGTTGATGATCTCCTTGCCCTTCTCCACGTTCGTGCCTTCCAGGCGCACGACAAGGGGCACCTGCAGGCCGACCTCTTTCACTGCGGCGACAACGCCCTCGGCAATCACGTCGCAGCGCATGATGCCGCCGAAGATGTTGACCAGGATGCCTTTGACGTTCGGGTCCGAGGTGATGATCTTGAACGCCTCGGTCACCTTCTCCTTGGTCGCGCCGCCGCCCACGTCAAGGAAGTTGGCGGGCTCGGCGCCGTAAAGCTTGATGATGTCCATCGTCGCCATCGCCAGGCCCGCACCGTTGACCATGCAACCGATCTCGCCATCCAGTGCGATGTAGTTCAGGTCGTATTTCGACGCTTCCAGTTCCTTCGGGTCCTCCTCGGTCACGTCGCGCAGCTCGGCAATGTCGGCATGGCGGTAGACCGCGTTACTGTCGAATCCCATCTTGGCATCCAGGCATTTCAGATCGCCCTTGTCGGTGGTGATCAGCGGATTGATTTCCAGCATCTCCATGTCCTTCTCCAGGAACATCTTGTAGAGAATGCCCATCAGCTTGACGCATTGCTTGACCTGCGCGCCCTCAAGGCCCAGCTGAAAGGCGATGCGGCGGCCGTGGAACGGCTGATAGCCGGTGGCCGGGTCGATGCTGAGGCTCAGGATCTTGTCAGGGGTCTTCTCGGCAACCTCTTCGATGTCCATCCCGCCCTCGGTCGAGCAGACGAAGCTGACACGGCTTGACTGGCGATCGACCAGCAGGGCCAGGTACATCTCGTTGTCGATGCCCGAGCCATCCTCGATATAGATCCGGTTGACCTGCTTGCCGGCAGGGCCGGTCTGTTTGGTCACCAGCGTGCGGCCCAGCATCCGCTTGGCCTCTTCCGCGGCTTCCTCGACCGATTTGGCCAGGCGTACACCGCCCTGGTCGCCCGCGCCGGGTTCCTTGAACTTGCCCTTGCCGCGCCCGCCCGCGTGGATCTGTGCCTTGACCACCCAGAGGGGGCCGTCCATCTCGCCGGCGGCAGTCTTGGCCTCTTCGGCGCGGAGAACGACACGGCCGTCCGACACCGGCGCGCCATAGGAGCGAAGCAGTGCCTTCGCCTGATACTCGTGGATGTTCATGAAAATATCCCGTTTAGCTGCGAATATTCCTGATATACCCACAAGCGCGACACGGGATTAAACCGTTTTCTGCCCAGACGCGGTGAATTGGCGGCATTTTCTCTCTTTTGTGATCACAGCGCCAAATCGTGTGATCACAAAAGTGAGATGATTGATATTGCCCCGAAAACAAAAAGAATCGTTTTAGCTGCCGCAACGCCGGAAGCCGTGGCGCATCTGTTTGCGACCCGGTCTGGACATCACCTGCGGAAAGCTGAAGTGGCGGCTGAAACGAACGTGGGAGGTGGCGAGGCAAGATGCGGTTTCATCCGCGCAAACCGGGCGGCACGGCAACGACGGCGTCGCGGCAACCGTTCGATACTTGCCGTGGATTCGGCCCCTCAAAGAAAAATGCGCGCCCGAAAGCGCGCATTCAGATGCCTCGGAAAAAGGTTCAGGCCAGCGAGTTGTCGATGCCCTTGCAAGCCTCAACCAGGCCTTTGACCGCGTCGACTGAATTGTCGAACATGGCCTGCTCGTCCTTGTTCAGCTTGATCTCGACGACTTTCTCGATGCCGCCCGCCCCGATGACGGTCGGGACGCCAACGTAAAAGCCTTTCAGCCCATAGGCGCCGTCCACGTGGGCCGCGCAAGGCAGCACGCGCTTCTGGTCCTTCAGATAGGCTTCGGCCATTTCGATGGCAGAGGTCGCCGGCGCGTAAAAGGCCGAGCCGGTTTTCAGCAGGCCGACGATTTCGGCGCCGCCATCGCGGGTGCGCTGTACGATCGCATCCATCTTCTCCTGCGTGGTCCAGCCCATCTTGACCAGGTCCGGCAACGGTATGCCCGCCACGGTGGAATACCGCGTCAGCGGCACCATCGTGTCGCCATGCCCGCCCAGAACGAAGGCCGTGACGTCACGCATCGACACGCCGAACTCCTCGCTCAGGAAATGGCGGAAACGGGCGCTGTCCAGCACGCCCGCCATGCCGCAGACCTTCTCATGCGGCAGGCCGGAGAATTCGCGCAGCGCCCAGACCATCGCATCCAGCGGGTTGGTGATGCAGATCACAAACGCGTTGGGCGCGTGATCGCGGATCCCCTCGCCCACGGATTTCATGACCTTGAGGTTGATGCCCAGCAGGTCATCGCGGCTCATCCCCGGTTTGCGCGGCACGCCAGCGGTGACGATGCACACATCCGCACCGGCAATATCCTCGTAGGATTGCGTGCCCGACAGGGCCGCGTCAAAGCCCTCGGACGGGCCGGATTCGGCGATGTCGAGCGCCTTGCCCTCGGGGATGCCTTCAGCAATGTCGAAAAGGACGACGTCACCCAGTTCCTTCAGAGCAGCAAGATGGGCAAGCGTGCCGCCAATCTGTCCTGCGCCGATCAGTGCGATCTTGGGTCTGGCCATTGGATTTGTCTCCGGTCGGTTGAAATTCGCCCACGGGCCTAGTCCTATTCCGCCTCATACGCAAGAGCGCCGCGCTGCGGCATGGCCAAGCACCTGGCTTGCCGGCTGTGCGCAAAGGGCGCTAAAGCCGTGGCAAAGCATATATTTAGCGCAAGGTGGCACGATGGAAATGGATCTGGGCATAATTGCCATCGGCGCGGCCGCTGCGATTTTCGCAGGGGTATCCAAGGGTGGATTCGGCTCAGGTGCCGCCTTCGCCAGCGCCTCGGTCCTGGCCCTGGTTCTGCCGCCCGCACAGGCACTGGGCATCATGCTGCCGCTGCTGATGGTGATAGATGCGGCCACGCTTCGGCCCTATTGGCGGCGCTGGTCCTGGCCCGAGGCACGGTTGCTGCTCTGGGGCGGGATACCCGGCACCGCCTTGGGCGCGGTGCTGTACACCATCGCGGATGCGGACCTGTTTCGGCTGCTGATCGGGGTGATATCGCTGGCCTTCGTGGGGTGGCATACGGGCACCCGCTCGGGGCTGTTCAAGCCGCGCCAGACGCCGCTGCCGGCTTGGGCCGGCCTGCTGGCCGGAACCGTTGCGGGTTTTACCAGTTTCGTCAGTCACGCAGGCGGCCCTGCCGCCGCCATCTACCTGTTGTCGCAACGAATCGACAAGACCCGGTTCCAGGCGACATCCGTGTTGCTCTTTGCCCTGCTGAACGTGGTAAAATTCGTGCCGTATGCCTGGCTGGGCATCTTCAGCGCGGACACGCTGAAGTTCGATCTTGTGCTCGCCCCCTTTGCACTGCTGGGGGCCTGGCTGGGCGTCAAGTCGCATCGGCTGGTGCCGGAACGCACCTTCTTTGCCATTACCTATGTCGCGCTGACCCTGACCGGGCTCAAGCTGATCTGGGACGCGCTGACCTGATGCGGGGCGCATCAGGGACAAGCGTCCGCCGCTGCCTCAGGCGTCGTTCCCTTCCGTCGGCAGAACCTCGGCCAGTTCCTCGAACGCCTGACCGCTGGCGACCAGGCAGGTCACGCCGCTGGGCGAGGTGACCGTAATCGTCCAGGAGCCCGAACTGTCCGAGGCGAACACCTCGACCACGGCGTTGTTGGCGCCCAGGCCCATGGATTGACGGGTCTCGCCGTACTTGCTGGCCAGGCGGTCAACAACCATTTCGCGCGGGGCGCAGTTGGCACCGGATTGGGCAAGCGCAGGACCGGCCATCAGAACCGCAATGGCGGTACAGATATTCATCGTCGTCTTCATCGTTACACCCTTTCTATGGTGGGTCCCTGCCGTTTTATGTGAACAAAGCATGCACAAGAACGTGTCAAAACAGGGTTAATCTTGAGGCCGTTTCCGAAATTTTCCGGCATATTCTGCGCTGCGGCGAAAAAATGCTTGAAGTTTTCAGGCGAAAAATGGCATCCCTGCGCAAGATTGTTGCGAGGAATCTGCGCAGAGGACCTCTGAAAATGGACGCCAGCACTCATCCCTATCGCTCGGTACTGTACATACCGGGGTCAAAAGAACGCGCCCTGGACAAGGCCCGCAGCCTGCCGTGCGACGCCATCATCTTCGATCTCGAAGACGCCGTCGCCCCCGACGCCAAGGACGAGGCGCGGCAGATGCTGGCCCAGGCGCTGCGCGACGGTGGCTACGGAAAACGCGCCAAGATCGTTCGGATCAACGCGCTGACCACCAAATGGGGGCTGGAGGACGTTCAGGTTCTGCGCGATGCCGGGGCCGATGCGATCCTGCTGCCCAAGGTCAATACCCGCTCGGATGTCGATAATCTGGCCGACCTGCTGGCGCCCGACACCCCGATCTGGACGATGATGGAAACCCCCGTCAGCGTATTCAACGCCCGCGATATCGCCGCCCATGGCCGGGTGACAGGCCTTGTGACCGGCACCAACGACCTGACCAAGGATCTGGGCAGCCGCTATCGCGCCGACCGCCTGCCGCTGATGAGCGCGCTACAGATGATCGTGATGGCTGCCCGCGCGGCGCGGATCGTGGCGATCGACGGCGTCTATAACCGCTTCCGAGAAGGCGACGGGCTCAAGGCCGAATGCGAACAGGGCCGCGACCTGGGCTTTGACGGCAAGACCCTGATCCATCCCGCGCAGATCGAGGTGACGAACACCGCCTTCGCGCCCACCTCATCCGAGATCGACCTGGCCGAACGCCAGATCGCTGCCTATCAGGAAAGCCAGGCCTCGGGGCTGGGCATCGCGGTGGTGGATGGGCAGATCGTCGAAAACCTGCATGTGGTCGCTGCCCAACGCACACTGGCAAAGGCCAATGCCATCGCCGAAATGGCCGCGGAGTAGCGATCATGACCCTTCTGATTCTCGGCCTGCTCCTGTGGATCGCCGCGCATGTCTTCAACCGGGTCGCACCCGAGGCGCGGGCAAAGCTGGGGCCAAAGGGCCGCGGCCCGATTGCCCTGTCCATCCTGGTCAGCATTGCCCTGATGGTGCTGGGCTATCGTGCGGCAGAATACCTGCCCGTCTACACGCCGGTTCCCGGTATCGGCCACCTGAACAACCTGCTGATGCTGGTGGCGGTCTTCTCCTTCGGCATCGGCAGCGCCAAGGGTGTTCTGGTGGACAAGATCCGCCACCCGATGCTGACCGGCATGGTGATCTTTGCCATCGCGCATCTGCTGGTCAACGGCGATCTGGCCTCGATCATCCTCTTTGGCGGGCTGGGCCTCTGGGCCGTGGCCGAGATGCTGATCATCAACCATACCGCGGGCACCTGGGAACGCCCTGCCCCCGGCACGATCAAGGGTGACCTCAAGAACGCCGTCATCACGCTGGTGATCTATGCCATCGTTACCGGCATCCATGTCTGGCTGGGCCACAATCCTTTCCTGGGAACCTACGCATGAAACTCTACCGCTTCCTCAGTGCCGATGACACCTCGGCCTTCTGCCACAAGGTCACCGACGCCCTGAACAAAGGTTGGGAACTGCACGGATCGCCCACCTATGCGTTCGATGCCGCCAATGGGGTCATGCGCTGCGGCCAGGCAGTGGTGAAAGAGGCCGAAGGGACCTATTCGCCCGAGATCAAGTTGGGAGAGCAGTGAAGATGGCCAAGACCAACCCAGGCCGGTTCTTTGAGGATTATACCGTCGGTGAAACGATCCACCACGCGGTACCGCGCACCGTCTCGGGCGGCGAACGCGCGCTTTATCACGCGCTCTACCCGGCCCGCCACGCGCTTTATTCCTCGGATGAATTCGCGCGATCCTGCGGCTTGCCCGCCAGCCCGCTGGACGACATCGCCGCGTTTCACGTGGTGTTCGGCAAGACCGTGCCCGACATCTCGCTCAACGCGCTGGCCAATCTTGGCTATGCCGAGGGGCGCTGGCTGAAACCGGTCTATCCGGGCGATACGCTCCATTCGACCTCCGAGGTGATCGGGGTCAAGCAGAACTCCAACGGCAAATCCGGCGTGGTCTGGGTCCGCACCCGCGGCCGCAACCAGCAAAACGAGGTCGTGCTGGACTATGTCCGCTGGGCGATGGTGCGCAAACGCGATATCGACGCCCCTGCGCCCGATCCGGTGATCCCGACGTTGAAACCCGCGCTCGACGCCGGTGATCTGGTGATTCCGCAGGGGCTCGACTTCACCAATTACGATTTTACCCTGGCCGGGGAACCGCATCGCTGGGGCGATTACCAGATCGGCGAAACGATTGACCATGTGGACGGCGTGACCGTCGAAGAGGCCGAGCACATGATGGCCACCCGCCTGTGGCAGAACACCGCCAAGGTGCATTTCGACACCGGCGCAAGACCCGACGGGCAACGGCTGATCTATGGCGGCCACGTGATTTCGATGGCCCGCACGCTCAGCTTCAACGGCCTCGCCAACGCCCAGATCGTTGCCGGGCTGAACGGCGGCACACATGCCAACCCGTGTTACGCGGGCGATACGATCAAGGCGTGGTCCGAAGTGCTGGATAAGGCCGAAACAACGGCCCCCGGTGTCGGCGCCCTGCGCCTGCGCCTTGTGGCCACCAAGGGCGGCGATCCGTTCAACCTCAAGGGGGAGGATGGCAGATACCTGCCCGAGGTAATGCTGGATCTGGATTACTGGGTGCTGATGCCGATCTAAACGCTCGATCCGCGGCGGCTGCGTTTCGGCGTAACGCAAGCCGGTTGAACTGCCCTGGCGCCGTCCTTCGCGCATCGGGCCAAGTTCCGCACGGGCTTCAATTTCGCGCGGCGGATCGGGGCGGTTGATACGCTGCCATTTATGCCCGCACGGTTAGACACCAAGATACCGGTCGGTCAGCTCGGGTGTCAGGTCGGCAAACGCGCCAGACCATTCCGAGCGGCCTTTTTCCAGGATCACGGCCTTGTCGGCAACCGTACCAAGTTCGGCCAGCGACTTGTCGATCACCAAGATGGCCATGCCCGTCTCGCGCTTCAGCCGGGCGATTGCAGCCCATATCTGTTGCCGGATCACCGGGGCCAGCCCCTCGGTCGCCTCATCCAGGATCAGCAGGCGCGGATTGGTCATCAGCGCGCGGCCGATCGCCAGCATCTGTTGCTCTCCGCCCGAAAGCGAGGCCGCGACTTGGTCCCGGCGCTCCGCCAGAGGCGGGAACAGCTCGGCCACCGTGGCGGCTATCCAATCGCCGGGGCGGGCGGCAGCAACCAGGTTTTCGTGAACCGTCAGATTGGTGAAACAGCGACGCCCCTCGGGCACCAGCCCGATACCCAGCCGCGCGGCCCGGAACGCGGGCAGCCCAGCCAGGTCCTGGCCGTCAAACACGATCTGACCGCCCGGATTCTTCAACAAGCGGCAGATGACCTTGACGGCGGTGGATTTCCCCATGCCGTTGCGCCCCATCAGGGCCATTACCTGCCCCGCCTCCAGCGACAGCGAGACATCGAATAGCGCCTGGGACGGCCCGTAGAACGCCGTCACACCGGAAAGCGACAACAGGCTCATGCCGCCCCCTCCTCGCCCAGATAGGCCTCGCGCACCTGGGGGTTTGCCCGGATCTGGTCGGCGGTGCCGGTGGCGATGATCCGGCCATAGACCAGCACGCTGATCCGGTCGGCCAGTGCAAAAACCGCATCCATGTCATGTTCGATCAGCAGGATCGGCGCCTGCGCGCGCAGCCCGTCGAGAAACCCGACCATCTGCGCCGTGCCCTCGGTGCCAAGCCCCGCCATCGGCTCGTCCATCAGGAAAACGCGGGGGTTCAGCGTCAGCGCCACCGCAACCTCGAGCTGGCGGCGCTGACCGTGGGACAGTTCGGCCGTGCGCATGTTACGCGCATCGCTCAGCCCCACCTGCGCCAGCGCCCGCTCGGCCACGTCGATCAACTCGGCATCCTTCATGACGCGGGTGAAAAAGCGAAACACATCGCCGCGGTGCCCCAATGCCCCCAGGACCACATTCTGCAGCACCGTATGATCCATCGCCAGCGAGGATATCTGGAACGTGCGCCCTATGCCCATCCGGGCGCGGGCGGCGGTGCCGAGGTGGGTCACATCCGCCCCACCCAGCAGAACACGACCACTGTCGGGGCGCAGCCCGCCCGCGATCTGCTGAATCAGCGTGGATTTCCCCGCTCCGTTCGGGCCGATCAGCGCATGTATCTCGCCCGGCCGCAGATCCAGCGTGATGTCCTTGCTGGCCACCAGCGCGCCAAAGCTCCTGGTAATTCCGTCCGTGGCAAGGATGGGGTCAGTCATCCGCCACCTCCCGCCCGGCCAGCAGGCCGATCAGCCCGCCCCGCGCAAAAAGGACGATGCCCAGCAGGATCGCCCCCAGATAGATGTGCCAGAACTCGCTGAGCCCCCCAAGCACATGCTCCAGCACGATAAACAGCGCCGCCCCGGCGACCGGCCCGAAAACGCGCCCGACACCGCCCAGAATGACAAACACCATGATCTCGCCCGAGGTCTGCCAGCTGAACATGGTGGGACTGACGAAGCGGTTGAGATCGGCAAACAGGGCACCTGCAAGCCCGGTGACCGCGCCCGAGATGGTGAAGGCCACCAGATAGAGCGTGAAAGGGCGTTGTCCGACGGCCTGCACCCGATCCTCGTTCTGGCGTGCCGCGCCGAGCGCCAACCCGAAGGGTGATTTCACGATCCGCGCCACCAGCCACAGCACCGCCAGCAAAAGCGCGTAGCAGGTCAGGAAGAACGTCATCGGGTCCATCATGTTGAGCCCTGCGAAAGAATTCCGCACGTAGATCGACAATCCGTCCTCGCCGCCATAGGCGGGCCAGCTGATGGCGAAGAAATAGAACATCTGCCCGAAGGCCAGCGTGATCATGATGAAATAGACACCCGTGGTGCGCAGTGACAAAGCGCCAATGCCCAGCGCGGCAACGGCGCTGGCAAACGTGGCGGTCAGCCAGATCACCGGCATGGATTTCGTGCCCTCGATCACCAGCGGCCACGTCATCAGCGGCGTGTAGCTCTGGGCGTGGGCGGCCAGGATGCCCATCGCATAGCCGCCGATCCCGAAAAAGGCGGCGTGACCCAGGCTGACCAGCCCGCCAAAACCCAGCGCAAGGTTCAGGCCCACGCCGGCGATGGCAAAGATCACCGCACGGGTGGCCAAGGTGATGATGAACGGCTCGTCCAGCATCAGCGCGGCCAAAGGCACTGCCAGCAGCAGGATCAGCAGCCCCGCGTTGAGAACGCCCTCACGGATCATGTCGCCGCTCCGAACAGGCCCCTGGGCCGGAAAATCAGCACCGCCGCCATCAGGATGTAGATTGACATCGAGGCCAGCGACGACCCTACCGTGGTTGCCGATGACGTATCCATGAACAGGCTGAACAACAGCGGCAGCAACGACCGGCCAAGCGTATCGGTCAGCCCGACAAGGATGGCGCCCACAAACGCACCCTTGATCGACCCGATCCCGCCGATGACGATCACGACAAATGCCAGGATCAGAACCGGCTCTCCCATGCCGACCTGTACCGATTGGATCGCGCCGATCAGCGCCCCTGCAAACCCTGCCAGCGCCGCGCCGAGGGCGAAGACCAGCGTATAGAGCCGGGCGATGTTGACGCCCAACGCGCCCACCATCTCGCGGTCATTCTCGCCCGCGCGGATCTGGATACCGATGCGTGTCCGGGCGATCATGGCAAAGAGGCCGATCGCCACGGCAAGGCCCACCAGGATGATCGCCAGCCGGTATTTCGGGTAGGTGATGCCGAACGGCAACTGCGTGCTGCCCGACAGCCAGGCGGGCGTGTCGAGATAGAGTGGAAACGAACCGAAAAGCCAGCGCGTGCCCTCGGAAAAGATCAGGATCAGCGCGAAGGTTGCCAGCACCTGGTCCAGATGGTCCCGGTCGTAGAGCCGGCGCATCACCGTCATCTCGACAACGACGCCCGCGATGGCGGCGGCGGCAAGACTTGCCATCAGCGCCAACAGGAAAGAACCCGTCGCCGCCGCGGTCGCCGCCGCCGCGAAAGCGCCCACCATATAGAGCGAACCATGCGCCAGGTTGATAAGCCCCATGACGCCGAAAACCAGCGTCAGCCCCGCCGCCATCAGGAACAGCATCACACCGAACTGAAGGCCGTTCAGGATCTGCTCGATCAATAGGAAAAGGGGCATTTAGGTCCGTCCGAAGTCTTGTCGCGCGGGCCTGTTCCCTGGGGGACCGGCGGAACGCCCGCGCTGTATAGCGTGTTAACCGATGGCGAGGGAATGGGCGATTTTCGCAACCGGCGCGGAACGCCGCGGAAACCGCGCTGTTCGCCGGCACCAGCGTTCTGGCCGTCGCTCCGGACTTGTCAGCGACGCGCGCGGGCGATAAGCCCCGGCCCCATGACCGACAAGAACCGATCCCACGGGCGCAAATCCATCCGCGCCACGCTCTCGCCGCGCGAGCTGATGACCCCGACGCCCACGCTCAGCGGTGCCTGGGCCGCCCGGATCATCACGCTCTTTCCACAGGCTTTCCCGGGGGTGCTGGGCGAAAGCCTTACCGGCAAGGCGCTGAATGACGGCTTGTGGACGCTCGAGACGATCGAGCTGCGGAGCTTTGGCGAGGGTCGCCACCGCAATGTTGATGACACCCCCGCCGGAGGCGGCGCGGGCATGGTCCTGCGTGCCGATGTGGTCGGCCGGGCGATTGATGCCGCGCAGGCTGCCGCGCCCGAGGGTGCGCCGGTGATCTATCTCAGCCCGCGCGGCGAGCTCTTTACACAGGCGATGGCCCGCAGCTGGGCGGCGCTTCCCGGCATCACCATGCTGTGCGGCCGGTTCGAGGGCGTCGATCAGCGCGTGCTGGATCACTATGACGTGCAGGAGGTGTCGCTGGGCGATTTCGTCCTGACCGGCGGCGAGATTGCGGCGCAGGCGATGATCGACGCCACCGTGCGCCTGTTGCCCGGCGTTCTGGGCAATGCGGAAAGCGCCGAGGAGGAAAGCCATAGCAGCGGGCTGCTGGAACACCCGCACTTCACCCGCCCGGCAGAATGGATGGGCCGCACCATTCCTGACGTGCTGACCTCGGGCGATCACGGCAAGGTCGCGCGCTGGCGGCGCGAGATGTCGGAAGAGCTGACCCGGAAACGCCGCCCGGACCTGTGGGCCCGCCGAAGCGACAAGACCCGCTGACACTCAACCGCATCCGGATTGCCGAAATTCGGTGTCGCATTCCCGCTTTCCGGGGCAATGCAGTCATTCGGGCGATTCGTCCAACTGTCACGCAAAGGGGCTCTTGCCGGATGCTGGTGCGGTGCGATGGTCGGGCCAGTGTGAAGGCTTCTGCTGACCCCAAGTGCGGCATCGCATCCAGGGCAGAATGAAATCAACCCGGACTGCCAACATCCTGCCCGATAGATTTCAGGAACGTTGAAAGAGCGGAAATGGCCAGTGCCATGTCTTCGGAGGATGCAAATTCTTCGGGTTTGTGGCTTACGCCATTGCGGCACCGGACAAACAGCATTGCGATCGGGCACAAGTCCGCCATCGCCGAGGCATCATGGGTCGCGCCCGAGGGCAGGGCCGGGCAGCCCGCCCCGGCCTGTTTTGCAGCCCATGAAAGTCGGCGGGACAGATCCTGGTTGCAGGGCTGTGCCGGTTGGGCGTAGGTCCGCGCGGCGTCGATTGTCAGTGACCGTTGCGTTGCCACTTGCCGGGCAAAGTCATGAAGCGCGTTGCCAGCCTTACTGCGGATATTGTCGTCGGGCGAGCGGAACTCGGCCGTCAGCCTGACGGCTCGCGGCACCGCATTGACCACGTTCGGCTCGACGGTCAGGGCGCCGACAGTGGCGCGCAGATCAGCGGTCTGCTGCCCCAACCTGTCAACTTCTGAAACGATCGCCGCCGCCCCGACAAGCGCGTCGCGCCGCCCCATCATGGGCAAGGTCCCGGCATGCCCGGTTTCGCCGGTCACAATGATCTGGTGCCGCTCGATGCCGCAGATCGCGGTGACCACTCCAAGGGCCTCCCCCTCGCGCTCAAGATGGGGGCCCTGCTCGATATGGGTTTCGAGAAAACCAAGTACATCGCCGGGATCACGGCGGAGCGCACCGATCCCGGCGGGGTCAAGCCCGAACGATGTCATGGCATCGCGCAATGCGGTCCCCTGATCGTCGCGCATGTCCAGAACGGACGGATCGAAGGTGCCTGCCAGGGCCCGTGACCCGATCAGGGCGGTGGGAAAGCGCACGCCTTCTTCATCGGCAAAGGCCAGCACGTCGACGGCAAAGGGCAGCTCGGCGCCCTCCTCCCGCAGTTTCTCCAGGGCCAGGATGGGCAGCACCACCCCCATGATCCCGTCATAGGCGCCACCTTCGCGCACCGAATCCTGGTGCGACCCCAGAAGGAAGGTCTTGCATCCCGCCGGTCCTTCGCGCCGCCCGACAAGAGTGCAGGCGGCATCCAGTGTTACCGTGAGCCCTGCGTTTTCCATCGCCGCGCGCAGAACATCAAGCGCCGCGCGATGTTCCGGCGTGAACGGCAGGCGGGTCACACCCGGTCCCGGCTCTGAACAGGCGGCGAGGTCGTTCAGCAGCGCCGCGGCACGTTGACCCCAATCAGTCAAGGATACGTTCCCTGTCATTCAGCACCGGCACCTGTTCGGTCCATCTGGCATAATCCCCGGATGTCGCCCTGCCATGCAGATCAACCAGTGCGTCGACCGGGTCTTGGGGGTGATGGTCGATCCGCAGGGTCAATGGCGGCCTGTCCGGGCGCAGTACCAGAAGCGCCGCGGATAACAGGCCGCGAAAATCACCCCCTTCGCAGACCGCAGCCTGTAGCGCTGCCAGCAAGCGGTGGTCGAAGCCGCCCTCGGCGGACGCAAACCGACTGGCCATCGCATCCAGAACGCTGGTCCGGGCCAGCATGTTCCCCGAGACGATGCCACCCACGAAAGTGAGGTCGCCCTTTTCAGGTTCGTTCGATGTGCCAGTGAAGGCGCCCGACTGCCCGTTCAGGTCAAGCGCGGTCAGTTGACGGTATTCGCGGCCCTTGTCACCGGCGGTGACCTTTCGGACAGCCTGTGCCGCGTTGCTGCCCTTGCGCATCTCGGCAAGCGCCGCCTCACCCCAGAACGTCGACGGGGCCGCGCCCTGGCTGGCCGACATGCCCGCCCGCAGATCACCGCGCAAGACCCATCCGCCGACGCACAGCGAACCGGTCGCCGCTGCACCCCCGATGGCGCCGGTCTTGGAATCGCGTGCAAGAATCGAAAAGGTCATGTCTCACCTTAGCTGGGTAATCGGTATTTATCATGATAAATTGACGATTGCAATTTATCATGATAAATAGGCGCCAGAACATCAACAGGGAGAACAAGAGATGACGTTACTAACCTGGACCCGCAGGGGCCTCTTGGCTGCTGTTGCCGGAACGGCCGTCACCGTTGCCGGCATCGCCGGCCCGGCGTCCGCGCAGACCCCGCCCGGCGTGCTGATCGTCGGCCAGATCGCCGAACCGAAATCACTCGATCCCGCTGCCGTGACCGCGGTGAACGATTTCCGGATTTTGGTGAATATTTACGAAGGGTTGACCCGCTACAAATCCGGCACGCTCGAGGTCGAACCCTCGCTTGCCACCGATTGGTCGATCAGCGACGACGGCACGGTATATACCTTCACCCTGCGCGAGGGCGTGAGCTTCCACGACGGGACGCCATTCAACGCTGAGGCGGTGAAGTTCAATTTCGACCGGATGCTGGATGAGAACCACCCCTATCACGATACCGGCCCGTTCCCTCTGTCATTCTTCTTCGGCGCGGTGAAAGCAACCGATGTCATCGATGACAGGACGGTGCAATTCACCCTCAACGCGCCCTATGCGCCGTTTCTGTCGAACCTCGCCTATCCGACCGGCCTGATTGTCTCGCCCGCCGCGGTCGAGGCCAATGGCAAGGATTTCGGCCGCAATCCGGTGGGCACCGGCCCGTTCAAGTTTGCCGAATGGCGTTCGAACGAGGCCGTGGTCGTTGAACGCAATGGCGATTACTGGGGCGATCCCGCCGGCACCGAAGCGGTGGTATTCCGCCCGATCACCGATGCCAACACCCGCGTGGCCGAGATGCTGGCCGGCGGTATCGACCTGATGGTCGAGGTGCCGCCGACATCGCTGGGCCAGTTCGAGGGGGATGGTTTTTCGGTTGCCGAACAAGCGGGGCCACATGTCTGGTTCCTGATCCTGAACGCCAAGGAAGGCCCCTTTGCCGACAAGAAGGTGCGCCAGGCCGCCAATTACGCGATCAACAAGGAAGCGATCGTGAACGATGTGCTTGAAGGCACCGCCACCGTCGCGGCGGGTCCGACCCCGCCCGCTTTTGCCTGGGCCTATAACAAGACGCTGGATCCCTACCCCTATGACCCGGAAAAGGCCAAGGCGCTGATTGCTGAGGCCGGTGCCGAAGGTGCGGAGCTGACTTTCTACGTGACCGAAGGCGGCTCGGGCATGCTTGATCCGGTGCCGATGGGCACTGCCATTCAGGCCGATCTCGAGGCTGTGGGCTTTGACGTCAAGATCGAAACCTATGAGTGGAACACCTTCCTGGGTGAGGTGAACCCCGGACTGGAAGGCAAGGCTGACATGGCCGAAATGGCCTGGATGACCAACGACCCCGATACGTTGCCCTATTTGGCGCTGCGCTCGCAGGCCTGGCCCGATCAGGGCGGCTTCAATTCAGGCTATTATGCCAATGACAAGGTCGATGAGCTGCTCGAAGCCGCCCGCACGGCCACCGATCAGGACGAACGCGCGAAACTATACCGCGAGATGCAGGCCATCGTTCAGGAAGACGCGCCCTGGGTCTTCGTCGCAAACTGGAAACAGAACGCGGTGACAAGCGACCGGGTGGAAAACTTCGGACTTGAACCCTCGTTCCTGTTGCATCTGCAGGGTGTCGTGAAAAACTGAGGCAAGAGGCCCCTGGCCGGTTCGAACGCCGGCCCGGGGCAAACTCGAAGAGGGCACGATGGGCGGCTATATCCTGAAACGGCTGATCTCGGCCATCCCGGTTCTGCTGGGGATCACCATCATCGTGTTCCTGATCATGTCGCTTATTCCCGGCGATCCGGCGACCGCGATCCTGGGCTCGTATGCAACGCCGGAAAACGTGGCAAAGCTGAACCGCGACCTGGGCCTGGACAAGCCGATGGTGCAGCGTTACTTCATCTGGCTTTCCAACATGTTGACCGGCGATTTCGGCCGATCCTTTTCGCTCAACCGGCCGGTCATCGACGAGGTGCTGGAAAGGTTCAGTGCCACGCTCGTCCTGGCCGGTACGGCCTTTGTGCTCTGTTCGATACTGGGCATCCTCGCGGGCGTCGTCTCGGCCGCGCGGCAGTACGGGCTGGCCGACAAGGCCATCACCTTCATCGTGCTGATCGGCATCTCGGTGCCGTCTTTCTTCCTTGGTATGATGATGATCCTCCTGTTTGCCGTGAACCTCAAATGGCTACCGGTTTCGGGCATGTTCGCGATCTATGGCGGCGGTGATCTGCCGGACCTGATCAACCACCTGATCATGCCCGCGCTGGCACTGGCCGCCGTCGCGACGGGTGTCATCGCAAGGCTCTCGCGCTCGGCCATGCTCGAAGTGCTGCGGCAGGATTTCATCCGCACGGCCCGCGCCAAGGGTGTACCGGAACGGCGCGTGATCATGGGCCATGCCCTGCGCGCCGCGATGGTTTCGATCATTCCCATTCTCGGCATCCAGGCGGGGTTTGTGCTCTCGGGCGCGGTCTATATCGAGATCGTGTTCCAATGGCCCGGCGTGGGCCGGATGCTGGTTGATGCCATTCTCAAGCGTGACCTGCTGCTGGTTCAGGGCGGGGTTGTGTTCGTTGCCGCCTGCTACGTGCTGTTCAACATCGCCGTCGATGTCGCACAAAGCCTGCTTGACCCGAGGATCAAGACATGAGCGCCTTTCTGAAACTGCTGTTCCGGAACCGGCTGGCGGCGATGGGCGCGGTCGTGCTGGCCGTGATCCTGATCCTCGTGCTGATCACGCCGCTCTTGCCGTTGCAGAACCCCGACACGACCGCCACGGCGGACCGGTTCCAGAAGCCATTCAGCGAAGGGCATCTGCTGGGCACCGACCATCTGGGCCGCGACCTTCTCAGCCGCCTGCTGCACGGCACCCGCCTGTCGCTGGCCGTGGGGGTCGCCGCGGCGCTGATCGCCGCCACCATCGGCTCGGCCATCGGCATTATCGCCGGCTATTTCGGCGGGCGCATCGACAACGTGATCATGCGCGGCGTCGACATGCTGATGGCGTTTCCGTATATCCTGCTGGCGCTGGCCATCGTCGCCGCACTTGGCCCCGGCCTGTTGAACGCACTGATCGCAGTGGCCGCCGTCAACGTGCCCTTCTTCGCGCGCAACATCCGCGGCATCACCGTGGGCCTTGCAGGACGCGAATTCATCGACGCGGCCCGGCTGGCGGGCATGGGCCATACGCGGATCATCCTGACCGAGCTTCTGCCCAATGTCCTGCCGGTCATCATCATCGCCATGTCCACGACCGTCGGCTGGATGATCCTTGAAACCGCCGGGCTCAGCTTTCTCGGCCTTGGCTCTCAGCCCCCGCAGGCCGATCTGGGCTCGATGCTGGGCGAGGCGCGCTCGGCGCTGATCTCGCACCCGCATACCTCGGTCGTTCCGGGGATCATGATCTTCCTCATCGTCATGTCGATCAACCTGCTGGGTGACGGGGTGCGCGATGCGCTCGACCCGCGCCTACGCTCGGGTGCGCTCAGCCGCCCGCTGCCCACCACGCTGGTCGACCGCAAGGGCGACATTCCCGCTGCCACCGATGATCTGCTGGCGATCCAGAACCTCGAAACCCAGTTCCACGTAGGCAAACGCATCTACCGCGCGGTGGGTGGCGTGTCGCTCGCCGTGAAACCGGGCGAATGCCTCGGCGTGATCGGCGAGTCAGGCTCGGGCAAATCGGTGACCGCACTCAGCGTCATGGGGCTGGTCGCCTCGCCCCCCGGCGTCATCACCGGCGGCGCGGTCCAGTTCCAGGGCGAGGACCTGATCGGCGCGCGCTACGAGACGCTGCGCCGCAAACGCGGCGACCGGGTGGCCTATATCTTTCAGGATCCGCTTTCCACCCTGCACCCGCTCTACCGTATCGGGCGGCAGCTTGCCGAGGCGATCCAGTCGCATCACAGGGTCTCGAACGCCGAGGCGCACGCACGTGCGGTTCAGCTTCTGAAGGATGTCCGTATCCCAAACGCTGAAAGCCGCGTCGATAATTTCCCGCACGAGATGTCCGGCGGCATGCGCCAGCGCGTCGGCATCGCCATGGCGCTGGCGAACGAACCGGACGTGATCATCGCGGACGAACCCACCACGGCGCTCGACGTGACTGTGCAGGCACAGATCCTGTCGCTGCTCGACGACCTGCGCCGCGACCGCGGCTTGGCGATCATCTTCATCACCCATGATTTCGGCGTGGTGGCCCAGTTGTGTGACCGGGTGGCGGTGATGTATGCGGGCCGGATCGTCGAAGAAGGACCGACGCAGGCGGTGCTCGACGCCCCGGCCCACCCTTATACCAAGCGCCTGATCGCCTGCGTACCCGAGCTGGGCGGCGGGCGGCGGGAACTGGCCGCCATTCCAGGCCTGCCTCCGGTGGTCGATGATCTGCCACCGGGTTGTGCCTTTGCCCCGCGCTGCGACAAGGCGCAGGCAGCCTGCCGGACAGACGAGGTTGCGTTGAAAGGCGCCGCGCCGCGCGCGGTGCGCTGTCTCTATCCCGAGGAGGCCGTCTGATGTCTGCGCTCAAGGTCGACAACCTCGCCAAGACCTTTCCGCTGAAAAAGCCGCTTTTCGGGCCGGCGCCGCCCGGAGTACGCGCCGTCCGGCCCATGAGTTTCGAGGTGCCGACCGGAGAAACACTGGGCGTTGTCGGCGAATCCGGCTGCGGCAAATCAACGCTGGCGCGCATGCTGGTCGGATTACTGGAACCGACCGAGGGCACGATCGAGATCGGAGGCCGCGCGCTCGACAATGCCGACCCGGCGGAGTTCGGCAAGCTGATCCAGTACGTGTTTCAGGATCCGCAAAGCAGCCTGAACCCGCGCAAGACCATCCGGCAGATCATGGAAGCCCCGCTGAAGCGGCTGCACAACCTGTCCAGGCCCGCGCGCGATGAGCGCATTGCCGAGATATTCGCGTCGGTCAACCTGCGCGAGGAGTTCCTCGACCGCTACCCGCACGAGTTTTCCGGAGGCCAGGCACAGCGCATCGGCATCGCCAGGGCGCTGGCCGCCAGCCCGCGCATCATCATTCTGGATGAACCGGTCTCGGCGCTGGATGTGTCGGTACAGGCACAGGTGCTTAACCTGTTGGCCGAGCTCAAGACCCGGTTCGGCCTGACTTACCTTTTCATCACGCATGATCTGGCGGTGGTCGAGGCGGTCAGCGACCGCATCATCGTGCTCTATTTCGGCGCGGTCGTGGAAATCGGCAAGGCCGAGAGCATCTTTGCAAAGCCCCGGCATCCCTATACAAATCTTCTGGCCAACAGTGCGCCGGTGGTCGGGAGGCCGCTTACCGCGCCCGAGCAGAAAGGGTCCGAACTGCCCGATCCGCTGAACCCGCCGCCGGGCTGTGCCTTTGCCGGACGCTGCCCGCGCGCCACCGATTTGTGCCGCACGGAAGTGCCGACGCTGAAGCATATGGGAGAAGACCAGCTTGCCGCCTGCCACCACCCGCTCGAAGACTGAGGTCAAGCTCAGCCGGCCGGTTCAGGTCGCCGAGGCGATCAAGGATTGGGTTGTCGAGCGCGGCTTGCAGGCCGGCGACCGCCTGCCCGGCGAGGCCGAACTGATCGAGCGGTTCGGCATGGCCAAGGGCACGATCCGAGAGGCGATGCGGGTGCTTGAGGCACAGGGCCTGATCAAGACCCGCACCGGCCCTGGCGGCGGCAGTTTCGTGCACGAGGTCAGTCGCCAGCGCGCCAAGGCGCTGCTGGGAAATTATTTCTATTTCAAGGATCTGACCATCGGTGACATCTACCAGCTGCGCCTGACCCTTGAACCCGAACTGGCGGCAGGGCTGGCGGGCAAGCTGCCCGAGGATGTGCTGCAGTTGCTGGACGAAAACATCGCGGAATATTCCGAACCGGCTTCGACGCTTGACGAAGAGCGCGAACAGCATGTGGCATCGCTTCGGTTCCATGCCATCCTTGCGGAACAGGCGAAGAATCCGCTGCTCGGGTTCGTCATCGACTTCATGGTCAACCTTCTGACCGATCTGACCGTCTATCGACGCCTCTATTCACCGCCCAATATCGAGCTCTGGAAACAGGGCCGGGACCACCAGCAGAGGCTTGTGGTAGCGCTCCGGGACGGCGACGCCGATCAGGCCCGTGCCATCATGTCCGATCACATGGAAACGGCATGGGCGTTGATGCGCCAGCAGGAGGTTGAGATGCAAAGCCGCTTCATCTCGGAATAGAATTCATTGATGCCCTGAGTTACCCAACGCACGGAACGACGTGTGGTCATCGTTTCCAGGCATGTCGGATGTAAATGTGGCGCTGGCCGATCATCCGCGATGCCGCAGTTGCCAGGTGGGGCTCGCAGCCGCCAATTTACTTGCCGCCGTAATCCCGCGCGCCGAAGATGGCGCTGCCGACCCGGATATGGGTCGCACCAAGGGCGATGGCGCTTTCGAAGTCACTGCTCATGCCCATTGACAGACCGCTCAGCCCGTTGCGTTCGGCGATCTTGGCCAGAAGTGCAAAATGCAGGCTGGGTTCTTCGTCGATCGGGGGGATGCACATCAGACCCTGAACCGGCAGCCCAAGGGTCCGGCACTCGGCCACGAACGCGTCGGCCTCGGCCGGCATTACACCCGCCTTCTGTTCTTCTTCGCCGGTATTGACCTGCAAGAAGACATCCGGGCAATGGCCGGTTTCATCGGCAAGCCTCGCGATGGTCCGGGCCAGTTTCGGACGGTCCACGGAATGGATGGTCTGAAACAGTTCGAATGCCTGCCGGGCCTTGTTGGTCTGCAGCGGTCCGATCAGATGCAGCTCTATCCCGTCGTAGTCTTCGCGAAACGCCGGCCATTTCCCTGCCGCCTCCTGCACCCTGTTTTCGCCGAAGCAACGGTGGCCTGCGTCCAGAACCGCGCGAACACGCTCATCCGGCTGCACCTTGGACACGGCGATCAAGGTCACGCTGCCCGGTTCTCGACCGGCCTCTTTTTCGGCTTTGCGGATACGCGCTGTGATGTCGGGAAGGCTCAAACTGGGGCTCCGGCTTTGGCGACGAACGGGCTGATACAGGGATAGACCGGCAACCGCCGGGGATGCAAACTGTCTTTGCAGTGTGCAGGCATTGCGCCCGGATCGCGCGCGGTGCAGCAAACACCTTGCCCCACTGTCCCGCGTTGGATAGTAGGGTTAGGGAAACAGTTCCGGATGGTAAGATGATCCACTTGCGTATGCAGAAAATTGGCCTGGCTCTGACCTGTGCCCTGATGGTCGCGTCCTGCGGCAGCCTGAGAGATACCTTCGGGAACACGACCGCACCGGACCCCCGGGTCAAATCCGGGCGCGAGGCAAAGGGGCCGGAACGTGTCGGCAACGGAACGTCGCTGTTCGATGCGTTCAGTGGCAGCAAGGCAGAAGTCAAGGTAAACCGATTCCTGTGGACCGCTTCGCTGGATGTTCTCAGCTTTCTTCCGGTGCAGACCGCCGATCCGTTTACCGGTGTGATCTCAACAGGGTACGGGCGTCCGCCGGGCGGCGGGCAGGCCTATCGCGCGACCGTCCTGATCAGCGATCCGGCACTTGATGCGCGGTCGCTCAAGGTGGCCCTGCAAACGCAACGCGGCCCGGTCAGCAACGCCACGCAACGCGCGGTCGAGGACGCGATCCTGGCGCGGGCCCGGCAATTGCGGATCGACGCCGGCCGGTTCTGATCCTGGCATCGTGTGCCTGTCCGGCGCCGTCCGTGCCTCAGATCGGCACGAACCTGTTGGTTTCGCGGCTGAACTGTTCGATTCCACCTTCGCCGATGTCGTGCCACAGCCCGTGAAGGGTCAGGTGGCCGCTTTCGACCGCGGATTTGACGAACGGGAAGGTCATCAGGTTTTCCAGTGACACCAGAACCGCCTCTTTCTCCAGCGCGGCGGTACGTTCGGCCGGATCCTTGATATCCTTGACGCGCTCGTAACCGGGGCGCAGGATATCCATCCAGCGGCCGACAAAGGAAGACTTCTGTTCCAGCTCGGGGGCGGCGCCCGAGCACATGTCGTGACAGCCCTTGACGCCGCCGCAGTTTGAATGCCCGAGCACGATCAGATGCGCCACCTTGAGTGCCGTCACCGCATATTCCACCGCCGCCGAGGTGCCGTGCTGTGCGCCATCGGTCTCGTAGGGCGGCACAAGGTTGGCAATGTTGCGATGCAGGAAGAATTCACCCTGATCGGCGCCGAATACCGATGTGACATGCACCCGGCTGTCACAACAGGAGATCACCATAGCGCGGGGATGCTGACCCTCGGCAAGGCGGCGGTACCAGGCCTGGTTCTCGGCATAGGTTGTCGCCTTCCAGCCGTGGTAACGCTGGACAAGGTAATTGGGCAACGGTCGTGCGTGTTCCATCTGTTATTCCCCGCTTCGGCAAATCACTTCTGCGCTAGTTAGTAGAAATTCTAGAAGAATTCGAGAGAGAATTACGCAGCCCTTCAACGTTTTGGGAACCCCATTCGCGGCAGAGTCAGGCAGCTTTGGGGCGGTGAAACGTAAGGTGAGACTGTGGAACAGGTAACTATGCTGAGACAAGACGAGACGGTCAGGGTCAATCCCGACCGGCTTGAGGAGCTCTATCACCAGTTGGGTGAATCCGGCGCCGAGGACGTCGTTTGCCGCGCACTGGAAGAACTGGCCGCGCGCCTGTCGCATACCGAGCGGTGCTTTCGCGAAATGCGCCATCACGACATGCGCAAGAGCGCGCGCAGCCTGGTCGCCATCGCCGAGCAGATCGGCATGTCGCTATTGGCCCGGGTCGCTCTGGATGTGACGACCTGCATTGACGCGGGCGACAAGACCGCACTGGCGGCGACGATGGCACGGCTGCTGCGGATCGGTGAGCGGTCGCTGACCCAGATCTGGGATCTTCAGGACCTGTCGATTTGACCACTTGCAGGCGGCGCGCAGACCGATAGGCTGGGATCAGATCTGACCCGGCAAGAAGGCCCGCACGATGCCCCTGCAATTTGCACCTGACAACACGGACGCAATTCCGCTGCACGTGATTGAGGCGGACATGCTGAAGGGCTGGCTGGGCTCGCAATCGGCCCCGGTTGCCGCCTGGGTCGGGGCCGCGGGATTTACCGGCGCGCTTGGGTCAACACTGCTTGTCCCGGACCGGGATGGCGGGATCGCGATGGCGCTTGCCGGTTATGGTGACGGCGCGGCGCGGGCGCGCGGTCGCTTTCACCTGGCAGGTGTCGCGCAGGCCCTGCCCGAGGGCACCTATCGGCTGGAAGGGCCTGCCCCGGACCGGTTGGACGAAGAGGCGCTTGGCTGGTTGCTGTCGGCCTATGCGTTCGACCGTTACAAGGATCAGAAACCGGCCAGCGCCCGGCTGGTTGCGCCAGAAGGGGTAGAGGCCGCGCGGCTTGAAATTATCGCCGCGGGCGAGGCGCTGACACGCGACCTGATCAATACCCCGGCGGCAGATATGGGACCGGATCAGCTTGAAGCGGCCTGTCGCGATCTGGCCGGACAGCATGGCGCCGAAATCAACGTCATCACCGGTGCGGCGCTGCTGGAGCAGAATTTCCCGATGATACACGCTGTCGGTCGCGCCGCCGCGCAGGCACCGCGCCTGATCGACATGGCCTGGGGTGCGGACGGCCCGGCGCTGACGCTGGTCGGAAAAGGGGTCTGTTTCGATACTGGCGGGCTGAACCTGAAACCGGGCTCCAGCATGGGGCTGATGAAAAAGGATATGGGCGGGGCGGCGACGGTGCTGGGCCTGGCGCATATGATCATGGGGCTGGGGCTCAAGCTGCGCCTCAGGGTGCTGATCCCGGCGGTGGAAAACGCGGTCGGCGGCAATGCCTTCCGGCCCGGTGACATCCTGACCGCGCGCAATGGCAAGACGGTCGAGATCAACAATACCGATGCCGAAGGACGGCTGGTGCTGGCCGACGCGCTGTCGCTTGGCGCCGAAGCCGCGCCGGACCTGATGATCTCGATGGCGACGCTGACCGGCGCGGCGCGGGTTGCGGTGGGGCCGGATCTGGCGCCCTATTACACCGACGACGATGCGATGGCGGCGGCGCTGGATGGGGCGGCGGCCAAGGTGGCCGATCCGGTCTGGCGGATGCCGTTCCACACGCCCTACGAGGCAATGATCGAACCCGGCATCGCCGATCTGGACAATGCGCCCAAGGGCGGGTTTGCAGGATCGATCACCGCCGCCTTGTTCCTGCGCCGCTTCGCGGACAAGGTGCCCTATACCCATTTCGACATCTATGGCTGGAACCCGACCGCCGCCCCGGCCCGCCCCAAGGGCGGCGTCGGCATGGGGGCGCGGGCAATATTGGAAGCATTGCCGGAGGTGCTGCGACGATGAACGACCCCCGGACATTATTTGCAAGAAAATCAATCGCGCACAGCTCGCTCAAAGGTCAAGTGGACGCGTTGCGGTTCACTGATGGCGAATTGAAGCGCGTCTCAGAACCGGTGGTCAATATCTACAAAGAAACCACCGGCGGTTTGATGCGGCAAGCGCTCCTGGGAGAGCCGGTACGGGTTCTGGAGATCGCCAACATGAAGGCGTTTGGCCGGGCCGAGAACACCGGATATGTCGGGTTGTTTGCCCCGTCGCTGGCCACCTGGGTCGAGCCGACGCACGTGGTGCGCAGTCGAGCGACTTTCCTGTTTGAGGCGCCAGACATCAAGAGCCCTGATCCCGTTGCGATCTCCTGCGGAAGCCATCTGACAGTAGAGGGCCAGGAAGGGCGTCTTGTCCGGACCGATGACGGCAAATACGTCATTTCCGATCATCTGCGACCTGTGAACGAGCCTGAACAAGATCCTGTTGCCGTGGCGGAACGTTTCCTTGGCACACCCTATCTCTGGGGCGGCAATTCCGCGTTCGGCATCGACTGTTCGGGGCTGGTGCAGGCCGGGTGTCTTGCCTGTGGCATCCCCTGCCCCGGCGACAGTGACATGCAGGCGGCGGAACTGGGTGAGCCTCTGGACGGGGAGGATCCGCTGAGGCGGGGCGATCTGCTGTTCTGGAAGGGACACGTGGCCTGGGTTGCAGACGCGGACACGATCCTGCACGCCAATGCCCATCACATGGCCGTGGCGTTCGAGCCGATGCAGGCGGCCATCGCACGTATCGAAACGCAGGGCGACGGCCCGGTGATAGCGCGCAAACGTCTGGGAGGACTGACATGAGCGACCCGTTTTTCCACCCCGTGTCGGGGTTCGACCTGCCGCGTTTTGCCGGCGTGCCGACCTTCATGCGCCTGCCGCATGTGCCGCAGGGGCATGACCGCTTTGGCGATGTGCAGATCGGGCTGATCGGCGTGCCGTGGGACAGCGGCACCACAAACCGGCCCGGCCCCCGCCACGGGCCGCGGCAGCTGCGCGATGCCTCGACGATGATGCGCGCACAGCACGCGGTCAGCGGCGTGCGCCCGTTCGAGGCTGCAAATTGCGCCGATCTGGGCGATGTCGGCCCGAACCCCGCCGATATTCTGGACAGCATGGAGCGGATCACAGCGTTCTACGATCAGGTGATGGCGGCCAGTATCGTGCCGCTGACAGCAGGAGGGGATCACCTGACCTCCTTGCCGGTGCTGCGGTCGCTGGCCAAGGTGCACGGGCCCATGGGCATGGTGCATTTCGACAGCCACACGGACCTTTTTCATTCCTATTTCGGCGGTACGATGTACACCCACGGCACCCCGTTCCGCCGCGCGGTGGAAGAGGGGTTGCTGGACCCGAAACGCGTGGTCCAGATCGGGCTGCGCGGCACCATGTACGATACCGAGGATCGCGATTTCGCCGCCGCCAACGGCATCCGCCTGATCCTGATCGAAGAGTTCCACGCCCGCGGGGTCGAGGACGTGATGGCCGAGGCGCGCGAAATCGCGGGCAGTGGCAAGACCTATGTCAGTTACGACATTGATTTCGTTGATCCAACCTTCGCGCCGGGCACCGGCACGCCCGAGGTGGGTGGCCCCAACAGCTATCAGGCGCTTCAGGTCTGTCGCGAATTGGCGGGGCTGGACATCGTCGGCGCCGACATGGTCGAAGTGTCCCCGCCCTTCGACACTTCCGGCGGCACTGCCTTTCTGGGGGTGTCGATCATGTACGAGATCCTGTGTGTGATGGCAGCCCGGGCCGGGGCCTGACAGATGCCTGACAGCCGCGGAACAGATCAGGCCGAATACTGGCGATCGGCCCAGCAATGGGTGGATTTCCAGGACATGCTGGATACGCTGATGCAGCCGGTGCTGGACCGCCTGCTGACAGAATCAGCGCTGAAACCCGGCACCCGAATACTGGATATTGGCTGCGGCACCGGCGCCAGCACCATGGCAGCGGCGCGGCTGGTTGCGCCCGATGGGCACGTGACCGGCGCCGATATCTCGGACATCATGCTGGCACTCGCGCGCGAGCGGACAGATGCGGCCGGGCTGGAGAACGTCACCTATCTTGAAGGTGACGCGCAGACCTTTCCCCTGGGCGAGACGGCTTTCGACACGGTCATCTCGCGCTTTGGGGTGATGTTTTTCGACGATCCGGTCGCCGCCTTTCGCAATATCGCCCGGGCGGTCAGGCCGGGCGGCCGAATGGTCTTTCTGGCCTGGGGGGCGTTGGCGGACAACCCGTGGTTCGCCTTGCCGCGGCAGGCTGCGGTAGATGTGTTAGGCACCCCGCCACCGGTCGACCCGCGCGCACCGGGGCCGATGGCGTTCTCCGACAAGGATTACGTGGCAGGCATCCTGCGCGACGCGGGGTGGCGGGATGTCGATATCCCGGACGTGAGCGTGGAGTTGACACCCCGGGGCGGAGTTTCAGATGTGGCGGCCTTTGCCACGCAGGTAGGGCCGGCGTCGCGGATCATCAAGGATCTGGGCGGTACAGCCGACGACGCCGCAAAAATCGAGACCCGGGTCACAAAGGCCATGACCCGGTTTGACACGGGCGCTGGCATTCGGGTTCCGGCAACGCTCAACTTGGTGCGGGCGATGCGCTGATCACTCGCGGTCGATGCGCAGGAAAACAAGGCTCTGCCCCAAGGCCGCCTTGTCCTTGAGAGATACGGATATCACCATATTCCCACGCCGGAAGCGGTGGAGAAGATAGCTGTCTGGGTGGTTGACCGCAGTGTCGGCGGGCAGAATGGCGATTTCGTCAAGACAGGTCCGGATGTCGTCGCTCAACGCCCGGAAGGCAGCACCGGCCGCCGCATCACGATAGGAGTATTGCCAGAGGCACAGATAGGTTTTCCCGCCGCGCTCATCATCCGCGATCGTGCACTTGTCTGCAGTCGTAAGAATTTCAGCAGGAGCGGTATCGGGAAACCGGGCCTCGGCAGACGCCAAGAGCTTGCGCAATTCGGCACAGCGGTCCGCGGCGCTCACCATCACCGGTGCAATGGACAGGCACAGCGCGGCGGCGCACAGGTTCATTTCACGGCGCGGATCAGCTTGCGTTCCAGTACCCTGAGCACGGTCTTCAGGTCAGAGCCGCGTTTGAGAACCTGACCTTCGGGACCGATAATGGCGTATTCGCCCTGCCTCAGCCGCAGTTTCGGCCGCTTTTCGATCCGGTAGAGCGGGGTTTCGGCGGTACGTCGGAAAACCGAGAAAACCGCCACATCCCGAAGACAGGAGATCCCGTAGTCGCGCCATTCCCCTGCCGCGACCATGCGGCCGTAAAGGGAAAGAATGACGGAGAGTTCGCTACGGTGAAAGGCAACCTGTCTGGTTCCTTGCGGCCCCGGAAACGGGGTAAGGGACTGAAAGCTCATGGCGCCAGTTTGCGCCAAATCTCCGGGTAATCAAGGATTTTTGCAGACCGGCTCAATCACTGATGCCAATAATCCCCGGATTGCACATCCGGTCCATCCGTGACGCTTGAAGGCCCTTGGGTATACAGGCCCCCGAAACGTCGATCAGTCGAGGTGTTTCGAGGGCCGGTAGTTGCGGTTATCCGGGCGATATCACGCAATCAGGACGTGGCGTCCGCCGCCACCCGGTGACGCCGGAACAGGCCTGTCACCGAATTTGCAACTGCGCGCAGCATCTTCGCCATATGGTCGGCCCGCATCTGATGGGCCACCGCGATGGCGCGCTCGATATCTCGTTGTGTCGGGGTCGCGCCGATTTTGGGTTCGTGAGCCATGATCTTTTCTCGTTTCTGAGTCAAAGTGGTTCCTCCCACGGCTGCAAAGATGTTCATTCTCGCGCGAAAGGCAAATCATAGCCGCTATGCGCCACCGAGGTATCTCTGGCGGCGGCGCGTTTTGCGATGCCACGGCACCATCCTGCGACAGGTTGCCAAGGCCCCGCATGGGCCCGGTGACAGCTGTTTCCTCCGCGATGGGGGCGGCTTGTCGTCAGCTGTCACCGGGAATGACGTGAGGTATTTTTTGCCCGTAGAACAAATGCTTACCGGGGGTCATGCCGCGTAGCACGGCAAAGTCAAAGGGCGGCGGGATCAGTTTGCGACCATCGTCTTTTCTTTGGTGACGGTTTCCGCGGTAGATTTGTCCTTGGGAAAGTTCAGGGTCGGCGTGGTTGAACTGATGAACGAGCCAAAGGCCATCGACATGGATGCGGACAGCGACAGGGTCAGTGCAAGTACGAGGGTTTTCATGATCTTGATCTCCTTCAGAATCAGGGTTTCCTGGGTTGGTTTCTGTACAGGAGATATGGCGGTGCCATGTTTCAGTCGGACGTCGCCAACGAGCCGAGTTTGTTTCAATCGGGTAAGTAAATGTATCAGAACGCCGCGGGCGTGCTGTGCGCTATTTCTCGGCTTTCTTTTCCCAGCGGCCGCTTGCTTCGGACCAGTATTGCGCCGCGCAGCCCGCATCGGTCAGCGCCTTCCACTGGCCGCGCGCGACATCAAGCGCGGCCGGATCATTGCCGTCAAAAAGAACGCAGACACGCTCCATGCTTGCAACCTCTTCGGCGGTGATGTCGGCGCCATCCACGCTCATCAGGCAAGTGGCACCGTTGGGCATGTCTGCAGAAGTGGTCAGCAGCACGGGTTGGTCCGCCTCGTGCGGTTTGCCGGCCCGGCCATGCGGCAGAAAGCCCTCTTCGGGTCCAAGCCACAACTTCTCGTCCAGCCAATCCATCCGCGCCGCATCACGCCCGCGCACCGCCACGCGCCAGCCCGCCTCCATCGCCTTGCCCAGCAGCATGGGCAACGTGGCCTCGACCGGGCCGCGCGTCAGGTGATAGAAATAGGCGGCGCCCAAATCAATCGCCCTCGTAGGTGTCCGCCACCAGCCGGTTCAGCGCCATGACCCCCCAACCGGTCGCTCCCTTGGGGGCATAGGTGGTTTCGGATTTCACCGAGGCCACCCCGGCGATGTCCAGGTGAATCCACGGGCAATCCTCCTTGACGAACCGCTTGAGGAACTGCGCCGCGGTGATCGAACCCGCCGGTCTGCCGCCGACGTTTTTCATGTCTGCGATCTGGCTCTTCAGCAGGTCATCATAGGCCTTGCCCATCGGCATCCGCCAGGCGCCTTCGCCCTCGGCCTCGGCGGATTTGAGGAAATTCCTTGCAATCGTGTCGTCATTCGAAAAGACGCCCGCGTTCTCATGACCCAGGCCGACGATGATCGCGCCGGTCAGGGTGGCCAGATTGATCATGCCGGCGGGGCCGTATTTTTCCTGCGCGTACCAAAGCAGATCGGCCAACACCAGACGCCCTTCGGCATCGGTGTTGATGATCTCGACCGTGTCGCCCTTCATCGAGGTGACGACATCACCGGGGCGCGTGGCGCGGTCCGAGGGCATGTTCTCGACTAGCCCGACCAGACCGACGATATTCGCCTTGGCCTTGCGCAGCGCCAGCGTGCGCATGACGCCCGCCACGACGCCCGCACCGCCCATGTCCATGGTCATGTCCTCCATGCCGGCCGCGGGCTTCAGGCTGATCCCGCCCGTGTCAAAGACGACGCCCTTGCCGACCAGCGCCAGCGGTGCGTCGCCCTTCTTGCCGCCGTTCCATTCCATGATCGCGACCTTGGAGGGGGTGATGCTGCCATGCCCGACCGAAAGCAGCAGGTTCATGCCCAGTTTGCCCATCTCGTCTTCGTCCAGAACGGTGATCTTGAGGCCAAGATCCTTCATCGCCGCGATCCGGTCGGCGAATTCGGTCGTGGTCAGGTGGTTGGCAGGTTCGCTGACAAGATCGCGGGTAAAGAAAACGCCCTCGGCCACGGCCAACGCGGCGGCGGCCTCGTCCTTGGCCTCATCGGGTTTGGCGACCATCATGCTGAGCGCGCCTGCATCCTTGTCTTCGGCGGTTTTGTGGGCAGTGAATTCATAGGCGCGCAGCACGATGCCCAGCATCAGGTCTACTGGCCGGCGCACCTGACCGGCAAGTACCAGCAATGCGGATTTACCCTTGGCCTTGCCCAGCGCGACACCGGCCTTGCGCAGTTCGTCCTGCTTGGCGGCGCGCGGCAGGCAGATCACGTCCAGCGCGTCGGCGGCCATGCCGGTGGGCCAGGCGATGGTGACAAGATCGCCTGGTTTCTTTTTCTCCCAGGTCTCGCTGTCGACCAGCCTGCCCAGCGCGCCCTTGGTCAGCTTGTTGACGCGGCGCGCGCCAGCATCCAGCTTGCCGTCCGGGGTGACAATCACAGCCACACGACCCGTCGCGCCGGCGATCTGTTCAATGTTCGTTTCCTGAAATTCCACCGAAACCGGACTGGTCATGCGTCTGCTCCTATCTGCTGTTGCCCCAGTCCTAGCGTGCCATTGCCGACATTGCCAGATAGCAGTTTTCCCGGACGATCAATTCCGTTAGTCTCCGCCCGATAAGGCAGTTGATGGGGGATACGTGTGACCAGATTCGACAGATATATGCTGTCGCAATTCATGGTGCTTTTCGGATTCTTCGCGCTTGTGCTGGTGGCGATCTTCTGGATCAACAAGGCGGTGCGCATGTTCGACCGCCTGATCGCCGACGGGCAGCCTGCCTGGGTGTTCCTTGAATTCACCGCACTGACCCTGCCCGGGGTGATCGGAATCGTCCTGCCGATCGCGGCCTTTGCCGGCGCGGTCTATGTCACCAACCGGCTGAGCACTGAAAGCGAGCTGACGGTGATGCAGGCCACGGGATATTCGCCCTATCGGCTGGTGCGCCCGGTAATGGTCTATGGCGTCATCATTGCTGTGATGATGTCGATCCTGACGCATTTCCTGATCCCGGCCAGCCTGTCGCAGCTGAAACAGCGCCGCGCCGAGATCAGCCAGAACATCACCGCCAAACTGCTGACCGCCGGGGAGTTCCTGCATCCGGCCCCGGGCATCACCTTCTATATCCGCCACATCACCCCGGTTGGCGAGTTGCAGAACGTCTTTCTCTCGGATCGGCGCGACCGGGCGAACCCGGTGGCCTATACCTCGTCCACAGCCTATCTGGTGCAGGAGGGCGGCGGCACCAAGCTGGTCATGGTCAAGGGCTTGGCCCAGAACATGAACCGCCAGGACAACCGGCTGTTCACCACGCATTTCGATGACTTCTCCTATGACATCAGCTCGCTCGTGTCGCGCGATGCGATCAGCCTGAACGATGTCAGCTTTGCCAGAACGTCTGACCTTCTGTACCGGCCCGACGAGGTCGCCGCGGGCGCGGGCATCCGGCTGGGTGAGGTCGCCTACGAAGCCCATAACCGTTTTGCGCAGGCGTTGATGTGCATCGTCGCGGCCACGGTGGGTTTTGCCTGTCTGCTATTGGGCAATTTCAGCCGGTTCGGTGTCTGGCGGCAGATCATCGCGGCCTTTTTCCTGCTGGTCGGGATAAAGGTGATCGAGGGGGTGGTGTCGGGCCCGGTTCTGTCCAATGCCGCGCTGTGGCCGCTGCTGTATCTACCGGTGGCAACCGGCGGCCTGCTGACCCTTATCCTGCTTTATGTCGCCGCCAATCCGGGATTTTCCCGATTCCTCAGGCGCCGCCCGGCCGGCGGAGACGCCGCATGATCCTGCACTTCTACTTTGCCCGCCGGTTCCTGTGGACCTTCCTGAGCATCTTCTTCGTCTTTGTCGTGCTGCTGGGCCTGATCGACCTGGTGGATGAACTGCAGGATTTTCCGGATCTGGCTTTTGGCGACGTGCTGGAAATCGTGCTGCTGAAACTGCCCAAGGCGAATTACGAAATCCTGCCGCTGATCGTTATCCTGGCGGCGGTAGCACTATTCGTTCGGCTGGCTCGGTCGTCCGAACTCGTGGTGGTGCGGGCGGCGGGCAGATCGGCGCTGGCCAGCCTTTTTGCACCGCTATGCGTGGCCGCCATGATCGGCATACTGTCGGTCACGATGTTCAACCCCATCGTCGCGGCCTCGTCCAAACGTTACAATGATCTGGTCAACACCTATGTCGGCTTCGGATCGAACGTGCTGGCAATTTCGGTCGAGGGGCTGTGGCTGCGCCAGGGCACTTCAGAGGGTCAGACCGTGATTCACGCGGCGCGGGCCAGCTCGGATGTCAGTGTCCTGTTCGATGCGACCTTCGTTTCCTTCTCTCCGGAAGGAGAACCTCTGACCCGGATCGCCGCGCGCAGCGCGACACTGGCAGATGGCGAATGGCAACTGGCGGATGCCAAGCAATGGAACTTGCGGCGCGGCCGCAATCCCGAATCCGAGGCGATCGTCAGCGAGGCGATGGCCATTCCGTCATCGCTGACCCAGGCGCGGATCGTCGAGAGCTTCGGCAAACCTGAATATATCCCGATCTGGGATCTGCCGCGGTTCATCAGCCAGCTGGAACAGGCCGGTTTTTCCGCCCGCCGCTACGAGATGTGGTTCCAGATGGAGCTGGCCCGCCCGCTGTTTCTGACCGCGCTGGTGCTGGTTGCCGCGGCCTTTACGATGCGCCACACGCGGCTGGGCCACACCGGCGTTGCGGTGCTGACGGCGGTGATGCTGGGCTTCAGCCTGCATTACGTCCGCAATTTCGCGCAGATACTTGGCGAGAACGGACAGATTCCAATCCTGCTGGCGGCCTGGGCGCCACCGGTTGCCTCGTTGCTCTTGGCGCTCGGCATCCTTCTGCATATGGAGGACGGATGAAACATTCGTCCCACCTGCTGGTCGCCCTGCTTACGCTGCTGGCCTGGCCCGTCGTCGCGACGGCCCAGGATTTGCCCGATCCGGGGGCGCTTCTGGTGGCGGACGAGGTGTATATCACCGGCGACAAGAAACTGGTCGCCGAAGGCAATGTCGAGGCGATCTACAAAGGCCAGCGCTTGCAGGCGCGTTCAGTCACCTATGACCGCACCGCCGAAACCCTGCAGATCGAAGGGCCGATCATCCTGGATGACGGCGAGAATACGCTGGTGCTGGCGCATTCCGGCGAGCTGGACCGCGAGTTCCGCAATGGAGTCCTGAGCGGCGCACGTGTCGTGTTCGACGATCAATTGCAGATGGCCGCGCATGAGTTGACCCGGGTCGAGGGGCGCTACACGCAGCTTTACAAGGTTGCCGTCACCTCTTGCCGGATCTGCCACGAGGGCAACAAGCCGCTCTGGCAGATAAGGGCGCGGCGGGTGATCCATGACCAGGAAGAACGCCAGCTGTATTTCCACGATGCGCAGCTCAGGGTGCTGGATGTGCCCATCGTCTACCTGCCACGGCTGCGCCTGCCGGATCCGACCCTGGAACGCGCCACCGGCTTCCTGATCCCGTCGGTTCACAGCTCGACCGAGCTTGGGTTTGGCGTGAAGGTGCCCTATTTCATCAAACTGGGCGATCACCGCGACCTGACCCTGACGCCCTTTATCGCCACCAAGTCCACGACGCTCGAGTTCCGCTATCGCCAGGCGTTCCGCAACGGCAATATCGAGGTCAACGGGGCGGCATCGAATGACCGCGCCGGAAATCGCACCAATCGCGGCTATCTGTTCATCGACGGCAATTTCAACCTGCCGCGCGATTTCGTTCTGAGATTCGACCTCGAGACGGTCAATGACGACGAATATCTCGAGGATTACGGGATCACTGCCAAGAACAGGCTGGACAGTGAAATCTCGATTTCCCGTGCCCGGCGCAACGAGTTCATCCGCGGCGCGATCACCCATTTCAAGACCCTGGTCGTCGGTGAGAACAACTCAACCTTCCCCACGATTGTCGGCAACGCCGAATACGAACGGCGTGTACCGTTGAAACGGCTGGGCGGCGAATTGCGCTTCGGCCTCGAAGCGCATTCACATTTCCGCAGCTCGGACTTGCAGGTTGACGGGCTGGATGTCGACCGGTTTGCAGACGGGCGTGATGTCAGCCGGCTGACGGCCAGCGCCGATTGGTACCGCAGTTGGATCCTGCCCCATGGCATCCACACGCAGTATCAGACGGGCCTTGCGTTCGACACGTTCCGCATCGCACAGACCGGCGGCACATCTATGTCGCGGGCAAGCGAGGTAACGCCGTCTTCGTCGCTGGTCTTCCGAATGCCGCTGATCAAGACGACAGCCACCGGTGCCACCCATGTGATCGAACCCATGCTGCAACTGGCCTGGGTCGGCGGCAGCAATCCGGACGTGCCCAACGATGAAAGCACGCGGGTCGATTTCGACGAGGGCAACCTGCTGTCGATCTCGCGTTTCGCCGCGCCGGACCGGCGTGAACGCGGGGCCAGCCTGGCGTATGGCATCAACTGGACGCGCCACGATCCGCGCGGCTGGAGATCATCACTGACCTTCGGCCAGGTGATCCGTGACGAAACCCTGCTGGAGGTCAATGGCGAAACCAGCTTCACCAATGCCTCGGGGCTTCAGGAAAAAATTTCGGACTACCTGATTGCCGGGCAGCTGAAGATGCCGAACGGAATCTCCTTTACCGCCCGCAGCATCTTTGACGACGCCTTTGACGCCACCAAGGCCGAGGCGCGCGCCAACTGGCGCAACAAGAGGGCGGATATCGGCGCGACCTTCATCTGGTTGCAGGCAGACCCGGCCGAGGCACGCGCGCGGACGATTTCCGAATGGGCTTTCGACGGCAGCTACCGTTTTGCGCGGCACTGGACGGGCAGTGCGGAATGGCGCTATGACGTTGTCACAGACAGAAGCGTCCGGGCCGGTGTCGGGTTGACATACACCAATGAATGCGTGGAAATCGAGCTTTCGGCCTTACGCCGTTTCACGACTTCCACTAATCTGGAGGCATCGACCGATATCGGCCTCACCATCGGACTCCGAGGTTTCAGTACGAAAACCGAGGACAAGTCCTATGTTCGGAGTTGCAGGAACTAAGCAGTATGAGAACCAAGATGCGTAAATCCCTTGCCCCGCTGTTCCGGGCCGTGGCGCTGGCAGGTCTGGGCGCGCTCGCCGCCGTGCCGGCGGTGGCGCAGAACCTGTTCGAAACCGTCATCACGGTGAACGATCAGTCGATCACCCGCTACGAGCTTGAACAGCGCGCACGCATGTTGTCACTGTTCCCCTCGCCCGGCGATCCCCGGCAGCTTGCCCGCGAACAGCTGATCGAAGACCGGCTGAAACTGGATGCGGCGCTGGCCAACGGCATCATCGTCGAGGACGAGGATGTGCGCGCCGGGATGGAGGAATTCGCCAGTCGGCTGAATATGAACCTCGAGCAGATGCTCCGTGCCCTGGCCGGCGCCGGTGTAGACGAGCCGACCTATCGCGAGTTCGTGCGCGCGGGACTGAGCTGGCAGGAACTGACCCAGACGCGGTTCGCAGGCCGCGTATCGGTCAGCGAATCCGATCTGGAACGCGCCAAATCCGCCGTTTCCGGCCAGACCGGCGTGCGGGTGTTGCTGTCGGAAATCATCATGCCCACCAGCGGCGTGAACCCGCAGGTGGCACAGGAACGTGCGGCGCGCATCTCGGAGCTTACGTCCGAGGCCGCCTTTTCCGCCGAGGCGCGGCGCTATTCGGCCACCCAGACCGCATCCAGGGGCGGGCGGCTGCCGTGGCAGTCGATCACCGACCTGCCGCCGGTGTTGCGTTCCCTTGTGCTGGCCCTGGCGCCGGGCGAAGTGACGGATCCGCTGCCGATCCAGGGCGCCATCGCCCTGTTCCAGCTGCGCGACATCGAAGAGCTTGAAACCCCCGCGCCCGAATATTCCGCCATTGAATATGCGACCTATTACATCGACGGCGGGCGCAGCGATCAGGCCCTGGCCCGCGCCGCCCGCATCAAGGCCGATGTCGATACCTGCGACGATCTTTACGGTGTTGCCCACGGGCAGCCTGACTCCGTTCTGGACCGCGACACCAAAGCGCCCGGAGAGCTGCCTACTGACATCGCCATCGAGCTGGCCAAGCTGGACCCGGGCGAGGTGTCCACCACGCTGACCCGCGCCAACGGGCAGACGCTTGTGTTCCTGATGCTCTGCGGGCGCACCCCCGAACTGGCCGAGGACGGCCCCTCGGAAGAGGACCTGACGGGTTTCATTCGCAACCAACGCCTGAGATCTTTCTCGGACGGGTACCTGGAACAATTGCGGGCCGAGGCGCGGATCGTCGAAAAATGACACGTCCCGTCGCGCTCAGCTGCGGCGAACCGGCAGGCGTCGGGCCCGAACTCGCGCTTCGCGCGTGGGAAATACTCGGCCCCGGCCTGCCGTTCTTTCTGATCGGCGATCCCGCGCATTTGCCGGGCGCGCCCATCGTGGAAATCACCGAACCGTCCGAGGCGGCGCATGCCTGTGAATCTGGTCTGCCGGTACTGCCGCATGTGTTCGATGGTCCGCTAACCCCCGGCACGCCGAACCCGTCCCATGCGCAGGGTGTGATCGACGTGATCGCCCGCGGTGTCGACCTGGTGCAATCGGGGGCGGCCTCGGCGCTCTGCACCGCGCCGATTCACAAGCAGGCATTGCAGGATGGGGCCGGGTTCGCCTATCCGGGCCATACAGAATATCTGGCGGCGCTGGCGGGTGTCGAAGATGTGGTGATGATGCTGTCCAGCGACCAGCTGCGCGTCGTTCCCGCAACCATCCACATTCCCCTGTCACAGGTTCCGGCACGCCTGACGCCCGCACGGCTTGAGGCCACGATCCGCGTGACCCATGCCGCCCTGATCCGCGATTTCGGCATTGCCGCCCCGCGCATCGCCGTGGCCGGTCTGAACCCCCACGCGGGCGAGGCGGGCAAGATGGGACGCGAGGAGATCGACATGATCGCGCCTCTGCTGGGGCGTCTGCGCGCCGACGGTCTGGACCTGCGCGGCCCGCTGTCGGCGGACACGATGTTTCACGCCGCCGCCCGCGCCCGCTATGACGCGGCGATCGCGATGTATCACGACCAGGCGCTGATCCCGATCAAGACACTGGATTTCGACCGGGGCGTGAACGTGACGCTTGGCCTGCCCTTCATCCGCACCTCGCCCGACCACGGTACGGCGCTGGACATCGCCGGGAAGGGAAAGGCCAACCCCACCTCGCTGATCGAAGCGCTGAAGATGGCCGCCCGCTTGGCGGCAGTACGCGCAGCATGAGCGTCGACGATCTGCCCCCCCTGCGTCAGGTGATCGCCGCGCATGATCTGGCGGCGCGCAAATCGCTGGGGCAGAACTTTCTGCTGGACCTGAACCTGACCGCCAAGATCGCGCGGCAGGCGGGCGACCTGAGCCAGTGCGACGTGCTGGAGATCGGCCCCGGCCCCGGCGGGCTGACAAGGGGGTTGCTGGCCGAGGGCGCGCGGCGCGTTCTGGCCGTGGAAAAGGACGCCCGCTGCCTGCCGGCGCTGGACCAGATTGCGCAGGCCGCGCCCGGGCGGCTTCAGGTCATCAATGCCGATGCGCTGGACCTGGACCCTCTGGCTTATCTGACACCGCCGATCCGGGTCGCGGCCAACCTGCCATATAACATAGGCACCGAACTCTTGGTGCGCTGGCTGACCCCGCCAGACTGGCCGCCCTTCTGGCAAAGCCTGACGCTGATGTTCCAGCGTGAGGTGGCCGAGCGGATCGTTGCCCAACCCGGCAGCAAGGCCTATGGCAGGCTGGCGGTGCTGGCGCAGTGGCGATGCGAGGCGCGGATCGTCATGACCCTGCCGCCCGATGCCTTCACCCCGCCGCCCAAGATTTCCAGCGCGGTCGTCCACCTGGCGGCCCTGCCAGAGCCGCGTTTCGAGGCGGATCAGAAGCTGCTGGAAATGGTCGTGGCCCGCGCCTTCAACCAGCGCCGCAAGATGCTGCGGGCGGCTCTCAAGGGGTTGACGCCGGATATCGAAGACCGGCTGATCGCCGCCGGCATCAAGCCGACCGACCGGGCGGAAACGGTGGGGTTGGAACAGTTCTGTGCGCTTGCACGGCAATTGGAATCCTAGAAAGCCCGCCACGTGGACGAGCCCGGCATCATGCCCCCATGATTTCCAGCACCCCGTGACGGTAGCAAGGACCGGGCCGGCGTTTGCGGCTTGTTTCTGGCTTGGTGCCACCTCTCCAACAGCGGCGAACCGTTCAAACGGGGCCATCATGACCGCCAACCCGGCAATTTCCCGGTTGCACACGCCACGCATCCGCGCCTTTATCGCTGCAAAACCCAGAGGTGTGACATGCCGCATATCGTTATCGAACATTCCAAAGGGCTGGAGGACAGCCATGATCTGCAGGCGCTCTGCGAGGCCCTGTGGCAGGCCTTTGCCAGGCACCCGTCGGTCAACGGGCCCCATACGGTGCGGGTGCGGACCATTGCGGCAACGGCGTCGCGTATCGGGGTGGAGCCACAGAGCTTTGCCCATGCGACCCTGCTCCTTCTGCCCGGTCGTGACGAGGCGACACGCGCGGATCTGGCGCAGATCACGATGGAAGCGCTGGAAGCGGCGCTAGCGGATGTCGGCAGCCTGACCGTGCGCCTTACGGACTTGAACCAGCCCTATCTCAAGCGCATGTTGTAACGCAAAAGGAGAGCCCACATGGACGACCAGACCCGGATCGAGCTTGAAGCCGCCGCGTTTCGCGCCCTGCGCGAACACCTGATGGAAAAACGCACGGACGTGCAGAATATCGACATGATGAACCTTGCCGGCTTCTGCCGCAACTGCCTGAGCCGCTGGTACCAGGAGGCGGCCAACGAGCGCGGCATCGACATGAACAAGTCCGAAGCGCGCGAGATTTTCTATGGCATGACGATGGACGAGTGGAAGGCCACTTACCAGACCGATGCGTCAGGCGAAAAACAGGAAGCCTTCAAGAAGTCCTTTGCGGAGAATGTCGGCGACAAGGGCTGAACCATCGGCGCGGCAGCTTTTCAGACCGGGCGTTTTCCGATAAGTTTCCCGGATGACCAAGCGTAGCTTTGTCCCCAGGGGCGCCGCCAGTTTTCGCGTGGATTTCGACGGCCCGCCCCGGGATTTCTATTTCCTGCTGCTGCCGCGCCTGACCATGCTGGCCTTCAGCTCGGCGGTCGAGCCGCTGCGGGTGGCCAACCAGGTGGCCAACAGTGAACTCTACCGTTGGTTCGTGATGTCACAGGACGGCGCGCCGGTGCGGTGCTCCAACGGGATCCTGATCACGCCGGATTCGGGCCTGCAAAACGTGCCAAAAAACGCCGTCGCCTTTGTCTGCGCCGGGACCGAGCCCACCGGCAGCGTCAGCAGCAAGGCGGTTGCCTGGATCAGCCGCCAGCGTGCCTTTGGCTGCCAGGTCGGGGGCATCTGCACGGGGGCATTTTCCCTGGCCAAGGCCGGGCTGCTGGATGGCAGGCGCTTTACCCTGCACTGGGAGAACCAGCCAGCCTTCAGGGAGAGCTTCGACGGGCTGGAACCCACCGGCAATCTTTATGAAAACGACAGGGGTCTGATGACCTGTGGTGGCGGCAGTGCGGCCACCGACATGATGCTGGCAGTGATCGAACAGGATCACGGCAAGGATCTGGCCGTTGTCGTGGCGGACATGTGCATTCATCATCGCAGCGACAGCCGCGAGGCGCCGCAGAAATCGGCCTATTCCGTCGGGCTGAGCAGCCGCAACCCACACCTGATCGCCGCCATGCAATTCATGGAGAAAAACCTGGAATCTCCGGTCGAGATCGACGAGCTGGCACAACAGACGGGGATATCGCGCCGCCAGCTTGAACGCCTTTTCAAGCGCCATGTCGGCCTCAGCCCGGCGCAGTTCTACATCGAACAACGGGTGGCCCGGGCCCATGCCCTGCTGAACGAGACCGCGATGTCGGTGAATGAGATCGCCATCGCCACCGGCTTCAGCAGTTCATCGCAACTTTCGCTACGGTTCAGAAAACGCTATGGAAAATCGCCAGGGGCGTTCCGGAAAAGCTGGGCTGAGGACGGGAACTAGGCTTTCGGATGGTCATGGCGGTTGCCCGGCCAACCGATTCGAGTTACTTGGCAGCATATCTTGTCTGGAGATACGCAAATGAGCCATTTTCAGAAGTTTGTCATAGCTGCCTCTATCGGTCTGGCTTCGGTCGCACAGGCACAGGACGCCCCTAAACTTGCGAAAATCATCACCGTCTCGTCGCAAAGCGGTGACGTCACCCGCCAGTTTTTCGGCCGTGTCGTCGCCAAGGAAACGGTCGATCTTGCGTTTCAGGTCGGCGGACAACTGGTCGACCTGACGGCAATCGAAGGCGAGACGATCCGCGAGGGTGATCTGATTGCAAAACTCGATGCCGAACCGTTCGAGCTGGCGCTTGATCAGGCGATCGCGAACAAGGAACAGGCAGAGCGAACACTTGAACGGCTTGAGACGCTGAAGGACAGCAACACGGTCAGCCAGGTTTCGGTCGACGATGCGCGGACGGCGGCGGAACTGGCGGATATTGCTGTGCGTGACGCGCAGAGGTCACTGCGGCATTCCGAGCTTCATGCGCCCTTTGATGCCTTGGTGGCCACCCGGAACGTGGCAAACTTTTCCACCGTTGATGCCGGCACGCCGATTGTCCGGTTGCATGACATGTCAGAGCTGCGCGTTGAAATCGATGTGCCTGAGATCTTGTTTCAGCAGGCCGGTCGCGACCCGGCCGTCGACCTTCAGGCGAAATTCCCAGCAAGCGAGAAGCAATACCGGCTGGAACCGCGAGAATTCAATGCCGAGACTTCGCAGGTGGGCCAGACATTTCAGATAACGCTGGGAATGGCGCCACCCAAGGACATTGTTGTCCTGCCCGGTTCATCGGTCACGGTCACGGTGGACATCAAGAGCGGTGACAGGCGCATCATCATTCCCGCATCTGCCGTGGCGACATCGAACGACGGATCGACGCATGTGATGGTGTTTGAGGATGGAGAGGACGGCGTTGGCGTCGTCACCTCGGTTCCGGTTGAAATCCGCCCAACGCAATTCGGCGCAACCGAAGTCATTTCCGGGCTCGTCGATGGTCAGGCAATCGTGGCCAGCGGTGTAACGCAACTCGAATCCGGCGACCGCGTCCGACGTTTCGCCGGCTTTGCGAACTGACGATCACCTCATGGATATCGCGCGCGCATCAATCGACCGGCCACTTTACACCTGGATCGTCATCCTGGTCTGCCTGCTTGGCGGCATCTGGGGCTTCCTCTCGCTCGGGCGTCTGGAGGATCCGGCATTCACCATCAAGACGGCGGTGGTCGTGACACAATATCCCGGCGCCTCCGCCGAGCAGGTGGCACGGGAAGTTTCCGAACCGCTGGAATCAGAAATCCAGAAGATGGGCGAGGTCAAGGAGATCGAGTCCATGAACCAGCCTGGCCAGTCCCGGATCAAGGTGGACATGAAGGATGAATTCGACGGCACGGAATTACCGGCAATCTGGACGAAACTCCGGAACCGCGTGGGCGAGGCACAATTGCCCGCCGGAACATCCGCACCCTTCGTGAATGACACTTTCGGCGATGTTTACGGCCTGTACTATGCTGTTTCGGCGCCGGGGTACGAGAATGGCGAGATTTATGACCTGGCGACGTTTCTGAGGCGGGAAATACTGGCCGTTGACGGCGTGGCCGATGTGGAGCTTTCGGGGGTTCCCAACGAAATCATCTATGTCGAGCCGGATCTGGTCCTGACCACCAATCTGAATGTTGCCCCGGCCGCGATCCAGTCCGCGCTTGCAGGCGCCAATACGGTTATCGACGGCGGCTCGCTGCAGAGCGTCGAGGGACGGACGCTGATCCAGGCGCCACAAGGCAAGGACAGCGTGACCGAGATTGCCGGCCTTGCCCTGGGTGTCGGCGGCGAGGTGCTCAACATCCGCGATTTCGCGCATGTGCACCGGACGCGCGAACAGAACCCGAGCCTCTATATTCGTCACAATGGAATCGACGCTTTCACGCTGGGCGTCTCCGGCATCAGCACGGAAAACATCGTCGATGTCGGCAAGCGGGTTGATGCCAAGCTGGCAGAGCTTCAGCCGCAGATCCCGATTGGCGTAACGCTGAGCCCGATCTATCAGCAGCACGTCGTGGTCGATGCCGCGTCGAACGATTTTCTGGTCAATCTCGCGATGTCGGTCAGCATCGTTGTCATCGTACTTGCGCTTTTCATGGGCTGGCGTGCCGCGATCGTGGTCGGCACGACCCTGCTTCTGACGGTTGTCGGAACCTTGCTGTTCATGGCGTTCTTTTCGATCGAGATGGAGCGCATTTCGCTGGGCGCGCTGATCATCGCAATGGGCATGTTGGTCGACAATGCGATCGTGGTGGCCGAGGGGATGCAGATTTCGATGGCCCACGGCCAGTCGTCGCGCGATTCTGCCCAAGAGGCAGGCCGCAAGACGCAGATCCCGCTGCTGGGGGCGACGGTGATCGGGATCATGGCATTTGCCGGGATCGGGCTGAGCCCGGACGCCACCGGTGAATTCCTGTTCTCGCTCTTCGCGGTGATCGGTATTTCGCTGCTGCTGTCCTGGGTTCTGGCCCTGACGGTGACGCCGCTTCTGGGGCATTACTTCTTCAAGGTGGGCAGCGCCGGGGAAGAAGACGCCTATGGCGGGCTTTTGTTCCGCGCCTACGGGGCCACGCTTCGGGCATGTCTCAAATTCTGGTGGCTGGTGATCCCCGGGCTGATCGCGGTGACCTTTGCGTGTTTCGCGATGTTCGGCCAGATCAAGCAGCAATTCTTTCCCGACAGCAACACGCCGCTGTTCTTCGTCCATTACAAGCTGCCGCAGGGGGCGTCGATTCACGAAACATCGCGCGACCTGGGTATCCTCGAAGACTGGCTGGCGGAACAGCAAGAGGCGGTTTCCTACACGGCCTATGTGGGCGGCGGCGCGGCCCGGTTCATGCTGACCTACGACGCCGAAGACCCCAACCCCAGCTATGGCCACATCATCGTGCGTACCGGGACCATCGAAACGATTGCGCCCCTGATCGCGAAGATGAAGGAATTTGCCGGCACAGCATTGCCGCAGGGCGAGTTCCGGGCGAAACGGCTGGCGTTCGGTCCCGGTGGCGGGGCGCCGATCCAGGTTCGTTATTCGGGGCCCGAGCCGGAAGTCTTGCGGAACCTGGCCGACGGCGCGATCAGGGCGCTGACCGACACGTCGGACAATATCGTGTCCCCGCGTGTCGACTGGCGGGAAATGGAGCAGGTGCTGCGGCCCGTATATGCGGATGACCGCGCGCAAGAAGCCGGCATATCCCGCGATGACATCACCGATACGCTGCGCTTTGCGACCGAGGGCATCAGCTCGGGCGTCTATCGTGAACGCGAACGCCAGATACCGATTGTCCTGCGGACGCCGTCCCAATCCGGTATCGCGCTGACCGATCACGTCGTCTATTCCGAAAGTGGCGGCGATTTCGTTCCCTTCGACCAGGTCACCGACGGGCTGATATTCGAGCCGCAGAACACGCTCGTGATGCGGCGCGACAGGGTCTATACGATCACCGTCGAGGCCGAGATACCCACCGATTTCACCGCCGCGCAGGTCCAGGGTGAAATTCAGGACATCATCGAGGCGACGCCGCTGCCTGCAGGCTACCGGATGGAATGGGGGGGCGAGTACGAAAGCTCGACAGACGCCCAGGCAAGCCTGGCAGCGCAGCTGCCGATGAGCCTGATCATCATGGTGCTGATCACGGTGCTGCTGTTCAATGCCCTGCGCCAGACCCTGATCATCTGGCTGCTCGTCCCGATGAGCATCAACGGTGTCAGCCTGGCGCTGCTGGGAACCGGATTGCCATTTACATTCACCGCCCTGCTGGGCCTGCTGTCGCTGTCAGGTATGCTGATCAAGAATGGTATCGTGCTGGTCGACGAGATCGACAACGTGCGCGCGGACAAGCCCGATTGGCCATTGGACAAGGCGATCGTGACCGCATCGACATCGCGTCTGCGCCCGGTGATCCTGGCCGCCGCGACGACGATTTTGGGGATGATGCCGCTGGTGTTCGATGCCTTCTTCAAGTCGATGGCGGCAACGATCATGGGCGGGCTGGCCTTTGCCTCGATTCTCACCCTGATCGCGGCGCCCGTTTTCTATTACGTCCTGTTCCTGCAAGGCCGGCGGAAAGCGACCTAGCGGCATGTGGCTTGGCAGGCGACAAGGCGGCGCTGCAGAACGATGACGTTCGGGATGTGCCTTCGGCGGGCCGCGCTGCTGCTGGCGATGTGCGTTCTGGCCGCTTGCTCGATACATGACCGCAGCAGGATTGCGGTGCCGGAAAAGCGCGTGGCGGCGTTTCATCCGGTTGGCGTGCCCCCCACGATCCGGACCTATGGTGACGCGTTCGACCTGGATGTCGATGCCCTGATTGCGGAATACCGCGCGGCGCTTCGGCGGTTTCCCAAATCAGACGGCCTGAACATACTCGCGCTTTCCGGCGGAGGGCCGGACGGCGCTTTTGGCGCGGGTGTCCTTGCCGGCTGGACCCAGAGCGGCACAAGACCGGAATTCGATATCGTGACGGGAATTTCGACAGGTGCGATCATCGCCCCCTTCGCCTTTCTGGGACCGGAATACGACCAGGCTCTGCGCCGGTTCTATACCCAGACACGAACGCGTGAAATTGCTAGATTCCGGATATTGGGCGCCTTGATTGATGGCGGATATGTCGCCGACAGCGCCCCCTTGGCGGCCGCGATCGAACGCGAACTGACCGATGAGGTGATCGCGGCCATCGGGCGCAGGGCGGCAGGCGGTGCGGAACTTCTGATCGGGACGACGAATATTGACGCCGAACGGCCGATCATCTGGGATATCGGTGAACTCGCGCAGCTTGGCACCCCGGAAGCCAACCAGCTTATCAGGAATATCGTGCTTGCCTCGGCCTCGATCCCAATCCTGTTCAAGCCGGTTCCGATTCAGGTCACCGACGGCACCGAGATTCGCGAAGAGCTTCATGTCGATGGCGGCCTGACGCAGGAGGTCTTTGTCTATCCGCTCGAAGTGCCGATGCGCCGGATATTGCGCGAAACCGGTTTCGAAGGGCGGCGCAATACGATCTGGATAATCCAGAACAAAAGCATATGGCCGAATTACGAACCACAGAACACGCGCCTGCCGCGCCTGGTTTCGCGAACGGTCAATCTGCTTATCAAGTCGCAAACGCGGGGGGATATCGGGCGCATTCTGGCGTTGGCCAAGCGCGATGGTTTCCGCGTCAACGGCCTGGTTATCCCGCCGGACTTCGACGCAGAGCAAAGCGAACTCTTTGATCCGGTCTACATGACCAAGCTATACAACCTAGGCTTCAGGCACGGGGCCGACCGGCAAAGCTGGTACAGAAAGCTGGAAGACCTGTTGCGGTAGCGCGCTGCCCGCCGACACCAGGATCGGCAGGCCTAAGTTGCACGTCGTTACGAGGCTGGCGCGCGCCCCGGCTGCGCCATGTCATCGCCGCGCAGTTCACAACGACGCGAACAGCTGGATGATGAAGGCGTTTGCGATATCCACGAAAAACGCGGAAACCAACGGCAGAATAATGAATGCAACCGGCGCGGGGCCATAGCGTTTCGTCACCGCCGTCATGTTGGCGATGGCGGTGGGCGTGGCGCCAAGGGCGAAACCACCGAAACCTGCGGCCAGGACCGCGGCACGATAGGTTGCTCCCATCGCGGGAAACAGCACAAAGACCGTAAACGCCACGGTCAGCACGACCTGCGCACCCAGAACGGCAAAGAGCGGTCCCGCCAGCCCGGCCAGGGTCCAAAGTTTCATGCTCATCAGCGACATCGACAGGAACACGCTGAGCGTGAAATCCGAGACCAAGGCCAGAACCGGTGTCCCCGTCACGCCCGGAAGCTTCGGCAAGAGCAGCGGTTGAAGGTTTGCGATCAGGATGCCCATGATCAGGCAGGGCACGAAGAGCGGCAGTTTCACGCCCATCGCGGCGATTTGGAGGTTGATCACATATCCCGCAATCATCGCGACATTCGCCGTCAACAGCGTGTGCATCAGCGCAACGTAGCCGAATTTTGGGGCATCGCCGGACTCATTCGCGACCCCGACGATGTGATCGGCGTCCTCGTCTCGCGGCGTCAGCTTGCGCCTTTCGATCAGCAGCCTGGCGATCGGCCCGCCGACCAGCGCCGCCAGGATCAGCCCGACTGTTGCCGCGGCGATGCCCATCTCGGCGGCGCCATCGACACCCAGGGCGGCTATCTCCGGCCCCCAGGCGATTGCGGTGCCGTGCCCGCCGATCAGCGAGGCGGAGCCGACCAGAACGGCACTTGCGGCCGGCAGCCCGAAAGCCGTCACGCCGAACAGGCCGACAAGATTCTGCAGCACCATGAAGGCAAGGGTCAGCGCCAGCAGAATCGCCAGCGGCCGACCACCGCGCAACAGCTCTGAGAACCTGGCGTTCAGACCGATCGTGGTGAAGAACAGGGTCAGCAACACATCGCGGGTCTCAAGCTCGAAGGTGATTTCGCGGCCCGATGCCAGATGCGCGATCCAGACCACGATCGCGACCGCAAGCCCGCCCGATACGGGCTCTGGTATGTTGAAATTGCGCAGCAGGGCATAGCGGCGCGTCAGCCCGGCACCAATGAAGTAGACAATCATGCCAAGCGTGAAGGCAATGAAATCGGGAACTACAATCGCGTCCATCTATGTCTCTGTTCGTTTGCTTGGCGCTTTGTCGTGAACGCGGCGTCCGGGTCATTGGCAGGCTGGTCCAGGATTGCGGACGGGACGGTGACGGCCAGCCCTGGCAGCTTCGCCGTGGCCCGGTATCCGGTGTGCGAAGACCGATGAGGCAATGACGCTCTACAAGGGAATGCCCATGCCCGCAAGGCGACCGGTGGCGCGGCTATGGGGTAGTCGATCGCCCATCGGAAACTGGTGAACGCTAGCGGGTCGTCAGAAGAACGCCTGGAACTTCAAAAATAATTTTCGTCACGTTTCTGTTATAGGGAGTTGCTATCCCGAAGCCATAATAGCGCAGCGGGTCGAGCAGAGTGAAATACCGCACCATATTCCTGTCTGACATTCACTTGGGGACGCCGGGCTGCCAGGCGGATCTTCTGCTGGAATTTCTCCGAACCCATGAGGCCGACACCTACTACCTTGTCGGTGACATCATCGACGCCTGGCGTATCCGGCGAAAGGGATTTCTTTGGCCGCAGGCGCATAACGACGTGGTTCAGGCCCTGCTGGACAAGGCACATGACGGCGCGGCGATCATCCTGATCCCGGGTAATCACGACGAGTTCCTGCGATCCTACCAGGGCACGCATTTCGGCGGGATCGAGGTCGTCCATAGCGCCGATTACATCAGTGCTGACGGTACCCGCTACCTTGTGACCCATGGCGATCAGTTCGACTCGGTCGTGATGCACGCCAAATGGCTCGCCCATCTTGGGGACAGCGCCTATGAGTTCATGCTCTGGCTGAATACCCGCATCAACCGGATGCGCTGGCTGTGGGGTGGCCAGTACTGGTCGCTCTCGAAATGGGCAAAATATCAGGTCAAGCAGGCGGTCAATTTCATCAGCGAGTATGAATCGGTCCTGACCGCCGAAGCCAGGCGTGGCGGCTATGACGGCGTTATCTGCGGACATATTCACAGCGCGGCAGTGCGCGACATAGATGGTGTCGCCTATGTAAACACCGGCGATTGGGTCGAAAGCTGCACCGCCGTGGTCGAACTGGATAACGGCAGTCTCGAACTGATCGACTGGGAACATACCGCCCGGAGGCCGCGCCAGAGCGGCCGCACCCTCGGCACACGCCCAAAAGACGAGCAACTTGGAAATGTATGAGGAAGCACGCCCCGTGACCGCGTCTGCCATTGCCCGGCTCGACGCTGCTGTCTTGCAAAAGCCGGATGCTACAACCGGGTATCTGGAACAGTTGTTTTCCCGCCTCTTCCTCGGGCTGGTTTATCCCCAGATTTGGGAGGATCCAGTCGTTGACATGCAGGCACTGCAGATCACCGGGGACGATAACGTGGTCTGTATCGCCTCTGGCGGCTGCAACATGATGTCATACCTGACCGCGGGTCCGGCATCGGTCACCGCCGTCGATCTGTCGCCGGCGCATGTTGCGCTTGGACGGTTGAAGCTGGCCGCTGCGCAACACCTGACGGATTTCGCGGCTTTCTATCAGCTTTTTGCCCGGGCCGACATGGCCAGCAACCGGGCGCTTTACGCGCGGTACCTGCGCGACAAGCTGGACGTGGACACCCGCACCTACTGGGACGCTCGGGCGCCTTTCCGGCGCAGGATCTCTGTGTTCCAGAACGGTCTCTACCGTCACGGCCTGCTGGGCCGCTTCCTGGGGGCGGTGCATCTGGTCGGCCGGCTGGGACGTGTGGATTTCACACCGCTGCTGACGGCACGCAGTCTGGAGGAACAGCAGGCCTTCTTCGACACGCAGATTGCGCCGCTGTTCGATATGTGGCTGGTGAAGAAACTGGCTGGTTTTCGGGCCGCCTTGTTCGGCCTGGGCATTCCTCCGGCACAATATGACAAACTTGCTGCCGATGGGGATGGCAGCGTGCTGCCCGTTCTGCGCGAGCGGGTGCGCAAGCTGGCCTGCGATTTTCCAGTTCGCGAAAACTACTTTGCATGGCAAGCCTTTGCGCGGTGCTATGATCCAAGCCCCGACGCGTCGCTGCCGCCCTATCTCAGGGCAGGGAACTTCGCGGCCCTGCAAGACTATGCCTGCCGCGGTCGGATCGTAAACCAGTCGCTGACCGATCTACTGGCAGCCTCGCCAAGCGGATCGAAGCAGTGCTACGCGTTGCTTGACGCCCAGGACTGGATGAACGACGGGCAACTGAATGCGCTCTGGCGCGAAATCACCCGGACGGCCAGCCCGGGCGCGCGCGTCATCTTCCGTACCGGCGGTACCGAAGATATACTGCCGGGTCGGGTCGACGCATCGCTTCTCAATCGCTGGTCATATGATCCTGACGCATCGGCTCTGGGCAGCGCGCAGGACCGGTCGGCGATTTACGGCGCTTTCCACCTCTATCGTTTCACAGGCTGACCCCGATGCTCGATACGGCTTCTGAAAACCATGCTGATCTGATGGACAAGACCTATCGGAACCAGCGACAGATTTACGATCTGACCAGAAAATACTTCCTGTTGGGACGCGATCACCTGATCACCGAACTCCATCCGGCGCCAGGGTCGCATGTGTTGGAAATAGCCTGCGGCACGGGCCGAAACCTGCAGGTCGCGCAGCGCAGGTATCCTCATTGCGCGTTTTACGGTCTCGATATCTCTTCCGAGATGCTTCGCTCCGCGCGCCGCAAACTGGCCGATCATATTCAACTGGCCGAAGCCGATGCGTGCGGTTTCGACGGACACCAGCTGTTCCGCCGCCGCAGCTTTGACCGGATCTTCGTATCCTACGGGATATCGATGATCCCGGATTGGGAGGCGGCGCTGCGAATGGCCTGCGCGCATCTCGGGCCGGGCGGAGAACTGCATGTTGTCGATTTCTCAGATCAGCAGGGCCTGCCGGACTGGTTCGGAACTGCGCTGAACGAATGGTTGCGCAGGTTCCACGTAAGCCCACGCCTGGCGTTGGAGCGTGTACTTGCTCAGATCGCACGAGACCTTGGCGCGAATGTCCGGTTCAGCCACCTGTATCGCGGCTATGCGCAATACGGCGTCGTAGTGAAACGACGCTGATCCAGTTGCCGAAGGTATCCGCCGAAAATAGGCCCGGCGCCAACACGATCAGATCGCAGTTTTCAGACTTTCCTCCAGGTAAATCTCGCGCAGCCGTTTCGATACCGGTCCGGGGGTGCCGTCACCCATCTGAACGCCGTCGATTTCCACCACCGGCATGATGAAGGCGCTGGCCGAAGTGGTGAAGGCCTCGTCCGCCTCTTTCGCCTCGTCAATGGTAAAACTGCGCTCTTCCACCACCATCTGCGCCTCGCGGGCAAAGCGCAATACGGCGGCGCGGGTGATGCCGTGCAGAATATCATTGGACAGTTCGCGGGTGATGATCTTGCCGCTCTTGACGATATAGGCGTTGTTGCTGGTGCCCTCGGTCACCTTGCCATCCTCGACCATCCAGGCGTCGTCACACCCGGCCGCCTTGGCCATCATCTTGCCCATCGACGGGTAAAGCAGCTGCACGGTCTTGATGTCACGGCGGCCCCAGCGGATATCTTCGATCGAGATGACCCGGTTGCCTTTCTTGGAGGCCTCGGAATTCGCCAGGCCGGGCTTGTTCTGCGTGAACATCACGACGGTGGGCTTCGTGTCGGCCGCGGGAAAGACAAAATCACGGTCGCCATCGCTGCCACGGGTGACCTGCAGGTAGATCAGCCCCTCGTCGATCTCGTTCACGCGAACCAGCTCGCGATGAATGTCCAGCAGATCGCCGAATTCGCCGGGTTTCTGCATGTCGAGCTCGTTCAGAGAGCGTTCCAGCCGTTTCAGGTGGCTATCGAAATCGATCAGCTTGCCGCCCAGAACGCTTGTCACCTCATAGACGCCATCCGCCATCAGGAAACCCCGGTCAAAGATTGAAACGGTGGCCTCGGTCTCGGGTAGGTATTGTCCGTTTACGTAAACTGTGCGGGTCATGTCGTTCTCCTGATTGCATCGTCTCGATGCGCGTTATTGTTCCGTTTATCCAAAGTGGATCGCGGCACCCGTAGCGAAAGAACGGGTGCAGGCTTCCCTCAGTATCAAAAGCGAATGCGACGCGATGAGTTGTCGCTGCCACGGCGCTTCCGCGTCCGGTTTACCCCCGTCTTCCAAAAGCGTTTCGACAAGTGGGTCATCGCTTTGCAGGTCATGAGGTATTTCCAGGACCTCGGCCAGGCACCGAAGTTCTTCATGCAGTCCCTGAACCGACCCCAAGGGCCAGATGGATGCGGTCTCATCCGCGATCGTTTCGGGTGAAACGGGTATCGGAAACTCTATCGGAATATAGAAACCTTCCGCATCAGAATGGGCAACCAGATGGATGAATGGCGGTGGCGCCGTTTCCGATGTTACGCCAAAAAGCCGCTTCCACAGGGATGGTTTCGTTTCGCCAAGCAGGTAGGGCAGGCTCTCCTCGAATAACTCTTCTTCCGCGCTGCCGGTCTTTCCGTCCGACCGCGGGTTTCCCGACGGTCGATCTTCCTTCCAGGTCAACCCGGCCACTTCGCGCAAGGCATGCAGACCGGAATAGCCATAGCCCTCCGCAGACCAGATCGGGCAATCCTCTGGTTCCTGGTGTTGCGGAAGCCCTGCTTCGGCAAGCGCCGCGTTTACCGCGCTGAATTGATCTCGGATCCAGCCGGCACCCTCGGGATCCCGAGCGGATAGATCGGCCAGTACGCCAACCGTGATTGCTAGTCCCATATCTCGTTTCGCGGTCCCAAGTGTGTTTCGGCCAAACCCTGCGCGTCATCCCCAAAGCGCGGCATCGGGCGGGTGCACGCCGGCTTCGTCGAACCTAAGGGGTGTCTGACGGTCTTCGGCCAGAAGAAGCGGCCCGTCAAGGTCTGTTACCATCGCACCCTGCGCCAGCAGCGTGGCAGGGGCCATGGCAAGCGATGAGCCCACCATGCAGCCCACCATCACCTTATAGCCCTCTTCCAGCGCGGCGCGGCGCAATTCCAGGGCCTCGGTCAGCCCGCCGGTCTTGTCGAGCTTGATGTTGACCACGTCATATTTTCCCCAGAGTCCGGGCAGGCTGGTACGGTCATGGCAGCTCTCGTCGGCGCAAACGGGCACCGGGCGCTCCATGCCGGTCAGCGCCTCATCTGCCCCCGCGGGCAGCGGCTGCTCGACCAGGGCGACACCCAGCCGAACCAGATGCGGCGCGAGCTCGGCATAGACCTCGGCACTCCAGCCCTCGTTGGCGTCGACGATTATGGTCGATCCGGGCGCCCCGGCCCGGACCGCTTCCAGCCGGGGCATGTCATCCGGCGTGCCAAGCTTGATCTTCAGCAACGGGCGAAAAGCGTTCTGCGCCGCCTGCTGCCGCATTTTCTCCGGCTCATCCAGCGACAAGGTATAGGCGGTGATCTCAGGCTTCGGGGCGGGCAGGCCAGCCAGCTCCCAGACCCGCTTCCCGGCGCGTTTGGCCTCAAAATCCCACAGCGCGCAATCCACGGCATTGCGGGCCGCGCCCGCGGGCAGCAAATCACGAAGCGCGGCGCGCGAGACTTCTGCGGGCAGCCCCTCGATCTGTGCAGTCACGCTTTCCAGGGTCTCGTCATATCGCGCGTAGGGCACGCATTCGCCCCGGCCCTCATGCCCGCCATCGCTGATCCGCACTGTCAGCACCTTCGCCTCGGTTCGCGACCCGCGCGAGATGGTAAAGACCTGCGCCAGCCTGAACACGTCGCGGGTTACGGAAATCTGCACGGTGTCCGCTCCTTCATCTTGCCGGAAATACTCCCGCCGGAGGCATCCGACAGATGCCACAGGCGCTGTCTTTCAGATCACAAAGCCGCCAGCGCGTCCACCAGCTTGTCCGAGCCGAAACGATAGGGGTCGGTCGCGGGCAGGCCCATCCGGTCTTCGACCTCCGCCAGATAGGCGCGGGCGTCCGCCTCCTCCAGGTGCTGGGTGTTGACCGAGATGCCGACCACCTGACAATCGGGATTGGCGACCCGAGCGATCGGCAGCGCGGTGTCGCGCAGCCGTTCCAGGCTGGGCAGCTTGTAACCCGGCAGGCCGCGCATGTGCTCACGCGTGGGTTCGTGGCAAAGGATCAGCGCATCGGGCTGACCGCCATGGATAAGCGCCATGGTCACGCCCGAATAGGAAACGTGGAACAGGCTGCCCTGCCCTTCGATCATGTCCCAGTGATCGGCTTCATTGTCAGGTGTCAGATATTCGACCGACCCGGCCATGAAATCGGCAACCACCGCATCCAGCGGGACGCCGTGACCGGTGATCAGGATCCCCGTCTGGCCGGTGGCGCGAAAGGTGGCTTTCATCCCGCGCGCGTGCATGTCCCGCTCCATCGCCATCGCCGTGTACATCTTGCCGACGGAACAGTCGGTGCCCACGGCCAGGCAACGCTTGCCGGTTCGCTTGACGCCATTGGCAATCGGATAACCCACGGTGGGCACGCGCACATCATGCAGCGTGCCGCCATAGGTCTGCGCGGCGGCGACCAGATCGCCCTCGTCGCGCAGAAGGTTGTGCAGGCCCGAGGCCAAGTCATAGCCCATTTCCAGGGCCTGAATCAGCACCTCTTTCCACGCGGCCGAGATCACCCCGCCCCGGTTCGCGACACCGATCACCAGGGTGCGCGCGCCCGCCTCCTTGGCCTCGGCCAGCGTCATCTCGGTCAGGCCCAGATCGGCGCCGCAGCCCGGCAAGCGGATCTGACCCACCGCATTTTCCGGGCGCCAGTCGCGGATGCCGATGGCCACCTTGGCGGCCAGCATATCGGGCGCGTCGCCCAGAAACAGAAGATACGGTGTCTCGATCATGGCATTATCCCCCAGCCGGAATCAGTGTCGCGGTAGTTTCCGATAAACCCAAAGCGAATTCATGTCGAAATCGCCTCGGAATTCAGAAATGGCAGGAGTTTGTTCGAAGAATCTAGTAAATCATGCACAATTATTCTTTCATATCCATCTCGGACGCCGCCATCACCTCGGCCTGCAGGCGGCCGGGCTGCGCCATCCCCAGCACGCCGGTTGCCAGCACTTCGCCGGTTTCCTCGGGTGCTTCGCGGCTGACCCGGCGGGCAATGGCGATGAGCGCAACAAGGATGCCAAGCACCGCAACCAGCAATTGCAGGCCGCGTCCATCGGCCAGGCCGATCACATTCGGCCCCAGCAACATACCGAAGACCTGTCCGAACTGCATCAGGAACGCCATTGCCCCGCTGGCCGCCACCACCTGCCCGGGGCTGAGCTGGTCATTGGCATGGGCGGCAAGGATCGAATAAACCGGCAGCGTCATCGCCGCGATTACCGCAAACCCGATGACGATCCGCGATGGCGAGGTATCCAGCGCCATCCACAGCGCGGCTATCGCGGAAATCACGCTCAGCCCGATCACGACATAGCGCCGGTCGGTATTGTCCGAAATCCAGCCCACGGGATATTGCACGATACCGGCAGCAATCATCGCCACCACCAGCGCCCCCGAGGCCTGCGCCTCGGTGAAGCCCTGCTGCAACGCATAGAGCGGCAGCGCAATGAACCAGGCCGATACGCCGATGCTCATGCAGGTGATGCCCAGGACGGCCATTGGCGACACCCGGTAGAGGCGTGCCACCGTCATCCTGTCGGGTGCGGAATATTCCGGCGCACGGTTGCCCGAGAGCAGCAGCGGCACGATCGACAGCGACATCAGGATCGAAACGATGCCGAACATCAGGTTGCCGGTCGGGTCGGGGAAACCCACAAGGGCTGTTCCCAGTGCCGGGCCAAGTGTCTGGATGATGAAATAGACCGACAGGACCTGTGCCCGAATCCGGTTTTCGGATTTCGCATTCAGCCAGCTTTCGGTGACCACGTAGAGCGCCGGGAAACAGACCCCGGCCAGAAAACGCATGGCGCTCCAGCTGACGGGATCGCTGGTCAGCAGGTGGATGATTGCCGCCACCGACACGATCGACGCCAGCGCCGAGAAGACGCGGATGTGGCCGACCTTCTCGATCAGGCGCGGTACCGTGATCGTCCCGATGAGCGCGCCCAGCGGATAACAGGCCTGCATCAGCGAGATCGTCATCGGCGTAAACCCCAGCCCCGCGCCGCGGATCGACAACAGCGTGACCAGCAGACCGTTGGCGACCATCAGCATCAGCATACCCAGGAAAAGGGCCCAGTTTTCGAATAGTGCGCGCTGCATGTTGCCTCCTGCCTTTTCCGTCAGCGTTGCAGGGGCGGTCTGCCACGTCAGTCTTGTTTGCGACGAATGGCGTCGCGCCCGGCCGATGCTGCGCGTGCAAAATGACCTTGCGGCTTGCCGCGCAATTTAATACCGATTGCGCAACATCAAGCGCAATTTCGTTACCGAGAGGATTCCCATCATGAGCTTCCGCCTGCAACCGCCCGCCCCGGCCCGCCCGAACCGTTGCCAGCTGTTCGGACCCGGCTCGAACGCCAAGCTATTCGAGAAGATGGCGGCCAGCGCGGCGGATGTGATCAATATCGACCTCGAGGATTCGGTGGCGCCGACGGACAAGGATCTGGCGCGCAGCCAGACGATCGAGGCGATCAACACGGTCGATTGGGGCAACAAGTATCTGAGCGTGCGGATCAACGGGCTTGATACCGGCTGGTGGTATCGCGACGTGGTCGACCTGCTGGAACAGGCGGGGGACCGGCTGGATCAGATCATGATTCCAAAGGTGGGCTGCGCCGGTGACATCTATGCGGTTGACGCGCTTGTCACCTCGATCGAACGGGCCAAGGGCCGCGAGAAACCGATCAGTTTCGAGGTCATCATCGAAAGCGCCGCCGGCATCGCCCATGTCGAGGAGATCGCCGCCGCCTCACCCCGGCTGCAGGCGATGAGCCTGGGCGCGGCCGATTTCGCGGCGTCGATGGGCATGGCGACCACGGGTATCGGTGGAACGCAGGAGAACTATTACATGCTGCGGGAGGGTCAGAAATACTGGTCGGACCCGTGGCATTGGGCCACCACCGCCATCGTCGCCGCCTGTCGCACCCACGGGTTGCTGCCGGTCGACGGCCCGTTCGGTGATTTCAGTGACGATGACGGTTTCCGTGCGCAGGCGCGCCGGGCGGCAACCTCGGGCATGGTCGGCAAATGGGCGATCCATCCGAAGCAGATCGCCCTCGCGAACGAGGTCTTCACACCCTCGGACGCGGCGGTGCAGGAAGCGCGCGAAATCCTGGCGGCAATGGAAGCGGCCAAGGCCAAGGGCGAGGGTGCCACTGTCTACAAGGGCCGGTTGGTGGACATCGCGTCGATCAAGCAGGCCGAGGTGATCGTGAAACAGGCCGAGATGATTGCCGGCTGATCCGGCTGGGCTTCAGCCCTGCTCTAGCCGTGAGATGATCCGGTGACTGCGCCGTATCACCGTCACGGCCCCGCCGATGGCGATGATCCAGAGAGCGGCTTGCAGGATCGGTGCCGCACTCCAGAACGCCGCAATCACGGCGGCGAGCGTGACCGCGGCCATGCGGTGCGGTTTCGCCATCGGACCGCAGAAATCGTTCTCCCCGCTCGTGGCGCGGCCAAGTTCGCGGATATAGGCGGTCAAGATCGCAATCGCGGCGGCTGCCCAACCGAGCGAAGGCATCCCGGTGCCATAGCCCAGGCCGGCCAGGATCACCATGTCCGAAACCCTGTCCGGCGCCTCGTTCCAGAAGGCGCCGTCGGGCGTGCCCTTGCCGGCCTCGACGGCGACCAGCCCGTCCATCAGGTTGCAAATCAGCCGAAGCTGACAGCAAAGCGCGGCACCAAGCAGCAACAGGATCCGCAGCCAGCCCTCGGCCCCGGCCCCAAGCCAGAGGCACAGACCCGCCGCCGTGGCGAACCCCATGCTGGCGATGGAAATCTGGTTAGGTGTCACGGAACGCCGCGCCAGTGCCCTCGTTAGCCAGCGCGCCCAGCCGGTGTCGCGGCTGGCGATGGGACGTCGGTCTGTCATCGGGCTTCGCTCCTCCACATCAGGAAATTGTAGATGATCGCGTAGAGGCTGGCGACCGAGAAGGGAACGCTGATCGTGCGCAGGATTTCGGGTGTGCGGGCAAGCCAATGCGCGCCCAGCAGGAGGCTGATCGAGCAAGCCAGCGCGATCACCGGCGGAAACCACCATCCCCGCCCGCGCGCCATCCTTGCCCGCAATCGGTCAAGGCTACGTTTCAGCACATAGGTGATTGCCCCGGACAGCGCCCCCTGGATCAGGCCCGCCAGGACGGGTTTTGGCATTGGGTGAGCGGCGTTGGCATAAAACGCCCAACCGCCCATCGCCAGAAAACCCACCGCAACATGCACGGCCGGGCTCTGCGCCAGGCGAGAGATCACACGTGCCACCAGAAGCGCGTCAGGTGGAAGAAGATCGGCGCCGCGAAGATGACCGAATCCAGCCGGTCGATGAACCCGCCATGGCCGGTGATGACATCGCCCCAGTCCTTGACGCCCCTGTCGCGCTTGATCGCCGACATGACCAGCCCGCCGAAGAACCCCATCAGCGCGATGATCAGCGCCATGATCCCCGCCTGCCAGAACGCAAAGGGCGTGATCCACCACAGGCAGGCCCCCAGCAGGGTGGCGCTGGCAACCCCTCCGACAAAACCCTCGACCGTTTTCGACGGCGACAGGGACGGCGCGATCCGGGTCTTGCCGATCAGCTTGCCCCAGACATATTGCAGCACGTCGCTGGCCTGCACGACGATGATGAGGAAGGCCACCAACTGGATGTTCTGCCCCTCGAAACCGGGGATATTGAGGCTCAGCAGCGCGGGAACGTGGCTGACGAAGTAGATCGTGACCATGGCCGCCCACTGCACTTCGGCCACGCGGATCAGGAAATCTTCGACCTCGCCCCTGAGCGCGGAAATCACCGGTTTCAGCAGGAAGACATAGACCGGGATCAGCACGGTATAGAAGCCGTACCAGTCGGTATAGACCAGCACGTATTGCAGCGGCAGCACAACGAAGAACACCGCCGCCAGCATCCAGTGGTCGGCACGCCGGGCATTGGTCAGGGTGATGAACTCGCGCAGGGCGTTGAACGAGCAGATGGCAAAGAGGATCGTCACCCCGGGGCGCCCCCACAGGAACGCCAGGCCCAGCAGGGCCACCATCACCCACCAGGCCCAGATCCGCGCATTCAGGTTCTCGACCACCGATCGGTTCGGCCCGTCGCCCACGCGCATCGCCAGAACCCCGCCGATCAGCGAGGCCACTGCCAGCACGATCAGCACGCCGATCATCAGGATCATCAGGGTCTCATGATCCATGCGCCATCTCCGGGGTTGCATCCGGCGAGAGCGCCAATACGGCCTCACGGGCGCGCGTCAGGAAGGCCTCTTTGTTCTCGCCGTCCTGCAGATGGATCGCCGCGCCGAAAGTACAGGTGCATATATAGGGGATGGGAATGACCTCGCCGCGCGGCAGGGCACGGTTGAGATTCTCGATCCAGACCGGGACAAACCGGATGTCCGGCCGTTTGCGGGCGACGTGATAGATACCGGTCTTGAACGGCAGCAGTGCCTCTTGGGTGTCGTTGCGCCGGCCCTCGGGAAAGATGATCAGGCTGGCGCCGCCATCCAGCGCCTCGACCATCTGGTCGACCGGGTCACGATCCCGCGCCTCGGGGCGGCGGTCGATCAGCACGGCGTTGATCACCTGACGCCCGATGTAACTGCGGATGGGCGAGGTCAGCCAGTAATCGGCGGCGGCCACGGGCCGGGTTTTCCATCGCAGGCGCGGCGGCAGCACCGCCCAGACCAGGATGAAATCGCCATTGCTGGTATGGTTGGCGAAATAGATGGTCTGCACGTCGCGCGGGGCCTCGTCCCGCCAGTTGCCGCGCACCGCCGTGATGAACCGCGCAAAGCCGATGATCAGATAGGCAACCATATACCCCAAGAGGCGCATGCACTTTCCCCCGTTCGGCCCTTCGGGGCCTGTTTTCCTCCAGTCTGGCCCGTTGGGCAGGGTGAGATCAAGTCAGGTAATCGCTACCTTGGCAAATCGGCCCCGCGGCGTGATGTGCTATACTCGCGGTCACAGAAGAGGGGGACGCCATGATCATTCGCGTATTCCAGGTGACGACCCATCCGGGCAAGGAAGAGGAATTCAGCCGGTTTTTCCACGATACCGCCATCCCGCTGATGCAGCGCACCGAGGGGCTGCACAGCGTGACGTTCGGTGCGGCGCGATCCGAAAGCCCGACCGAGTTCTGCATGGTGATGGTCTGGGAAAGCCTCGAGGCGCTTGTCGCCTTTGTGGGCGAGGATTACGCCAATCCGCATATCCTGCCGGAAGAGGCGGTGATGGTGCAGGCGCGCAGTATCAAGCACTACGATCTGGTAGAGGTCTGACCGGCACGATCAGCCGCACGGCCACACCCGGGGAAACCAGTCCTGGCGCAGGTGTTGGCCCTGGGTCATGCCATGTCCGGGAAAGGGGGGTGAGGTCGGACCCGGACGCTCGGTATAGCGGGCGTCGTCCCCCACCAGCCGCAAAGAAAACGCCCGGCGGCGCTGTGATGTTTCATTCCCGCGGGCGCCGTGCAGAATACCGAAATTGAACGCCACCGCATCGCCGGGCGCCATCTCCCATTCGGTCACGCGCATGCCCTCGGCATCCGGGTCCGGCACGGGCATGTAGTCATCGGCTCCGGCATAGAAATCCTCCTGGCTCAGCCACCGGGTCGGCAGCACCGGCTTTTCCCACAGATGCGAACCCGCCACGCATCTGAGCGAGGCCTCGCGTACCGGGTCCAGCGGGCACCACAGGCTGATCGTCTGCCGCCCCTCGACAAAGTAATAAGGGCCGTCCTGATGCCAGGGCGTCGGTTTCGAGGTGCCGGGCTCCTTGACCAGAACATGATCGTGAAACATCTGCGCGGTTTCCGATTGCATCAGTTCGGCCGAGACCTGGGCCGCGGCGGAGGTCTCGATCACCTCGCGGAATTCGGGAATGCGTTGCCAGTTGCAGTAATCGTCAAAGAACCGCCCGGCTTCGTGGCGATGCAGGTTCTCCGCCGCGTAGGGGCCGGGCGCGGCCATGTTGCGCTCGACGCCTGCGCGCAAGGTCTCGACGTGATCGGCAAACAGCCCGCGTATCAGCACGACCCCGTCACGCTGATAGATGTCGATCTGGTCCTGGCTGAGTAACGGGTGCATGTGGGGCAGGTTATCAGGGTGCCCTGGATCATCCAACTCCTGCCGCCAGCCCGCCCGGTGGTTTCTTGCGTCGCCTCCGCCCCTGTCCCCGAGGCGGAGGCCGGAGGCCGACAACGAGAGATCGAGCGTGCGCATCTGCGCACTCGATAAATCAACGGTGGGCAAAAGCATCCCCGGCCGGGCCTCGCCCGCCGGGGGTGCGAATAGGTCCGGTGCCGGATCAGGCGGTCGGCAGGATCACGATCTCGACCCGGCGGTTCTGGGCCTTGCCCGCTTCGGTCAGGTTCGACGCGATCGGTTGATCCTCGCCGCGGCCGAAGGCGTTGATGCGGTTGAACGCCACGCCGCCATCCATCAGCACATCGGCCACCGCGTTGGCGCGGCGCACGGACAGATCCTGGTTATAGGCCGCCGAGCCGGTATTGTCGGTATGGCCCACGACCTGAACGGTCGATTGCGGATACTGGTTCAGGCTTGCCGCCACCTTCAGCAGGTCGCTGCGCAGCCCGCCGCTGACGCGGAAGCTGTCGGTCGCGAACAGGATGTCCTGCGGCATGCTCAGGATCAGCCGATCACCGGTATTGGTGATGGTGATACCGTCATTATCCAGTTGCTGGCGCAGTTCGGCCTCCTGCCGGTCCAGCGAATAGCCGATCCCGGCGCCGACGGTTGCCCCGGCCACGCCGCCGATCAGCGCGCCCTTGCCCTTGTCGTCGCTGACGATTGCCCCAAGCCCTGCGCCGACCAGGCCGCCGATCAACGCGCCTTGCCCGGTTTTCTGGTTGGGGTTCTGCTGTCCGCCGCCGACATAGCCGGGATCGGTACAGGCGGTCGCCATCAGCAGGGATGCGCCCGCAAACAGCAGGATGGGTTTCTTGGTATTTTTCATGGTCTTTGCCTCGTAATTCACGCCCGTTACCTCGGGCTTGCCGCGATGTTATTCAATAACATGCCGTCTCCCAAGGAAATAAACAGGGGAATTCGGCACCATTTCGCGCATAACGGACGCGGGGTGCCAAGCCGGCGGCGGCCTGCTGATCTCCGGAACCACGTTCGCCACGCAGCTTCAGGTGTTGCGTACCGGTTGCCAGCACGCGCTCTATGACGGGCGCAGGGGGCTGGACTGATCGCCCCGGGCGGTCCTGTCGTAATCGGCTGAGAATGACTGCACGCAGTCCATCAACGCATGGGTCAGATCGGGCACATAAGCCTCGTTGAGCGGGCGGGTGGTCGATATTCTGGTCAGTTGCCGGCCCTGGCTCTTGAGGAACGCGGCCGTCAGCCGCCCGTATTCATAGGCCAGCGCCTTGTTGCGGTGCCCGGCGAAATGCAGCGGCGCGCCAAGACGGAAATCCTCGTAGCCATAGCGCCAGGCGCGTGACCGCACCATGTCCTGCGCCGTGATCCAGTTGCTGCGATGTTGTGGCATGGCCTTCCCCGGTTGCCCGGAAAATACCACGCCCTGCGGATTGCGCCAAGATGCGCGCGCCCTGCTGAAGCGGATCAGGCGCCGATGGCGACAATACCGGGCTCAATCGGTTTCGCCGGTGTCCACCCGTCTATGGCGGCGCTTTCGCGCCGGCACCAAAGGGCACTATGCCTCGGCGCGGGCGCTTTCCCAGGCCAGGATTGCGCGTTTGACGGGCAGGCCCCAGTGATAGCCGCCCAGCCCGCCGGATTTGCGCAGTGCACGGTGACAGGGGATCAGGAAGCTCACGGGGTTGCGCCCCACGGCGGTGCCCACGGCGCGCACCGCGCGGGGGCGGCCTATGGCCTGGGCGATCTCGGAATAGGTGGTGACGTGACCGGAGGGGATCGCCAGCAGCGCCTCCCACACCTTGATCTGGAACGGCGCACCAATCATGTAGAGCGGCAGTTTTTCGGTTGCCTGGCCACCCGCGCCAAATGCCGCCAGCACCCAGGGCCGCAGCATCATCGGATCCTCGACATAGTCGGCATCCGGCCAGCGGCTGACCAGATCCTCCATCGTGGCATCTTCGCCGGCCTCGCTGGCGAACCCGATACCGCAGATGCCTTTCTCGGTTCCCATCACCAGGCTCAACCCGAACGGGCTGTCGAACCAGCCCCAGTATATTTTCAGCCCCTCGCCCTTGCGGGCAAACTCGCCGGGGCTCATCGCCTCCCACCGCAGAAAGAGGTCGTGCAGGCGCCCCGAGCCCGACAGGCCCAGCTCATGCGATGTTTCCAGCATGGTGAACCGCTGCGCCAGCAGCGATTTCGCGTGCCCCAGTGCCAGGTATTGCTGGTAACGCTTGGGCGACACACCCACCCACGAGGTGAAGACCCGCTGAAAATGCGCCGGGCTCATATCCATCTCGGCCGCCAGCGCGTTCAGCGACAACGCCTCGTCCGACTGGTCGATCAGGTCGATCGCCCGGCGCATCACGTGATAGTGGTAGCTTTGCTGTGGTTCGGCATTCATCGCGGTCATCCCCGGTAATCTGAATCTGAATTTAACGCTCTGTCACCTGCCCCGCGACCCGAATATTGCGCATTGCCGGGAATCCCTGCATAGGAAGCGGATGGCCAAGCAGCTCGATTATCATACGATCCGCGAGATTTTCACCCGGTTCCACGCGGCCGACCCCGAACCCAAGGGCGAGTTGGAGCATGTGAACGCCTATACGCTGGTCGTCGCCGTGGCGCTGAGCGCGCAGGCAACCGATGCAGGTGTGAACAAGGCCACGCGCGCGCTGTTCAGGATCGCGGATACGCCGGAAAAGATGCTGGAACTTGGCGAAGAAGGGTTGACAGAGCATATCAAGACCATCGGGCTTTTCCGGCAGAAGGCAAAGAATGTCATCAGGCTGAGCCGCATCCTGGTCGAGGAATACGGCGGCGAAGTGCCCAATTCCCGCGCCGCGCTGCAATCACTGCCCGGGGTCGGGCGCAAGACCGCCAACGTGGTGCTGAACATGTGGTGGGGGATGCCGACCCAGGCGGTCGATACGCATATCTTCCGCGTCGGCAATCGCACCGGTATCTGCCCAGGGAAAGATGTGGTCGCCGTCGAACGCGCCATCGAAGACCAGATCCCCGCCGATTTCCAGCATCATGCCCATCACTGGCTGATCCTGCATGGCCGCTACCACTGCAAGGCCCGCAAGCCGATGTGCGGTACCTGTATCATCCGCGATCTCTGTGAATACGAGGACAAGAACCTATGAAAAAATACCAGGCTGTCGGCATCGGCAATGCCGTTGTCGACGTAATCAGCACCTGCGACGACGGCTTCCTGTCGACCCATGGTATCGAAAAGGGCATCATGCAGCTGATCGAGACGGATCGCGCTGAATATCTCTATGGCAGGATGGAAAACCGCCGGCAGCAGCCCGGCGGCGCCGTCGCCAACACCATTGCCGGTCTGGGCGCGATGGGGCTGAGCACCGCCTTCATCGGCCGGGTCAGCGACGATGAGCTGGGCCGCTACTACGCGACCAGCATGACCGGCGCGGGTACGGATTTTGTCAACGCGCCGGTGGCGGGCGGCGAGCTGCCCACCTCACGCTCGATGATCTTCGTGTCACCCGATGGCGAGCGGTCGATGAACACCTATCTGGGCATCTCGACCGAGCTGGATGCCGATGACGTGGATGACGAGGTGGCCGGCGGAGCGGCGCTGCTGTTCCTCGAGGGCTACCTGTACGACAAGCCCAAGGGCAAGGCGGCCTTCACCGAGGCCGCGCGGGCCTGCCGGGCGACAAGGGGGATGGCCGGCATATCCCTGAGCGATCCGTTCTGCGTTGACCGGCACCGGCAGGACTTCCGGACCCTGGTGCAAGAGCTGGATTACGTGCTGGGCAACGAGCATGAATGGAAATCGCTTTATCAGACTGACGATCTGGGCGCCGCGCTGGAGCAGGCGGCACAGGACAGCGGGCTGGTCGTTTGTACCCGGTCCGGTCAGGATGTGGTGCTGGTGCGCGGCGAGGAAACCGTGACCGCGCCGGTGCAGGAGGTCGTGCCCGTGGATGCGACCGGCGCGGGCGACCAGTTTGCCGCCGGTTTCCTGTACGGTGTGGCTACCGACCAGCCGTTGGCGGTGGCGGGCCGCATGGGGTGCATCGCCGCGGCAGAAGTCATCAGCCACTACGGTGCCCGGCCGGAACGCGACGTGAAGGAAATGTTCCGCGCCGAAGGTCTGATCTGAGGTCGAAACCGGCGGATTCCGCGAATGGCACGAATGCCATCATTCCCGATCAGGCAACACGCAGGGGAATTGCACTTCTGACCTCGGAAGCGATCTCGTGAAGAAGGGCTCGTACGGCATCATTACGGCTCTTGGGACGAGAGCGGGCAACATATGCGATAGACGGAGGTTCCGGGAACACACCTTCGACAAGCTCCAGGTCCGAGGACAAGTGCAAACCGTTCATCAGCGCAACGCCCAGACCCGAGCGCACAGCGGCCAGAATGCCGGATGCGCTTGGACATTCGAGAACCGTTTCAAACCGATGGCCGGTACGCACACCCTCGCTTTGCGCCCAGTGTTTGTAGAAACAGTTGTCGTCGAACGCGAGGAATGGCACAGATGCGTTCGGTTTCAGCGGAAGCTCGTGAGACTTGATCCAGTGCAGGCGATCCTCAAAGAGTACCAGGTCGTCGCGCCGAACATCGTGGCAAAAGAGCTGCATGACCGCGATGTCAATCTCACCTGCCTCAAGCTTGTCCGAGAGGGTCAGGCTTTGGCTGATCCGTGTGCGCACTTGAATTTCAGGATGTAGTCGCGTGAAGCGGCCAAGTATACGAGCGACATCTCCGCCCGTCGTATCCTCCGTCATCCCCAATTGAATGGTACCCGCCAGGGGCTTCTTTCCGAGGGCGGCCAACGCTTCGTCATGCAAGTCCATAATGCGCCGCGCATACTCCAGCAATCGTTCTCCGGCTTCGGTGAACAATGAACCACCGGCACGACGCGCCAGCAGATCACAGTCCAGAATGTTCTCCAGCCGCCTGATTTTGTGACTCACGGCCGGTTGCGACAGCGTCAAGTGCTCGGCAGCGCGTGTGACACCGCCATGCGAAGAGATGGCAACCAGGGCTCGCAGCCCTTCGATATCCAATCTTTCGGCCATTCTGTTTCCTTATCACCTTATGACAATCATTCATTTGCGTCATATACTATACGGGAAGTACGGTCCGGAAAAGTCAGTATTTGGAGTTTTCCGCATGGCCCATATCGTCGAACAACATGTCCTCATCAACGACACACGCATTGCCCACGGCATTCACGGAGACGGCGAACCGGTGGTGCTGATCCACGGCACGCCGTCCTCATCCTACATCTGGCGCAACATCCTGCCGCCGTTAGTTGAGGCCGGGTACAAGGTTCATGTCTATGATCTGCTGGGCTATGGTCTTTCCGAGCGCCCGCATGACCCTGCGATTGATACGTCGGTGACGAGTCAGGTGCCGATTTTTGAAGGTCTGCTGGATGTCTGGGGTCTGGAGGATGTGCACGTCATCTCTCATGACATCGGTGGCGGCGTGGCGCAGCGATTTGGCATCCAGTCACCGGAACGGATGCGCAGCCTGACCATGATCGACGTGGTGAGCTTCGACAGCTGGCCCTCAAGGCGCACCCACGAACAGATGCAGGCCGGGCTGGAGGTGTTGATCAAGGCACCGGACGTGGAACACCGCGAACACTTCCGGCAATGGCTTTTCTCGACGGTGCAGAACAAGGACCGATTGGCTGAAACATCAATGGAAACTTTCCTTGATTTCATCTGTGGCCCGGTCGGCCAGGGCAGCTTGTTCCAGCATCAGGTGAAGCATTACAACCCCAAACACACCAGTGAGGTAGCCCCGCGCTATCCCGAGCTTGGCCAGAAGCCTGTTCAATTGATTTGGGGGGCGGATGATGCCTGGCAAGTGGTCGACTGGGCGCACAGGCTGCATGACGCCATACCGGGTTCGGAGCTTCACGTGCTGGAGGATTGCGGCCACTTTTCGATGGAGGATCAGCCCGAGAAGATCTCGGCCTTGTTGGTCGATTTTCTGAAGAGGCACGCGTAACACTGCAAGGCAAAGCCGCCGTCCAGTTTACTGTCCTGGACGGCGGTGTGATCCCGCGAAACCGCCCGCACCCCTTACGCGCAGACGATCAGCCTGCAACCGGGGCTGATAGCCTGTGCGATCCGGCGCAGATGGTCGCGGCGCAGGGCCACGCAGCCCTCGGTCGGGAAACCCGGGCGGCGCCATTGGTGGATGAAGATGCACGATCCAGCGCCTTTGCTGGGGGCGGGCCAGTTCCAATCCGTGACCAGGAATAGGTCATAAAGCGGGTCGGACCGGCGCAAGGTTTCGTGGCTGTGCGGATAAGGTGCCCGCACCATCAGGTTATAGGCATCATCGGTGACATCATCCGACCACAGATCACCGGGCCGGATCGGCCTCGCCCAGGGGTTGGGCTGCGTCATCCGGTCGGGACGGTAGAACATGCCGACGATCCGGTGCGTGCCCGCCGGGGTGGCGCCATCGCCCTCGCGCTTGTCCGCGCGTATGCCGCCCCGCCCGATTGTGCAGGGAAACCGCTGACCGCGAAACCGCAAACCGGTCGGCGTAAGCAAGAGGTCGTGTGGCGTCATCCGCGCAGCTTGCCCCGGATTTCGACCCATTGAAAGTGCTTTAGCCCCTTACTGATTTCGCTTATCGCACCGAAAGCGCGACGGTATGCGGCACCCCGCCCGCGGATGTGCGCTCTGCGGGACGTTGCGGACTTGGCCCGCCGCTGTACCATCGGGCACCAGGTACAGGGTTCGTAAAGGGCTACTCCTCGATCTTCAGGATCAGGGGGGTCTCGGTCTTTGCCTCCACGTTGAATGTCGACCGTCCCGTATAATTCAGATGGCGCCCGTAGGTGTGGAGCGAAACAGCCACTTGGTCGCCGTTATTGACGACACTGTGTATGTCTTCAGGCAGGCAGCAGACGGCGGACCCGGGATAGAGCGTTTCTTGTTTTGTCGCCACAAGATCGGCGAAGCCCGGTCTGGAACCGTCATCGAGGCGCTTGTAATTCGTTTCGTGTTCCTGCCCTTCGATCCCGGATACCACTGCCCAGGTCTTGTGATTATGCGCATCGACCCCTCTTCCGGGTGCCCAGGCGATCGCGAAGACCGCGAGATCGTGGTTCTCTTCCTCGTGCAGAAGATGCAGGCCAACACCCTGTTCCGGATCGGTATGGCGGAACTTGTTCTCGAACCAGCTCGGGTCGGAGGCGAGCCTGAGAGCAAGCGGCTTGATCCGATCGGTAATAGCCGTGATGTCAGTTTCTTCCGCAACAACTGCACGAATATCCCTTACATATTCTTCAACTGAATAAGCGTTCATTTTGAAATACCCCCTCGTAACGCATAGGCAGAAGCTAACAGGTACAAGCGGAATACGCTACTTGGCCGAAGGCGGCCGGCAGTTTCGACCAGTGCCAGAACTGAAACTCCTGTGTCATCCGTCGGTCGGTGATCGTGGCCGGAGAAGGCGGCGCAAGCAAGCCCTATCGGGGCATGTGAAGGGCCGCCGGCAGCCACCGCACCTTTTGGGTTGGCAAGGCAGTCAAACTTCCCTATAGAGCGCCGTCATACATGCGCGTGATGCCCGCTCAGGCAAGAATCAATCCCGAGAGATCGGGGCCCGGTTCGGGACATGCACGTGCAACGCAACAGTCACTGAACCAGATCAAGGGTTAGATTCACATGGCCAATACGCCCCAGTCCAAGAAACGCGCACGTCAGAACGAAAAGCGTTTCGCCGTCAACAAAGCGCGCCGTTCGCGCATCCGCACCTACCTGCGCAAAGTCGAAGAGGCGATCGCCTCTGGTGACAAAGATGCCGCAGTTGCCGCCCTTCGTGCCGCCCAACCCGAGCTGATGCGCGGCGTGACCAAGGGCGTCTTTCACAAGAACACCGCGTCACGCAAAATTTCGCGCCTGTCGGCCCGCGTGAAGGCCATCGGCTGAGGATATCCAGCTAACGTATTGATCCAAAAAGGCGCCGGTTTGATCGGCGCCTTATTTTGTCTGGGCTGCCGATTGGAACCCGACAGATTCTTTTTGCGCAAAGCGCTTGTCAAGATCGAAGAGTAGTTGCCCGAACGCCTTGGAGCTTGCTAGTTTCGACAGGCGATTCACGCTTGGGGGGACAGGCTGCCAGCGAATCCAAACCGGCTTATGGGGATAGGTTTGGCGGGTTCGAACGGGGGAAACCCCGGCCATGTCTTACAGGTTTGTACCGCGCCACATGATAAGTTGGCAACCAAGCACCCCGCCCGGTGCAGGTGTCTGCTATTCATGAATGCGCGGTGCGTCTTGGCCGATTTACGGGCTCATCGCCGGTTGCCACGTGCAATCGGGTGGGTTCTTGCGGCCAGTCCCGGCGTGAGTGGCTGAGCAGCGGAGGTCGGGGAGTACCTGCGCAAAACGGATCGGTGCAAGCGTTTGAGACGGGGAAATATGACACAGGAACAATGGGGCGAACTCAAGAAGGAACTTCTGAAATCGGTGGGCTCAAGCAGCTACAAGAACTGGATAGAGCCGCTGGAACTGAACGGGGTCGCGGATGGCGTCGCGGTTTTCAATGTGCCGACCAGCTTTCTGGGCAATTACGTGCTGCGGAATTTCGGTGACCTGATCCTGTATCAGATGACCGCGCGTGCACCCGAGGTCAAACGCCTCCAGTTCGAAGTTGCCGCCAACAAAGATACCAAACCCGCCGCAGCCGCCTCGCATTCCGTTACCAAGCCCGCCCCCTCTGCAGCCGATGGTCTGTTGCCCGCCGCCCCGCTGGATGATCGATTTACCTTCGATACATTCGTTGTCGGCAAACCCAACGAACTGGCTCATGCCGCCGCCAAGCGCGTGGCCGAAGGTGGCCCCGTCACCTTCAATCCGCTCTTTCTCTACGGCGGCGTCGGCCTCGGCAAGACCCACCTGATGCACGCCATTGCATGGGAACTTCAATCCCGCCGCCCCGACCTGAATGTTGTCTACCTCTCGGCAGAACAGTTCATGTACCGTTTCGTGCAGGCGCTGCGCGACCGCAAGATGATGGACTTCAAACAGATGTTCCGCTCGGTCGATGTGCTGATGGTCGATGACGTGCAGTTCATCGCCGGCAAGGATTCGACCCAGGAGGAGTTCTTTCACACGTTCAACGCCCTGGTGGACCAGAACAAGCAGATCATCATCTCGGGCGACCGCGCCCCGGGCGAGATCGAGAATCTGGAAAACCGGATCAAGTCCCGCCTGCAATGCGGCCTCGTGGTCGACCTGCACCCGACCGATTACGAACTGCGCCTCGGCATCCTGCAATCCAAGGTCGAATGTTTCACCAACCAGTATCCGGACCTCGACATGGACGAGGGCGTGCTGGAGTTCCTGGCCCACCGGATCAGCACCAATGTGCGCGTCCTCGAAGGCGCGCTGACGCGGCTCTATGCGTTCGCATCGCTGGTCGGGCATCAGATCACGCTGGAACTGACGCAGGATTGCCTGGCCGACGTGCTGCGCATGTCCGAGCGCAAGATCTCGATCGAGGAGATCCAGCGCAAGGTTTCGGATCACTACAACATCCGCCTCAGCGACATGATCGGGCCCAAGCGGGTCCGCAACTTTGCCCGCCCGCGCCAGGTGGCGATGTATCTGTGCAAGCAGATGACCAGCCGCTCGCTGCCCGAAATCGGCCGCTGTTTCGGCGGGCGTGATCACACCACCGTCATGCATGGCGTGCGGCGCATCGAAGAGCTGCGCGCGCAGGACGGGCAGATCGCCGAGGACCTCGAATTGCTGCGGCGCACGCTGGAAAGCTGAGTCCTTTTCACAACGGTTTCCCCACCCCGGCATCGCTTTGGGTGGGGTGCCCTTGACCCTCCGACGAATACAGCCGAAAACCCAACAAAAGGCTTGAGCCGCAGGGGGAAGTTGCTACCTTGCCCTTCCGGCTCCGCGCCGGCACCTGACACGGGAGCAAGGGTATGAAATTCAGCATCGAACGGGGCACATTGCTCAAGGCGGTCTCGCAGGCGCAGTCCGTGGTCGAACGGCGCAACACCATACCGATCCTTGCCAATGTCCTGATCGAGGCCGACGGCAGCGACGTGAATTTCCGCGCCACCGACCTGGATATCGAGGTGGTGGACAAGGCCCCGGCCCAGGTGGAGCGCGCCGGCGCAACGACGGTATCCGCCGTGACCCTGCATGAAATTGTCCGCAAGCTGCCCGACGGGGCGCTGGTGACACTGACCGATGACGGCACATCGGGCCGGCTGACGGTCGAGGCGGGGCGGTCGAACTTCAACCTCGCGACGCTGCCCAAGGAAGATTTCCCGGTCATGGCGTCGTCGGAATATGCCTGCAATTTCTCGGCCAAGGCGCCCGATCTTCGGCGGCTGTTCGACAAGTCGAAATTCGCGATCTCCACCGAAGAAACACGGTATTACCTGAACGGCGTCTACATGCATGTGGCCGATGCCGAGGACGGCAAGCAACTTCGCTGCGTCGCCACCGATGGCCACCGCCTGGCCCGGATCGACGCCGACCTGCCCGAAGGTGCCGCGGACATGCCCGGCGTGATCGTGCCCCGCAAGACCGTGGGCGAGCTGCGCAAGCTTCTGGAAGACGATGACATGAAAATCGCCGTGTCGGTTTCCGAGACCAAGGTGCGCTTCGCCACGCCCGACATCACCCTGACCTCCAAGGTGATCGACGGGACCTTCCCCGATTACACCCGCGTCATCCCGCAGGGCAACACCCGCAAGATGGAGGTCGACGCCGCCGAATTCGCCAATGCCGTCGACCGCGTGGCCACCGTCAGTTCGGAACGCTCGCGCGCGGTCAAACTGGCACTGGACGAAGATCGCCTGGTCCTGTCGGTGAACGCCCCCGACAGCGGCGCCGCCGAAGAGGAGCTGGCCGTGGCCTATGGGGACGAACGTCTGGAAATCGGATTCAACGCCAAGTACCTCCTGGAAATCGCCAGCCAGGTTGACCGTGAAAACGCCGTCTTCCTGTTCAATTCAGCCGGCGATCCGACCCTGATGCGCGAAGGCAACGACACGAGTGCCGTCTATGTCGTCATGCCGATGCGGGTGTGAACGACCTGACTGCAGCACCCATTCTTTGACCAAGGCCACGGCTGAAAAGTCCACATCGCGGTCTCTTGTCACCTTTGGCTGAACGTCCCGCGCGGAATCAGGGCCGCAGGCCGCCAGCTTGATCTGCAAAACGCCTGACGACCTACTCGGTTGCCTGCTCGGCCGCCCGTTCGGCCTCGATCTTGCGCCACTCGGCGACGTTCTTGTTGTGCTCTTCCAGCGTGGTGGCAAAGGCATGCCCGCCGGTCCCGTCCGCCACGAAGAAGATGTAATCCGTCGCGTCGGGATTCACTGCGGCCTCAAGGCTGGCCCGGCCCGGATTTGCGATCGGCGTGGGCGGCAGACCGTCGATCACATAGGTGTTCCAGTCGGTCCGGTTGCGCAGCTCGCTCTGGCGTAGGCCCCGCCCCAGAACGCCCTGCCCCTTGGTGATGCCATAGATCACCGTCGGGTCGGTCTGCAGTTTCATGCCCTGCCGCAACCGGTTGGTAAAGACGCTGGCCACCTGGCCGCGCTCTTCCGGCTGGCCGGTTTCCTTTTCGATGATCGACGCCAGGATCAGCGCCTCATACGGATCGTTCAGCGGGATGCCCTCGGCCCGGTTCTCCCAGGCGGCGGCCAACAGAACGTCCTGCGCGGCGTCCATCCGTTCGACCAGGCTTTCACGGGTGTCGCCGACGCGCACCTCATAGCTGTCCGGGGCCAGGCTGCCTTCGGGCGGCTGCTCTGCGATCTCACCTTCCAGCACGTCGATCTGGTTCAGCGAATTCACGATCTGCCAACTGGTCACGCCCTCGGCGATGGCGATACGGTAGCGCGTGTCGCTTTCGCTGCGCACATCCCGGTAGATCTCGGGCGGGTCGCCCTCTCCCAGTGTGAATTCCGCCCGCATCACGAACTCGTCGGTGGCGGGATCCAGCTCTCTTACCTGCGCTTCGGACTGGGTGACACCGATGCGGAACACCACCTCGGTCCCGCAGGTGCTGGCCCCGCCGCGGGTCACGATATCGACGATTTCCTGCATGCTGGCGCGTTCCGGCACCAGCCAGCTACCGGCTTTCAACTGGCTGTTCTTGCCCGAATATTCCGCGCCGATGCGATAGATCGAGGCATTGGAGACCGCCCCAAGCTCCTGTAGCTGCCGCGACACGCCCCGCATCGTCGCCCCGGATTCGACCCGCAGACAGACCCGGTCCTGCAACGGACCTTGTGTGGTGTATTCATTCTGCCCCCACAGGATCACCCCCCCCAGCAGGAAGGCCAGAACAACAAGGAAGGTCAGCGCGTTCGAGGCGATATGCCGCCACATCAGCGGACTTTCCCGATGCAGAGCGAGGCATTCGTGCCGCCAAAGCCGAAGCTGTTGGACAGCGCCACGTCGATCTCACGCTCGCGCTTGGCTTTCGGCGCCAGGTCAAGCGGGGTATCCACCGCCGGGTTGTCGAGGTTGATGGTCGGCGGGGCCACCTGATCGCGGATCGCCAGGATCGAGAAGATCGCCTCGATCGCGCCCGCCGCGCCCAGAAGATGCCCGGTGGCGGATTTGGTCGAGCTCATCGTCGCCTTGCCCGCAGAATTGCCCAGCAGGCGTTCCACCGCCTTCAATTCGATGGTGTCGGCCATGGTGCTGGTGCCGTGGGCGTTGATGTAGTCGACCGTGGATGGGTCGATATCTGCATGTTTCAGCGCCGCAACCATGGCACGGTAACCGCCATCACCATCCTCCGATGGTGCGGTGATGTGATAGGCGTCGCCACTGAGGCCATAGCCCAGGATCTCGGCATAGATCTTGGCGCCGCGCGCCTTGGCATGTTTGTATTCTTCCAGCACGACAATGCCTGCCCCTTCGCCCATGACGAAGCCGTCGCGGTCCTCGTCATACGGCCGGCTGGCCGATTTCGGGTCATCCGCACGCTTGGTGCTGAGCGCCTTGCAGGCGTTGAACCCGGCGATGCCGATCTCGCAGATTGCCGCCTCGGCCCCGCCGGCTATCATCACGTCCGCATCGCCGAACATGATCAATCGCGCCGCGTCACCAATGGCGTGCGCACCGGTCGAACAGGCCGTCACCACCGAGTGGTTCGGCCCCTTGAAGCCATAGCGGATGCCCACCTGCCCGCTGATCAGGTTGATGAGCGCGCCGGGAATGAAGAAGGGCGACACTCGCCGCACACCCTTGTCGCGGATGATCAGGGTGGTTTCCTCGATCGAGCGCAGCCCGCCGATGCCTGACCCGATCAGCACGCCGGTGCGCTGGCGGCTCTCCTCGTCTTCGGGCATCCAGCCCGCGTCCTCGACCGCCTGCTGGGCGGCGGCGACACCGTAGAGAATGAAATCATCGACCTTGCGGCGCTCTTTCGGCTCCATGTAGCTGTCGGTGTTGAAGGTGCCGTCACTGCCATCGCCAAGAGGGACTTCGCAGGCATAAGTAGTTGCGACGTTCGAGGCATCGAACCGGGTGATCGGCCCCGCGCCGGATTGACCGTCCAGAAGACGTTTCCAGCTTTCCTCGACTCCATCCGCCAGAGGCGTAACCAGCCCGAGGCCGGTGACAACGACACGCCGCATGATGCTGCCCTTTCTCGTAATTCAATGGCTGCTCATACCCTGCCTTGATACATGGGGGCAAGTCCATCAAACAGCAACGACCGGAAAGGTTTTGCCGATCCGGTCGTGCTCAACTGTGTTGATATTACTGAAATTCGGCCACGCGTTCCGGTTCGGGCCGGGCCACGGCAATCGCCTCGGCCAGGTTGACATCCTTGGACAACAGCGCCCGGCCGATCATGGTCCCCGAGATGTTGTAGACATATTTCAGCCGCGCCACGTCATCCACGGTGCGGATCGTGCCGCGGGCGATCACCGCGTGGCGGGTTTTCGCCGCCAGACCGCTGATCACACCGACGCTGCCGTCCTGATCTTCGATATCCGCATCGATATCGGTGACGATGACCCCGGCAAGCGGTGCCTGATCGAAGGCCGCGATGAAAGTATCGGGCTCCAGCGCGCTGTATTTCTGCCAGCCCTCGGTCATTACATGGCCCTGGTAGATGTCGACGGCCAGCACGATCTGATCGGGATGGCGTTTCGCCAGCTGGTGCAGCCAATCGGGCTCTTGCGCCGCCATGGTGCCGATCACGACGCGCCCCGCGCCACGATCGATCCAGTGTTCAACCCGCTCGCGCGAACGGAAACCGCCGCCCAGTTGCACCGGGATACGGGCGGCACGAATGATCTCTTCGATCAGGGCGTCGTTTTCACCGTCACCGCGCAAACCGTTCATGTCGGTGACATGCATCCATTCGGCACCGGCGGCGGCAAATTGCTGGGCGGTTTCCACCGGATCGACATGCCAGATGACAGGCTCTGCCAGACGTCCCCGTGTCAGGGACACGCATTTACCGTTCAAGATTTCCAAAGTGGGATAGATGATCATTTGCAGACCCTCGGAATCAATCGCCCTGACGTTATGACAGGATGAAACAGCTATGCAGTTTAAACCCGAATCCCGATATCACCAAATCGGCATGATAGCGTCCGTTCGCGGCCAAATTGCAGGGGGAGAGGATGGCAGAAGACAGCTCGATCGGCGGCCAAGCGGACATTTGCTGCAATTCGAGTCTTTGAGCAAGAGCCGCGCGATTGCCAGACCGCAGGGTGGCGACGCAACGGTAGTTCGTGGCGCTTTATCCTCGCCAAACCTGAAGAACCTCGGAATGACACGCCAGATATCAAAATCGCCAGCCCCTGCGGGCGGTCTGGCGATCGCGCGGCGCCCTTCGGGCTTGATTCCGCGCGGGCGAATTGATTGAACAGCAGCTCAAAGCGGGCATTTGTCGGGATCTTTTGGTCAGTTCAGGTATCATCTTCCAATTGCGTTACAACAAAACCACCGTCCACACTTTCTCCCCAACCCAAAGACACTTGGCCGTTGGGATGGAAAATTGTTAAACGCCCAGAGTCTTCTTGTTTGGTGATTTGCGGGTCACCAATTGCCACCTTACAATCTAGTCGTCGCGCCAGAGAGAAACCTAGTCGCCGATAGTTTTCGTCAAATTCGGCATTTCGTTCGACTACAGCGAAAGTTTGATAGTCTCCTTCTTCATGCAAAATCGCGAGCCCTAAAAAACCTGCAAAATCTTTAAGGCCCCAGTAGTCCATTTCATCAAGAATGTTTTGCTCCGGCATTTGCAACGCCCTTGCCAGGATCGGTTTGATATCCTTAACTTCAATACGTTTCTCGATGTTTATCTCAAGCACGCTAGACACAACTCTCAAGTTCTTGAGAATATTGTATCGTGTCTTCAACGGTTTGACGACAACTCTTCCATCTATGGGATTGAGTTCCGTTCAAGAGATGAAATTTCCTGTTCTCTGGTTCTGCGTGGCTCGCAAAAAATGACCGCATCCGGCTCGATGCGGACGCCGCAAAACAAGAAGGCCCCGCCGAATGGCAGGGCCCGTAACGCCAGAAGGCGTGATCTGTCTTACGACGCTTCCGAGATGAACTTGACCGCGTCGCCGAAGGTCTGGATGTTTTCGGCGGCGTCATCGGGGATCTCGATGCCGAATTCTTCTTCAAAGGCCATGACCAGTTCGACCGTGTCCAGGCTGTCTGCGCCCAGATCGTCGATGAAGGAGGCGTTCTCGCTCACTTTGTCTTCTTCCACACCCAGGTGCTCAACAACGATCTTCTTTACGCGGTCTGCTGTATCGCTCATGTCCTTAATCCTCATAGTCTGCTGGGCATGTTGGCCCGTTTTTGCCTCCACCCTGCAGGGCTGCGGCCTTGATACTTGCCCCCTCGGGCGGCTCCTCTCGCCCAAGAACGGGCTGCCCTGCGGGGATCTCCACAACCCCTCAGGCCAATCTGCGCCGCCTATAGCACATGGCGCGCCGTTGGCAAACGTTTTCCCAAATTGGGCAATCAGTCGGAAATTGCAAGGGGGCTACCGCGCGTCAGGCAAGGACACCTTTTTTACAAGGCTTTGTAATCCCACGCGATTTGACATGCCAACCCGATAACGATCCGTTCTTCAGAAAGTGCGTTGCGCGCGAAAGTGTGAAGATTCCACCGCTCAAATCCGCGCTGCGTCCGAAACGTGAACCTGACGATTCCCTCTGCCCGGGTCAGAGCATCGCCATACCGCCATTCACGTGCAGCGTCGCGCCGGTCACATAGCCGGCTTCGGGGCTGGCCAGGTACAGGACGGCAGCAGCGATCTCTTCGGCGGATCCCATGCGCGCGGCCGGAATCTGGGCGTTGATCTTGCCCTTCTGCTCCTCGGTCAGCTTGTCGGTCATTGCCGTGGCGATAAAACCCGGCGCCACGGCGTTGGCGGTGATGCCGCGGCTGGCGATCTCGGCAGCGATGGATTTGGTCATGCCGATCATGCCGGCCTTTGACGCCGCGTAGTTCACCTGGCCCGGATTGCCCGTCGCCCCCACGATCGAGCTGATATTGATGATCCTCCCCCACCGCGCCTTCATCATCGGGCGCATCACGCCGCGGCAGAGCCGCATGGTCGCGGTCAGGTTCACATCGATCACGTTCTGCCACTCCTCATCCGACATGCGCATGAAGATCTGATCGCGGGTGATACCGGCATTGTTGACCAGGATATCCACCGAACCCATCACCTCTGCGGCCTGTTTCGGCAGGGCATCGACCGCCTCCGGGTCACCCAGCTTGCAGGGCAGAACATGCGCACGCTCTCCCAGTTCGGCCGCCAGCGCCTCCAGCGGCTCAACCCGCGTTCCGCTCAGGGCGACGGTAGCGCCGGCCCCGTGCAGGGCCTTGGCTATTGCCCCCCCAATGCCCCCCGAAGCGCCGGTGACCAACGCGCTCTTACCTGTCAGATCGAACATCGCACTATTCCTTTCTAAAATTCCTGTCCCGTTTCAAAATGATGCTGCAAACGGACCGCTCAGCCGTTTTGCAATGACTCGGCAGCGGCCTTGACCTCATCGGGTGTGCCGACGGTCCGGCAGGCGATTTCCCGGTCAATGCGGCGCACCATGCCGGACAGCGCCTTGCCCGCCCCGATTTCCCAAATCTCCTTGACGCCCTGCGCGCCCATCCTGGCCACCGACTCGCGCCAGCGCACCGACCCGGTCACCTGCTGCACCAGCAGGGATCGGATGACCGTCGGGTCATCTACCTTGTCGGCCACGACATTGGCAATCAGCGGCACACGCGGGCGCTCGATCTCGACCCCGTCCAGCGCCTGCGCCATCACCTCGGCAGCCGGTTCCATCAGCGCGCAATGGAACGGTGCGCTGACCGGCAGCAGCATCGCCCGTTTCGCCCCCCGCTCCTTGGCCAGCTCGACAGCACGCTCGACCGCGCCCTTGTGCCCCGATACGACAACCTGCCCCGGGTCGTTGTCATTGGCCGCCTGGCAGACCTCGCCCTGCGCTGCGGCGGCGGCCACCTCGCGGGCGGCCTCGAAATCCAGCCCCAGCAGGGCGGCCATCGCACCCACGCCAACCGGCACCGCCTGCTGCATCGCCTCGCCGCGAATCCGCAAGAGCCGCGCCGTGTCGGCCACGCTTAACGCGCCCGCAGCCGCCAATGCCGAATATTCGCCCAGTGAATGGCCCGCCACGCAGGATGCCGTTTCGATCCCGGCGCCTTCGGCCTCCAGCGCGCGCATTGCGGCCAGCGAAGTCGCCATCAGCGCCGGCTGGGCATTCTGCGTCAGGGTCAGCGTATCCTGGTCACCTTCCCAGATCAGCTCCGAGAGTTTTTCGCCAAGCGCCTCGTCAACCTCGTCAAAAACCGCCTTGGCAGCAGGGTAGGCATCGGCCAGCGCCTTGCCCATGCCAATGGTCTGCGCGCCTTGTCCCGGGAATACGAATGCTCGGCTCATATGTGTCTTGCCTCCAGTTAACCTTTTCCCGGATACCTCGCCTGTACGGCTTAGGCAACGCCCAAGCCTGTGGGCGCATCGTTGCACGGCAATTGTGCGCAGGTTGCGATTGCCGATCCCGCGAAGCCGGCTACATTGGCCGGAACTTGGAAAGGACGCGCAAAGATGCCGCTGAGCAACTCGGAAAAAACCTATGGATCGGTGACAAAGACGTTCCACTGGCTGACCGCCCTGTTGATCCTGTCGGCGATCCCGCTGGGTATCATTGCCAGCGATCTGGCGCATGACCTGCAGGATACAACGACGGCGCCGGACGAAGCGACGCTGGCGCTGACTGCAACGCTGTTTTCACTGCACAAGACGATCGGTGTCTCGGTTTTCTTCGTGGCGCTGGCAAGGATCGTGTGGGCGGTGTCGCAGCCGAAACCGGGCCTGCTGAACGGCGACAACCCGCCCGAGGCATGGCTTGCCGAAACCGTGCACTGGCTGCTCTACGGCTCGCTGGTCGCGGTCCCGCTGACAGGCTGGGCGCACCACGCCGCGACCACGGGTTATGCGCCGATCTGGTGGCCGTTTGGCCAGGCCCTTCCGTTTGTTCCCAGGGATCCCGCCGTGGCCGAATTCGCGGCAACGCTCCACTATATCCTGCAATGGGTTCTGGTGGGGGCCGTTGGCCTGCATATCGTCGGCGCATTCAAACATCACGTGATCGACGGGGATGCCACCCTGCGCCGGATGCTGCCCGGACGGAGCGCGGCCGAACCGACCGCACAACAGCCCGGCCACGCATTGCCTTTGGTGACGGCCCTGGCAATCTGGGCCACGGCGCTGGGTGGGGCGACTGCCCTGGGGTGGTTTTCGCGCGTGCACGAAAATCCGGCGACCGCCGAGGCGCTGGCCCAGGTCGAGAGCGACTGGCAGGTGCAGGACGGGACATTGTCGGTTACCGTCCGGCAGCTTGGGTCGGACGTGACCGGTCAATTCGCCGACTGGACCGCCAAAATCAGCTATGACGAAACCCCTGACGACAGCGGCAAGCACGGCCAGGTCGAAGTCACTATCGCCACCCCGTCACTGAACCTGGGATCGGTGAGCGCGCAGGCCAAGGGCACAGGATATCTCGACACGACAGCGCATCCGACGGCAACATTCGCGGCCGATCTGCTGGCGCGCGAGGGCGGCAACGTGGCCGTCGGCTCGCTCACCATCCGGGAGCAATCCGTGCCCGTCGAAATGCCATTCGAACTGTCGATAGAGGGTGATACCGCGACTGCTGCTGGCAGTGTCGACATAGACCGCCGCGATTTTGGCATCGGGGCGGATGTCAACAATGAGGGGTCGCTTGGTTTCACGGTCGGGATCAGTTTCGAATTGACGGCGGTTCGGCAATAGGTCCGGATCCGGTTTTGTCATGAATCGGCGCCGGAAACGGAAACCTCGCGGGGGTGGTATGGCGCCCGGCGATTCTTCCGGTACAGGTAATCACCCTGCCAGGATCCGCACTGCAGACCAGTCAGGCCCCTGCGGCACATCCCCCCACGCAACGCCAAAGGGCCTATTTCAGAATACCGGAATAGAGCAGGATGCCCCACCCCATCAGCTCTGACTCGACCTTGGTCCAGACGGTCCCCATGCCGATCGGGTCGGTCCCCGTGGCAGCGGCGATTTCGGCCAGGCTGCGGCGGCCATCTATCGCGGCGATCAGAGGGGCCGCTTGCCTGGGAAGGCTCAGCCGTGCCTCGACACCGGCAAAGCTCAATTTCGGCGCCTGACCCTGCGCCGCGGCCTGCGCCAGGGCGCGCGGCTGGACGCCCTTCAGATGCGGGATAAGCGCGCGGTTCTTGCCCGTGGCCGCAGCCCGACCCTGACCGGACGGCACCGCATAGCCCACATGGGTCTTGATCGTACCGCGCAATTTCTCTGCAATCGCCATCGCCTGCACCTGGTCCAGCTGTTCGGGCACGGGCGTGATCCGCGACAGATCGTAAAGCGCGGGCATGGTAAAGCCGCTCAGTTCCCACCCGGCCTCGGCCATCACGCCGATCAGTTCCGGCACATCAAAGGCGCGATCCTGCGAATGCAGCAGCAGATCGTAGAAACCCGCGTCGCTGTCGTGGTGATCACCCAGGTTCGGATTGCCCTTGAATGGATGCCCCTCGGGCAAGGCGCGGACGATCTTGCGGGCGGCCTTCAGCCTGTCACGCGGGGACAGGCCACCATAAAGCGCGCCGAACGCCTCCTGCAACGGATAGACGCCGGACCGGCCATAGGGGGCATAGACCATGAAGCCCATCCCGCCCGCCGGGGCCAACGCCGCCCGCAGGGCGCGGAATCCTTCGACCGGTTCGGGCAGATGATGCAGCACGCCACAGCAGTCGATATAATCGAATTCACCCAGGTCGGGCGCGTCCAGCAGGCTGCCGGTGACAAAGCGGATAGCGGTCAGTTTCCGCGCCTTCGCCCGCGCCTCGGCCAACTTGCGCGATGCACGCGACAGGTCGACATAGGTGATCTCATACGGTTTGCCCGCCTGGGTCAGCATCTGCGCCAGCTGGATCAGCCCGTCGCCCGTCCCGCCGCCGGCCACAAGGACGCGCAGGGGTTTCGACCAGTCACGGCACCCGGCAAAGAGAAAATGATCGATCTCCAGCGGGTGCGATGGTGAACCGCTGATCAGCCGCTTTGCCTCGTCCTTCGGGTCGCGTTCCGGATAGGGATACGCCTCGTACTGGTCCTTGACCTTGTCCATCGCCGCCTCGCGCCTCGTTCTTGGCCGCAAGATAGGCCGCATCACGCGGGAATTGCAAAACCCAAAAGCGGGCTTGCCAATCTGTGCCTGCTGCGGCAGCGTCGCCATCATGAAACGCGCCGACCCCGCCATCGTCATCACCTGTTTTTCCGGCCACGGCCACACGCGCCGGCTGGCACAAGCGGTGGCCGACGGCGCCGCGCCCGCCCGGCTGGTCAATGTCGAGGAGATCACCGGCGAGGACTGGACGGCGCTCGACGCGGCCGATGCGATCCTGTTTGGCACACCCACCTATATGGGCTCTTCGGCGGCGGGGTTCGAGGCGTTCCTGGAAGCGGCCGCCTCCCGCTGGGAAGATCAGCTTTGGGCCGACAAGATCGCGGGGGGCTTCACCGTCGGCACCTATCCTGCGGGTGACAAGCTGAGCACGCTCATCCGGCTTGCCGTTTATGCGGCACAGATGGGCATGATCTGGGTGGGCCCGACCGGGATCGGCCCGCCGGTCAAACCAGAAAATCCCGGCATCAACAGCGATGGCAGCAACCTGGGGCTGACCGCCACCTCGTCACGCGACAAGGGACAGCTGATCGACCCCGGCGATCTGGAAACCGCCCGCCAATTCGGTGCCCGCATCGCCACCGTCACCCGGCGCTGGCGCGGCTGACACGCTGCTTCCAAAAGGAGTTCGCTACGCTCACCCAGATACGATTTGCGCTCAGGCCGCGCAGGCCTTGGGGCGCTGCCCCAAACCCCGGAGGTTTCAGCGTATCACGGCGGCCTCGAGCGCCGGGTACCGCAGGCCCAAGGTGACGCCGCGCGCCAGGAAGCTGACCAGCAGTGCCAGCCATAGCCCGTGATTGCCAATAAACGGCACCAGCAGCGCCGCTGCCGCGGCATAGGCGATCAGGCTGATCACCATCATGTTGCGCATGTCACGCGTGCGTGTCGCCCCGATGAAAATACCGTCCAGCATCCAGGCAGCCAGGCCAACCAGCGGTGTCAGCACCATGTAGATCAGAAAGACACGTGCTTCGGCCTGCACTTCGGGCACCTTGGCCATCAGGTCGATAATCGCCCCGCCGCATGTTGCGAATGCAGCGGATAGCAGCAGAATGATCACCAACCCCCACTGGCTGGTGACAATCGCGCCCCGCCTCAGGCCGGCGCGGTCCCGCGCGCCCATCGCCTGCCCCACCAGCGCTTCGGCGGCAAAGGCAAACCCATCCAGCGCATAGGCGGTTATGTGCAGGAACTGCAATAGCACCTGATTGGCCGCCAGCGTGACATCCCCGAAATCAGCCCCCAGGAACAGAAACGAGACAAAGATCGCCTCGAGCATCAGCGAGCGCAGCAGGATATCGGAATTGACCGAGAAGATCAGGCGCAACCGGTCCGCATCGAAGATCCGTGCCCAATCCCGCCAGGCCGGGTTGTGCAATACATCGCGACACAGCCACAGCCCAAGCACCAGGCCGGACCATTCGGCGATGAACGTCGCCCAGGCCACGCCCTCGACTCCCCAGTCGAGGCCGAGCACAAACCACAGGTCCAGCGCGATGTTGAGGCCGTTCATCAGCAACTGGATCGCCAGAACCGCGCGCGTGCGCTCCAGCGCAATCAGCCAGCCGGTAACGCCGTAAAGCGCGATGATGGCGGGTGCACTGAACACGCGGATCTGCATGTAATCGCGCGCCAGCGCCTCGACCTCGGCGCTGGCGGGAGAGACCTGGAATGCGGCCCAGAAGAGCGGCACCTGCAACGCGATGATCGCAATACCGCCGGCAAGGCCGATCATCAGGGCGCGGGTCAGCATGGCCGACACCTCGCCCGGCTGGGCCGCGCCCTTGGCCTGGCTGGTCAGCCCGGTCGTGCCCATCCGCAGAAAGCCGAACATCCAATAGATCGCTGTCAGGATGATTGCGCCGATGCCCACGGCGCCGATCGGCGCCGCCTGCCCCAGCTGTCCGACAACGCCGGTATCCACCGCCCCCAGTATGGGCACTGTCGCGTTGGCCAGCACGATGGGCAGCGCGATGTTCAGAACCCTGCGATGCGTGACGGTGCCGGCCGTGTCAGCCATGACGGCGCGGCATCACGAAATGTCCGGTCGCCTGCACGAAGGCCCGGTCGCGATTGTCCTGCCACCCCTCGACATGCACGCTGGCATAGCGGCGGCCCGAGCGGACGACCTTGGCCCGCGCATAGGCATCGCGCGGCAGGCCTGAACGCAGGTAGTCCACGGTGAATCCGATGGTCTTCGGCAGGCGCGGCATCCGTCCGCTTACCAGGTCTTCTGCGTCAAGCGCGCCGCTTTCGATCTCTTCCCACAGCATTGACCAGCTGAGGCCGATGATCGCGGTCACCTCAAGGAAGGCTGCCGTCGCCCCGCCATGCAGCGCGGGCAGCAGCGGGTTGCCGATCAGCTTGTCGTCAAACGGCATCACCGCGGTCAGTTCGTCCCCGCGCCGATCGAATTCGATCCCCAGGAAGCGGATATAGGGAACGCCATCGACCAGCGCCTTCAGCGCCGCATCGCGCCGCTGTTTGACCACCTGTACGGGTTCCGGCTTGGGCCGCGCCATCACTTACCCTCCACGGTGAAGGTTCCCGTCGCGGTGGCAACGGGCAGCGTGTCATCGTCATCCATCGCGCGGGCGCGGACAAAGGCCACCGACCGGGTAATGTGATAGCATTCCGCCTGCGCCCTGATCCGCTGTCCGGGCGTGGCGGGGCGCATGTAGTCGATCCTCAGGTCGATGGTCGCGGTGCCGCCGGAATTCGCCGGATGGCTGATCGCCGCCGCGCCGCAGCAGGTGTCCATCAACGCCGAGACCGCCCCACCGTGAATGACCCGCGTTTCAGGATCGCCGATGAACCGCTCATCGTAATCCATGGCGAACTCCGCCCGCCCGTCTCCGATTTCGGTCAGCTCCATGCCCAGCGCCTGCGCATGGGGCACTGACTGCATGAACTGCTTGGCCAATTTCACCTTGTCGACGCTCATCCGGCGCTCCTATTGCAACCCGGCCCTTTATGAGCCGTAAATCGCGGCCGCCGCAAGGGCACCTGTTGCACCTAAACGCAGTTGAATTTACCCTTGAGTCAGGGAGAGCGAGAAAAGATGTCCGACACAAAACTTTCCTTCAAGGAAATGTGCGCCAAATTCGACGTGACGCCGCGAACCTTGCGGTATTACGAATATATCGAACTGCTTCAGCCCGAACGCCAGGGACGGTCCCGCTTCTACAGCCCGCGTGAATGCGCCCGGATGACGCTGATCCTGCGCGGGCGGAAGTTCGGTTTCGCGCTCGAGGAAATCCGACAATGGCTGCTGATCTACGAGCATGAAGGCACCGAGGCGCAGATGCAGAGCTGGATCGAACTGGCCGACCGGCAGCTCAAGGAACTGGCCGAGCAACGTACGCAGCTCGATGAGGCAATCGACGAGCTGACAACGCTGCGCGACGAGACCAAGGTTTCGCTGGAAAAGGGCTGAAGCCGCGCCTTATCCGAGCGCCGGGTGATACAACGGACGATCAGGAAAGGCTCCGGCGGGGCGCGCTGGTGTGCTCGACCCGTTTTCGTTTTCTCCCTCAGGGGTCGCCACTTCGGGATTGGCCGCGGCTGGATTTGCCGGCGAGCTGGTTGCGTCAGTCAGGATGGCGCGTTGTGATCACAGCAATTATTTCGTGATCACAAATCTGGAAATTCGCGGCAATTTGCCAGATACACTTGGGATTTTCCGCTGGGAAACCGCGTCAGGCACGTTAGAATGGCGATTTATGGGATGCTGCTGCGGCAGCGTCTGGATGCCAGCGGCAATTCGCAGCTAGCGACTGAAATAGGAGCGATACATTGGCTGATGTGAACCGGGGCAACCGCCCGCTTTCGCCACACCTGACAATTTACCGGCCACAGCTGACCTCGATCACCTCGATCCTGACACGGATCACCGGCAATGCCTTGTTGCTGGCGGCGCTGCTTATCGTCTGGTGGTTCCTGGCTGCCGCCTCGTCACCGGAATATTATGCCGTTGCGGATGCGGTCATCACCAGCTGGTTTGGCGACCTGGTCATGTGCCTGTCGGTCTGGGCGCTCTGGTATCACACGCTGGCCGGGGTCCGGCATCTGATCTGGGACAATGCCATGATGCTTGAGATCGACAAGGCAGAGGTGCTGGGCTGGCTGGTCATCATCGTCTCGACCTGCCTGACGATCTTTACGATCATCGTCGTCTGAGGGGGCCGCATCATGAGTTTTCTGACTGACCGCAAACGCGCCGTGGGCATGGGATCCGCCAAATCCGGTGTACATCACTTCTGGGCGATGAAGATGTCCAGCGTGGCGCTTCTGATCCTTGTACCGCTCTTTGTCTTTACCGTTGGCCCGGCGATCGGCAAGACCCATGCCGAAGTGCTCGAATATTTCGCCCGCCCCTTCCCGGCCATCGTCGCGGCGCTGACGATCATCGTCGGCTTCAAGCATTTCCGCGATGGCGCGCAGGTGCTGATCGAAGATTACGTGCACGGCACCGCACAGAAGATCACCATCATCCTGCTGACCTGCCTTTCCTATGGCGCCATGGCGACGGGCCTTTTCGCCATCGCCAAGATCGCCCTCTAAGCGGAGTTCCCCTACATGGCTGCTTATGACTACGAGACACATGATTATGACGTGGTGGTTGTCGGGGCCGGCGGTGCCGGCCTGCGCGCCACCCTGGGCATGGCCGAACAGGGGCTGCGCACCGCCTGCGTGACCAAGGTCTTCCCGACCCGTTCGCACACCGTGGCGGCGCAGGGCGGGATTGCCGCATCGCTTTCCAACATGGGCCCCGATCACTGGCAATGGCACATGTACGATACCGTCAAGGGTTCGGACTGGCTGGGCGATACCGACGCGATGGAATACCTCGCGCGCGAGGCACCAAAGGCGGTTTACGAGCTGGAGCATTACGGCGTGCCGTTCAGCCGCACCGAAGAGGGCAAGATCTATCAGCGCCCGTTTGGCGGGCACACGACCGAATTCGGCGAAGGCCCCGCCGTGCAGCGCACCTGCGCCGCCGCCGACCGCACCGGTCACGCCATCCTGCACACGCTCTATGGCCAGTCGCTCAAGAACAATGCCGAGTTCTACATCGAGTATTTCGCCATCGACCTGATCATGACCGACGGCGCCTGCACCGGCGTGGTGTGCTGGAAGCTCGACGACGGCACCATGCACGTCTTTAACGCCAAGATGGTCGTGCTGGCCACCGGCGGTTACGGCCGGGCCTATTTCAGCGCCACCTCGGCCCATACCTGCACCGGCGATGGCGGCGGCATGGTGGCCCGCGCGGGCCTGCCCCTGCAGGACATGGAATTCGTGCAGTTCCACCCCACCGGCATCTACGGCTCGGGTTGCCTGATCACCGAGGGCGCGCGCGGCGAGGGCGGGTACCTGACCAATTCCGAGGGCGAACGCTTCATGGAGCGCTACGCGCCGCAATACAAGGATCTTGCCCCGCGCGACTATGTCAGCCGTTCGATGACGATGGAAATCCGCGAAGGCCGCGGTGTGGGCGATCAGGGCGATCACATCCACCTGAACCTGTCGCACCTGCCTGCCGAAGCGCTGAACCTGCGCCTGCCCGGCATCTCGGAATCGGCCCGCATCTTCGCCGGTGTGGACGTGACCAAGGAACCGATCCCGGTTCTGCCCACGGTGCATTACAACATGGGTGGCATCCCGACGAACTATTGGGGCGAGGTGGTGAACCCGACCAAGAAAGACCCCCACGCGATTGTCCCCGGCCTGATGGCCGTGGGCGAGGCCGGGTGTGCTTCGGTGCACGGCGCCAACCGGCTGGGCTCGAATTCACTCATCGACCTCGTGGTCTTTGGCCGCGCCGCCGCGATCCGCGCAGGCAAGGTCGTGGACCGCGACGGCGCAATTCCCGCGACGAATGCGGATCAGGTCGACAAGGTCTTCGACCGTTTCGACGGGCTGCGCAACGCGGGTGGCGCCACGCCCACAGCCGATCTGCGTCTGGAAATGCAGCGCACCATGCAGGAAGACGCGGCGGTGTTCCGAACCTCCAAGACGCTGGCAGAGGGCGTGAAGAAGATGGATGCCATCGCTGCCAAGCTGGATGACATCAAGGTCACCGACCGCAGCCTTGTGTGGAACTCCGACCTGATGGAGACGCTGGAGCTCACGAACCTGATGCCCAACGCGCTGGCGACCATCGTGGGGGCGGAGGCCCGCCACGAAAGCCGCGGCGCCCATGCGCACGAGGACCACACCAAGCGCGACGATGAAAACTGGCGTGTCCACACCATCGCCCGGGTCGATGGCAGGAAGGTAAAGCTGGAATACCGCCCGATCATCGAGGATCCGCTCACCACCGAGAAAGAAGGCGGCATCAGCCTCAAGAAAATCGCGCCCAAGGAAAGGACGTTTTGAGATGACGATGCAGCTGGTAACATTGATAGTGTTGAAGGTGACAGGAGTCTGAAATGGTCCAACTGACACTCCCCAAGAACTCGCGCATCACGACGGGCAAAACCTGGCCCAAGCCTGAAGGCGCCAGCAATGTCCGCAAGTTCCAGATCTACCGCTGGAATCCCGATGACGGAAAGAACCCCAGCGTGGACACGTATTTTGTCGACATGGACAGCTGCGGCCCGATGGTTCTGGACGCGCTGATCAAGATCAAGAACGAGATCGACCCCACGCTGACCTTCCGCCGCTCCTGCCGCGAGGGGATCTGCGGATCCTGTGCGATGAATATCGACGGCATCAACACGCTGGCCTGTATCTATGGCATGGACGAGATCGAGGGCGACGTGAAGATCTATCCGCTGCCGCACATGCCCGTGGTCAAGGACCTGATCCCGGATCTGACGCATTTCTACGCCCAGCACGCCAGCATCATGCCGTGGCTGGAAACCAAGACAAACCGCCCCGCGAAAGAGTGGAAACAGTCGATCGAGGACCGCGAGAAGCTCGATGGGCTTTACGAATGCGTGATGTGCGCCTCCTGCTCGACCTCCTGCCCCAGCTACTGGTGGAACGGCGACAAGTATCTCGGGCCCGCCGCGCTCTTGCATGCCTATCGCTGGATCATCGACAGTCGCGACGAGGCGACCGGAGAGCGTCTGGACGATCTGGAAGACCCGTTCAAGCTCTACCGCTGCCACACGATCATGAACTGCACCAAGACCTGCCCCAAGGGCCTGAACCCCGCCAAGGCGATTGCGGAAATCAAGAAGATGATGGTGGAACGCGCCGTCTAAGGCGCCGCGTTTGGCGCGGCGCAACAAGGGCGGGCATATGCGACAAGGCGGCCCGCAGCCCTGATTGCGCGCCGGGACAGGGTGCGAAAATCCGCACCCGTGCGCGAAGCGGCTATTGGCGCCAGCCTTGCATTTCTCTTTCTCCACCCCATTGCCTCTGGTCAGCCTCGCGCTCTCGGGCTACTCCGGTTTCATGGGGCTGCATCTGTCTTCTTTGACGCTTTCGCATTTTCGCTCGCACAAGGCGGCGAAGCTGGATCTGGATCCGCGGCCTGTCGCGATCTATGGCCCCAACGGGGCGGGCAAAACCAATATCCTCGAAGCGGTTTCGCTGATGTCCCCGGGCCGGGGCCTGCGCCGCGCCTCGGCGCTGGACATGACCCGCCGCCCCGAGACGCTGGGCTGGAAGCTGACCGGTATCCTGCATTCGCTGCATCAGGTCCACGAGGTCGAGATCTGGTCCGAGGACGGCGCCGCACGGCAGACCCGCATTGATGGCAAGACCGCCGCGCAAACCGCGCTTGGCCGGATCGCACGGGTGCTCTGGCTCATTCCGGCGATGGACCGGCTCTGGATCGAAGGGGCCGAGGGGCGCAGGCGGTTTCTGGATCGCATGACGCTCAGTTTCTTTCCCGACCATGCCGAGGTATCGCTGACCTATGAAAAGGCCATGCGCGAGCGCAATCGACTGCTCAAGGACCAGGTGCGCGACGGGCATTGGTATGTCGCGGTCGAACGGCAGATGGCCGAGGCCGGGGTGGAGATTCATCAGCACCGCCTGGCCGCGCTGGCGCAGATCGCCGAGGCGCAGGCACAGGCCAGGACGGCCTTTCCCACGGCCGAGCTGGAGCTGACCCAGACCGAGGGCGAAATGCCGGTGACGGAATCCGACCTGCGCGATGCGCTCAGCGAAAGCCGGTTTCGCGATCTGGCGGCGGGGCGCACGCTGGTCGGGCCGCACCGCGCCGATCTCTACGGGGTCTATGCCGCCAAGGGCGTGCCCGCGCGCGACTGTTCCACCGGCGAGCAGAAGGCGTTGCTGGTGTCGCTGATTCTTGCCAATGCCCGCGCGCTGACGGACGATTTCGGTTCGCCGCCGCTCTTGCTGCTCGATGAGGTTGCCGCCCATCTCGACGCCACCCGCCGCGCCGCGCTCTATGACGAGATATGCGGGCTTGGCGCCCAGGCTTGGATGACGGGAACAGGTGCGGAACTTTTTGAAGAACTTGGCGAACGCGCGCAGCATGTCGAGGTGACAGAGACAGGCGGCGTGTCTTCGGTCCGGCGAACCTGCTGATCTCATTGGCCGCAGAACGTGTTTAGGCTGCGCGGACCCCGTAGATTCGCTACAGGAACAAGGTCGATAGGCAGCGATTTAGGCATTGTTCTCTTCGATACCAAAACCACAAAATATTGTGGCGGGCGCGTGACAATCCCTGCGGAAAATCGTATAAAATCGCAAAACGACCAAGGAAAACTTACATGGCTGAACCCGCCGCGGCGCCCGAGGAATATGGCGCTGATTCCATCAAGGTTCTCAAAGGCTTAGAGGCTGTCCGCAAGCGACCCGGCATGTATATCGGCGACACCGATGACGGCTCGGGCCTGCACCACATGGTCTATGAGGTTGTCGATAACGGGATCGACGAGGCCCTGGCCGGTCATGCCGACCGTGTGACTGTAACAATTCACGCCGATTCCAGCGTATCCGTTAGCGATAACGGCCGCGGCATTCCGGTGGAAACCCACGAGGAAGAGGGCGTTTCGGCGGCCGAGGTCATCATGACCCAACTGCACGCGGGCGGGAAATTCGACAGCAACTCCTACAAGGTCTCTGGCGGCCTGCACGGGGTTGGCGTGTCGGTGGTGAACGCGCTGTCGGATTGGCTTGAACTGCGCATCTGGCGCAACGACAAGGAGCATGTCGCGCGCTTCGAGGGCGGCGATACGGTCGAGCATCTGAAGATCGTCGGCGACGCAGAGGGCCGAAAGGGCACCGAGGTGCGTTTCCTGGCCTCGACCAACACGTTTTCCAATCTCGATTACAGCTACGAGACGCTGGAAAAACGCCTGCGCGAGCTGGCTTTCCTGAATTCCGGCGTGCGCATCATCCTGCGCGATGAACGCCCCGCCGAGGCGTTGGAGACCGAGCTGCATTACGAAGGTGGCGTCAAGGAATTCGTCAAGTATCTCGACCGCCACAAATCGCCGATGATGCCCGAGCCGATCTTCATCACCGGCGAGCGTGACGATATTGGTGTCGAAGTGGCGATGTGGTGGAATGACAGCTATCACGAAACCGTTCTGCCCTTTACCAACAACATTCCGCAGCGCGATGGCGGCACCCATATGGCCGGTTTCCGCGGTGCCCTGACCCGAACCATCAACAGCTATGCCCAGACCAGTGGCATCGCCAAGAAGGAAAAGGTCAGCTTTACCGGTGATGATGCCCGTGAGGGGCTGACCTGTGTGCTGTCGGTCAAGGTGCCGGACCCGAAATTCAGCTCGCAGACCAAAGACAAGCTGGTCAGTTCCGAGGTGCGCCCGGCGGTCGAAGGGCTGATGAACGAAAAACTGGCCGAGTGGTTCGAGGAAAACCCGAACGAGGCCAAGCTGATCGTCGGCAAGATCATCGAGGCCGCCCTGGCCCGCGAGGCCGCGCGAAAGGCCCGCGAACTGACCCGCCGCAAGACGGCAATGGATGTGAACTACCTGGCCGGCAAGCTCAAGGATTGCTCGGAAAAAGACCCGTCCAAGACCGAATTGTTCCTGGTCGAGGGGGACAGCGCCGGCGGCTCTGCCCAGACCGGGCGTGACCGGGGCACCCAGGCGGTGCTGCCGCTGCGTGGGAAAATCCTGAACGTGGAACGCGCGCGGTTCGACCGGATGCTGTCAAGCCAGGAGATCGGCAACCTTGTGATGGCGCTAGGTACCGGGATCGGCCGCGATGAATTCGATATCTCGAAACTGCGTTACCACAAGATCGTGATCATGACCGATGCTGACGTGGACGGCGCGCATATCCGGACGCTACTGCTGACGTTTTTCTACCGGCAGATGCCCGAGCTGATCGACGGCGGGTATCTCTATATTGCGCAGCCGCCACTGTTCAAGGTCATGCGCGGCAAGTCCGAGGTCTACCTCAAGGACCAGCCCGCGCTGGAGGACTACCTTATCGCGCAAGGCACCGAGGACGCGGTGCTGCGCCTGGGGTCGGGTGAGGAAATCGTCGGCCAGGATCTGGTGCGCGTCGTCGAAGAGGCGCGGCAGGTCAAGCGGATCCTCGAAGCCTTCCCCACCCATTACCCGCGCCACATCCTGGAACAGGCCGCGATTGCCGAGGCGTTTGTTTCCGGCAAGGTGGATGCCAACTTGCAGGGCGTGGCCGATGACATCGCCCGCCGGCTGGACCAGATCGCGCTGGAATATGAACGCGGCTGGCAGGGCCGCCCGACGCAGGACAAGGGTGTCCGGCTGAGCCGCAGCCTGCGCGGCGTCGAAGAGGTACGGACACTGGACGGCGCGGTGCTGCGGTCCGGCGAGGCGCGCAAGCTGGGGCAGATCTCCGCCTCGGTCCGAGAGGTGTACGGCCTGCCCGCGTCACTGGTGCGCAAAGACCGCTCGCAGTTGATCCACGGGCCGCTGGACCTGTTGGACGCAATCCTGAAAGAAGGCGAAAAGGGCCTGACCTTGCAACGCTACAAGGGTCTGGGCGAGATGAACCCCGACCAGCTTTGGGAAACCACGCTGGACCCCGAGGCACGCACGCTGTTGCAGGTGCGGATCGATGACATGGCCGAAGCGGACGACCTGTTCACCAAGCTGATGGGTGACGTGGTGGAGCCGAGGCGCGAGTTTATCCAGCAAAACGCGCTGAGTGTCGAAAACCTTGATTTCTGATCTCGTGGGCGTCGATCAAAGCGGCCAGAATAGCAGGATGGCGGGGATCGAAACGGCCACGACCAGCACCTCGAGCGGCAGACCCATACGCCAGTAATCGCCAAAGCTGTACCCGCCGGGGCCAAGGATCAGCGTGTTGTTCTTATGGCCGATGGGGGTCAGGAACGCCGAGGAGGCCGCCACCGCGACCGCCATCAGGAACGGATCGGGCGAGACGCCCAGCGCTTGCGCCATCTGGATGCCGACAGGGGCAGCAACGATGGTGGTGGCAGTGTTGTTGAGCACGTCAGACAGGCTCATCGTGACGATCATCAGCACGGTCAGAATGGCCCAGGGTGGCAGGTTGCCGGTCAGGCTGATCAGGCTGTTGGCAATCAGTTCCGTCCCGCCCGAGTTTTCCAGCGCGGCACCCAGCGGGATCATTGACCCCAACAGCACCACGACCGGCCAGTTGATATGCGTGTAAAGCTCGCCCAGCGGGACGATCCGCGTCAGCACATACGCCACAACCACCAGGCCAAGCGCAATGGGCAGGTACAATAACCCCACGCTGGCGGCCAGAACCGCGGCGCCAAAGAGGCCGATCGCCAGCCAGGTCTTGCTGTCCTGCGTCACGGCCAGCCCCCTGTCCGCCAGCGGCAGGCATCCCAGCCAGTCCGTCACGACGCTGCCGGTATCCTTGGGCACCAGCAGCAACAGGATGTCACCGGGTCGAATGATCGTCTTGCGCACCTGATCGGTAATCTTCCGGCCCTGGCGTGATATGCCCATCAGCACCGCGCGATGCCGCCAGTTCAGGCCGATGGACAGCACGGTCTTGCCGGCGACGCGGGCCTCATTCGGAACAACGATTTCGATGATATCAAGCCCCTCGCCCTCGGCCTTGAGCTTTTCCTCGCGATCCTTGTCGGAAAAGGCTAGCGACAGGGCGGCACGAAACTCGTCCAGCGCGTCCGGCGCGGCCTCGAGCACAAGCGTATCGCCGGCCCGCAGCGGCGTGTTTCGAGAGGTGCCATAGCGCCGATTGCCGTCACGGATCAGCCCGAGAATTGCAACATCCGTATTCTGCGCTGTCTCGTCCAGCTCACCCAATCTCTTGCCGATATGATCCGATCCGTCGGGCACGGTCAGCTCGGCAATGTACTGGGCCAGCTCGGCGGCGTCGATGGCCACGTCCTCGCGTTTCGGGATCAGGCGCCAGCCGATGAGCGCCACAAAAATCAACCCGGCCACCGCCGTCAGACCACCCACCGGGGCGAAATCGAACATCCTGAACGGAGCCCCCAGGGCATCTTCGCGAAACGACGCGATGATGATGTTCGGCGGTGTCCCGATCAGCGTCGCCATGCCACCCAGGATCGTGGCGAAGGAAAGCGGCATCAGGCTGAGCCCCGGCGGGCGCTTGGCCTTGCGCGCGGTCTGCACATCGACCGGCATCAGCAGCGCCAGTGCCGCCACGTTGTTCATGAAGGCCGACAGGACACCGCCGATCGCGCCCATCAGCGCGATATGGCTGCCCAGGGCGCGGCTGCTGTCCACCAGGGTGCGGGTGATCAGGAATACGGCCCCCGATCGCACCAGCCCGGCCGACACGACCAGCACCAGCGCCACCACGATCGTGGCAGGGTGGCCAAAGCCGGAAAACGCGTCCTTGGTCGGCACCACTTCCAGAACGACACCGGCCATCAACGCCGCAAAGGCCACGAGATCATAGCGGTAGCGCCCCCATAGCAGAAGCCCGAATACCAGCCCGAACAGGCTGAAAAGGATGATCTGATCGGTCGTCATGTTTCCCCCGTGCCGCTGTGTCAACCAACCGCATCCCGCGCGTGAAAGCAACCGGCTTGCGAGCGGACCTGCCCCTGCCGTATAGAGACGAAAACCAAGGTTTCTGATCGGAGGCACCTCAATGGCCGGCCACTCAAAATGGGCAAATATCCAACACCGCAAGGGGCGCCAGGACGCCGCGCGCTCCAAGCTGTTCTCGAAACTCTCCAAAGAGATCACCGTCGCCGCCAAGATGGGCGACCCGGACCCGGACAAGAACCCGCGCCTGCGACTGGCAGTCAAGAGCGCCAAGGCGCAATCCATGCCCAATGACAACATCGACCGTGCGATCAAGAAATCGCAGGCCGGTGACAGCGAGGATTACAAGGAAATCCGCTACGAAGGCTACGGCCCGGGCGGCGTGGCGGTGATCGTTGAGGCGATGACCGACAACCTGAACCGGACCGCCAGCAACGTGCGCTCGACCTTTACCAAGAACGGCGGAAACCTGGGTGAGACCGGCAGCGTGGGCTTCATGTTCGAACGCAAGGGCGAGGTGACCTATACCGCCGAGGCGGGCGATGCCGACACGGTAATGATGGCCGCGATCGAGGCCGGTGCCGAGGATGTGGAATCCTCGGAGGACGGCCACATCATCTGGTGCGCCGACACGGACCTGAACGAGGTCAGCACCGCGCTTGAGGCTGAACTGGGCGAAAGCGAAGAGACAAACCTGGTCTGGAAACCCACCACCACGACCGAACTGGACCTTGACGGGATGCAGAAGCTGATGAAGCTGATCGACGCGCTGGAAGATGACGATGATGTGCAGCGCGTCACCGCCAATTTCGAGGCCAGCGACGAGGTGATGGAACAGCTGTAGGACCCGGGCCGGGGGCCGTAGCCCCCGTCACCCCGTTGGCGCGACCGCGCTACTTGTCGCGGAACTGCGCCTCGCGCTTCTCGGTGAAGGCGGCCATGCCTTCCTTCTGGTCCTCGGTCGCAAAGAGCGAATGGAAGACGCGGCGCTCGAAAAGCAGGCCCTCGCGCAGGGTCATCTCGTAGGACCGGTTCACCGCTTCCTTGACGGCCATCGCCGTGATCATCGATTTCTCGGCGATCTTCTGGGCGGCTGACATGGCTTCTTCGCGGAGCTTCTTGGCAGGCACGACGCGGCTGACCAGCCCTGAACGCTCGGCCTCTTCCGCGTCCATGAAGCGACCGGTCAGGTTCATGTCCATCGCCTTGGATTTACCGATGAACCGCGTCAGTCGCTGGCTGCCGCCCAGTCCCGCCATGACGCCCAGGTTGATCTCGGGCTGGCCGAATTTCGCGGTGTCCGAGCAGATGATGAAATCACACATCATCGCAAGCTCGCAGCCACCACCCAGGGCATAACCCGAAACCGCGGCTATCACCGGCTTGCGGATGCGCATGAAGTCATCCGCGAAAGAACCGAACAGGTCGTCTCCGAATACTTCGACAAAGGTTTTCTCGCTCATCATCTTGATATCCGCCCCGGCGGCAAACGCCTTTTCCGAGCCGGTGATGACAATGCAGCGCACTTTTTCGTTTTCCTGCGCCTCGTTCAGCGCCACTACCAGCTCTTTGAGAAGCTGGTCATTCAATGCATTCATCGCATCGGGGCGGTTGAGTTTGATGAGGGCGACGTGGTCTTCCAGTTCGACGATGATCGTCTCAAAGGCCATGAAATCTGCTTTCGCTTGTTTCAGTCAGGATTGATTTCTTATCACCGTGGCGGGCGGGTTCAACCTATCTTTGGCATGAGCAGCAATAGAAAGTGGACCGGCCCGATTGTACGATGCGGCGCACGACGGCGGGGCAGTCGGGGCGCCGGCACGGTTGGCCCTCACGGTCGTAGACATCGAAACGGTGTTGAAAATAACCGAGTTCTCCGTCGGTCTGACGGAAATCGCGCAATGACGATCCGCCCGCTTCGATCGCTTCCGCGATGACGTCGCGGATGACGGGAACAAGCGCCCCGATACGGGCCGGGGAAATCCTTCCGGCGTGACGCTTGGGCGAAATTCGCGCGCGATAGAGCGCCTCACAGACGTAGATATTGCCCAATCCCGCGACGATTCGCTGATCCAGAAGTGCCGCCTTGATCGGGGCTCTCCTGCCGCTGAGCGCACCCTTCAGATAGGCCTCGTGAAAAGCATTTCCAAGCGGCTCGGGGCCGAGTTTTGCCAGCAGCGGATGCTGTTCGGCAACGGCTGTCTGTATCAGGTCCATCGCACCGAAACGGCGCGGATCATTGAAGGTAATGCGCGCGCCATTGGCCATGTGCAGTACCACATGGTCATGCTTTTCCGGCGCGGGATGGTCATGCAGGAACTGCCCCAGCGGATCACCGGAAATCAGCATCCGCCCCGACATGCCCAGGTGAATGAGCAGGGTTTCGTCACTCTCCAGATCGGCCAGGATGTATTTCGAGCGCCGTCGCAGGCGCAGGACACGCTGACCGGCCAGCCGGTCAGCCATGCGCGGCGGAAACGGCCAGCGCAGATCGGGCCGATTCACGTCGGCACGGGCAATCCGGGCGCCCTCCATCGCGGGGGCCAGGCCGCGGCGAACCGTCTCAACCTCTGGCAATTCAGGCATTTAGGCCTTTCCTTTGTTTCAAAACCGCGCATTGTCCCGCGCGTCGGCGCCTTATAAGAAGGGCGCATAGAAGGAACGGCAAGACCCATGACCGAGAAAACCACGCATTTCGGCTTTGAGACCGTGCCCGAGGCTGAAAAGGCCGGCCGGGTGCAGGGGGTGTTCGGCTCGGTCGCGTCGAAATATGACGTCATGAACGACGCGATGAGCCTTGGAATTCACCGGCTCTGGAAAGATGCGATGATGGACTGGCTGGCGCCGCGGCCCGGCCAGCGGCTGCTGGATGTGGCAGGGGGCACCGGCGATATCTCGTTCCGGTTCCTCAAACGCGCGGGCAGCGGCAATGCCACGGTGCTGGACCTGACCGAGCCGATGCTGATTGAAGGGCGCAAGCGCGCCGAGGCCGAACAGCTGGGCACAAGCCTCGACTGGGTTGTGGGCGACGCGATGGCGCTTCCTTTCGAGGACAACACTTTCGATGTCTACACGATCAGTTTCGGCATCCGGAACGTGACCCGCCCTGCCGAAGCACTGGCCGAGGCCTACCGCGTGCTGCGCCCCGGCGGGCGGCTGATGGTGTTGGAATTCAGCCAGATTCCCAATGACCTGATGCAGAAGGTATATGACCTTTATTCGTTCAAGATCATCCCGCGCATGGGGCAGGCGATTGCCGGTGACCGCGACAGCTATCAATACCTTGTCGAATCGATCCGGCAGTTTCCCGATCAGGAAACATTCCTGCAAATGGTGCGCGATGCCGGGTTTGAGAACGCCAAATACCGCAACCTGACGATGGGCATCGCCTGTCTGCATTCGGGCTGGAAAATCTGAATGCGCGGCCCGCACAACCTTCTGCGGCTGGTGCGTACCGGCGCCACGCTGGAACGGACCGGCGCGATGGGGCTGATCATGGCGGCAATGGACGCGCCGCCGCAGGTGCGCGGCACGATGCGGTTCCTGGCATGGCCGTTCCAGTGGCTGGGCTACAAGGGTGACAAATCCATGCCGCCGGCCACCCGTGCCCTGACCGCGCTTGGCCCGGCCTATATCAAGTTCGGACAAATCCTCAGCACCCGGCCCGACCTGGTGGGCGAGGAGCTGGCCACGCAGCTGCGCGTCCTGCAGGACAAGCTGCCGCCTTTTCCAACGAAACTGGCCAAGCAAAGCGTCGCGTCCGAATTGGGCCGGTCCGTGGACGACCTGTTCGACGAATTCAGCGAACCGGTCGCCGCGGCGTCGATTGCCCAGGTCCATCGTGCCCGGATGCGGGCCACGGGGGACGAAGTGGCGGTCAAGGTTCTGCGGCCCGGTATCGAAAAGGCATTTCGCAAGGATATTGACGCGTTCTATTTTGCCGCGCGGATAGTCGAATTGCTGTCGCCCTCCTCACGCCGGTTGCGCCCGACAGATGTGATCGCGCATTTCGAAGGCGTGGTCATGGGAGAGTTGGACCTGAGGCTGGAATCCGCCTCGGCCTCGGAATTCGCGGCCAATACCGGCGATGACGAGGGCTTTGCCCTTCCGAATGTGCAATGGCACCTGTCGGGCCGCCGCGTCATGACGATGGATTGGGCCGATGGCGTGCCGCTGGGCGATAACGCGGCACTGGATGCGGCGGGTCACAATCGCGTTCAGCTGGGCGAGCGCGTGTTACAGCTCTTTCTCTCCCACGCCCTTCGGGACGGCTTTTTCCACGCCGACATGCACCAGGGCAACCTTAAGGTCGCCACCAACGGCAACATCGTCGCCTATGATTTCGGCATCATGGGCCATATCGACGAATATACCCGGCGGGTCTATGCCGAGATCCTCTATGGCTTCATCAAGCGCGACTATCGCCGCGTGGCCGAAGTGCATTTCGAGGCGGGCTATGTGCCGGCCGACCGCGACGTGGATGAATTCGCCCGGGCGCTGCGCGCGGTCGGAGAGCCGATCTTCGGGATGGATGCCAGCAAGATCTCGATGGGCAGCCTGCTGAGCTATCTTTTTGAGGTGACAGAGCGTTTCGGCATGGAAACCCGAACCGAGCTGATCCTGCTGCAGCGCACCATGGTCGTGGTCGAAGGCGTGGCCCGTAGCCTGAACCCCGATATCAACATCTGGACCGTCGCCAAGCCGGTCGTGGAAAACTACATCAAGGAAAATATCGGGCCCGCCGCCGCGCTGCGCGACCTGGGCCGAACGCTGAACGTCCTCTCCCGCTACGGGCCGCGGCTGCCGGTGATCGTTGAAAACGCGCTGATCCGCCACTCCATGCCAAAGGGTACGCCCGCGGCTTCGAAATGGCCCGGGCGGTTGCTGTGGGGTCTACTTGGCGTTGCGGTCGGCGGCGGCGCCGTGCTGGGGCTAAATCTGCTCTGACTGGGCCGCACGCAGGGCCTCGGTCTCGGCCGCGTAAGCACGTCGGGCCAGCTTGTCGCCCCGGGCCTCGTTCCACAGGCAATAGGCGGCCATGCGCCAATGATACCAGGGCTCGAGTTGCCGGTAGCGCCGGATCGTCCTGTGGTCATGATAACCGTCGAGAAAGTCCGCGCGCTCGGCCGCCGTCAGCGCCCTGGCCCCGTAAGTGATCTGCATCGCTGGCGACAGGAATATCGCGATATCCTCGCACGGATCGCCAATCGCGGGGCATTGCCAGTCGATAAGTTTCAACTCGCCACCTTGGTCGATCATGTTGGCGGGCACCGGATCGGCATGCAGCAGGCACGAAACACCGCAGGGGGCGACGTTATCTGCCGGTTCCAGAATGCGCAGCGATGCTGCGTGTTCATCGGCGCAGGCCGCAAGAATGGCCAAGGTCTGCTGCCGAAGGGCGGCACTGCCATCCGGCACCTTTCGCAGACCGGGCGGTGGCGCGATCCGGTGCAGCCTGTGCAGCAGCGATGCGACCTTGGCGCAATCCGCGGTCCCTGCCGTGCCGGACAGATGCGCATAGATCAGACATGCGCCCGCATCGGTCTGAAAACTCTCCAGCAGCTGCGGCGCGATGCCGTGACCTTCGAGATGCGTCAGAACCTTTACCTCGCTCCGCGGGTCGTTTGGAAACAGCGGGTTGCTGGTTTCGCCACTGTAGAGCTTGACGACGATGTCGCCCCCGGGCCGCGAGACACGCCAGAGCCAATTGGTGCGCCCGCCCTCGAGAAAGCTCCAACTGGCGTCGGCGCCTTGCAGGCCGCGTGCGCGGAGCGACGGCACCAGCATCTGGCGGAGCATTTCTGTTGAGGTTTGCGGCACGGTATGGCTCAGCCCGGTTGGTGGAGCAGGGTCGCGGGACGCTACGCTACCCTGCCTTCCGGGGCAAGAGACGTCGCGCGCCGTCAGCTATCGGTTTCGCGCAGCCCCAGAACCTCGGACGCGGCAATCTCCTGACCGCCCGCCATGACCAGAATGGTCTGGCCACCGTCGTTGCGCGCCTCGACGATCCGGTCATGCACGATCACGTCCTTCGACCCCAGCAATTCGTCACCGCGGTAGGATTCCAGTGAAATCGCGTAGGTTCCGGCGGGCAGCGGGGCGCCTGTGTCATCCAGGCCTGCCCATTCCATCGTGCCGCTTTCGCCGGGGACAACCTGGCGCGAAACAACCTCGCCCGCCTGGTTGCGCACGACCAGTTCGGCGTTATCGGCTTCGGCGGATGCCTCGACCGTCAGGCTGACAGGCGCGCCGTCAAAGGAAACCGGCATCTGTGCCCGTGCCGTCATGCCGACCCAGCCTGACAGCTGTGCCACGCCCAGCCCGCCAATCCGATCTGCCAGCGAGGTCAGAAGATCATTGGTCTTCACCTGCTGCTCGACGGTTGAAAACGTCGCCAGCTGCACGGCGAAATCTGCTGATTCGATCGGGTTCAGCGGATCCTGATTCTCCATCTGCGTCGTCAGCATCTTGATGAATGTCTCGAAATCCGAACTGATCGCATTGCGGGGCGGTTGCGTTGCGGCGGTTGCCTGACCCGACTGGGCCGCGGCTTGAGTGGTCGAGGAAACTTCCATGGGAATACCTTCTTTCTAGAGTCGAATATCGACACGGTCTGATTGAATTGTCAGCGTTGAGAGCGCCGCGGACGTTTCGGTGTCATCGGCGGCGCCGATCAAATCCTCGGCCATCAGGCCCGTGGTGCCGGTCTGGCCCTCGGAATGGCCATCACCTTCGGCCTGGTTTTGGCCAAAGGCAAACTCGGCCGTTCCAAATCCGATATCGTGAAACTCTTGCGCCAGCAGGTCGATGTGGCGGCGCATCAGATCGAGCGTTTCAGGGCGTTCCGCCACCACATGTACCGTCATTGCGCCATCAAGGGCCTGCATCGAAATCCGCACCCGGCCCAGTTCGGCCGGGCTCAGCACCAGTTCCATGGGCTTTTCAGTGCCGCCATGGCGCATCGCCTGGGCAATCTGAACGGCAATGTTGCGCGGCAATTCAGGTTGCTGCAGCAAGGCGGTTTGATGCGCGCGTGACGTGGCCGGCATGTCCTGCGCGGCCAGCTCCGAGGTAAATCCGACCTCGGTCAGCCAGCGGATACCGCTTTTCTCTCCGGGGGTTTCCTGCATGTTCGGGCCTGTTACGGACCGCAGTTGCATGACCGTGGCTTGGCCCGGGTTTGAAACGACCGGATTGCGCCGTGTTGCAAAGGCCGGCGTAGGGTTTTCGGCATCAACACGCCGTTCGGGCGCATGTCTTGAGTCGTCGGTCGGATCGGTCGCTTGCTGATCTCCCGAGGTGGCTGCAGTCCCACCATCCGCGCCAACGGCGTTCTGACTGGCGCGGTGGACAGCGGAGCTGACGATCATACCCGGGGTGCTTTCGCGCCTTTGCGCGCGCTCGTCGGCCGCAACGTCCAAAGCCTGCGCAACCGCTGTCGACTTACCCGCTTGCGCCATGTCGTGCGGCAGCACCCGACCAGCGATCTTGGCGGCCTGCTCTTCACCTGCCACGCGGTCAGCCGCCGCATGAGTCGCGGCTGCAGACCCAGCCGGGGCGCCGGCGACTTGCCCTGCACCTCGCGCCGTGGCGAACCAGGCGGGTACGTCCTTGGCCTGACGGGTGCCGGGCGTATCCTCGGCATCGGGCGACGTACTGGCCTTTTCGGCTGCCTCTGCGGCGTCGATGGCTTTGGCCGCGCGCGCGGCCAGCTGAGCGATCTCATCCGGCGTTGGGGCCGGGTTGGGACGTCCTTTCTTGAAAACGATTTCGTCTGCATCCGGGGAAAGGAACGCGAGCGCCGCGTCTTCGTCGCTGTCCGTCACCTCGTCGCCGGGCGGAACCGCCGATTCGGCCTCGGCCTCCGCGGCGCTGTCTGCACGCCGTGCCTCGGAATCGGCTTCCTGCGCCTTCCGGGGATGTGGACGATCCGGTCTTGCGGATCGATCGCCGCCGGCAAGTACGGATTGGAATGTCTCCTGGTCGCGCGCGTTGCTGGAATCACGGCTGCCAGTGTCTTTGCCGGCGGTGGCAAGTATCTGGTTTGATGTCTGGCCGGGCGTTACCTGACCGATCTGGGAATACATGAATCTGCTCTCCGGGATTTCTTCCACGTGAGCAGAACCATTGCAGAACACGGTTACTGCTTCTTTACCGAATTCGGTTTGAATGGATCAGAGTTCATCCAATTCGAGGTAATACCGTGACGGAATTTTTACCAGTTCAACCGAGGCAACAGAACCAGGCCGCCATCACGCGGGAACTATCCGCCCGCCAGGCCGCAGAAAAGCTCGAAGCAACGTTTCTGGCGGAAATGCTGAAATCGGCCGGGTTCGGCGAGCAGGATAATTCCTTCAGCGGCAGCGCGGGCGAAGATCAGTTCGCATCGTTCCAGCGGATGGCGATGGCCGAGCAAATGGTCAAGAAGGGCGGCATCGGGCTGGCCGAAGCATTCTACGAATCAATGGTGGAGAAAAGAGATGACAACTGACAAGTCGCAAGAAATCATCAACCGTCTCGACAGCCTTCTCGAGCTTGAGCGGCAGGCGCTGTTGCAGGGTGATCTCGACAAGATTCCCGCCCTGCTGGAAGAGAAAGAGGCGCTGATCGACGATCTCAATGAAAATATCCCGGAGGAAAAAACCGGGTTGCAGGAATTGCAGGTAAAAGTTGAACGAAATCAGGCGTTGTTGGACGGTGCATTGCACGGCATTCGCAAGGTGGCGGCGCGCATGGCCGCGTTTCGACGAATCCGCCGTTCTCTTGAGACATATGATGAAAGTGGCCGGAAACGCACGATCCAGGGCGATGTCGAACGCCGTGTCGAAAAACGGGCCTGAACGGATTTGTCTCAAATGCCAGCTAGTTAGCCGGCGCGATTTAGCACTACATTAGCACTTCGGGCTTCATTCTGCACGGGCATCCGAAAACGGGTGGCGCGGCAGGCAAACGCCTCAGCTGCAGATGTCAGAAAGACAGCGAGGCCGCTTCCCAGTGGGGGCGGAGTGTGAAACTGGCGCAAAAGCGCCGAAGCTAAAGGAAAATGCTATGTCCAGCATTCTGACAAACAACAGCGCGATGGTTGCGCTGCAAACCCTGAAATCGGTCAACTCGAACCTGGCGAAAACCCAGGACATGATCTCGACCGGCAAGGCGATCGCAAGCGCCAAGGACGGATCGGCCATCTTCGCCATCTCGAAAGTGATGGAATCGGATTCGCGCGGCTTCAAAGCCATCTCCGAAAGCCTGGCACTGGGCCAATCGACCGTTGCCGTTGCATCGGCCGCGGCCGAGCAGACGGTTGATGTTCTCCAGGACATCAAGGCTCTTATCGTTTCGGCGAACAGCGAAAACGTTGATCACGGCAAGATCCAGAACGAGATTGCCGAGAAAGCCGCCCAGGTCGCATCGATCGTTGGCGCAGCGCAGTTCAACGGCGCAAACCTGCTGGCATCGGATGTCGATGGCAACGGTGCCACCAGCCTGTCGGTTCTGTCTTCGCTTGACCGTGTGGGTACCGCCGCACCGACGGCAACGTCGATTTCGGTCGCCACCGTCGACTTCGAAGCCAATGTCGACCTGGTCAACAACCTCACCGCGATTACCGACGCGTCGGATGCCGCAACGGCCCTGGGTGAGATCGAGACCTTCCTGCAGACTGCGATTGATGGCGCTGCCGCGCTTGGTGCTTCTGCCGCCCGGATCGAAGATCAGAGCAACTTCGTGTCCAAGCTGACCGACGCCATGAAATCCGGTATCGGTGCATTGGTCGACGCCGACATGGAAGAGGCCTCGGCACGTCTGCAATCGCTTCAGGTGCAGCAGCAGCTGGCGACGCAGTCGCTGTCCATCGCCAACCAGGCGCCGCAGGCGATCCTGCAGCTGTTCCGCGGATAAAACTGATTTCAGGGGCGCCTTCGCGGCGCCCCTGACACCCGCGACAGTGAAAAAATTTCCTGGAAGGACATGAAATGAACGCGATCACCAAGGCGCAGAATGCGTACCGCAATGACGCACAACCAATTCGTACAGGTCGGGACACGGAATACAACGCCTTTGCCCAGATCACGCATCGCCTGAAAACGGCATCGAAACTGGGAACCGAAGGTTTCAAGGAACTGGTCGGGGCACTGCAAGATAACAAACGGCTTTGGACGCTGCTGGCGATAGATGCCGCCGACAATGCCAATACTCTCCCAAAAGAACTGCGCGCGCGCATCGTGTATCTGTCCGAGTTCACACGACAGCACAGCAGCAAAGTTCTTTCCCGCGATGCCACCGCTGATGCACTGGTGGAAATCAACACCGCCGTGATGCGCGGGTTACGCAATGAAAGGGTGAAATAATGACGGGTCTTGTCCTGAAACTGAGCCCCAAGGAACGCGTATTGATCAACGGGGCCGTGATCGAAAACGGCGATCGTCGGTCGCGTCTGTCGATCATGACACCAAACGCGAACATCCTGCGTCTACGGGACGCGATCCACCCCGAGGAGGCGACGACGCCGGTGCGCCGCGTCTGTTACGCGGCGCAGTTGGTTCTGTCCGGTGATGCGGATCCGGAAGAATCGCGCCTGAAGCTGTTGCGAAGCATCGAGGAGCTCAGCCAGGTTCTGACCGATCCCGACAGCCGTACACGGCTGGCCGAGGCAACCAGAGCGCTGCTGGAGCAACAGCACTATCAATGCCTGAAGGCATTGCGGGCGCTGCTGCCGCGCGAGGAACGCCTGATGGCGAAGTGGCCGTCGTGAACTTTCAACCGCTCGTCCCGGTTGGCGGTCTGCCCGGTTGGGTCTTGCTCAACAAGACCATGGACCGTCAGACGGAGCTGTTCAATCAGTCGCCGGCAATCGTTCGGGACACCGATTACTTTGAACAGAATATCGGCAATGTGCGCAGCGCCGAGGATCTGGTTTCGGACCGGCGGCTGTTGCAGGTTGCGCTTGGTGCCTTTGGGCTTGGCGACGACCTGAACAGCCGGGCGCTCATCAAACGTGTTCTCGAAGACGGGACCAGCGAACCGGGTGCCCTTGCAAACCGATTGGCGGATGAAAGATACACGAAGCTGTCAGACGCGTTTGGCTTTGCCGAGCCGGGCCTGCCAAGAACAGCACTTGCGGGATTTGGGCGCGAAATCGCGGACCGGTATCGCAGCCTGGAGTTCGAAGTGGCCGTTGGCGAGCAGGATGAAAGTCTGCGCCTGGCCATGAATGCGCGGCGCGAACTGTCCGAAATCCTGCAAACCGACGTATCCGAAGACGCAAAGTGGTTTACGATCATGGGAATCCCGCCGCTGCGGAAAGTCTTTGAAACCGCGTTGGGGTTGCCATCCAGTTTTGCCCAGCTGGACATCGACCGTCAGTTGGAGGAATTCAAGGAACTGGCCAGCGACAAGCTGGGCATCGACACGTTGAGCGTGCTGAACGATGATGAGGTGAAAGAAGATTTTATCCGGCAATTCCTGCTGCGCGATCAGATCGCCTCGTTCCAGGTACAGTCCAGCAATGCAATCGCGCTGACACTTCTACAATCGGCGCCAAGTAACTTCGGAACAGTCTAAATTCCGGTGTTGACCGCGCCGATTGGTCCCCTTCCCGTAGGCGCGACAGCCGGCAATTCTGTATCCATCCCCTCGTATTTCTCTGCCAGGATTTTCTGTATATGTGTATGTCGGTTCTGCTTTTGGCAGCATGATGTTCCATTGGCAGATACCAACGCTGCTGCGCCACCAGAACGCGGTAACCATAACTTTTCCGCGCTTCACGTCATTTGCGCGAAATCGGATGCGGTTTGCCGGTGGTTGCGGAATTTCCCGTCGGCGGATTCTGTGACGTCATCGGTCGAGCAGGTCGCGACGCTGCACCGGTGGGAACCGTTTGACCCGCACGGCGCAAGATGATCGATAGCCGGTCAAAACTGTTCTGGGCCGTGGCGTTTTCCTTTTCTGCCAAGAATGCATCCAGATCGGCCCAGACGCGCAATGCCTGGTCCAGTTCGGGATCCGTCCCATCCGAGTAAAGGCCCGCCTTGATCATCGTCTCAGACCGGGAGTAGATGCCCAGCAAGCGCCGGACACGCAGGATCAGCTCGTTTTCGGCATCGCTGGCCGCGGCGGGCAAGCTGCGCGACACCGATCGCAGCAGGTCGATCGCGGGATAGCGGCCGCGTTCCGCGATCTGCCGGTCCAGCACCACATGCCCGTCCAGCACACCGCGCAGGATATCGGCAATGGGTTCTTCCATATCCGAACCCGCGACCAGAACGCTCAGCAATGCGGTGATATCGCCGGTGCCATCCGCACCGGGGCCGGCGCGTTCGCAAAGCGACATGATGGTATGCGCGGTCGAGGCCGGAAACCCGCGAAGCGCCGGCATCTCGCCGGCGGCGGTCGCCACCTCGCGATGCGCCTCGGCGAACCGGGTGATCGAATCGGCCAGGAAGAGGACATGTCGGCCCTGGTCGCGGAAATGTTCGGCAACGCTCATCGCTGCCCAGGCGCAGCGGCGGCGGACCAGCGGAGATCTGTCCGAGGTCGCCGCAACGACGATCGACCGCTTCATCCCCTCGGGCCCCAGAACGTTTTCGACGAAATCCCGCAGCTCGCGCCCCCGTTCGCCGATCAGGGCGAAGACCACGATGTCGGCTTCCATATGGCGCCCCAGATGCGCGAGCAGGCTGGATTTACCGACCCCCGACCCGGCGAACAGACCCACCCGTTGACCCCGCACGATCGGCAGCAGCGTGTTGAACGCGGCCATCCCGGTTTCCAGCCGTTCGCCAAGTGTCTTGCGTTGGGTTGCTGCCGGCGGCTCGGCCAGCAACGGCCGCGCAACCGGGCCTCTCAACAGCGGGCGGTCATCAAGCGGCTGGCCGAACGGATCAACGATTCGCCCGATCCAACTGTCTGCCGGGGCGATGTTGCTGGCCTGAAGCAGCGTCGCGCGATCCCCCATTGACACCCCCGCCGGAGACTCGTCCGCCAACATCAGCACGCTGTCTTCATCGATTTGCAGAACCTCGCCCGAAAGCCATCCGCCGCCGCGCCGCGTTACCCTGATTCGGTCTCCCAATCGCGCTGCCGACCCGAAACCGGTTATGCGCAGCGTGTTGCCCTGCACCGCGCGCACACGCCCCAACACACGTACCGCTTGCAAGGTTGCGATCTCTGCCTGCAGGCAGGAAAGGTCTGAATTGCGCATCGAACTCTCCAAAAACATTCTGAAAACAATTTTTAAAGGAATCATCGTTAAGCCTTGGTTGAAGCCAATCGAGGGAGAAGCCCCGATGTTTGAAAAACTGGAAATCTTTCGCATGGCCCATGCCATGGCCACCCATGCCGGGGCGCGCCAATCGGTGGTGGCCCAGAACATGGCCAATGCCGACACGCCCGGCTATGCGGCGCGTGATGTGCGCCCCTTCAAGGACATTGTCGAATCGGGTGATGCGGGATTTGCCCCGCGTGCAACGCGCCCCGGACATCTGAACCGGACCACTGCACCGTTTGATATCGAAATCAGCGAACGGCGCGATGCCGAAGCTGACCCCAACGGAAATTCGGTGTCGCTCGAATCCGAGATGATGACCGCCGTAGAGGTCAAGCGTCAGCATGACCGCGCGCTGGCGATCTACAAATCATCCCTGACCGTACTCCGGTCGGCAATTGGACGCCGGTAGGAGGACCGCAACATGAGCGATTTCGCAAAATCCCTTTCAGTATCCGCCAGCGGGCTCAAAGCCCAGGCGCAGCGCCTGCGCCATGTGTCGGAAAACATCGCCAATACCGATACCCCGGGGTACCGGCGCAAGAGCGTCACGTTTGAAACCGAATTCGGGAATCGCGATTCAGTTGGCCGGGTGGAGACCAGCCGCGTCCATCTGGACCGCACGGAATTGGCAAAGGTCTATGACCCGAGCCATCCAATGGCCGACGAGAGCGGTCATTATGACGGGTCGAATGTAAACCTTGTCATCGAAATCGCTGACGCGCGCGAAGCGCAGCGCAGCTATGAGGCGAACCTCAAGATGTTCGATCAGGCACGGCAGATGTCGTCCAGCCTGATGGAACTGTTACGTCGATAAAGGAGATCCAGAATGGATATCAAAGCTCTGAACGCTGTACAGAAATATGCAGCCTCCCGCCCAGCGACCGAGCCGAATGCCGGTCAGGGCGGGGCCGGTGAGGCCTTCAAGGGCCTTGCCAAGGATTTTGCCACCACGCTCCAGGAAAGCGAGCAGATTGCCAAGGCGGCGATGACCGGCGAGGCCGATCCGCACGCGCTTGTTCAGGCGCTGGCGCAGACCGAGCTGGCAGTGGAAACGGCAGTGACAGTACGCGACAAGGTCGTCGAGGCCTATCAGGAAATCCTGCGGATGCCGGTCTGATCCAATGCTTGATGAAGTCGTCTTTTTCGACACCCTGCGCCAAGGGCTGTGGGTTGCGGTGATGATTTCGCTTCCAATCCTGACGGTCGCGTTGCTGGCGGGGGTGACGGTGGGCCTATTCCAGGCGCTGACCTCTATCCAGGAACTGACGCTGACTTTCGTGCCCAAGCTGGCGGCGATCGTGGTCGTTTTCTGGCTGTCGATGGCATTCATGACACAAACCCTGGTGGCCTTCTTCCAGGACAGGCTGATCCCGCTGATCATCGGAGGTTAAGAGATATGGAAACGACGGGCTACACCACACTGACCCGGCAGTCCGGCCTGATGCGCGAGATGCAGGTGATTGCCAACAACATCGCCAACAGCGCCACCACCGGCTATCGTCAGGAAGGCCTGATTTTTGCCGAGTATGTGCAGAATGCCGGGGAAGGCCCCTCGATTTCGATGGCGGCAGCCCAGGCGCGCAACACGTCGATGATGCAGGGTGCCTTGACCAAGACCGGCGGTGCGCTGGACATGGCGATCGAAGGAGACGGATTTTTCCTGATCGAAACCCCGGCGGGTCAACGGCTGACCCGCGCCGGAAACTTTGCCCTCTCGGCCGAGGGCGATCTGGTCACCAATGACGGTTTCCGGGTGCTGGATGCCGGCGGGGCACCGGTGTTTGTGCCGCCCGATGCCATCGCCCTGGGGATTTCGCCGGATGGCACGATCAGCGATGGCGGCAGACCATTGGCGCAGATCGGGCTGGTGCAACCTGCCGATCGGATCGATCTGATCCGCGAGGATGGCGTGATGTTCCGCACCGAAGGAGAAATCCTGCCCGTCGAGGATGGCCGCATCTTGCAAGGTTTTCTGGAAGGCGCGAATGTGGATCCGGTCGGCCAGATCGCCCGCATGATCGAAGTCCAGCGTGCCTACGAAATGGGCCAGAGTTTCCTGGATGCGGAAAACAAGCGCATCCTTTCCGCCCTTGATACCTTCAACCGCTAAACCAAGGAGGTGCCCATGCGCGCCCTGAAGATTGCCGCAACAGGTATGGCCGCACAGCAGATGCGGGTCGAAACCATCTCGAACAACCTCGCCAACATGTCGACGACCGGCTACAACGCCCGGCGTGCCGAGTTCTCGGATCTGCACTACCAACAGGTGGCCCGCGCCGGGACGGTCAATTCAGCCGATGGCACCGTCCTGCCGACCGGCGTTCAGCTGGGGCTTGGCGTCCGCCCGGCGGCGGTATCGGTCAATCTGGAGCAAGGGTCGCTTGCGGCCACCAATGGTGATCTTGACGTGGCCATTGACGGCACCGGCTACCTCGAGGTCACGTTGCCGTCGGGCCTGTCGGCCTATACCCGCGACGGCGCGTTGAAGCGGTCGGCCGAGGGTCAGATCGTGACCTCCGACGGGTTTCCGCTGACGCCGGAAATTGTCATTCCGGACGACGCGCGCAGCATCTCGATCAGCCCGGCCGGCGAGGTCTTCGCCTATTTCAATGACTCTCCGGACGCCCAATCGATCGGCGAAATCACCCTGGCGACCTTTACCAACCCCAAGGGGCTGGAGGCGATCGGCGGCAACCTCTTTACCCAGACCGAAGCGTCGGGGCCGGCGAATGTCTCGACCCCGGGCCAGGACGGCCTTGGCACGTTGCGGCAGGGATATCTGGAAGACAGCTCTGTTGATCCGGTGCGTGAAATCACCGAACTGATCGAGGCACAGCGGGGTTATGAGCTGAACGCCAAGGTGATTTCGGCATCCGATCAGATGCTGGGCGCGACGACGCAGGTGCGCTGATGAGGTGCGGCCTGATCCTTGCGAGTCTTCTGCTGGCCAATCAGGCCGCCGCCGATACGGTATTGGCCGCGCGGACGATCCGACCGGGAACGGTCATTACCGCGGGCGACCTAGTCACCAAGGATGGCGACATTGCCGGAGTGGCAAGCCATCCAACGCAGTTGATCGGCAGCGAGGCGCGCGTCTCGCTTTACGCCGGGCGGCCGATTGCCCTTGCGGATACCGGCCCGCCTGCCCTGGTCGAACGGAACCAGATCGTGCCGATCATCTTTCAGCGCAACGGTCTCAGGATATCGACCGAGGGGCGTTCTTTGTCGCGGGCGGGTGCCGGCGATGTGGTCCGGGTGATGAACCTGTCATCGCGCACAACGGTATCCGGCAAAGTCATGCCTGACGGCCGGATCATGGTTTCAGAATAGGAAATGTCATGTTTGATCGTAAAATCAGTCTTTGTCTCTGTTTGGCACTCGGCGTAGCCGGCTGCAGCCGTCTGGATCATGTCGGCAAACCGCCCAGTTTCACCCCGACCAGAAACTCCACCGAGCACACCGCCATGCTCAACCCGGGCCTGCCGCTCACTGCCGAACCCAAACGCCGGATCGACCAGGCCTCGCTGTGGAGCGGTGGACGGCAATCGCTGCTTGGCGATCGCCGGGCGCTGAAACGCGGTGATATTCTGACCGTCGTGATCGAGATCGACGAAGAAGCCGCGATTTCAAATTCCACCGAACGCTCGCGCAGCGGGGCAGAATCGCTGAGCATTCCGCATCTTTACGGTCTGCCGCAACGGCTCAACAGGAAGCTGCCTGATGGGGCGTCACTGGATGACGCTGTCTCGCTCAACTCGTCAGCCCGTTCGGGCGGCGACGGGTCGGTCAGCCGAAAGGAAGAACTGACCCTGCGCGTTGCCGCGACCGTGATGGAAGTACTGCCCAACGGCGTGCTTGCCATCCAGGGGACTCAGGAAGTTCGCGTGAATTTCGAACTTCGGGAACTGCTGGTCAGCGGCTATGTCCGGCCCGAAGATATATCGCGTCAGAACCAGATCACCTACGACAAGATCGCTGCGGCACGCATTTCCTATGGCGGGCGCGGGCAGATCACCGATGTGCAGCAGCCGCGCATCGGGCAACAGGTTCTGGATATGATTCTGCCATTCTAGGAGGGTGAAATGATCGGGAAACTACTGCCGGTAATTCTGGCGCTGATCGGCGTCGGCGGGGGGATCGGTGCCGGGCTGGCGCTGAAACCCGAAGGGTCGGAAATGACGATGGAGAACCCTTGTGGTGATGTCCATCATCAGGTCGCCGCCGCCGAAGAAAGCCACGCCGAGAAGGAGGAGAAAAAGGACACCAAGACCCTGGAATACGTGAAACTCAACAATCAGTTCATGGTCCCGATCGTCACCGATGAGATTATCCGGGCGATGGTCGTGATGAACCTGAGCGTTGAAGTCATGGCGGGTCAGGGCGAGGTCGTCTATTCGCGCGAGCCCAAGCTGCGGGATGCCTTTCTGCAGGTTCTTTTCGATCACGCCAATATCGGCGGTTTCAAAGGCGAGTTCACCAATGCGAAGAACCTGAACACCTTGCGCAATGCCCTGACAGAGGTGGCGCAGTCGATTGCGGGGAAGAACGTCACCGGGATATTGATTACCGACATCGCGCGCCAGGACGTCTAGTCCGGCGCCGGCCAAAGGGCGTCAATCGCGGCTGGATTTCAAAACCTGAAGATCATCCTGGGCCTGCCAGAACCGTTTCGCGCGGTCCTGGCTGGCCTTGTTTCGCGCCTTGTCCCGCATCGCTGCCGCGGCCATCTGTTTGCCGTAGGCACGCTGCAGCTCCGATTTCATGTATTCCTTTTGCGCGAGAATCTGCGCCAACTCCAAGTTCAACGTTTCGCGCGTACGGCTGACCCAGCCCTGCCACAACACATCGGCCCCAATCTGACGCACCACGGTCAATTGACCTGGCGGCAGAGATCGGTTCGTGCTTCGGAGGGCATCGAGCTCGGCCAGTTTGTGCCTGAGATCAGCCTCTTTCGCCGACAGCGCGGCCATTTTCTGAAGCTCCGCCCGATAGAGCGCATCGGTCAACTCCGCCAGGTCATTCAACGCGTCATCCATTACCCGAAGCTCCTAGCCTTGCGCCGCATCGTCTCGGCAAATCTGATCGCCGCAGCAACGCTGCGGTACTGGGCGGGATCGATTTCTTGCCCGATCTGCGTGCCGGCGTGAATTGCGCGGGCGGTCGGCGGATCGCGGCGGATGGGCACCCCGTGTTCCATGGCGCATTCCCGGATGGCCTGCGCGACATGATCGACCCCCTTGGCGACACAGACAGGTGCAGAACCCGGTGCCCTGCTCCATCTGAGAGCCACGGCGTAATGCGTGGGGTTTACGATGATGACATCGGCCTCAGGCACATCCGCCATCATCTGTTCCGAGGCGATCTGGGCACCGCGCTGCCTGCGCTCCTGCTTCAGGTGAGGATCGCCTTCCTGTTGCTTGTGTTCATCCCTAATTTCCTTGTGCGACATGCGGTTCTTGCGCAGGTGGTCGTGATGCTGCCAAAGGTAATCGATTGCTCCGATGCCAAGCGCGATCATCAGCACGACGAACATGAAATCGACGATCACCCGGGTCATCAGAGCACCCACGATCTTGGGGTCGCCGTGGATCGCCCCCGCCATTTCCGACATGCGATAAGTCAGGAAGACGCCCAGCAGAACGGAATAGAACAGGAGTTTTGCAAAACTCTTGGCAAATTCAAAAAGGCCGGACGGGCCGTATTTGTTCTTGGCATTCTGGATCGGATTGATACGCGATGCCTTGGGTGAGATCTTACTGGGCGCAAAAACGAAACCGCGCTGCGCGACCACCGAAAGAATCGAGGCGCCCGCGGGAATCAGAAACCAGCCAAGCATGGCCAGGGCAATCGTCCCGAGCAGGCCGCCGATGGCGGTTGCAGCATGTCCGTTGAAAATCAGGTCCGCCAGGTCCGGCGACTGATTGATCAACACCATCAGCGAATTGCTGATCTGCTTGACGGACGATCCACCGATCGCGACAGCGGCAAGGACGAAGCCACCATATGCCGCGGCCGTGGTCAGATCGGCGGATCGCGCTATTTCACCCTTTTTGCGCGCCTCGTTTAACTTGTGCGGCGTCGGATCGTGGGTTTTTTCGGTGTCGTCGTCCTGCCCGGCCATCAATTGCCCCCGAACGGATTGATTACGAAGGCTTCGATCGCCTCCACCCAGATCGTCAGCATGGTTGGCGCCATCAGCAGCAACAGCCCAAGACCTCCAGCGGTGATCACGGGGGCGCCTACGAAGACCACCATCAATTGCGGCATGGCCCTGTTGATTATGCCCAGGGTGAGGTTGTAGAGCACCGACACGATCACGAAGGGCGCGGCCAGGGTGAAGGCCAGTGCAAAGGATGCGGCAACCTGCCGGACCCCCCAGCTTGTCACCGCGCTGGCATCGGGCAGCTGCGCCACCGGGAAAAGATCATAGGTCAGCACCACCATTTCCGCGACCCGGACATGCAGCCCCAGCATCATTGCCAACGCCAGACCGCCGACAACCAGCAGGTGACCGATTGCGGGCAAGGGTGTCACGCCGGCACTGCCCAGGATCTGCGCGAGCGAGGTGGCCTGGGCCGCGATGGAACCCGCCGTCTGCAAGGCCAGCAGAAACAGCCTGATTCCGATCCCGATCATCAGGCCAATCGCCGTTTCGCTGAGTATGAGCCAGGCCAGCGGGGGTGGGTTCCGAACGGCGTCGGTCAGTTGCGGCGAAACGGCGGGCGAGACCACAAGCGTGAACATCAGCGCGGCGATCAACTTGATCCGCGCCGGGACCGATTGCTCACCGAAACCCGGAAACAGTGACATCACCGGTCCGACCCGCAGGAACACGATGAAATTCAGCCACAATATGTCCTGCGACAGTTGCAGGATATCGGCGATTGCATTCATGCCGCGGCGACGCCGACCAGGGACGGCTTGGTATCAAGCCCGATTTCTTCGAATGACAGTACCGGGTTCGAGATATCGCGTGCCGACAACACCGTCCGCAGGAAACGCCGGCGCAGCGTTGAGGTGACGATGGCCGGGAAAATTCCCTGCTCGCCGGCCAGGCTGACCTGCTCAGAAACAGAGGCTGTCAGCGTATTGAATATCTCCGGCGGCAGCGCCACGTCCATCCGGCCGCGATCATTGTCAATCTGGTAGGTGGTGAACGTGTCTTCCCATTCCGGGGCCAGTTGGATGAGGGGCAGGCTTCCGTCCGGGCGCTGCAACGCAGCCACCAGCTGAAAACCCAGCCGCTGACGGACATGTTCGCAGATCGCTTCGATCTGCGTATGCAGTTGGCGCCCTTCGGCGGTGGCCTCGAGAATAAGGGGAAGGTTCCTGATCGAGACCTGTTCGGCCAACAGCAGCCGCAGGACAGAATGCAGCAGATCCGACGGTACGCGGTCCGGGATCATCTCGTCCAGCAGCTTGCGATTGGCCTCGGACCTGGCCCGATCCGAGAGGTTGACCATCTCATCCAGCAACCGGCGCATCGCCTTCATCGTCAGCAGTCTGCTGAGGTTCTTCTTGATCACCTCGAGCAGATGCGTCGCCAGGACCTCGGCCGGCGCCACGAGGGTCGTGCCGTTCAGGGCCGCATCTTCCCTGGCATCCTCGGTAATCCAGCGCGCCGGCGCACCATAGACGGGTTCCGTCACGTTTTCGCCGGCAGGCAGGGTATCGTTACTATCCGGGTCCAGCGCCAGTATCTGGTCGGTGCGCAGGATGGCTCTTGCCTGCTCCACACCTTGGACGCGGATCAGGTAGGTGCCTGAGGGCAGGCCCGGGTCATCCGTCAGGCGAATTTCAGGCAGGATCAACCCGTAGAAGGTCGCGACATGTGTGCGCATGTTCGAAATTCGCGCATCCAGCCCGATTCCGGGATCCAGCACCATGTTGACCAGATCCGGGGCGAATTCCACGTGGATGTCGTCAAGCTCAAGTATGTCCCCAAGCGATTTGTCGGCAGCAAGGTCCAGAGGCTGCTCGGAGGTATCTTCGCTGGCGGCAAGCTGCTTCTGGGCCCTGAACATCATGAGCGACGTGACACCAAGGGCGATGCCCCCGATCATGAAGGGGATAAAGGGCAGGCCCGGCACCAGCGCAAAAAGCACCATCAGAACCGCAACGGTGGCCAGGGCGGAAGGATGGCGCGTCAGCTGGCTCATCAACGCCTTGTCGGTCGCTCCCTGCGCGCCGCCACGGGCCAGCAACAGGGCTGAAGCGATCGAGATGACAACCGCCGGTATCTGGGTTACCAGGCCGTCACCCACGGTCAAAATCGTATAGGTTTCAAAGGCCTGCCCGATCGGCATGTCATGCACGACCAGCCCCATGATTAGCCCCATGACAAGGTTCAGCAACGTGATCAGCAGCCCTGCAATCGCGTCTCCCTTGACGAATTTCGACGCGCCGTCCAGGGATCCGAAGAACGTCGTTTCCTGCTGCTCTCTCTCGCGCCGTTCCTTGGCTTCCCGATGGTTGATCGCCCCGGCGGACATATCGCTGTCGATGGCCAGCTGTTTGCCAGGCATTCCGTCAAGTGCGAACCGCGCGCCCACTTCGGCCATGCGTGCCGCGCCCTTGGTAATGACCATGAAATTCACGATCATCAGCACGCCGAATACCACCAGGCCCAGAAAGACGCTCCCGCCCATGACGAAATTGGCGAAGCCCTGAATGACGTCGCCGGCCGCATCCGTCCCCGTATGACCCTGCCCGATTATGAGTTTGGTCGATGAGACGTTAAGCGACAGGCGCAGCATCAGCGATGCCAGCAAAATCGTCGGGAAGGCCGAGAAATCAAGCGGCTTCTCGATGAACAGCGTCACGGTGAAAATCAGTATCGCCAAGGCAAAGGACGTAGCCAGGCCGACATCAAGAACCCAGGCCGGCACCGGAAGGATCATCATCACGATGATTGCCATCAGGGCCAGCGCCAGCAGCACCGTGGGCTGGAACACATCGCTTATGGTGAATTTCTTCATATTTCAGGACTCCTCCGCCAGTCCGGGTATGACGATCAGGGCTTGCGATCCGCCGGTCTGTAACGGCACGAGCGATCCGTTGCGCCCGGGCGCGTCGACATAGGTCAACAGAGGGTAGGAATTCACCCGCTTGCGGGATGTTTCCGGAACGTGCTGTCGCCCGGTTGCGGCCGGCACCGGCATGTTTCGATCGGCTGGGTCGAATTTCGCATAGATCCGGTCGAAACGCGCACGGTAAATTCGGGAATATTCCGGCGTGCGAGAGTGATAGGCACCGGCCGCGATCGACCAGTCACCACTTTCCCGGTAGAGACGCGCCAGGAACGCCGCCGCATAACGGGCGTTTTCAATTGGATCAAACATCTGGTCGATGGATCGAAAAGACGCACCGTGCCATTTGTAATTTAGCTGAAAGCACCCCACGTCAAAGCTACGCGCCCCGCGCCCGAACTCTTGTTCAACGTAAGCGCGGGCCGCGTGTCTGGTCTCAAACCATTTTCCCTTGCCTTCCATGTTGACAGTCCAGGGCCAGGGAGACAGCTTGCCGTTTCGCGACCGCCCTGTCTCGGTGCGCGTGATCGACCACAGAACGGGGAAGGGGACGCCGTGTTCCGCAGCCGCGCGGCGGGCGGCGTTATCGCAGACCTCACCCGTCGACGCATGAGCGAATGCGGTGGCGAGAATTAATCCCGCGATGCCTGCGCCAGCGCGCGATGCAATACGGCGCGCTGATCGCGCCAGGGACATTGACGAACAAATTGATGGCATCTCAATGGATGCCACCTGATAGAGCAAGGATAAGGTCGCGCGCAGGTTCATTCGCTCTCCGATCGGCACGTTCTGTTGCCAATGAAGTGACCCTATTTGCGCATTCTTTAGATTCGGTAACTCTCTGCGGGATGCGCGAAAAAACCGACACCGGCACTATTCCGAACCGGGCAGCGGATGCGCTTCCAATACCTGCTGAATGGTTTCCCGGGCTGCCGAACTTTGCTGTATAAGCCCGCGATTTCGGGACAGTATGCGATCTGACAGCTGGGTGGTTTCAGAATCCGAATCACGAGGGTCACCATCGCCCAAGAGAGCGAGTGCTGCGCTGCTTGAAAGCGCCGGATCTTCAGCCTCAAGCAGCCGGTTCCAATCCTCCGCCAACCATGCCTGGCGCCGGGACTGCTCGGTGTCGCCGGTCGCCACAAAGAAATCCGCGGCGGCAAGGTGGTCACCGACCATGCTGCGGGCCTTGGCGCGCAGCAGATCGGCATCCGCACCTTCAACGCTCAGCAGCTCTGCTTCGACCTGGTGAGGTCGGCCCTCCATTATCGCGATTCTTGCACGCAGCATCATCCGTTCACGACCAGGTTTCCCGGCCAGATGCCGCGCGACGAATGGACGGGCCACTTCGGCAAACCCGATCTCCAACAACCTTGCGGCTGTGGTGTTTGCGATCTTGGGGTCAATTCTTGCGTGATCCGTCGCGTGATCCTCAAATACGTGCTCTAGAAACGTGATATCATCGGCCAACTTCGTGAGCTGATTGAGCATTTCGGAATCCACGATGCCTTTCAATTTCAACGACAGTGCCGGATCCAGTCTCTCACGTTCTTCATAGGATTGCTCGAATGCGCCGGATGCCGCCAAGCCGGTCAGGTAGACACGCGCCAGTTCGCCTTCCAGTTCGCTGCCACGGTTTTGCTGCAGATAGGCTCCGGCAAGAACGGCATGGTCAAACGAGACGGCTTCCTGTGATCTTATCTTGGTATCTATAAGGCCAATCAATGCCTGTGCGGACGGTTCCGAATTGGTTTCGACAACTGCCGCCATGGTTTCTGTTGCCTGTGCGTTTTCACCTTCGACGAGGTCAATCTCCGCCTCGACCAGTTGTGCGCCGGCCGTCCGTGTCTCTTCGGTACGATTGAGAATTTGCAGAACCTTGTCCGCCGAGGCCTGGTCGCCATAGTCCAGCAGGCGCCGCGAAAAATGCGGGCCCAGGTGACTACGAAGATGCTTTGGCAAGGCATCAAAAACGCGCAAGGCAGCATCCTTGTTGATCTGCGCGTCGGGCGGAAGCGTTTCAAGCGCGAGGATGGACCAAAGTGCCGCCGGACCCTCGCAGTGCAGTTGCGAGGACAATTTCGAACCAGGTTGCGCATGGCCATTTTCCATCACCTCGGCCAGCTCAGACAAGGCAACGATCGCGTCCGATTCTTCGTCTACCAGTGCCAGTGTTTGACGCGCTTCGACATCGAACCCGAAGAACAGATAGAGCCGCGCCAAGCGGATGACTGCCTCCACATTCAATCGGTCAAATTCGCCGGTCAGCTCCTTTCGCAATTCTCCAACCTGGTGCGCAAATGGCTTGTCGGAACCCCACGAAACGAGGTCAAGCGCATCTTCGCTGATGCAAGACTGTGCGGAGATTCCCTTTGCGCCCGCCTCGATGATCGCCAGGAAATCTCTATCTATGCTGCTTTGCGCATGCAAATGAAGATGCTCCGCCGGTTGTGGCGCACCTGACGAATCTGAAGGTTTTTCTTCAGGTGGTTCCGTCGCGGGCGCCGCCTCTGATCGTGCCGTGATTGAGGGGCGTGGCGAAATCAGGCCTTGATTGACCGCCCTGCCCAGCTGTCTGGCCAGGTGGTCCCGCGTTTCTGGGTCAAGGCTAATCTCAGCCTCTTCCGGTGATCCGGCTGCTGATTGTGTTGCTTCTGCGGCATCGCTCTCGGAGTCAGGTCCCATCCGCAAACGAGACTTGGCAAGAGAGGCGGCATGCGAGCTTCCGCCCTGTGGAAAAGTCACACGCTGCGTCGCAGTTGCGTCAGACTTCTTTTGCGCAGCGATTGCGTCGGCAACTTCGTTCAAGCGCGGTCCCTGGGCAGCGACGACCGATGGAAAGACTGTCGCGGTTTCTCTGACATCAAGTACAAGAAGAGACTTGCCGTGCCAGAACGAAGTCACCTCGCATTGGCAATCCAGCTTGATACGCAAATCCGTCAGCTCCTTTCCCGACGTTACATCGGCTACCTGGTCGCGCGAGATGCGTCGAAAAATCCGGGATGTGTCGAATGTCAGCTCTTGGCCGGGAAACGTGACATGGGCTTCTTCGTGCCAATTCTCGATATTGACGGCGACGCGCTCCGGCAGATCCACGATCAGCCGGATGAAGCCGTCATGTTGTCCGGAGCGTACCTCGACCGGTTGAGCATTTGCCGAAAGCGCCCAGACAAGACCGCAGAATGCCAGCACCAAAGAGCGCATCAGGCGGCACCCTGTTTCACAGTCTTCAACGCTTCTTCCAGATCGTTGAACGAGGGACGGCAATGCGAGGGCGTATTTTGCCGGCCGACTTCAATACAGATATTGGTGGCATGGTTGTGCAAATTGGCCACCAGGACCTCGCGAATCAACTGATAGAAATGCGCATCCTCTTCCACAACGGCCTTTACCTTGCCGGCAAACGGGCCGACGAGACCATAGGAAAGGAATACTCCCAGGAAGGTTCCCACCAATGCGCCACCAATCATCTTGCCCAGAATTTCAGGGGGTTGGTCGATGGACGCCATCGTCTTGATAACACCCAGAACAGCGGCCACAATGCCAAGCGCGGGAAGGCCATCTGCCATGGTTTGCAGCGCGTGGCTGGAATGCAGAGCATGGTGCATGTTGGCATCCATCCGCTTTTCCAGGACTTCTTCTACCTGGTGCGGATCGTCGTAATTCATCGAGGCCGATCGCAGCGTGTCGCTGATAAGCGATACCGCCTCACCATCCGACAGGATTTTCGGGTATTTCGAGAAGATCGAAGAGCTATCCGGGTCTTCCACATGTTCTTCGATGGCGACCGGGTTCTGCCGCGCCAGACGGATCAGTTCGAACAGGAGGCAAAGCAGATCGCGGTAATCCTCATGCTTCCATTTGGGGCCCTTGAAGACCTTGCCGATATCCTTGATCGTGTGTTTGACGGCTGGCATGTCATTGCTGATCAGGAAAGCCCCCACGGCGGCGCCGCCGATCATCATCAGCTCGAACGGCAGGGCTTTCAGAATGATCCCCAGCTTGCCGCCGGCCGCAAGATAGCCGCCGAAAACCATTGCGAAAATAACCAGGATACCAACAATACCGATCATCTGAGTCTCCAGCCCAAAGTGTCATCCACACCCTGCCATCGCGGGGTTAAGAAACCTTGAGTCTTCGGGATTATTCCGTAGGAACGTTAGCGTTTCGGCCTGCCAGAACGACACTGAAACTATGCGCCGCCTCCGGGCTTAGCCCTGCCATGACGGCGGCAGCGGCCTCGGGCCGCATCCGCCCCAGAAATCCCGCGGCAAACTCGGGATCCATCTCCTCGAACAGCGCCGCGGCCTGCTTGGGTTTCATGCTTTCATATACACGTGTCAGCCGGTCCAGATCACTTTCAGCCGCGGTGTCCGCCAGCGCGATTGTCTCTCGCAGAGCTTCTTCGGCGGCAGTAAGTTCGGCAAGTTTGCGATCAATCTCGCGGCTGGCAAATTTCAGTGCCTGCATCCTGTCTTGAAGCGCGACCTCCTGTTGGGCGATCCGGGCTTCGCGCTCGCGAAAGGCCTCCAGCATGGCTTGCAGTTCCTCGGGCGATTTACCCTTTTCACGGCTTGCCATGGCATCGGTTTGCGAGAGCTCAGATTCATTTGAAACCTTGGCAAAGGCCTGACCCGCATCATCGCCCACCCGAATCATCGCCGAACCGATCAGGAGAGCTGAAATTGTGACCAGGGAACCCCGGCCAGGTGCCTTGCGTCTGCGCGGTTTCCGATTCCTGCGTTTAGTCACCTCATCCCCTCCTATGCCGCATCATTATGGCGCTTGAATACAGGGCCCGCCGGGTTCTCTTCCTCGGCCGGGGGTTGCGGCTGCGGCGTCGCTGCCGGTGACTGGGCAGGTGCGGCTTGCGTATCGGGGAGGTCGTGCATGGAGGCGACAAGCAGCTCAAGACGTTTGGCAACCCCTTCGGCACGGTCGGTCAGTTCACCCAGTGAATCGGTTGACGAACTGGCTGTGTTTTGCGCCGCAACCAACGTTTTTGTCAGGTCGTCCACCTGTGCGGACAGCACGGCCACCGCCCCGCCGACACCGTTTTCCAAGTCATTGAAACGGCTCAGGCGGCGCGCCAGGATGTAGCAGTAAAACCCGGCACCAAGCGCGCCGGCAACAAGAAGAATATCCGCAATCATTTCCATGATGGTCCCTCAGTTCAGTACAAATTCCATGATCAGCAAGTCATTGACACGACTCGCGCCGGTCACGATCTGGATACGGCGCAGCATCTGAGCACGCAGCCGTACCAAAATGGAGTTGCCTTCAAGATCGGCCGGCTCCAGCGCGCGCAGGTAGCTGTTCAGGACATCGACAACACGTGGCATCAGCTTCTCGACCTCGCTCCGATGGGCGCTGCCCACTTCAAGCTGGGCGCGAAACCGGAGGTGGCTGCTATTGCTGCCCTGGCCCAGCGAAATGACTAGCGGATCAATCGGAACAAAGGCGACATCCGGCATGTCGGGCACCTCGGGCTCCTCTTCATGAACCTCTGCCTCGTCGTGTGATTCGCCCGCAAACAACATCCCGGACTGGACGGCATAGAATCCGCCCCCGCCCCCCGCGATCGCCAACACAAGCCCCAGAATCAATGGCAGCTTGGACTTCTTCTTCGGCAATTCTTCCGCGCTTTCTTCTGCTTCGGCCATGATGCGTCCCTGCAAGTTTCGATGTCGGCAATATAGACCGGCAGGAACTAACCGATTGTTAAGCCTGATCAGCGAAACATGACGACACCGTTCGGCAGAAAGCCGTGGATCAGGAGGCAAAGAAATTGCAGCAGATCGTGAATATCTGGTCAGCTATGGACATACAGCGTCGCGTGATTGTTGTTGTCGCGACACTCGCCATGTTTGGTGCCGTACTCTCTCTGACGCGCATGGCGTCCGCTCCCAGCCTGACATTGCTGTATTCCGGCCTGGAAAACGGTGCGGCGGGCGATGTGGTGACTGCGCTTGAACAGCGCGGTGTTGCTTATGATGTCAGAGGCGGGTCAATTTTCGTGGAAGCGGCCCGTCGGGACGAATTGCGCATGACGCTGGCAAGCGAAGGGTTACCCGCGAACTCCAGCAAAGGCTATGAGTTGCTGGACAATCTCTCGGGTTTCGGCACCACCTCCCAGATGTTCGACGCAGCGTATTGGCGCGCCAAGGAAGGCGAGCTTGCCCGCACGATCGTGTCGCATCCCGCTGTTACTTCCGCGCGGGTGCATATCGCCAATATCGGCACGAACCCGTTTCAAAGGAATACCCGGCCATCGGCGTCGGTCTCGGTCACGACGACCGGCGGCGGCATCTCGGCCAAACATGCGCGGGCGCTGAAATTCCTGGTGGCAGCTGCGGTTACCGGCCTGACACCCGAAGAAGTGTCCGTGATCGACGGTTCCGGTAACCTGGTCGGTGCTGCGGAAGAAGCCCCCGAAAACACGTCAGAAGACCGCGCCGACGCCATGCGGCAGCGCGTTCAGAGGCTGCTTGAGGCGCGCGTCGGTCCCGGCAATGCGGTCGTTGAAATCAGCGTCGACACGGTCACTCAAACCGAATCCATTCGCCAACGCGAGATTGATCCGCAGAGCCGTGTTGCCATCAGCACGGATACCGAGGAACGGTCCAATTCCGCCTCGGATCAGGGTGGCGGCGATGTGACCGTCGCGTCCAATCTGCCGGACGGTGACGCCGCGGGTGGTGATTCGTCTTCCAGCCAGACAAGCGAAACGCGCGAACGCGTAAATTACGAAGTGTCCGCGACCGAGCGGGAAATCACCAACGTTCCCGGCGCCATCAAGCGAGTCACGGTTGCCGTGCTGGTTAATGGCACCACCGGCGTCGACGATACCGGTGCCCAGGTGTACCAGCCGCGATCAGATGAAGAACTGAGCGCGCTGCGCGAGCTGGTCTCTTCGGCGGTCGGATTCGATGAGGCCCGCGGGGACGTCATCACCCTCAAGACCATGCAGTTCGAAACGATCGCGCCCGCCGGAACAGTATCCGAGCCGTCCATGTTTGCCAGCCTCGGGCTGGATGTCATGTCGATCATCCAGGCCGTGGTGCTGGGCATCGTCGCCATCGTGCTCGGTCTCTTCGTCGTCCGGCCCCTGCTGAGCAAGCCGCCGGCCGCTGCCGGGCAATTGTCCGCGCCGGAACCCGCCATTCCCGCGCCGTCATCGGCTGAGTCGGCGGATGCTGTCCAGGCCCTCACCGGTGAGATTGCCGAGGACAATTTCGACGGTGCAGACATTCCCGTCATTTCCGGCGGCGGCGCTGATTCCGCAAATGCAGGAGAGGTGTTGCCCGCACTGGGCACCGGGGATCCAGTGGACCCGGTCGAACGTCTGCGCGGCCTGATCGGCGAACGGCAGGAAGAAACGGTCGAGATCCTGCGCAGCTGGCTTGAAGGCGAAGAGGAGAATGCTTGATGTCTATCTCGCACCTTCTGGAGGATTACAGCGATTTCAAACCCGGATCACCGGTCGCGTTGACGGATGTCAGCCTCGAAGAACAGCGGCTCGAAGCATTCGAAAGCGGGTACCAGGCCGGGTGGGACGATTGCGTCAAGGCGCAGTCCAAGAATTCGACGCATGTTTCAGCAGATCTTTCTCAGAGCCTGCGTGAACTCTCGTTCACCTACCAGGAAGCCTATGCAGGCATACTTGAATCGCTTGAACCCTTGTTGCGCGGGATGGTCGATGCCGTCTTGCCGCACGCGGCCCAGGCAACTCTCGGATCCCGGATTTCGGAGATGCTGTTTGAGCTGGCCAAAGAACATGGCCAGCAGCCTGTCCAGATCGTGACGGCGCCATCGAACAGTGCGGCGGTCGAGGAACTGCTGAGCTCTGATTTGCCCCTACCGGTGACGGTCGAAAACGAGCCTTCGCTCGGAGACGGTCAGGTCACTCTCCGGATTGGCAACGCTGAACGCGAAATCAACCTGTCAGAGGTTCTGGCCGAAATTGATCGGGCGGTAACCGGCTTTTTTGAAGAGAATGAAAAGGATGTTGCATAATGGATGATGCGTCTACACCGGCCCGGCCCACAGCGGAACTGACAAACCCGTTTTCCGCGGTCCCGATTGAAATCACCATCTCGGTCGGCAAGGCGCGACCCTTGATCCGCGACCTGCTGAAGCTGGGCAAGGACGCGGTATTGCCTTTGGACAAACGGGTCGATGACGCGGTGGAACTCTATGTCGGAGAGCGCCTCATCGCGCGTGGCGAACTGGAAGAACTTGAAGGAGATCAGCAAGGACAACTGGCCGTCCGCCTGACCGAAGTCGCCGACTTGCAAGACGGGCTGGGATGAGCCGGCGTTTATTCTTCATTCTGGGTCTCGGCACTCTCGCCCTGTTTCTTTTCTCGGATCGGGCGGCGGCGCAGGAACTGTCGATCTCCCTGGGAGACGACGGGTCGCTGTCAGCCCGGACGTTGCAGCTGATCGCGCTGATCACGGTTCTGAGCCTGGCTCCCGGATTGGCGATCATGATCACCTGCTTTCCGTTTATCGTGACCGTTCTGTCGATCCTGCGTCAGGGCATCGGGTTGCAACAGTCACCGCCCAACATGCTGATCGTCAGCCTGGCACTGTTCCTGACCTATTTCGTAATGGAGCCGGTATTCAATGCGGCCTGGGTCGAAGGGATCGCGCCGCTCCTGAACGAGACGATCCCGGTGGAAACGGCGATTGACAGGGCATTGGGCCCATTTCGGACCTTCATGGCGGCACGGGTTGACGCCGAAACGTTTTCATCCATGGCGGCGCTGAGGCCGGACGCCGCCAGCATTCAGGCGGGGCCGGACGCACCGTTGTCGGTACTTGTACCTAGTTTTCTGCTCTCCGAGATCTCACGTGCTTTCCAGATCGGATTTTTGGTATTCCTTCCGTTTCTCATCATCGATCTGGTCGTGGCGGCCGTCTTGATGTCCATGGGGATGATGATGGTTCCGCCAGCAATCGTCTCTTTGCCTTTCAAACTGGCGTTCTTCGTGATCGCGGATGGCTGGCGGCTGATCGCCGATAGCCTGGTTCGCGGGTATTTCTGACTTTGGCCTTCACCTGACAGGCCGCGCCGAAGCGGCAATCTACGATCTGCGATCTGCGATCTTTTTGGGCGGGTAAGTGCGGGATATCAACATGATACCCCAAGGAACCGCCTCTCGGTTGCTCGCACGGCAGCGATCCGCTCGAACCGCGGGTAGCGGGTAGCGGTCCAGCTTGAACTCATCTGCTAAACCGGAACATCGCGGCCGCAAAGCGCCTGGCGGAGGATGTGCATCGTCGCAATTGCGGGCCCGTAGGGGAAGGCTGGTTTATCTGTCGCTATCTGCCATCCGCCACGAACGACAGTGAAAACAGATATGTGGGCAAGTTGACCTGCTGAACATAGGTCAAGTTTCGTGCCGTCGGCCTATTGGATGTGCGCCACGTAGGCGAGCCGATGTCCACCGCCGACTGACCAAATGACGATGCTGGCCTACCTGATGCTACCTCATCTCACGACAAATTCAGCATGCAGAGCACCAGCCGCCTTGATGCTTTTCAGGATGTCGATCATGTCCCTGGGGGAAACGCCAAGCGCATTGAGGCCGGCGATGACCTCCGACAGTGAGGTGCCTTCGGTAACCTCCGCGAGGCCCGTGCCGGGCTCTTCCTCGATTACGGCATTCGTGCGCGGAACGACAATGGTTTCCCCGTCGGCAAACGGGTTGGGTTGCACGACGATCGGTGTTTCCTCTACCCGAAGAGTCAGGTTCCCCTGGGACACGGCCACGCGCGAAATGCGAACATCCTCACCCATGACAATCGTACCCGAACGTTGATCGACAACGACCCGGGCCTTTCTTTCGGGCTCGACCAGAATGTTCTCGATCCTCCCCAGGGCATGGGCGGGGGAACGGGCCTGTGTACGGTCAATGTCCAGGCGCACGGTACCGGAATCGAGCATGATTGCGACAGGGCGGCCGAACGAGGCGTTGATCGCGGCCTCGATCCGCGCCGCGGTCGTGAAATCGGGTTCCCGAAGGGCCAGCCGCATCGTGTCCAGCGACGCAAAGTCGAAGTCGATCTCTCGTTCCACGCGGGCGCCCGCAGGGATAACACCCGAGGTGGGTACGCCCTGAACCACGCCGCCGGCCTCGCCTTCGGCCGCAACGCCACCGGCGACAATCGTGCCCTGTGCAACGGCGTAGATCTGACCATCGGCGGCGTTGAGGGGCGTCATGACCAACGTGCCGCCCAACAGGCTCTTTGCGTCACCGATCGCCGACACGGTTACGTCTATCTGACCGCCCGCGCGCGCAAAGGGTGGCAGGCTCGCGGTCACGAACACCGCGGCCACGTTCTTTGGGCGAAACTGCTCTCCAGTGATGTTGACACCAAGGCGCTCAAGGATGTTCGACATGATCTCTTCGGTGAAGGGCGCATTCCGGATGCCGTCGCCTGTACCGTTCAGGCCGACAACAAGACCGTAACCGACCAGGTCGTTGCCACGAACACCATCGAATTCAACCAGGTCCTTGAGGCGAATCGGGCCTGCTGATGCGGGTGCGGCCAGTGCAAGGACGGCAATGAAGCGGATCAGGATACCGAGGATTTGTTTCATGACAGGAAATTCACCAGGCTAAAGCGCGATGCCCGCGCGGTCAGGGTATAAAGCGTTTCAAGCTGAATCTGGACGCTCTCCAACTCGGTCGCTGTTTGAAACTTGTCGACCGACACCAGGCCGTTTCGGGCAAATTGCAGGCTGCTGACTTCTGAGGCAATTCGCGTTGAGGCTTGCTCGATCCTTTGTTGCGCGAAACCGAGCTTGGACCTGATGCCGATCACTTCATCTTGCGATGTGATCAACCTTTCGCCCGATTGCTGAGCCAGCTGGATTCGCTCCGCATCGTTGAGCGCAATCGCCGTGTCATCCACCAGCGCCGCCATCACGGTGTTTTTCAGAGCGTTGCGGATGGCGGGGTCATCGGCCCGTAGATCCAGCCTGACAGATTCGCCTTCGCCCAACTGGAATGGCGAAAGAAACGTTGTTCCGCCCTGATAAATCAGGGTCTCGAACCCGCCGCCCGGCGTATCGAAAAAGTTGTCCAGCACGGTGATCACATCCGATGCGGTTGTCGCCCCGGCCGCGGCTATGCGCACCTCGGCCAGCAGGGTTTCGGCGGAGGCCAGGGGCGTCGCTTCGATATCGGTACCACTGAACAGCGAACGCCCGCCAATCTCGGTGTTCATCGCAGAGACGATGGTTTCAAGTACACCGCGGCCTTCAAATGCGATCGTGTCGAGCGTAACGCCCCCGGTGGTCGTATTGGCGATGACAGCGGTTTCGCCCAGATCCGCGGTGCGGGACTGAACCGTCTCAAGCGCGGCCTGCATGACCGTGGTCGCCGTACCGGCGTCATTTGCAGCATAGCGGTAGCTTTGCAGCACAACCAGATCATGCTCGATATCGCTGAGATGACCGAAATTGCCAGACAGCTGGCGGGTCAGATCCGCTGCCCGTCCGCTGGCCAGTTCTTCTGTCAGGCGCGCCATCTGCTGTTTCAGCTGGACGTTTTGTTGACGCAGTTTGAAGGTTTGCGCCAGGTCACCGATGGATTGCAGTTTCATGAGTTATATCCTCAGCAGGGCTTGCATCATTTCGTCGATTGTCTGGATCATCCGCGCATTCGCGGCGTAACTCTGTTCGACCAGAAGCAGGCGCTGCATTTCGGCATCCGTATCGACGCCATTCTGCAGTTCAAGGCTGACCAACTCGCTTTGGCGTGCTGCGGCAAAACTGATGTCCTGTTCCAGCGTCAGCCGGTCCTGCCCGATGCGCGACGTGAAACTGGCCGAATGGCCGGCAAGCGAGCGTGATGTCACCCCGAGATTGCCCGACGCGAGCGAGCCGCTCTGAGCGAGCGCCTGCTGCCAATCCTGCAGCAGAGCCCCGTTGCCTGCCGGGCCCGGCGTGGCCGCCCCCAATCCGTCCCGCAACTTCCAAAGATCACCGCCATTTTCGGGATCCACCGCGGAGTTCACCGCGATGCGACCCGCGATGCCAACTTCATTCACCGGATCGAACAACGCACCGCCATCGGTGAACAGGCCCGGATCGCCGGGTGCCCGGGTCGCGTCCAGGCCGGTGGCCTGAAACCGTTCGATCAGGTCGCGTGCGAGGGCGTCGACCTGGGTATTGGCATCCACGCCCAGCTCATCGCGAATTTCGAAAAGCGCAGAGAGCCTGCCCCCGGCGATCGGGCTGTTTGGCCCCGAAGGCGGCACACTGATGCCGTTGATGGTGAGACCAGAGACGAGGCCCGCCCCCAATGTCATATGCGGTGCGACGATGTTTGTCGCCGCGAAATCGAGCGTGGCGGCCGAGCCGTCCAACAGGATCGCCCCGCCAGGTGTGAAAAGCGCGACCGCTCCGTTGTCACGGGGGACCTGTCGAACGGGGACGTATTGTGCCAGTTGATCGATTGCCAGCTGCCGCTGGTCCTGCAGCGCCGCGATGGAGTTGCCCCCCTTGGCGGCTGTCGTGATCTGCGCGTTGAGAGATTGAATCTGGCTGAGTGTCGTGTTGACCGCATTCACGGTCAATTCGATGTCGCTATCCGCGTTGGTACGGCGGGTCTGGATTTCAGCCGAGATCGCGTTCAGCGTATCCGCCAGCTCGCCCGCCCGCAGAACGGCGGCCTGCAGCCATTCCGTGGCTTCGGGCTTGCTGGCGGCGGCGACCAGGCTTGCGTCAAAGGCCGCGATCCGCGCCGAAAGAGACGACCCCTCATCCGGGTGGCCGACAATTCGTTCCAGCTGAGCCACGAATTCCGCGCGGGTTTCGCCATTGGCGACCTGAGCATCCGACAGCCGCCGATCACCCAGAATGGCCTGATCGACGTTGCGTGTGATGCCGACAACCGACACACCCCCGCGGTTACCGCTTGATTGTGACACCTGTTCCAGGGCGCGAAGGCCATAGCCCGGGGTCAGGGCGTTGGCCAGGTTGGACGAAACCACGCCGGCCGCGCGTGCACTTGCGTTCAATCCGCTGACGGCGTTCGACAGGGCGCTTGAGATACTCATACTCGAACCTCTTGTTTAACTGGTGTGCGACCGGCGCGAACGCCGCAAAGATCAGCGTTTGATATTCGTGGTTTCCTGCAGCATTTCATCGACTGTCTGGATGACCTTGGCATTCGACGAATAGGCACGCTGGGTCTGAATCATGTCGGTCAGTTCGCCAGCCACGTCCGTGGCGGATTCCTCACGGGCGAAGGCGACGATATCACCTGTTGGACCGTCGCCGGCATTCCACAGGAAGAACGTGCCGCTTTCGGGTGATGGAATATAAGTCTGCTGATCCAGCGCGAACATGCCGTTGGGGTTGGGCACATCGACCAGGGGCACCTGATAGATGACACGGGTGACGCCGGTATCGAACGAGGCCCGGACAAAGCCGTTTTCGTCAACCTGCGCCGAGGTCATGTTCCCCACGGGCGATCCGTCCTTTGAAATCGACAGCGGTGCAAAGCTGTCCGAGAGCTGGGTCAGGCCGTCCGTCGCGCCAAGTTCACCGATATTTATTTCCATCGGCCCGCCATCCACATTGACGACAAAGCTGCCCGTTACCGGGTCATATGCACCACCCGATACGGTCGCCACGCTCAGAAGCGTCCCGCCCGAGGTGCGCGAATCGTCAAATGTCAGGGTGTATTCCCCGATTGTTGCGCCGCCCTGCGCGGAATCGGTCAAGGTCATTGTCCATTCATTGGACGTCCCCGTGGCGGGTACCGTCGGCGTGAAACTCACCGAAATGTTTTCGGATTTACCCAGATTGTCGAAATACTCGACGGACAGCAGTTGCGACGCACCCGCGGCGCCAGCCTCGGTTTCGGTGGCCGGCAGGTTCACGCCCATGTTGATTTGCGTCGTCGGTTCGCCGGTCAGCTGGTTCACGTTGATCTGAACCGGCTCCAGCCCGTCGGCGGTATCGCGGGGAAAGGAGGGAATCGTACCGTCCGGATTGGCCGGCCATCCCAGCAGAACCAGGCCGGATTTCGTCACCAGGCGCCCCTCGGCATCGGTGCGAAAGGAACCTGTTGTGGTCAGCTGCATCTGCGTATTGCCTGCGTCAACCTGGCTGGCGCGCGCAACGGGCAACATCCCGCGCCCGCGAACTGCCAGGTCGGTGGGGTTCGAGGTGGACACGATCGAACCGCGTTCATCCACCAGGCGTTGCGTGGTCGATCGAACCCCGCCAGCGGAATAGTTGCCACCGTTCGACGAGATGACAAGCGACTGAAAATCCGCTTCAACCCGCTTGTAGCCGTATGTGGCGGAATTCGAGATATTGTCCGAAATGGCTGCAAGCCGGGTTGCATTCGCGCCAAGACCCGCGACACCGGCATTCAACGAAGAAGAAATTGTCATGGATACGCCTTTCTGCTGCACCAACTGATTTCGGGGTACAGATGTAAGGCCGTCCGTTTAACAGCGTGCTAACAAATAAAATGCGCTGTATTTCCACTTATTTGTCGGACCTGAGAAAGATCACCTCCAGCCGGTTGTTCCGAATCGCCATCGGGTTGCTGAGCGCCGGTTCGCGGTCGGCATGGCCGGTCACGCGCTGCATCTGTGCTGCCGGCACCTGCGCACCCTGCAACATCAGGCGAACGCGGTTGGCGCGCGCCGTGGACAGATCCCAGACGGGGTTGGTCGCCAATGTGATCGGTTCGGACCGTGTATGGCCTTCGACCGCGATACCGTTTTCGACGATCCTGCCGGCAGAGCCCAGCAAGTCGGCCAGATCCCGCATGACCTGACTCGGTTCATCCGTGCCTTTTGCAAACAAGGGCGCGTTCTCCAGGTCGAAAATCTCCACCACCAGCCCCTCGTCGGTCACGCGGGTCACGATGTGGCGTTTCAAAGCTTCGGACACGGTGCTTTCGCCGGCACGGCCCAGCAACGTGTCTTCGAGCTTCTTGAACGCCGCCGCATCCTTTTCGTTGCCATCCGCGCCCTTGTCGGACACACCCATCTGCCCGCGGGATTCCCTGGATTCAGTGGTGCGGTAGCTGGTCGCGCCAGTCCCGTTTTGCGGCAACGTATCTTCGGCAAACACGCTTTCACCGCCGAAATCACCTTCACCGCCGCCGGAAACCCGGCTGATCGGAATCGACGGGCTGAAATAGTCAGCCAGACCCTTGCGTTGTTTCTCAGTTGTCGCGTTCAGCAGCCACATCAACAGGAAAAAGGCCATCATCGCCGTCACGAAGTCGGCATAGGCAACCTTCCAGGCACCGCCATGATGCCCATCGCCGCCGACGACCTTTTTCTTCTTGATGATGACTGGCGCCACATTTGCCTGCGCGCTCATTCTCACCACCTATATTACTCACCCGGGAAAAGCTCTAGCAGATCATGTGTTACGGCACGCTTAACAGCTCAATTTGTCGGGATTTATCGCACCGCTTCGGCAAAAGCGCGGTCCAGTCCTTCGGCAACCCGGTCGACGTCCTCCAGGCTCAGGCACATCGGCGGTACCATCCTGAGGCAGGACTGAAAAGCGCCGGATTTCGACAGGATCAGCCCGCTTTTCCGCGTGGCCTCGAAGACCGCCGCGGTGATGCCGGGATCGGGTTCCTTGGTGGCGCGGTCCCTGACCATTTCGATGGCCAGCATCAGCCCGCGGCCACGGACATCTCCGATCGGCAAGTGACGTGATTGCAGATCTTTCAGCCGTTCCAGCAGCGCCGCACCGACCGCGCGGGCATTTCCCATCACATCATCCTCGCGGATCACCTGCAGCACGGCCCTTCCCGCCGCGCAGCTGGTCGGGTTGGCGCCGTAGGTATGGAACATGAACTTCTCGGCCATGGGCGCGGCGATTTCGGCGCGGGTCACCACGGCGCCAAGGGGAAAGCCATTGCCGATCCCCTTGGCCATCACAACGATGTCGGGGACAACCCCGTCGGCCTCGAAACCCCACATGTGATCGCCAGTGCGGCCAAAACCTGATTGCACCTCATCCGCGATATAGAGCCCGCCTGACGCACGCACCCGCTCGGCCGCGCCGGAAAGGTAGCCCGCGGGCATCTCGATGATGCCGCCATAGCCCTGCACGCTTTCGACGATGATCCCGGCCACGCGGCCAGAGGTTTCGAATGTCAGGGCGCGGTCAATCTCGTCCAGGTAGGGCGCCGCGCCCGCGTTCTCGCCGAAAATGCCGCGATACTGGTTGGGTTCGGGCACGAAGGCCACGTTGCCGGGCATGCCCGGATGCCGCCATCCGCTGATCCCGGTCACCGATTGGGCCGCCGCGGTCGGCCCATGATAGGCGGATCTGAGCGCCAGCATGTCCAGGTTGCCGGTATAGGTCCGTGCCATGGTCAGGGCCAGGTCAACCGCCTCGGCGCCCGAGTTGGTGAAATGCACCACCCAGTCATGCCCCGCGGGCATCGTCGCGGCCAGTTCCTGCGCCAGATGCGCGGGCGTAGGGTGGTAGAACATGGTTGTGCAATGGGTCAGTTCCTGCGCCTGGGCGGTGGCCGCCGCCACGACAGTAGGATGCGCATGGCCGACCGAGATGCAGACATTCATCCCCAGAAGGTCGATATATTTGCGCCCCTCGGCATCCCAGAGATATTGCATCGCCCCTTTCCTGAAGATCATCGGTTCGGTGAAGGGCACGAATTTGCGCTGGCTGGCGGCGTAGTGGGTGTCGCGCAGCTGCGCGATTTCGTCGATCTGCCAGGAGGTATGCAGGGGCGGGTGAGTGGTCATGCGATTGGTTCCTTGTCGGGTCACGCCCTGAGGCGCAGGTTTTCGGGATCAAAGGGTGGCGTGGGCAGAATATCCGCACGATACCGCTGCCCAAGGATTTCAACGCTGAGATCGCCTGTCAAAGGCGGCGCGCGCAACAGCGCCAGCGCCAGTTGCTTGCCGGTTCTGTGGCCGAAACCGCCAGAGGTGACGATGCCGATGACGCGCAGACCTTGATACACGGGATGCGCGTAGAAGGGATCGACCGCGCCGCCCCGGATCTCCAGCAGGACCGAGCGCCACTGACTTGCCCGGTCTCGGGCGGTCATCACCGCGCGCCCGGTAAAGTCGCGCCCGTCGGCCTGCACCAGATGCCCGACACCGCATTCGCGCGGCGTGCGTTCGGTCGTCAGGTCGGCGCCCCAGGCGCGGTAGCCCTTTTCCAGCCGCATGGCGTTGGCGGCGAACGCCCCGTAATACCCGACACCCCATGCCTCACCGGCTTTTTCCAGCGCCAGGAAAACCGCGCGCGCGGCAGCGTTGGGCAGGTGCAGCTCCCACCCCAATTCCCCGAGGTAAGAGACCCGAAGCGCGCGAACCTGGTGGCCGGCGATGTCGATGTCACGGGCGCAGAGCCAGCGAAAGCTCTCACCCAGATCGGTCAGACCCGCCAGAAGGTCGCGCGCGTGAGGCCCCATTACGCCGATCACCGCCAAAGCGTCCGTCTGGTTGGTGATCGTCACGTCATGACCGCCCGCACGAGCCTGCAAGAGGTCCAGATCCATCTCTTCCGCCGCGGCGGCGGAGGTCAGGTAGACATGGCTGTCCGACAAGATCGTTACGGTGAATTCCGACAGGACTCCGCCTGCCGGCGTCAGCGCATGGATCAGCCCGATCCGCCCGGTCGCCGGCGCCCGGTTCGCGCCTAGCGTATCGGCGAACGCGCGCGCGTCCGGCCCGGTGACGTCGAACTTGGAGAAGACCGACAGATCGGCAAGGGCCACGGCATTGGTCACGGTTTCGACCTCGTGCGCAACCGCGTCGAACCAGTTTGCCCGGCGAAAACTGTGTATCGCGGTATCGCCCTGACGGTCCGAGAACCAGTTCGGTCGCTCCCACCCATGCGCCGCCCCCATCACCGCGCCGCGCTCCAGCATCAGGTCATGCAAGGGCGACAGCCGCTTGCGCCGGGCGGCCGGCCGCTCTTCGAAAGGATAGTGAACGCCGAATTGCAGGCCGAAACATTCAACCGCCTTGTCAATGCGATAGCTACGGTCGGCCCATGCACCGAACCGGCGGCTATCCACCGCAAGCGCGTCCATTGGCGGGGCGCCGTGAGTCATCCAGTGGGCCAGGAACCAGCCCGCGCCGCCGCCCTCCATTACGCCCATGCTGGAGCCGGTCAGCAGCCAGGCATTTTCCAGCCCGTGGGCGGGACCGATCAGGGGATTGGCATCGGGGGTGAAGGTGATCGGCCCGTTCACGACCGTCTTGACGCCACCATGGCCGAGCGCCGGGATACGCGCCATCGCAGCCTCGATGATATGTTCGACGCGGTCGAGATCGGCTGGCATCAGGTCGGCGCCAAACCCGGGCGGCACACCATCAACGGACCAGACCTGCGCCTGTTTCTCGTATGGGCCCAGGATCAGCCCGTCACGTTCCTGCCGGACGTACCAGCTTTCTTCAGGGTCGCGGATGATCGGCAGCTCTGGCAGGTGGGCCGATTGCCGGCCGGCGATTTCGGGAATCCTGTCCGTGACCAGGTATTGATGCAGCACCGGCACCGACGGGATGTTCAGCGCCATCATCCGCCCGATTTCCCAACCCCAGGTGCCGGCGGCGTTGACGATATGCTGCGCGCTGATCACCCCCTTTGCAGTCTCGACCACCCAATGCCCGGCCTCGCGCCGGATCGCCTGCACCGGATTGAACCGCTGGATGGCGGCGCCGCCCTTCTGGGCCATTTGCGCCATCGCGTTGGTGGCAAGGGTCGGGTCGACATGGCCGTCATCGGGCTCGAAGATGCCCCCCAACAACCCGTCAAGCTGTGCCAGCGGGTGCAGTTCGGCAATACGCTCGGGCGTGAGGATTTCAAGCGGATAGCCGGTGAAATCCGACAATCCCTTCACATGACGAAACTCGTCCATCCGGTCGGGGTTTCGGGTGATCCGCATCGCGCCCGTCAGATGAAAGCCGCAGCTCTGCCCGGTCTCTTGCGGCAGGACATCCCGGTAAAGACGCACCGAGGTCGCGCGCAGCTCCTGGATCGTGGCGTTATGGGCGAAATGGGTGCAAAGCCCCGCCGCGTGCCAGGTGGAACCATGTGTCAGGTCGTTCTTCTCGACCAGCACCACGTCGGTCCATCCCGCCTTGGTCAGGTGATAGAGCAGCGAAACGCCCATCGCCCCGCCGCCGATGATCAGGGCCTGAACCCGGTTCATGCGCGCATCCTTTCTCCCTTGGGATCGAACGGCGCTTCGGTCAGCACCCATGCTGGATGGCGCTGCCCCGCCACCTCGATCTCGAACCGGCGTTGTGCGGTCTCGGTCCGGGTCGCGTCAGGGGCGGTCCGGATCAGCCCGAAGCACAGGTTCTTGCCCGTCCGTGCCCCCCGCGCCCCCGAGGTGGTCAGACCGACCACGCGCTTGCCTTCCCATATCGGTTCATCATGCAGCAGCAGGGCCGCGCCGCCCACCTCGAACAGGTAAAGGCGCCGGGTCAGGGCCTCGCGTTGCGCCAGCAGCGCCGCCTTGCCGTGAAAATCCTTGCGCCAGTCGATGGTGAAATCCAGCCCGGCCTCCAGCGGCGTGACCTCGGGCCCGATATCGTGGCCCCAATGCATGAAACCTTTCTCGATCCGGCAGGCATCGACCGCGTAATGGCCCATCGGCTGCGCCCCGGCCGCAGACAGCGCGTCAAAGACCCGTCCTGCCTCCGGCGCGGCGATTCCCAGCTCCCATCCACGTTCGCCCACGAAACTCAGGCGCGTTGCGGTGCAGGCAACCCCGGCAATCCGGATGTCGCGGCAGGTCGCGAAGGGAAATTCCGCGAAATCATCAGGGGACAGCCTGGTCAGCAGATCGCGCGCGCCGGCTCCCATGACGCCGATCACCGCCTCGCTTTCCGTCACATCCGTGATTGCCACGTCATGACCAACGCCGGAACGCCGCAGCAAGGCTGCGTCCCGCCAACGTGTCGCCGCACCAGATGTCAGGCGAAAGTGATCCCGCCCCCGCCGCGTGACAGTCACGTCGGCCTCGATACCGCCGCGGGCATTCAGCAGTTGCGCATAGACGGCCCTGCCGACCGGCACATCCATCTGCGCGCAGGCGATGTGGTTCAGAAAACCCGTGGCCCCCGGGCCGCGGATGTCGAACTTGGCAAAGGGCGACAGATCAACCAGGACCGCGCCGGATTGCATATGTGCGGCCTCGCGTTCGACGATGGGTTGCCAGGGCTGCGCGGCGACCGAATAGGGCAAAGCCCGTTCCACCGCGCCCTTGTCGTACCAGAGCCCGCGCTCCCATCCGGCGGTCAGCCCGAACACCGCGCCCTGCGCCGCCCAGCGACCGTGCAGCGCGGAACATCGCAGCCCGCGCCCGGCCTGCGGCTGCTTGTAGGGCCAGTGCATCGCCATCAGATCCGCAACCGCCTCCTGCATCCGTGCGCGCATGTGCTCGGGCGTCGCCGCTGCCGGATCGGCCCGGGCGATATCGACCTCCCACAGGTCCATCGGCGCGACACCGTCCACCATCCAGTCGGCCAGCGCGCGCCCGATCCCGGCCGAGGACATCACGCCAACGGAATTCATCCCCGTCGCGACAAAGACGTTATCCGCCGCCGGCGCCGCGCCGATCAGTGGCCGCGTATCATGGGTGAAGCTTTCGGGGCCGTTCATGAAATGCTGGATGCCCGTGGTCTGCAGGACCGGGCAAAGATCCAGCGCTGCCTGCATGAACGGCGTGAACTGCTCCCAATCCTCGGGCAGTTCCAGAAACGGGCGGCTGCCTTCGGGTCCGAAAGCATCCCAGCATTTGGCATCCGGCTCGAAGCCGCCGATGACCAGCCTGCCCGCATCGCCCTTGAGATAGATGCCGGTATCCATGTCGCGGATCACCGGCATCGGGGTGGGTAGGTCGGGGATGGGATCGGTGACGATGTACATGTGCTCGACCGCCTGCAGGGGCAGCGCGATCCCCAGCTTCTCGGCCAGCGGTTTCGACCAGGCCCCGGCGCAAATCGCCACCTGATCCGCTTCGATCACGGTGCCGTCGATCAGCCTGACACCGGTGGCTTTCTGTCCCGCACTCGTGATCTCTGCAACGTCCACGCCTTCGCGGATCTCGACGCCACGTGCCTTGGCCGCACGGGCATAGGCCATGCACAGGTCGACCGGATTCACATTTGCATCCTCGGCCACATGCATCGCCCCGGCATGGGCGCTGAGGTCCAGCAGCGGCAGATCAACCTGATCTGCGCGCATGACCTTGGGGGTCAGCCCCAGATGCCGCCCCAGGGCCGCGATGCGGTGCAGCTCATCCATCCGCTCGGGCCGCCGCGCAAGCCAATACCCGCCGGTGCGGCGATAGCCCGTGGACAGGCCGGTTTCATCCTCGAGGTGCGGGAACAACTCGGTCGCATACATCGCCAGCCGGGTCATGTTCGGCGTCGCCCGCAGCGGCCCGACGATGCCCGCCGCGTGCCAACTGGTGCCGCTGGTCAGCTGATTACGCTCCAGGACCAGCAGGTCGGCGGCTCCGCGTTTCGCCAGATGATAGGCAAGGCTCAGCCCGATGACGCCGCCGCCGATGATGATCGTGCGGCCCATCAGAAATAATCCCTGTCCGGTGTTTCCGCCTTTCGGCGCGCGATGTAGTCCTGCAATTCTTCGTCCGTCGCCGGATCAAGCCCCGGATCAACGTAGCTCTCCAGCCGTTCCTTCCAGAGTCTGTTGGCCCGCTGCGCCGTGTCCAGACCGCCGCCCGCCGCCCATTGTTCAAAGGAATCGTTGTCGGGGGTTTCAGGCCGAAAGAGTGCGGTCAGAAAATTCGCCTGCGTATGGTCGGACCCCAGAAAATGTGCACCGGGCCCTGTACTGGCAATCGCCGACATGGCCTGGGCGTTTTCGCTCAGGTCGATGCCATCGAAAAACCGGCAGAGCTTGCCGCAGAGATCGGCGTCGATCACGGTCTTCTCGAACCCGGTGACAAGTCCGCCTTCCAGCCAGCCGGTTGCGTGGTTGATGACATTGGCACCGGCGAACAGTGCCATCATCAGCCCCCAGGTGCCTTCTTGCTGGCTCTGCGCATCCGGCAGCTTCGACGCCGACAGTGCCCCCACCGTATGCAGCGGCACGTCCAGCCGGCGCGCAAGCTGCCCCGCCGCCAGTACCATCTGCCCGGCCTCGGGTGTACCAAAGGTCGGGGCGCCCGATTGCATCGACATGGTCGAGGCGAACGACCCCATCAGGCAGGGTGTGCCGGGATTTATCAGTTGCGTCAGCGTCATCGCCGCCATGGTTTCGGCCAGGACCTGCGCCAGGGTTCCCGCCACGGTGCAGGGGCTCATCGCGCCGGTCAGCACCCAGGGCGTGCAGGCCACCGGCTGCCCGGCGCGCGCATTGACCTTGAGCGAGCCCGACATGTGCGCATCCATCACCAGCGGCGCATTGGTGTTCGACACGCAGTAAAGCACCGGGTTCTCGGCCACATATTCCGCACCAAAGACGATCCGCGCGATCTCCAGGGCGTGGGTCGCGCGCTCTTCGCCGATGAACGCCCCCATGAAGCAACGGTCCGACCACCGGATATGGGCATAGAGCATGTCGAGATGACGCTTGTTGGCGGGCAGGTCGACCGGCTCGCACACGACACCGCCAGAATGGTGCAGCCAGGGAATGGTGTGATGCAGACGGACAAGCTGGATAAAATCCTGGTAGGTGGCGTAGCGCCTGCCGCGGTCCAGATCATGCACGAAGGGCGGCCCCCAGGACGGGCAGAGGACCGACGCGCTGCCGCCGATCTGCACCGTGTTTGCGGGGTTGCGCGCGTGTTGACGAAACGTCGACGGTGCGGTGTCGGTTATCATGCGGCGGCAGAAACCGGGGGCGAAGCGCACCCGTTCACCGTCAACTTCGCAGCCCGCATCGCGAAAGATCTGCAGAATTTCAGGGTCGTCGCGGAATTCCATGCCAGTCTGGTGCAGGATCTGATCGGCATTGCGTTCGATCAGGCAAAGCCCCTCTTCGCTGAGGATATTGAGCGTACCCAGGCGGCGATCAATATAGGGCACGCGGGGCGCGCCGCCCCGTGGTCCTTTGCGCTGTCTTTTTGATCCGGGTCTGGGCACGCGGTTTCCTTTCGCTGACCGCAGGCTAGTCACAAGGCTCTTGCGCAATCAATTCGCCCGATACAGCATTAGGAAAATTAATAGTAGCCAGCCCCGGACCGCTAATATGCCTCCACGCACCCTCTCTGACAGCAACCTGTTCAAGGCGATCGAGGTTTTCGTCGCGGTGGCGGAGACCGGCCAGATGACCGCGGCGGCGCAACTTCTGGGCATCACGCAATCGGCGGCCTCTCAGCAGATCGCGACGCTGGAACGAATGTTCGGGGCGCAATTGCTGGATCGTTCGGTGCGCCCCGTTCGCCTGACTCAGGTGGGCGGTCTGCTGCATCGCCACGCCACCGAGATTCTGAACGCGGTCGAGGATCTTACCACCCGAATGCGCCATAGTGGGCCGAACCCGATCAGCGTGTTGCGTATCGGCATCCTGGCCTCGATCGCCACCACGTTGACGCCATTGCTCGTCGCCTCGGCGCAGAACGAGTTCCGGGTTCAGGATGTGTCGATCCATGCCGGGCTGAGCCGTGACCATGAGACGCTGCTGCGAACCCGCCGGGCGGATATCGCCATCACGTCCGATCCGTTCTACGATATGGACGGGCTGGAACGGCATCCGGTTCTGCAGGAACGCTACCTGCTGGTGCTGCCCAGGGGCTACGCCGGGCCACGTGACGATCTGCACACCATACTCGAGCGTATGCCGCTGGTGCGCTTTGCCGACACAACCAGCGTGGGCCGCCAGATCGAGCAGCACCTGCGCCGCCTCAAGCTGCGCGCGCCGAAGGTCGTTCAGACGGATCGTTCAAGCATGGTGACGGCCTGCGTGGCCAACGGTGTCGGTGTGACCTTTCTGACCCCGACCTTGCTGATCGACGGGTTTGCCGAGCAGATGGCGCTGGATGTTTCGCCGATGCCCGTGGCGGGCATGACACGTTCGATCACGGTGCTGGCGCGCGAAGACGAACTGGGGGCCCTGCCTGCGCGGTTTGCCGATATGGCCAGAACGGAACTGGTCCGCCGGATTGCGGACTGTATCGGACCGGTCGGCCAGCAAGCGGTAACAGAGGTTCCGTAGTGGCGGAAAGCTAGTGCTTGACAGAATCGCGATTGCGGCGCAGCGTCGCGGCAGGACAAAGCGAGAGTTCCGCGATATGGCCCCCAAGGTCAACGATCACCGCGACGGTCGTCGCGCCGTAGGGTTCGCACTGGTCGTCTAGGCCGGTGATCCGATCATCGCGCGCCGGCGCAGCGCGCACCCTGCGTTTCATCGCGACACACGACGCTTTTCACCGGGAAAACCCATGGCAGCAAAGCCCTTGCTACGCGTGGCCGTCGATATCGGCGGCACCTTCACCGATACGGTCCTGATGGACGGTGCCGGCACCGTGCTGGCAACCTGCAAGACACCGACAACACCCGCCGATCCCACGCTGGGCGCCCTGGATGGCGTTGACCGTGCCCTGCGGACTGCCGGCGCTGGTTTCGACCAGATTGCGGGTTTCATCCACGGCACGACGCTGGCCACCAACGCGCTGATCGAACGCCGGGGCGCGCGGGTCGCCACGATTACCAACGAAGGGTTCCGGGACATCCTCGAGATCGCCTATGAGCGGCGCTACAGCCAGTATGACATCAATATCGAGAAACCCGACCTGATCGTGCCGCGCTCCCGCGCCTTCACCATCCGGGGGCGTATGGATGCGCATGGGCGGGAACTGACTCCCCTGGCCGAACAGAGCATTCCCGACCTGGTGGCGGAACTACGTGCCTGCAAGGCCGAAGCGGTCGCGATCTGCCTGCTGCACGCCTATGCCAACCCCGCACATGAGCAGCGGTTGCGTGACCTGCTGGCGGCCGAATTGCCGGATGCCACCATTTCGATCTCGTCGCAGGTGAGCCCCGAGGCACGCGAGTTTGACCGGCTCTGCACCACGATTGCCAACGCCTATATCCAACCGCTGATGGCGCGTTACCTGTCTGATTTCGCGCGCCAATTCAGCGCCCGGGGCCTGCGTTGCCCGATCCTGATGATGACCGCCGGCGGCGGGATGACAACACTGGAAACGGCGGCGCAATTGCCGATAAGGCTGGTGGAATCCGGCCCCGCCGGGGGGGCGATCCTGGCGGCGCGGATTGCGGAGACAGCGGGGTTGGATCAGGTTCTGTCCTTTGACATGGGCGGCACCACCGCCAAGCTCTGCCTGATCGACCAATTCCGCCCGCAAAGCGCCCGCAGGTTCGAGATTGCCCGGGCGGAAAGGTTCATCAAGGGCTCGGGGATGCCGGTGCGCATCCCGGTTCTGGAAATGATCGAGATCGGCGCCGGGGGCGGATCCATCGCCAGCGTGGACCGCCTGGGGCGGCTTCAGGTCGGTCCGCAGAGCGCAGGCAGCGAACCCGGGCCGGCGGCCTTTGCCAAGGGCGGTGCGCAGGCGACCGTGACCGATGCCGATATCCTCTTGGGCCTGATCGAACCCGCCAGTTTCGCCGAAGGGCGGTTGGCGATTGATATGAATGCGGCCGAAACGGCGATCACCACGACGGTGGCCGCGCCGCTCGGAACAGATGAAGATGCCGCGGCTGCGGGCATCGCCGAGATTGTCGACGAAAGCATAGCGGGCGCGGGGCGGATGCACGCGGTGGAATCCGGCAAGGATCTGGGCGCACGCACCATGATCGCCTTTGGCGGCAATGGCCCGCTGCACGCCACCCGCGTCGCAAGGCGGGCCGGCGTTGGGCGCATCCTGATCCCCCGTGATCCGGGTGTCGGGTCGGCTGTCGGCTTTCTATACGCTTCCGTATCCTTTGAGATCGTGCGCAGCATGTATGCCACGCTGGACGCGCTGGACATGCCCCGGCTGAACGGTTTTCTGGATGCCATGATTGCCGAGGCTGCCGAGGTCGTGCGCGCCGGCAGCCCGGACGGAGAGCTGACCTGCACCCGCATCGCCTATATGCGCTATCACGGGCAGGGGCACGAGATCGAAATACCGTTGCCCGACCGCCCCCTGACAACCGCCGACAAGGACAACCTGCGCGCCGCCTTCGAGGCTGAATACAGCCGCCAGTTTGCCCGGTCCGTGCCGGGCATGGTGATTGAAATCCTCAACTGGTCGATCCGCCTGGCGACCGGCGTGACCGCCCCCGCATCCACACCTGCGCCCCGCAAGAAAACCCGCGCCAATCCGCAGCGGCAACACGAGATCTGGTGCGAGGTGACGCAATCGCGCCGAGCCGCGGATGTCTACGACCGTGCGGCATTGGTGCCGGGTAAGGTGCTGACCGGCCCAGCCCTTGTCGTCGAGCCGCAGACAACCACCTATGTCAGCGCCGATTTCGGCGCCGAGGTCGATGGCGATGGCAATCTCATCCTGACCCGACCGGAGGCAAACCAATGACAAAGATCCCAAAGACCCGCCTGCAAGTCATGTGGAACCGCCTTCTGGCCGTGGTCGAGGAACAGGGTCAGGCGCTGATCCGCGCCGCCTTCAGCCCGATCGTGCGCGAAAGCGGCGATATCTCGGCCGGGATCTTTGACATACGCGGCCGTATGCTGGCGCAGGCGGTGACCGGCACGCCCGGGCATATCAACACGATGGCAGAGGCGGTCAGGCACCTGCGGGACAGGTTTCCGGTGCAGGACATGAAGCCCGGCGACATCTACATGACCAATGACCCGTGGCTGGCATCCGGCCACCTGAACGATTTCCTGCTGATGCAGCCGGTTTTCTTCGGCGGGCGGGTGGTTGGTTTCACCTCCTGCACCTCGCATCTGGCCGATCTTGGGGGCAAGGGGATGGGGCCGGAAGGCTCGGATATCTATGACGAGGGTCTGATGATCCCGCCCTGCAAGCTGGTGGATGCGGGGAACCTGAATGATTTCCTGATGGAGATTATCCGGGTGAATTCCCGCGAACCCATTGCCAACGAGGGCGACATCTATGCGCTGATCGCCTGCTGCGAGACCGGCGCGCGACGCCTGGCCGAGATGATGCGGGAATTCGGCATCGACGATCTGGACGATCTGGCGGAATATATCATCGGCACCTCCTGTCGCGGTACGCTGGACGCGATCGCCGATGTGCCCAACGGCACCTATCGCCACGAGCTGATAGTCGACGGTTATGACAGGCCGATCAAGCTGGCCGCGACGCTTACCGTGACCGATGACCATGTCCTGCTGGACTATGACGGCACTTCCGGCTGCTCGGATAAGGGTATCAACGTACCGCTGAACTATGCCACCGCCTATTCCGTCTTTGCGCTGCGCTGCATCATCGGGCCGGACATTCCCAACAACGCCGGCTCGCTGGAGCCGTTTCGCGTCGCCGGCCCGCCCGGCTGTATCCTGAACGCGCAGCACCCGGCGCCTGTGGCGATGCGCCATTCGCTGGGGCAGATGACGCCCGATCTGGTCTATGGCTGTCTGGTGCAGGCCCTGCCCGACAAGGTTCCCGCCGAAGGCGCATCCTGCCTTTACGACGTGCCGCTCAGGCACACGCCCGAGGCGGCGCGTGACGGCGGGACGCAATTTGCGCTGGAGCTGGTCTATAACGGCGGGACCGGGGCGCGGCCCACGAAAGACGGGCTGTCGGCCACCGCCTTTCCCAGCGGGGTCTGGGGCAGTCAGGTAGAACCGACTGAGGCCACGGCGCCGGTCCTCATCACCCGCCGAGAGCTGTTGCCGGGCAGCGGCGGCGCGGGGACATATCGTGGCGGGCTGGGCCAGCATATCGAGATCTGTTCGGCCACGCATGAGGATTTTCTGGCCTTTCTCTCGGTTGAACGCATCCGGTTTCCCGCCGCGGGCCGTCATGGTGGCAGGCCGGGGCGCGCCGGACGGCTGCGCATTGGCGCGGATGGGCCCGACCTGCCCGCCAAGGGCGAGTTCCGCATACCGGCGGGGGCAAGCCTGATTCTCGAGACGCCGGGCGGGGGCGGATATGGCCCGCCGGAGCAACGCGATGCCGGTGCGGTCCGGCGCGACATCGAGGATGGGCTGGTTGACCCTGCGGCCAATGACGCGAAAGGGGCAACGCCATGATCCGGCCCAACGCCCATGTCGCCATGATGGACGCCTATGCGCTGGCAGACCTGTCTGCCCCGCCGGGCAAGCGTCTGGTTTCGCTTTGCCAGAACGAAAGCCTGCGCCCGCCAAGTCCCCTGGCAGCCGAAGCTGCGGCACGGGCGGCGCGCGATCAGCATCTTTACCCCGACCCGGACTGGACCACCCTGCGTGCCGCGATTGGGGCGCTTCATCGGATTGATCCGGCGGCAATCATCTGCGGCAATGGTTCGCTTGACCTGATCGGTTGCCTGGCGCGCGCCTATCTGGCGCCGGGGGATGCGGCGCTGATCCCGGCACATGCCTATCCGTTTTTCCGTACTGCCACGCTGGCGACCGGGGCGCGGCTGGATACCGCGCCGGAAAAGGATCTGACCGTGGATGCCGCGGCATTGCTTGCTGCGGTAACGCCCGCCACGCGCATTGTCTTTGTCGCCAATCCCGGCAACCCGACCGGCACCCGCATTTCCACGGCCGACCTGACACAGCTTCGCCAGACCTTGCCGGAGGATGTCCTGCTTGTGATCGACGAAGCCTATGGCGAGTTTGCAGATACGCCGCAAGACCACTGCTTCGATCTGGTCGACCGGGGCAACGCCGTGATTCTGCGCACGTTTTCAAAGGCCTATGGGCTGGCCGGTGCGCGGGTGGGCTGGGGCGTGTTCCCGGCCTCGATCGCTGCAGAGGTTCGGAAGGTTCTCAACCCCAATAATGTCAGCGCCGCGTCACAGGCGGCGGCCGCCGCGGCGCTGAGCGATCAGGGCTATATGCGGGAAACCTGCGCCCTGACCACCGGGATACGAGACCGGTTTCGCGCGGATCTGCAGGGCACGAGCCTCTGCCTGCCGCAAAGCTTCACCAATTTCGCGTTGATCCGGTTCCCTTCCGCGAGCGCGGCACAGGCGGCTGACAGTGCTCTGCGCGCCGAAGGGATTTTTCTGCGCGCCCAGGGCGGTGCTGACCTGCCGGAATGTCTGCGGGCGACCATTGGTGTCGCGGATGACATGGCGTTGGCCGCCGAGGTGCTGAAGGATTGGTGCAAACGAGAGGGTCTGTCATGACAAACCGCGGCAAAGCGCGGATCGGGGTTTTGGTGCCTTTCACCAACACCAATCTCGAACCGGACCTGATGCTGCTTGCCCCGCCCGGCATGTCGCTGCATTTCACCCGGATCGGCGGCTATGATGCCGAGGAAATCCCCGACGAGGATCAGATGGCCGGGCTGGGGGCAACCGATTTGGACGCGCCGCTGCAGCTTCTTCTGGGCGTGAGGCCGGACGTGATCCTCTATGGCTGCACCTCGGCAACGCTGTCTCATGGCCCTGAATTCGACCACGCCCTTGCCGCCCGGATCAAATCCCGCAGCGGGGCGCAGACGGTCACGGCGGCGGGTGCCCTCGTGGCGGCATTGCGGGCGCTGGATGTCCGTAAGATCGGCTTCGCCTCGCCCTATGTGACCGGCCTGAATGACCGCGCCATCGGGTTTCTGGCAGATCAGGGCATTGCCACCGTTTCGCGCGCCGACGTCGCCGGGCGGCTGGACAATACCGGGCAGGGAGCGATGACGCCGGAGGCGGTATTTGATCTGGGCCGGCGCGCCGACAGCCCGGAGGCCGAAGCGATCGTTCTGTCCTGTACCGACATGCGCAGCGTCGAGGTGATCGCACGGCTGGAGCAGGCGGCAGGCAAACCTGTTGTTACCTCGAACCAGGCGATGATGTTCCAGGTGCTTGAAACCGTGGGCAGCGCCGCGGCGCCCGCTGGTTTTGGCACCCTTCTCGATCGGCGCACGTCATGATCAGAGGTTCCGACACCCAGTTTGCAGGGCTTGCGGATTTCATCCTGGACCCGGCCCTGACCGTGCCGGAAGAGGCGCTGAAATTCGCCTCGACGCTGCTGATCGACACGCTGGGGGTCGCCGCCGGGGCAGTATCGCTGGACGTGGCCGGCATCGCCCGTGACTTCGCCGGCGATTTTCACGCAGCGGGCGGCCCGGAGAACGCGGCGCCGATGCTGTTTGACGGCAGGCACGTCAGCCTGCCGGGCGCGGCCTGGGCGCTGGCCACGCAGATCGACAATCTGGACGGTCATGACGGCTACAATCCCACCAAGGGCCATATCGGCGTGGCGGTTGTGCCGGCGCTGTTTGCCTTTGCCGCCCGCCATCCCGATCTGACCGGGCGCGAGGCACTGACCGCGCTGGCCATATCATACGAGGTGGCGGCGCGTGCCGGAATCGCGCTTCATGCAACGGTCAGCGATTACCATACATCGGGGGCGTGGAACGCCCTGGGCGTCGCGGCGCTTGGGTGCCGGCTGGAGCGTACGGACCCCGAGATCCTGAGGCAAGCGCTTGGCATTGCCGAATATCAGGGTCCGCGCAGCCAGATGATGCGCGAGATCGACAACCCGACGATGCTGCATGACGGATCGGGCATCGGCGCATTTGTCGGGTGTTCGGCCACGCTTCTGGCGCAGCGCGGATTTCAGGGCGCGCCGGCGATCACCGCCGAGGCGCCCGAGGTGGCACGGTACTGGCAGGATCTGGGGCGGACATGGACGGTGACGCGGAACTATATCAAGCCCTATCCCGTCTGCCGCTGGGCCCATGCGGCGCTGGATGCGTTGCACCAGCTGATGCAACAGCAGGGCATGAACGCCGAAAGCGTGGCGCAGATCCAGGTGCGCACCTTTGCCGAGGCCGCACGGCTTTTTGCCGACATGCCGGACACCACCAGCCAGGCGCAGTATTCCCTGCATTTTGCCCTGGCCACCATGCTCTTGCACGGCCGGATCGGGCCGGAACACCTGACCGGGGCCGCGTTGCGCGATCCGGGCGTTGCCGCATTGATCCCGCGGATCACGGCCAGCGAGGACACCCGCCACTCGGAACGTTTCCCCGCGGGGCGTTGGTCGGATGTCGAGGTGACGCTGACCGATGGGCAAGTGTTGTGCTCGGGCGATGTCCATGCCCGCGGTGGCCCAGAGGCCCCGATGAGCGACCAGGAAGTCAGGCAGAAACTGCACCACATGGCTGGCGCGACTCTCCCGGTGGATCGCGTGGATGCCCTCTGGGCGATGCGCGACGGACTGCTTGAACCCGGGCGCAAATTCACCCAGCTTGCTAGGCTCGTAATCCCCGCACCCTGAGGCCCCATGACCCGTATCCTGATCCACAACAGCAAGACAGACCAGATGGCCGCGCGCCTGACCGAGGCGGTGCCGGACGCGCAGATTGCCACCTGCGATACCTATGATGACCTGCCGTCGCTGATCCGGGATTTCAGGCCTGACGTGGCTTATTCGATCTGTTTTCGCGGGCGTGCGGGATTCCCTCGTGATGCGCTGCTGGGTCCGGACGGCCCAAAGTGGATTTCGGTTGGGGGGTCCGGGGTGGATCACCTGGCGGGCTGGGATCCCGAGGCCGTGACCGTGACCAATTCGGCCGGCGTGGCCGCCCCGATGATGGCCGAATATGTTTTTGGCTCGATCCTGCATTTCACCCTGGATATTCCCGGGCTTCAGGCCGACCGGGCAGAGCGTGAATGGCGCGACCCGCGGCTGATGACACCGCTTGAGGGCAAGACCATGCTGATCGTCGGACTGGGCCATACCGGCCAGGCGGTGGCCGCGCGGGCCAAGGCGTTTGGCCTGCATGTGATCGGCACCCGCGCGCGCGTCCAGCCGATGGAGAATGTGGACGAGGTCCATCCCGGCGATGATCTGCAATCGCTCTGGCACCGGGCGGATTTCATCGTCCTGTCCGTGCCGCTGCTGCCGACGACACGGCACATGGTGAACGCGCGCAGCTTTGCGGCGATGAAACCCTCGGCCATTCTGGTCAATGTCTCGCGCGGCGGGGTGCTGGACGATGCGGCACTGGTCAACGCGATGCGCGCGGGCACGATCGCGGGCGCGGCGCTGGACGTGTTCGAGACCGAGCCCCTGCCCTTCGACAGCCATGTCTGGGGGCTGGAAAACGTGATTGTCTCGCCGCATTGCTCGGCCGTCTATGCGGAGTGGGCGATGCAGTCCTTCGAGCTTTTCATCGACAATCTGAGACGCTGGCAGAACGGCGAAACCCTGAAAAACATCGTGAATCCCGTGCGCGGGTATTAGAGCGGAGAGGTGCCGGAATGGCGGACCGAATACGCGGGGTGATCACCCCGATCCTGACCCCCTATAACGACGACCAGACCATCGCCACCGATCTCTATCTGGATCATGCCTCGGCATGTCTGGCGGCGGGGGCGCATTACCTTTCGCCCTTCGGCACCACGTCCGAGGCGCTCAGCAACGCGCCGCGCGAACGGATGGAAATGCTTGAGCTGCTGATTTCATCCGGCGCCGCGCGCGCGGATCAGCTGATGCCGGGCACGGGGCTGAATTCGCTTGAGGAAACCCTGACGCTGTCGCGCCATGCGGTTGAGCTGGGATGCGCCGGGGTGATGACCCTGCCGCCCTTCTTCTACGTGACGGCCAGCGATGAAGGTCTTTATCGCTATTTCAGCCAGTTGATCGAAAGGCTCGCCTCGGACGCGCTGAGGATCTGTCTTTATCACATCCCGCAAAACACCGGCATCGGCATCTCACCGGCGCTGGCGGCCCGGCTCAACCAGGCCTTCCCCGAGGTGGTCGTGGCCTACAAGGACAGCTCGGGCGATTGGGAGAATACGAAGGCGGTGATCGAGGCCGCGCCGGGGATTTCGGTTTTCCCCGGTTCGGAAAGCTTCCTGATCGACGCCATGAAGATCGGGGGCGGCGGCTGTATCTCGGCCAGCTGCAATTCCAACGTGGCGGCGATCCGGGCGATGTTCGATCACGCCGCCGCGAGCGCATGGGAGGCCGCCGCCGACATGCTGCCGGCGATCAACCGACACCGGCAGGCGATCCAGCGGGGCGGGCTGATCCCGGCGCTGAAATCGCTCAAGGCCCATCAGTCGGGCGATGCCCGCTGGCTGAACCTGCGCGCGCCGCTGGAAAACGCGGATGCCGGTCTGGGGCCGGAACTGGCGCGGACACTGATCTGAGGATGATTTACGGTAGAATCAAGTTAATTCACTGATGCCAAAGGAAATTTCATGGCTGACCCATGTATGGCTATGATATGGCTTTGCGCCATACGCCATGCCGGAAGATGCTCCCTAACCGAGCGGCCGGACGAAGCTTCTGAACGCGTCGGACTAAGGCTGACACATAGCAAGGACACAGAATGCCGGATGGCAGAAATGCGGACAAAGCTGCCGTTCAATCGTGCCACCAACCTCCACAATTTTGACCGATTTTCGTTCTAGTAGAAAACACCACGAAAAAAGGCAGCATAGATTGATGACCCAACAACAAACTACTGCTCTTCAATATATGATTAGTCGGGTGCCAGTGTGAACTTCACTTATTCAAATCGTGTGTGGGTTTTGGTTCTCCTCGCCATAAACTCTTTTGGAATGCAAGAGGCTGCGTGGGCAAATTCGAAATCACCGTGGATCGAGCTTACCCAAGCTTGCGAAAGCGTCATAGTGGATCAAAGCTTCCAACCATTGGAGAAATACAAACCAGCACCATTCACCATAGGGCTGCCCGGCATAAAAGAGTACTCAGTTTACAGCGCGACACAGAACCTTGTAGCAATAGCTAGGATCGAAAGGGGTACGTGGGTTCAATGTCTGGTTCGAGAGCACGAAGAATCCCGCGTACGTTGGAAAGATTTGGCGAAGGAATGGAGCAATGGTTTCGAAGCAGGATTTCCAAAGCCTGCCTACCTCTGGGTTGAATGGAAATATCATCCAGAACGTCCTTTTGTGGGAGCCGTAAAGTGCCGTGGGGAAGACCCTGCTATTCTGATATCTCCCAATCTAGAAACAGACCTGTTTTTTCGGGTTGCGGTTATCAGCGCGCAGCACTCTAACACGCCGCTTTGTGAGAAACACGAAGACTCATAGCGCGCCTTAGAGTGTCCGCTTTGGACTCGAAGCCGTCATTGATGTCTTTGTTTAACCACTCTGAACCGGATTGCCATGCGCGAGCTTCGTGATTGACGTGAGGACCGTTGCATCAGACGGATGCTATTCGCGGCCCCAGTCCTCGGACTGCATTTCGCGCAGGCGGCTGGCGGTGCGTTCGAATTCGAACGTGCCTTCGCCTTCGATGTAAAGGTATTCCGGCGCCGCGGCGGCGGTGCAGATCAGCCGCACGCGGGCCTCGTAGAGCGCGTCGATCAGGGTGACGAAACGCTTGGCCTCGTTGAAATTCGATCGGCTGAGCTGCGGGATGTTTTCCAGCACCAGAACCCGCGCGGCCTCGGCCAGGGCCAGATAATCCGCAGGCCCCAGAGGTTTGCCGCAAAGATCGTAGAAGCTGGCGCGGGCGACACCGTTGTGAAAACCCGGCAATTCGACCTCGCGCTTGTTGACATGCAGCGTCAGCGGCTCGCTCTCGCCGTCTGAAATCTCCTCCCAGACGGCGCGAATCTGGGCGCGGGTCTCTTCGTTGATGGGGGTGAAATAACTCGGGCTGCCGGCCAGCTTGTCCTGGCGGTAATCGGTCGGGCTGACCATCTCATGCACGACCATCCTTTCCTTCACCAGGTCGATGAATGGCAGGAAGAGCTGCCGGTTCAGCCCGTCCTTGTAGAGGTCGTCCGGCACCCGGTTCGAGGTGGTCACGACCACGACACCGGCGGCAAAGAGCGCCTCGAACAGCCGGCCCACGATCATCGCGTCGGTAATGTCGGTGATCTGCATCTCGTCAAAGGCCAGCAGCCGCACCGACTGAACCACCTCTCTGGCGACCGGGGCGAGCGCATCCTTTTCGCCGCGCTGGCGGGCGGCGTGCATGCCGCGGTGGATTTCCTGCATGAAGGCGTGGAAATGAACCCGGCGGTTCGGGACATCGAGCGTTTCGACGAACATGTCCATCAGCATGGATTTGCCGCGCCCAACCCCGCCCCAGATATAGAGGCCCTTTGGCGGCTCGGCCGCTTTTCGGAACCAGCCCTTCCTGGGCGCCTCGGCCAGGCCCGCACGGATACGCTCGAACTCGGGCATCACCGCCTCTTGCGCGTCATCGCGTGTCAGATCACCCGCCGCGACAAGGCGTGCATATTTCTTGGGCAGCGTCTCCATGAAACCGGAATATCGCGCCTGCGCCGGCTTGGAAAGTGCGAACAGATATTGATCTTTGTCATCACAACAGGTGATTTGACCCTCGTGACCGAGCGCTTAGTGTGGCGCTTCGTTCCCCGGAGTGAGCAGATGACAAAGACAACACCCTTATTCACGCCAGTATTGATCGCAGGCTGCATTATCCTGTTGATTTCATTTGCAATCAGGGCGTCCTTCGGGGTGTTCCAGATTCCGATCGCCGAGGAGTTCGGCTGGCTGAGATCGGAGTTCAGCCTGGCCATCGCCATCCAGAACCTGGCGTGGGGAATCGGCCAGCCGATCTTTGGCGCGATTGCCGAGAAGATCGGCGACAGGAAAGCCATCGTGATCGGTGCGATCATGTATTCCGTGGGCCTGGTGCTGTCGTCGTTCGCGGTCACGCCGATGGCCCATCATGTCTACGAGATCATCGTGGGCTTCGGCATCGCCGGCACCGGCTTTGGCGTGATCCTGGCCGTCGTCGGGCGGGCCAGCAGCGATGACAACCGGTCGATGAGCCTGGCAATCGCGGCGGCGGCCGGTTCCAGCGGGCAAGTCTTTGGGCCGCCGCTGGCCGAGTACTTGCTGAGCTTCATGGGGTGGCAATCGGTCTTTCTGATCTTTGCCGGGATCATCCTGGCGGTGCTTGCCACGCTGCCGCTGATGCGCGCACCCGAACCGGCAAACCGCCAAGTGCTGGAGGAAAGCCTGGGCAAGGTTCTGGGCAAGGCGTTTCGCGATCCGTCCTATACGCTGATTTTCCTGGGCTTCTTCAGCTGCGGCTATCAGCTGGCCTTCGTGACCGCGCATTTTCCCGCCTTCGTGACCGAGGTCTGCGGGCCGATCGCACCGGGCGGGATTCTGCACGGGCTGGGCATCACCACGACATCGGCGCTTGGCGCCGCGTCGATTGCGCTGATCGGCCTGGCCAATATCGCCGGCACGCTGCTGGCCGGCTGGCTGGGCAAACGCTATTCCAAGAAATACCTGCTGGCCGGGCTTTATACCCTGCGCACGATATTCGCCGCCGCGTTCATCCTGGTGCCGATGACACCGGCCACCGTGCTCTTGTTCTCGCTCTGCATGGGGGCGACGTGGCTGGCGACGGTACCGCTGACCAGCGGGTTGATCGCGCATATCTACGGTCTGCGCTTCATGGGCACGCTTTACGGCATCATCTTCTTCAGCCATCAGCTGGGCAGTTTCCTGGGCGTGTGGCTGGGGGGGCAGATGTACGACCTCTACGGCAACTACTACGTGGTCTGGTGGATCGGCGTCGGTGTCGGCGCGTTCAGTGCCATCGTGCACCTGCCGGTGCGCGAGCGCGCGCTTAACCTTGCGTGACGCGCCCGCAGGCGCGGCGCCGGTCAGTGCCGGTTGAGCGCCAGGTTCACCCCGAGTGCGACCAGAATGCCGCCACCGGCCCGCTGTAACAGGCGCCCGCCTGCCTGCGAAGACCGCACCAGCCCCGCAACCCTGTCCGCCAGCAGAACGCACAGGATATCCGCCGACGAGAACAGCACGTTGACGATCACGCCCAGCACAAACAGCTGCGCCCAGATCGGCAGGCTGGCGGCCGGATCGGTGAATTGCGGCAGAAACGCAAGGTAGAAGATCGCCGTTTTGGGGTTGAGCGCCTCGACGGTGACGCTTTGCCAGAAGGCCGGATTGCGGCCGGGTTTGACGGTATCGGATACAGGCGCCGTCTGCCTTGCAGCGATGGCCATCCGCACCCCCAGCCAGATCAGATAGGCCGCCCCGACAAGCTTCAGCGTGAGGTAGAGAACCGGCACCGCCGTGAACAGCAGCGCCAGCCCAAGGGCCGCGGCAACGACATGAACATAGCCGCCCACATGAATGCCCAGCGCCGCAAACCAGCCCGCGCGGCGCCCCCGGGCAATGGTCTGCGCCGCGGTATAGAGCAGTGCCGGGCCGGGCATGTAGGCAAAGACCATCGTGGCGGCGAAAAAGGCGATCATCAAGTCGGGTGCGGGCAAGGGGTGGTTCCTTCTGTCTGGGTGTCAGGCGTTTCCGGGCAGTATCAACGTCTTGCGCAGGAGCGCAATCACCTCGCCGGGATGGGTATAGGCCAGGGCATGTCCGGCATCTTCGACCACGCCATTGACCGCGTCCGGGTTCCAGCCGGTCAGCTTCTGCTTGCCGGCGATCGGGATCACCTCATCGTCGCGGCCCCAGATGGCCAGTACCGGTGTGCCGGCGGCGGCGATCTGGCGGTGGTCGGCTTCCTGCTCGGTGTCCAGTATGCCGCGCATCGAGGCCAGGACCGCCCCGCGGAACCCGCGATAGCCAAGTTCGGATTTCTGCCGGTCCACGATGCCGGGGATGGCAGAGCGTAGGTCACGTTCGGCCTCCAGCGCCTGGGCGTAGGAACGGCCATACCAGGCCATCATCAGCCACCCGCCCAGCCATTTGCGATTGGCAACCAGCCGGGCGATCGGGCCCAGATCATGCCCCAGCCCCGCAGGGGCCAGCAGGACCAGCTGGTGCAGCCGCCCCGGGTGCTTTGCGGCATATGCGGCCGAGATTGCGCCGCCCATGGAATAGCCCATCAGAGTGAACTCGCCGTCAACCTGCTGATTTTCCAGCAGCTCTTCGAGTTGCGCGACGAAGAACGCTGCATCCTGATCGCCGCGCGGCCGGTCGGAATACCCCCGGCCATAGAGGTCATACGTGAGCACCCGAAACCCCATCGCCACAAGGCCTTCCGCGATCGGCCCCCAGACAAAGGACGGCGTGGTCAGCCCGTGAACGCAAACCGCGACCGGCGCATCATCAGGGCCCCGCCACTGATAATGGGTCACGCCGCGCGACAGCGTCACGAATTGGCCCGGCGCCTGTTGCCGAAGGTGATCGCCCATCCGCGGGCGGCCCCTCTCGGCCAGGTAGGGTGCAGCGATTGCCGCTGCCACCAGGGCCAGCAGCAGCCAGCTCATCCGGCGGCCGTCCAGGCATCGAGGATATAGCGGCTGGTCATCAGGTCCAGATGCGCGCCGCCGCCATTCTTGAATAGCGTGATGTCATCGTCCGAGCGGCGTTTGAACGCCTCGGGCGCATAATAATCCGCCTGGATATCATCCGGGCTGATGGTGCCTGCCGCGATCGGAATCTTGAATTCTCCGATGTGATCGACCGTCGTATCAAGGCTGTCGCAGAATATCCGCGTGCGCGACAGCGCGGTATCGTCTGCCTCGCGCATGTCGGGGCGGTAGGCGCCGATCAGGTCGATATGCTGGCCGGGGCGAAACCAGTCCCCCTTGATCAGCGGCTCGGTCGACATGGTGGCGCTGGTGACGATATCGGCGGCCCCGATCGCAGTTTCCAGATCATCGGCGACCGCCATGCCCGGACAGTCCGCCGCCATCTTCTCGGCATTCGCGCGGGTCCGGTTCCAGAGCGTGAACCGCGCCTTCGGGAAGCCTGCGGAATAGGCCTGCCAAAGGCTGTAACCCACGGTGCCCGCGCCCACGATCAGAATGTTTTCGCTGTCGGGCCGGGCAAGGCGCAGCGCGGCATAAAGACTGTCGCCCGCGGTTTTCCACTTGGTGACAAGCTGACCGTCCAAAACCGCGGCGACCGTACCATCGGCGTCCGAGAAGAGCGTGACCGCGCCGTGGATCAGCGGTTTGCCGGCATCCGGGTTGCCCGGATAGACCGTTACGGTCTTGACCGCCGCCCCCAGCCCGTCCACCCATGCCGCCCGGCTGAGCAACGTGTCCGGGTCGCGATAGAGGAAGGTATCGCCGATTTCGGCCTTGGGCAGCTTGTGGCCGGCCTCAATGCTCTTGCAGAGCGCCAGCCAGTCCAGGTTAGCTTCGCCCTCGTCATAGGAAATGAACGGTATTGTCATGCGGCCTCCTCTCTGCGCAGCAGGCCGGCGGCGACAAGCCGGTCGGCCCAGCCAGCAGGCGTCGTGAATAGATGGGTCTGCCAGCCGCGGGCAGCGGCGGCAGCGATGTTTTCGTCCCGGTCATCGGCAAACAGCAGGGTTTCGGGCGGCAGCCGGCAATCGGCCTCGACCGCGGCATAGATCGCCGGATCGGGTTTGCGCATCTTCATCCGGCCCGAGATGTAATAGCGGTCGAAGCCATGAAGGAACGGGAATTGCGCCTGGCTGGTGGGGAAATTCCCGGCACCGAAATTGCTGAGGATGAACACTGGCACGCCACGTTCCCGCAATGCCCCGGCCAGGCGCACCGAATGGGGGATCGCCGGCTGGGCCAGGTCACACCAGCGGTCGCGGACCAGGCGGATGGCCTGCGCCCATTCGGGATGTGACCGGGCGGTGTCCTCGATCTGGTCGGCGAAATCGGCGCCTTCGTCGATCCTGTTCATCATCGCGAAGAACGGCACCTCGGCCATGAACGCCCGGCGTTTTTCGGGGCCGATCACCCGGTCAAAATACCGCTCGGGCTGCCATTCGATCAGCACGTTGCCGATATCGAAGATCACCGCCTGTACCTGTGTCATGTCTGTCGCCTGATGCCTCTTGTGCGCCCTTTGACCGCTTCCCGCCAGACCAGATACAAACCCGATCCCAGGATCAGCGCAATCCCGATCCACGCAATTCTGTCCGGGAAGGTGCCGAACACGGTTATCCCCCAGATGATCGCCATCGGCATCGCGACATATTCGAACGGCGCGGCAAAGGCGGCCTCGGACAGGCGGTAGGCCTGGCTGATGAGGTAACCGCCCATGACACCGCTGACGCCCAGCATCACCAGGATCGGCAAATCCGCGATATCCACCGGCGCCCAGGCGCGCAGCAGGAAATCGAGCGACGGGTGGGCCTGCCCGGCAAAGCGGCCATCGCCGATGGCAAGCCCGACGCCGGCGCTGACGACGATAAAGGTCATGACGATATAGAAGGTCATCGTTGCCGCGCTTTCGGTTCCGCCGATCCGCCGGGCGACGATGTGCATCACGCCATAGAGACAGGCCGCGGCAATCGGAAAGACCGAGGCGACCTGGAAGGCCGATGTGCCGGGTTTGACGATGATCATCACGCCGGCGAAACCGACGGCAATCGCCACCCAGCGGCGCAGGCCCACCACCTCGCCCAGAAACAGGATCGACATCAGCGCGATCAGCAATGGCGAGACAAAGAAGATCGCCACCGCATCGGCAATCGGCATCGCCGCCAGCCCCAGGAACAGAAAGGAATTGGCCAGCACCACGCAGAGCCCGCGCAGCAGATGCCAGCCGATCCGGCGCGTACGGACGATCCGCCAGCCACCCGACAGCGGCATGATCACCGCCAGCAGGGTGATCAGGCCCACCGATGACCGGATGAGCACGACCTGATGCAGCGCGTAGCTGTCGCTGAGAAACTTGATGCCCACGTCATTGAGCGAAAAGCACAACGCCGCCGCGAAGGCGCAGAGCGCACCCGTCAGGTTGGATCGCTGAACTGAGACGGTTGTCATGGCACCTGGTCCGGATTTCTCAGGCCGCCACCAAAGGGTACTGTCCGGAATTTGTAAAGCCCGCAAAATTTTCCCCGCCGGTTGCCGGCGGGGCTTCGGGTGCGCCCGTCGTCCGGGGTTCTAGCGCTTGGCAGCCGATGCGCGGACGGCGCGTTCCAGCGCATCCAGAAACCGGGAACGATCCGCCTTGCCAAAACCCTTGCCACCGCCCTGCCGGAACGGATCGGCGGCGCGCAGATCGGCCATCAGGTCGCGGGTGGCGAGCACATTGCCGATATTGGCCGCGGTCAGCGCCTCACCGTTGTGTTTCAGCACCCGCGCGCCTGCCTCGACACATTTCGCGGCAAGCGGGATGTCACCGGTCACCACCACGTCGCCGGGCCCCGCGCGCTCGGCGATCCACATGTCCGCCACGTCTGGTCCATCGGGCACGATCACCGTTTCAACCAGCGGGTTTTGTGACGGCCGCAGCCCGCCGTTGGAGACAATGAACATGCGCAACCCGTGGCGGGTACCGACCCGCTCGACCTCGGCCTTGACCGGGCAGGCATCGGCATCGACGTAGATCGCGGTCACTTGGGTTTTGCCGTTTTCTTCGCCCGCTTCACCTTGAATTCCTCGGGAATCGGCATGCGGTTGAACGCGTCCAGCCCGGCGATCTTGTAGGCTTCGGCCAGGGTCGGATAGTTGAACGTGTTCTGCACGAAATAGTCCACCGTGCCCTTCAGGTTCAGCACCGCCTGGGCGATGTGAATGAGCTCGGTCGCGCCCTCGCCCACGATTTGCACACCCAGAACCCGGCGGGTCTTGAGCGAAAACAGCATCTTCAGCATGCCGTGTTCCAGCCCCATGATATGGCCCCGGCTGGTTTCACGGAAACGCGCGATGCCGACTTCGTAGGGGATTTCACGCTCCTGCATCTCTTCCTCGGACATGCCGCAGGTGCTGATTTCAGGGACCGAGTAGATGCCGTAGGGAAACCACGGGCTTTCCTGCAGGGTCGGTACTTCGAGCGCGTGGCAGGCGGCGACCCGGCCTTGCTGGATCGAAGTCGAGGCCAGGCTGGGGTGGCCGATCACGTCGCCGGTGGCATAGATATGCGGCACGGCGGTCTGATAGGATTTGCGATCGACGGACAGGCGCCCGCGGTGATCGGTTTCCAGCCCGACCTTGTCGAGGTTCAGCTTGGCCGTGGCCCCCATGCGCCCGGCGGCAAAGAGCAGCATTTCCGAGCGCACGTGCCGGCCATTGGCCATCGTGACCTCGACATGTTCGCCCATATCCTCGATCTTCCTGATTTCCGAACCCAACCGCAGGTCAACCCCGTTTTCGCGGATCTGGTGGGTGAATTCGCGGATCGTCTGCTGGTCGATGAAATCCAGGAAACTCTCGCGCGGCTCGATCAGTGTCACCCGGACATCCAGCGCCGAGAACATCGTGGCGTATTCCACCCCGATCACGCCTGCGCCCACAACCGTCAGGCTGCGCGGGATCTGCCCCAGTTCCAGAAACTCGTCGCTGTCGACCACGGTGGTTCCGTTGAACGGTACGTAATCCGGGCGATAGGTCTTGGTGCCGGTGGCGATCAGGAACCGGTCGGCGGTAACCGTGCTGACATCGCCGGCCTCGGTTGCAACCTCGATCGTGTGCGGGTCGACGAAACGGGCCATGCCCATCATCGTATCCACATGGTTGCGGTTGAACTGGTGTTCCAGGACGTCGACCTCGTAATCCAGCGTCATGTGCAGCCGGGCCTTCAGGTCTTGCGCCTCGATATCGTCCTTGACCCGATAGGCGCGCCCGTAAAAGCTGCGCTCGCGCCAGCCCGACAGGTTCAGCACGGTTTCGCGCAGGGTCTTGGACGGGATCGTGCCGGTATGCACCGACACTCCGCCCAGCCGGTCCTTGCGGTCGACCACCAGCACCCGGCGTTTCAGCTTGCCCGCCTGGATGGCGGCGGACCGGCCCGACGGGCCCGATCCGATGACGACCAGATCGAAATGGCTCATGAATTACCCCGCGTACAAAGCCTCGGCATGGAAGGCGACATGATCCTCCATGAAGGTGGAGATGAAGAAATAGCTGTGATCGTATCCGGGCTGCATCCGCAAGATTGCCTGCTGGCGGCGCGCGGTGGTGGCTTCGGCGAATGCCTCGGGGCGCAGCAGGTCGATGAACTGGTCCTTGGTGCCGGTATCCACCAGGACCGGGCCGTCGAACCCCTTTTCCCGCATCAGCAGGCTGGCGTCATGAGCGGCCCATGCCTTTTCGTCGCTGCCAAGGTAGGCCGTCAGCTGCTTGCGGCCCCAGTCGCTGGCCACCGGGTTCGAGATCGGTGCGAAGGCCGAAACCGACTTGAAATGGCCGGGCAGGTTCATCGCCAGGGTCAGCGCGCCATGCCCGCCCATCGAATGCCCGGTGATTGCTTGCCGGTCGGCGTCAATGGCGAAATGCTCGGCAATGAGGGCGGGCAGCTCCTGCGCCACGTAATCCCACATCCGGTAATGCGGTTTCCACGGATCCTGCGTGGCGTTGACATAGAATCCGGCGCCCTTGCCCAGGTCATAGGCGTCGTCATCGGCCACGCCGTCACCGCGCGGTGACGTATCGGGAAAGACCAGCGCGATGCCCTGCTCGGCGGCCCAGCCCTGCGCGCCGGCCTTGGTCATGGCGTTTTCATGGGTGCAGGTCAGGCCCGACAGATACCACAGCACCGGCACCGGACCGTCCCGCGCCTCTTCCGGTAGGAAGAGCCCGAATGTCATGTCACAGGCGCAGGCCTCGGATTTATGGGTATAGACCCCCTGCACGCCGCCGAAACAGGCATTTTCCGATTGGGTTTCCATGTGATCCTCCGTCAGTGGGCTGTGGTTGCCCCGTCTGTATCAGCCCGCGCGCCCACGCGAAACGCTAAACCGGCGCGGCGCTGCATAGCTGCGACATGAACATGTATATCGCGGTGTTTCCAACAAGACGCCTTATCGGTGCCGCATTTCGTGACGCAACTTATGCGAGAACAAATCCAAGGGCCTTCCATGCTGCGCTGTATCCGAATCCTGACCATTTCATTTCTGCTGACTGGCGCCGTTGCCGCACAGGAAATCGCCGACTTGCCGCTGCCGGACAAGGAAGAGGTATGGGCGGCCATTGATGCCCATGACTATGCCGCGGTCGAGGCACTTTTTGCCAATACGCATCTGCGCCAGCAGAAAGGCGAGGCCGATCCGGACGGCACCCGCTGGCTGTTCGAGATTTTCGGCACCAACAGTCCCGCGGTCACTGATTTCACTGCTGACTGGCTGGAGATCTATCCCGCCTCCCCCTATGCCAATATTGCCCAAGCATGGGTGAACCATCAGACAGGCTGGGACATCCGCGGTGACAAATTTGCCCGCGATATTTTTCCCGGGGCGCTGTTGGAGTTTGCAGAACTGCACGAAGTGGCCTGGCAGCATGCTCAAAAAGCCTATGATGCCGATAACAACATGCGTCCGGCTTCGGACGCATTGATCCGCCTGGCAAATTCGACCGGCCGGAAAAGGCAGGCGTTAAAAGTTCTGCACGAAGTCATGGAAAGCGACCCGAACATGGGAACCCTGTTGCGGGCAGTCGATATGACCATCCCGGGATGGGGCGGATCCTGGAAGATGGCGGAAAACCTATGCGGCCGCTACGCCAGAAAAATCGACTGGTCGCAAGGCGACTCCGTCACCTATTGCAAACTCTACGCATTTGGTCATTTTCATCACCATGACGAGGGCCTGGCGTGGTTCAAGGGCAAGCTGATGTCCGGGGACTATCCCGATCTGGAATATCTTCTGATGCCCTGGGCCACACGCCATACGGCCACCCGCGCCGATGTGGAGTTCGCCCGGCGGTTCCTGAACCGCGATGACGTGACCCGTGTTGACGATGCCTACGATTTCGACATGAACATCGCCCCTGTTTACGATTTCGAATTTGTGTCTCCGGCTCATTCGAGACGCGCGTGGGATCATGCCCGCGAGGCTATCAAGCGCGATCCTTACAATTTGTACCTCATAAAGGCGCTGCAACGTGGTGTCAGAGAAGTGACGCGCACCGAAACAGGCATCAGATGGTCCAACGCTGAGAAACTCACCCGCGAAGAAGAAGTGGAGTTCGCCCGACGCAAGCTGGTGGCGTCGCCTTACGATTCTCAGCACTGGCGTGACTATGGGCGCTGGCTCTTTCCGCAATCGCCGGACAACCTGCTGAAAGACGAACCTTACAGGATCAATGCGATCTATTTCGACAATCATCGACCGGGCACCTTGCTGACATATGCGTTCGAAAAGTGGCAGCTGTTGTCCAACTTGGAACGACTGGAAAGTGACCTCAAAAGCGAGGCGTTCCTGTCATTGAGCGCGGAGGTTCAGGCAAAGGCCAGGGCGGATTACGCGAAATGGCTGGCCGCGCGGGAGCGTCTGGATATGGACCGCGATCTGAACTGCCCGATGATGCGCGCCTATCGCTTGTACAAGTTCCTCTGCGCCGCATCGGCGGGAAAACAATGTTCTGACGACAGCCCACAAATGATCGAGATGCTTGAAATCGTACATGCGGATGTCAGCCGGCGACGCGCTTGCCAGGGTGTGATGGTGTTGGATGAGATGGAGTTGTTCTATGAACCCGTCGAGGTTGACCTGGGCGCGCCGGAAGGCTGATCAGAAGAGCTGCGCCACCCAGCCGATCACGAGCGACACGGTGACCACAGCGGCGACCGTGGACATAAGGATCGATGCCGACACCCGTTGCGGGGCGACGCGGTAATGCTGGGCCAGGATATAGACATTGCCCGCCACCGGCAGCGCCGCGGCGGCGATCATCACCGCGGCTGCATAGGGAGCAACCGGGAAGAGCAGCAGCGCCGAGATGGCGACCGCCGCCGGGTGCAGCACCAGTTTGCAGATGCTCAGCCAGCCCGCGACGAAGGGGCGCTCAGCCGATTTGCCGGCCAATGATGCGCCAATGGCAAAGAGCGCACCGGGCGTCGCCGCCCCGCCCAGCAGTGACAGGAAATCGTTCATCACACCCGGGATCGGCATGTTCAACGCCGACCAGCTCAGCCCCAGCACGATGGACACGATCATCGGGTTCTTCAGCAGGCCCATGCCGACTGTTGCCAGGATGCGCACGTTCATGCGTCCGTCGCGCGCACCGGTGATCAGGATCACGATGAGCGAGCCGAACACGATCAGATCCACCGCCAGCACCAGCATCACCGGGCCGATCGCGGCCTCGCCCATCAGCAGGGTCAGCATCGGCACCCCGAGGAACCCGACATTGCCGATGACGGCGCATTGGGCTTCGACGGCGGCTTCCTCGATACTGACGCGCCGCAGGAAGGCCACCAGTGTCGCCAGCAGGTAGATGGCGGCGGTTCCCACCAGGTAGGCCTTGATGAACTGCCAGTCCAGCACCTCGGACAGTGTCAGGTTGGCGGCGAATTTGAACAGCATCGCCGACAGGGCAAAATAGAAAACGAACTTGGTCAGCCAGGCAGTGGCCTCTTCGTTGAAGAACCCCGTGCGCCCGGCAGCGAATCCCAGCCCGATGACCAGGAAAAACGGCAGTGTTTGCACGAAGATGGCCAGCATGTGGTGGTGGTATCATGCTGAGGGCGCGCGTCAATCTGTTTGAAACTGGTCCGTGTTGGCCGAGGTGACTATTCGCGCCGGGCTCTTGGCAGCGGGCGGGCTCTCCGATCTTGCGCGCAACCAGGTCCGTAACCTGCCGCGCGCTCGCCTGTCGGCGGGCTTGTAGTTGCACGGCGCGCTGGCGGCATGGATGATGGCTGCTTCTTCGTGCGGCTACGTCATCGGCGACTATCTGAGGCGTATCGGATCGGTCAACGTGACCAACCGGACGAAGGGCGTGCAGGGTCAGCCCGATCCGATCAATACGCCCGCGCCGAACACCAGCGCGCCGCCAAGCACCACCTGGAATGCCGCCCGGAAGAACGGAGTTTCCATGTAACGGTTCTGGATCCAGGCAATGGCCCAGAGCTCGATGAAGACGACGATGATCGCAATAATCGTAGCGGTCCAGAAATCGGGGATCAGGTAAGGCAACGCATGGCCCAGCCCGCCGATCGTGGTCATGACACCGCTGGCCACCCCCCGCTTGATCGGGCTGCCGCGGCCCGACAACTCGCCATCGTCACTCGCGGCCTCGGTAAAGCCCATGGAAATGCCGGCACCGACCGAAGCGGCCAACCCCACGAGGAAGGTGGTCGAGGTATCCTGGGTGGCAAAGGCGGTGGCAAAGATCGGGGCCAGGGTGGACACCGAGCCGTCCATCAGACCGGCCAGCCCGGGCTGCACCCATGTCAGGACGAACTGGCGCTTGGCGGTGTTGTCTTCGGCCTTGCGCGCGTCGGGGTCCAGATGTTCCTCTTCCAATTCTTCGGCGCGGACCTCGTGACCGGCCTCGGCTGCTGCAAGGTCGCCCAGCAATTTCCGGGTATCGGCATCCGATGTCCGCGCGGCGGCCTTGAGGTAGAAGCGTTCCGCGTCCCGTTCCATGGCGGCTGCCTCTTCCCGGATCCGCTCCAGCCCGAGATTCTCGACCAGCCAGACGGGGCGGCGGGCGTAGAAACCGGCGACATGTTCGCGGCGAATAAGCGGAATAACCTCGCCAAATCGCCGCTGATGCAGCTCGATCAACCTGCCGCGATGGCCGTCTTCCTCCTCGGCCATGCCATCAAAGACCTGTGCTGAATCGGGATAGTCGGCACGCAGCATTTCAGCATAGCTGCGGTAGATGCGTGCGTCATCCTCCTCGGATGAAATGGCAAGCGCCAGAATTTCCTGCTCGTTCAGGTCGGAAAACCGACGACGCGATATTACACCGGGAATCATGGCGGCCCCTCATTAGAATGGTTCTAAATTAACAACCGCACTGCCGGGATCAAGGGGCTTTCGGCACCCGGTGGTCAATCGGGAATGAATCGCTAAACTCGTCACGGGAAATAACCATGTGATTCTAGGGAGGAATGAAAATGCACAAGTTTCTCGGCGGCGCAGCGGCCGCGGCCATAACCCTTGCCTTTGCGAGCGAGGCGTTGGCGACGGAATGGAATGTCTCGCTCTGGGGCAAGCGCCGGGCCTTTACCGAGCATGTTGAGAAATTGGCCGAACTCGTCAGCGAGAAGACGGGCGGCGAATTTACCCTGAACATCAGCTATGGCGGGCTTTCCAAGAACAAGGAGAACCTGGACGGGATTTCCATCGGTGCGTTCGAGATGGCGCAGTTCTGCGCGGGCTATCACCGCGACAAGAACCGCACGATCACGGTACTGGAACTGCCGTTCCTGGGCGTAAGCAACCTGGACGAAGAGGTTGCCGTCAGCCACGCGGTCTATGCCCACCCGGCGGTACAGGACGAGTTGGCGCAATGGAACGCCAAGCTGCTGATGACCTCACCAATGCCGCAATACAACATTGTCGGCACCGGCGAGCCGCGCGACAAGCTGGCTGATTTCGAAGGCATGCGCGTGCGCGCGACCGGCGGTCTTGGCAAGGCGTTCGAGGCGATCGGCGCCGTCCCCACGTCGGTAACCGCGACCGAGGCCTATCAGGCGATGGAATCGGGTACCGTCGACACGGTGGCCTTTGCCCAGCACGCACATCTGAGCTTTGGCACGATCAACCAGGCCGCCTGGTGGACCGCCAACCTGAACCCGGGCACCGTCAACTGCCCCGTGGTCGTCAATATCGACGCCTATGAATCGCTTTCGGATGCCGAACGCGAGGCGCTCGACAGCTCGATCCCCGAGGCAATCGACCATTACCTGACCAACTATGGCGAGTTGCTGGCCAAGTGGGACGGTATCCTGGAGGAAAAAGGCGTGAAGAAGGTCGAGATCAGCGAGGACGAGCTGGCGGCATTCCGTGCAAAGGCCGCCGACCCGATCCGCGCCGCCTGGATCGCCGACATGGAGAGCCAGGGCCTGCCCGGTCAGGAACTCTATGACCTGGTCGTGAAGACGCTTGAAGAAACCCGTGGCGGAAGCTGACGGATCATCGGGGCCGTCCGTTACCGGGCGGCCCTGCTGACGACCGGCATAACATATGGCAGGTACTTCAACTGTATTGCAGGACGATGGCTGGCTCAGCCGTCTGGATCGCGGGCTGCTGAAGCTTGAGCGCTTCTTCGCGCTGCTAAGCGGCGTTGCGGCCTTTTCGCTGATGTTTCTTGCGGCCTATTCGGTCAGTGGCCGCGAGTTTTTCGAATCTCCGCTGCCCGGTTACGTCGACTGGATCGAGGCGCTGATGCCGCTGATCGCGATCATGGGCGTGGCCTATGTGCAGCGCGAGGGCGGGCATATCCGCATGGACATTCTGATCGGCGTGCTGCGGGGCCGTGCGCTGTGGGCGGTCGAACTGCTGACCGTCACGCTGATGCTGGTGCTGATGATTGCGCTGGTCTGGGGCAGCTGGTCGCATTTCGACCGCAGCTTCGACATGACCAAGCCGCTCTGGAGCCGTGACAGCTCGATTGATATCGGCCTGCCGATCTGGCCGACGAAACTGCTGGTGCCGATCGCGTTCTCGGTCCTGTCGCTGCGGCTGGCGTTACAGGTCTGGGCCTATGCCCGGGCACTGGTGCTGGGGCTTGAGCGGCCCGTGGCGGTGCCGCTACACCGTTCGGTCGCGGAACAGGCCGAGGCCGAGGCACACCAGCTGGAAGGGGCGGATTGATGGGATCCATCGAAATTGGCCTCTGGGTCACGGCGGGCATGTTGGCGCTGGTCGTGCTGGGGATGCGGGTGGCCTTTGCCGCCGGTCTTGCAGGCTTTGTCGGGCTGGTCTGGCTGCGCTGGAACGGGTTCGACTATGACCCGGCACGGTTCGGCAAGGCGCTGGAGATCAGCGTCAAGGTCGCGGGACAGGTGCCGCATTCCAAGGTATCGGCCCACGCGCTGAGCCTGATTCCGACCTTCATCCTTATCGGCTACCTGGCCTATTACGCGCGGCTGACCACGGCGCTGTTTGAAGCCGCCAAACGCTGGATCGCCTGGGTGCCGGGGGGGCTGGCGGTGTCGACCGTGTTTGCCACGGCCGGATTTGCGGCAGTGTCGGGGGCCTCGGTGGCGACGGCGGCGGTCTTTGCCCGCATCGCCATCCCCGAGATGCTGAAGATCGGGTATAACAAGCAATTCGCCGCCGGAGTCGTGGCGGCAGGCGGCACGCTCGCGTCGCTGATCCCGCCTTCGGCGATCCTGGTGATCTACGCGATCATCGTTGAACAGGATGTGGGTGCGCTGCTGCTGGCCGGGTTCATTCCGGGCGCGTTTTCGGCGGTGATCTATGCGCTCTTGATCATCACCATCGCGGTATTGTTCAAAAGCGTCGGCCCGCCGGTGGGTGGGTTCACCTGGGGACAACGGATGACCGCGCTGCTGCCCGCCCTGCCCATTGTCGCGGTGGTCGTGATCATCATCTTCTTCGTCTACAACCCGTTCGGCGATGCCTGGGGAACACCAACCGAGGGCGGCGCCGTGGGGGCGTTCATCGTCTTTCTGATGGCGCTGGCGCGGGGGCTCAGATGGGCGCAGCTGAAGGAAGCGCTGATCGAGACCGCCAAGCTGACGGTGATGATCTTTACCATCATCTGGGGCGTGCTGATCTATGTGCGTTTCCTGGGCTTCGCCGATCTGCCCGGGGCCTTTGCCGACTGGATCACCTCGCTGGAGATGGCGCCGCTGCTGATCCTGGTCTGTATCCTGCTGGCCTATGCGGTGCTGGGCATGTTCATGGATGCCATCGGGATGCTGCTGTTGACCCTGCCGGTGGTATACCCGGCAGTGATGGCATTGAATGGCGGCGAAGCGGTCAGTGCCGCCGACAGCGCCTTTGGCATGAACGGCACGATGTGCGCCATCTGGTTCGGGATATTGGTGGTGAAAATGGCCGAGTTCTGTCTGATCACGCCGCCTATCGGCCTGAACTGTTTCGTGGTTGCCGGGGTCCGCGATGACCTGTCGGTGCAGGATGTGTTCAAGGGCGTGACACCGTTCTTCATCGCCGATGCGATCACCATCGCGCTGCTGGTTGCCTTCCCGGCGATTGTCCTGTGGCTGCCCAGTCAGGCGATGTGACCTGAGGTGATTCAGCCGCCACCAAGTGACACCCAGCGCATCGCGTGACTCGCGCTGACAATGCCCTGGGTGTCGGCCTCCCGGGCTGACATTCCGCTCATCTGACTTTACGTCATCGGATCATCTGAAATTTTTCAGATGCCGCAGGTCATTGTAAAATATCACGAAAATGAATTTCTGTAACGTTGCGTCAAAAAAGTGAACTATTTAGTTTATTTCCTGCTTGAAAACTGAACCGAACAGTTTATTTCTGCAAATATGAACTGAACGGTTCAGAAAGGAATCGACATGAAAAACGCACTTATCGCATTCGCACTCGCCCTGACTTTGAACGCCGCACCGGTAACGGCACAAGGCCTAAACATGGGGTCGCTGACCCCGACCATGGACTTTCCCGAACCTACGTCCGAGCCGGTAAGCAAAGATCACTCGACCCTCAACAATTGATGGTCTTTCCAAACGGGCGGCAGGGCGATCAGATCGCCCTGCCCGTCCTTGCGGATTTGCTTGCGGCAGGTACCCGGACCTGACAGACTGGGGCGGCCCAGTGGGAGAACGTGCATGACGGCAATGGCCGCTGAGATCAAGAAAGGCAGGAAATTCGAGCAGGTACTGGAAGGTGCGCGCAGCATCTTCATGCGCGACGGTTTCGAAGGGGCCAGCGTCGATGACATCGCCCGCGCCGCCGGCGTTTCGAAAGCCACGCTTTATAGCTATTTCCCCGACAAGAGGTTGCTGTTCTCCGAAGTCGCACGCATCGAATGCAACCGGCAGGCCGAAGAGGCGTTGGAGGTGATCGGTGTCGGCGCGCCGATAGATACCGTCCTGCACGAAGCCGCCAGCCGGATCGTGCGGTTTTACCTGTCCGGGTTCGGACAGCAGGTTTACCGCATCTGTGTTGCGGAAGCGCACCGTTTTCCCGAACTGGGGCAAAGATTCTACAAGTCGGGCCCGGCGCTTGTGCGTGACAGGATGAGCCAGGTGCTGACATCTTACGTGGAAAGCGGCGTCCTGAAGATCGACGACATGGACCTGGCCGCGAACCAGTTTGGTGAACTGTGCAAGAGCGACATGTTCGTGCGCTGCCTTTGTGGCCTCGATTGCGACGTGACCGAGGAAAATATCGAGCGTGTCGTGAACGGCGCGGTCGAAATGTTTCTGGCCCGATATCGCGCCTGAGGTTTCGCAGGATCCGAACCAGTTGCCGAACGCTGACGATCCCATCCGGACACGCCGGCACCGCGCCCACAACAAGAAACGCCGCCGGTTGATAACCAGCGGCGTTCTTTTTGTCCCTCGGGCGACTGACTTATTGCGCCAGTGCGGCCTTTGCCTGATCGACGATCGCGCCGAACGCGGCCGGTTCATGCACGGCCAGGTCGGCCAGCACCTTGCGATCCACCTCGACCCCGGCCAAGTTCAGCCCGTTGATGAAGCGCGAATATGTCAGCGCCTCGTCATGGCTGCGCACGGCCGCGTTGATACGCTGAATCCACAGGGCGCGGAAGTTGCGCTTGCGGTTCTTGCGGTCGCGGGTAGCGTATTGATTGGCCTTGTCGACGGCCTGTGCGGCCACCTTGAAGGTGTTCTTGCGACGTCCGTAATAGCCTTTGGCGGCCTTGACGACTTTCTTGTGACGGGCGTGGGTAACGGTCCCACCTTTAACGCGTGACATCTGTCAGATCCTCCTTAGCGACTATAGGGCATCATCGGCTTGATGATACCTTCATCAGCCTTGCTGAGCGTGGTGGTGCCACGCGCATTGCGGAGAAACTTGTTGGTGCGCTTGATCATGCCGTGGCGTTTGCCCGCCTGGGCGGCCACGACGCGGCCACTGGCCGTCACTTTGAACCGCTTCTTGCAGCTCGATTTCGTCTTCATCTTGGGCATTTCCGGCTCCTCTTTGGTCAGTCGGTCGAAACGCACGACTCGGCATGCCACTTGGCCGGACGCGCGCGTGAGAGGCGCCGTATACGCGCCATCGCCTGTTAACGCAAGGGGGATTCGGAATGGTCTGCGGCGATCACGGGGTGAATCGCGCGACGACGCGCACGAAGGCCTCGGGGATATCCATGATATCGAACTGGCCGGGCTTCTGGCTGAGTGCCCATATGGTCAGCGATCCGCCCAGGAGGATGGTCAATGCAGCCACCCGCGGCGCGCGACCTTCGGAAAAGGCCGACACGATTGCCGGCACTGAAAAGACCAGCAGAACGATACCCAGAACAAGTGCCAGATCGGCGTCCATGATGCGCGTCCCCAACGGATACTCTTGCGAAACAGTTTACCCGCGTTCGTGGGAATAAATCAAACTTTCCTGACAGGGTGCAACCCTGAGGATATTCGTGGTGCCCGGCACGTTGAAAGGCACACCAGCAGTCACCACGATCTGATCCAGCGCGCTGGCATAGCCCTGGGTTCGCGCCGCGCGGGCTGCGTTGATCACCGCCATCTTGAACCGCTCCAGCTTTTCGGTGAGCACGCAATTCACCCCCCAGCTGAGGCCCAGCCGGCGGGCGGTGTCCATCTCGGAACTCAGCGCCAGGATCGGTACGCGCGGGCGTTCCCGCGCCGTCAGCAGGGCCGTGGTGCCCGATTGGGTGAAACAGCAGATCGCCTTGATGTCCGTGGTTTCGGCAATTTCCCGGGCGGCGGCAACGATACCATCCGCCACCGATGTGCGGGTGGCCTTGCGCGAGGCTTCGATGATCTGGGTGTAGGTCGGGTCATCCTCGACCTCGCGGGCGACATTGTCCATGGTCGTGACCGCCTCGATCGGATAACTGCCGGCTGCCGATTCCGCCGACAGCATGATGGCGTCGGCGCCCTCGTAGATCGCGGTGGCCACGTCTGACACCTCGGCGCGGGTTGGCATCGGGCTTTCGATCATCGATTCCAGCATCTGCGTGGCCACGATCACCGGCTTTGCCGCCGCGCGGCAGGTGCGGACCAGGCGTTTCTGGATCGGCGGCACATTCTGGACGGGCAGTTCCACACCCAGATCGCCGCGCGCCACCATGATCCCGTCCGAGGCGGCCAGAATGGCGTTGAACCGTTCCACCGCCGAGGGCTTTTCGATTTTCGACAGGATGGCGGCGCGGCCGTTGCACAGCTCGCGCGCCTCCTGCACATCCTCGGGCCGCTGCACAAAGCTGAGGGCCAGCCAGTCGATGCCCAACTGGCAGACGAATTCGAGATCGGCGCGGTCCTTCTCGGACAGCGCGGCCAGGGGCAGCATCACGTCAGGGACGTTCACACCCTTGCGGTTCGAGATCGTGCCGCCCGCCACAACCACGCACTCGGCGAAATCCTTGCCGCATTCGGTCACTTTCAGGCGAATCTTGCCATCATTGACCAGCAGCTTCGCGCCGGGTTCCAGGGCGGCGAAAATCTCGGGATGCGGCAGGCAGACACGGGTCACGTCGCCTTCCTTTTGGTCCAGGTCAAGCCGGAAGCTCGCACCGTTTTCCAGGTCTTCCTCGCCCTTGGCAAAGGTGCCGACGCGCAGCTTCGGCCCCTGCAGATCGGCCAGGATCGCGATCGGGCTGTTCAGATCCTTTTCCACCTGCCGGATGATCCGGTGCTTTTCCACGATGCCCTCATGGGCGCCGTCGCTATGGCTCATGTTCAGGCGAAAGACATCGGCGCCGGCCTCATGCAGGGCGCGGATGGTGTCATAATCCTCGGAGGCGGGGCCAAGGGTGGCCACGATCTTGACATTGCGGTGGCGTCTCATGCGTCTGGTCCTGCTCTCTTCCTGCGCCCAAGCGTCGGGCGAAACCTAGGTGTGTGTCAACGGGTCTGTCGGGAATGCCGTTACGGAATACGGTTTTGACGTTATCGCTAACAAATTATGCGCCCCTTATTACCCAATTCACATTCCCCGGCAACTGTCCTAGAGGAGGGTGCACAGTAACAAGACAACCCGATGACATATCAACCTTACCTGATCGAGGGGGGCGATCGCCCTGCCCGGTGGCTGGTCACCTGCGACCATGCGACGAACCTTGTGCCGGATTCCGTGAACAATGGCACGCTGGGATTAGCCGCAGAGGATATGGCCCGCCACATCGCCTATGATGTGGGCGCGGCAGGCGTGGCGCGGGCCCTGGGGCGGCTGCTGGATGCGCCGGTAATCTGCTCGAATTTCTCGCGGCTGGTGATCGACCCCAACCGCGGCGAAGACGACCCGACCCTGTTGATGAAACTCTATGACGGAACGATTATCGAGGGTAATCGGCACGCCGACCGGGATGAGCTAGAGCGCCGTCTCAACCGGCTCTACCGGCCTTACCACACGGCGTTGTCGGAAATGGCCGCGCGGCAACCGGATACGATCATCTGTTCGGTTCACAGTTTCACGCGGCAGTTTGTCGGCCGACCGCCGCGCCCGTGGCATGTGGGCTTGCTCTATTCGGTGGATGAGCGTTTGGCGCGGCCCTTGCTGGCGCGGTTGAATGCCGAGGCCGACCTGTGCGTCGGCGACAACGAACCCTATAGCGGTCATCTGGCGGGTGACACGATCGCGCGCCACGCCATTGCCTACGAACGCCCCAATATCCTGTTGGAGCTGCGCAACGACTTGATCGACACCCCCAAGACGCAGGACCAGTGGGCCACCCGGCTGGCGCCGATGCTGACCGAGGCGGCGGAAAAGGCCGGGGTCTGATTACATCGTTGTCGACCGGGCCGGAGACCGGTCAAAAGCCGCTCCGCGGAGATGGGCCGTTGTTCAGGAGATGTCAGCGCGCCGCGCGTGGTCGTAATTTTCGCGGCCTCCGGGGGTTCCAGAAGGCCAACCAAGCCATCTAGCTGCCCAGCGTCCTTGCGCCCAGTTCCAGCGCGACCCCCGACCGTTTCAGGCGCTGCTGCCACATCTGGCCCAGGTCCAGCATCTCGGCCTTCAAGAGCTCGCTATGTGCCGCCAGCCACGCGGGCACCGACCCGAATTCGACGATCCGCGCCTTGCCTTGCTGCACCGTCACCACCGGCCAGTCACCAACCAGGGCATTGTTGATACCGAAAATATCCCGCCCCCACCATTCGGCGGGGCCAAAGGCGTGGGTGACATGGCCCAGTTGTTTCATCGCCGCCAGAACAGAGACCGGGTTGACCGTACCGGCCTTTTCCACCGCCGCGTGCCAGATATCCAGGATGGCCGCGTATTCCCAGCTTACTGCGCTCCAGCTTCCGGGGTATCGGCTGTTGTATTCCTCGTAGAACAAGTTGGGCTGGTTGAAGAAAAACGCCTTCTCGCGCAACGCAGGATCGTCGAAATCGGGGAACTGGAACACCATCCCCTCCATGAAGTCCCGGCTGGTTTTCTCGACCAGCGCCGCATAGTGATCCAGGGTGCAGGACAGGATCTGCCCCGTGTAACCCTGGGCATAGGCGTATTCCGTCATCGCGTGGACCATCGGCGTGTAGCTGGTGCACCAGCACAGGATGTCCGTGTTCGCGTCCAGCATCGGCTGCACGATCGCCGCCACATCCCCGCCCTCGGCCGGATACTGCACCTCTTTCGCAACGCCGATCCCCGCGGCCTTGAACGCAGCGCGGTAGGTGGCCAGCGACGGTAGCCCCATGCCGTCGGTCTGTGCGCACATCGCCACGCTCTTCAATCCGGGCCGCGTGCGCGCAAGCCAGTCCACGCCGGTGACGACATAGATCGGGTGCACCTCGCTCGGGGCGATCAGGTAGGGCGTGTCGGGGCTGAGGTCGCTGGGCAGCAGGGTCGAGGTCAGAATACGCCGATCCCCCAGGAAATCCGCCACGGCGGCAAAACTGTCCCCGCCCAGCATCATCATCAGCTTGATGTCATTTTCCTGCACCAGCCGCTTGGCCCCGTCGCGTGCCGCGTCCGGGCCATCGCCGCAATCATGGGCATGAATACGGATCGGATACCGCCGCCCGTCGATCAGCAGGCCACCGGCCTGGTTCAACCAGCGTTCCCAGATCCGGCACCCGTGCAGCCCAGGCAGACCCCAGGATTCGACCTGGCCACTGAGCGGCGCCAGAAACCCGATATCGACAGTCTTGGCCATTCCGACGGACAGCCGCGGCATCGCGCCGGAAATCGCCAGACGTTGGGCAAAGCTAGATGAGTCCATGATTTTCTCTACACCTTTCAACCCGGACGCCCAACAAGACAGCGACGTGTTTGGCGCCTTCAGGCATTTTATGTTGACATATTGGTCCCATTTTGGATTATTAAAAGGAACCAAAAGAACCAAAGCAAGCATTTTGGTTCATGCCAATCCAGGGAGAACGTCAAAAATGTCAAAGAAGCGCGTTGCAATCATCGGGGCGGGGCCATCAGGGCTGGCACAGCTCAGAGCCTTCCAATCCGCCGCGAAGAAAGGCGAGGATATCCCCGAAATCGTCTGCTATGAAAAACAGTCCGACTGGGGCGGATTGTGGAATTACACCTGGCGCACCGGCGTGGACGAAGACGGTGAGCCCTGCCACTGCTCGATGTACCGCTATCTTTGGTCGAACGGACCAAAGGAGGGCCTGGAGTTTGCCGATTACACCTTTGATGAGCATTTCGGCAAGGAAATCGCCAGCTACCCGCCCCGTGCGGTCCTGTTCGACTATATCAAGGGCCGGGTCGAGAAGGCCGGGGTACGCGACTGGATCCGGTTCAACAACGTCGTGCGCGATGTCCGCTATGATGACAAGACCGGCAAGTTCACCGTGCGTGCCCGCGACAGCAAGGCCGACAGCGAATCCGAGGAAGATTATGACCACTTGATCGTTGCGTCGGGCCATTTCTCAAGCCCCAACGTGCCGTATTACCCCGGGTTCGAATCCTTCAACGGGCGTATCCTGCACGCGCATGATTTCCGCGATGCCCGCGAATTCGCCGGCAAGGACATCCTGATCCTGGGTACGTCCTATTCGGCCGAGGATATCGGCTCGCAATGCTGGAAATACGGCTGCAAATCCGTCACCGTCTCGCACCGGACCGCGCCGATGGGCTTTGACTGGCCGGAAAACTGGCAGGAGGTACCGGGCCTGATCAAGGTCGAAGGCCGCACCGCTCATTTCAAGGACGGGACCAGCAAGGAGATCGATGCGATCATCCTCTGCACCGGCTACAAGCACCACTTCAATTTCCTGCCCGACGATCTGCGCCTGAAGACCGCAAACCGGCTGGCCGCCGCAGACCTCTACAAGGGCGTCGTGTGGAACAAGAACCCCCGGATGTTCTATCTGGGGATGCAGGACCAGTGGTACACGTTCAACATGTTCGACGCGCAGGCCTGGTGGGTGCGTGATCACATCATGGGCAAGATCGCCCTGCCCGATCAGGCCGCGATGGAGGCCGACCCCAAGGCGCGCGAGGCCGCCGAGGATGCGCTGGAGGACGACTATGCCTGCATCGCCTACCAGGGGGCCTATGTGCAGGAGCTGATCGACGAAACCGACTATCCCAGCTTCGATGTCGAGGCCGCGAACCAGGCCTTCTACGAGTGGAAGAAGCACAAGAAGAAAGGCATCATGACTTTCCGCGACCACGGCTATACCTCGCCGATGACCGGCAAGAAGGCCCCGGCGCACCATACCCCGTGGAAAGACGCGCTGGACGACAGCCTTGAATCCTATCTGCAAACCGAAAAGCAGACTGAAAGCGCCTAACCTCCCGCCGCACCGGCCATCAACGGGTTCTGTTCCGGGCCGGTGTAGCTTCCCCTAGCGGACCTGCGCCCCGCGGCAACCGTCGTCGGGGCGCCTTTTTGTCCGCTGTCAGGTCATTTGCGACGGATGAGCGGTATCGTGGTTGGCGGTGCCGGTCCATCCGTGATTGAGTCGCTGCGCCTTCGGTCTTGTCGCGCAAGGTCCGCGGCATGGTGCCGGGACCAGGCGTGAAACGGCTGGGCGCGCTGATATACGTTCCTTTACCCAACCGCGCGCAGACCGAACCAAGGGCCTTCTGTCGACCCTTGGTCGAAAGGGCTGTACCGACACAGATCCGGCACAGCCCTTCCCTGATCCGGGACGATCAGGCATCTCGCCCCCCCATCCCGTAGGCCTCAATCACAGCTCTCTGGTTTCCGGACGGGACTGGTCCACGTAAATCTCCGGCCGCCCCCGTGTTGCCCATGCCAACCCGAAACCGATCAGCAACAACACCGCGCCCACCTGATCGGCCCGGGCGACGGGCAAGACCAGTCCGCCTGCTGCCGTCAGCAACAGAATCCGGACCGGCCAGATCATGGCACCAACTCCGTAAAGGTGGTTTTCTGCCACACAGGCCACGATCACAAGAGCAAGGACCGCGGTGCAGGCGGAAAACAGGATATCCGGTGTCTCGCCCTGCAGGATCAGGGTTGGCTCCAACACGAAGAGAAACGGCAGGACAAATAGCACCGCGCCGATCCGCAGAGAGGTCAGCCCCGTCTGAATGGAGCTCGCTCCGGCGAGGTTCGCCGCCGTAATGGCGGCAAGCGCCACCGGCGGCGTGATATAGGACAACATACCCCAATAGAGGATGAACAAGTGACTGGCCAAGGGGTTCAGCCCGGCCTGCACCAGGGCCGGCGCAAGCAGGATCGACAGAAAGATGTAGCACGCGCTCACCGTCATCCCCATGCCAAGCACAAAGCTGGTGATGGCCCCCGCGATCAGCATCAGCGGTATGCTGCCTCCTGCCAGCAGGAGCAATTCACGCGAAAACGCCCCGGCCACGCCGGTATAGGACAGGCCGCCCACCACCAGGCCGATACCCGCCAGAATGGCCACCAGATGGCTCACCGAACGGCCGATCTCAAGCACCAGATCACGCAGCTGCTTCAATCCGAAATCGCGTTTGGGGTCCAGTAGGCAGACCGCAATCACGATCAGGGCCGCGTAATACGGGGCCTGTCTTTCAATCCGCAAGCCAAGCAGAAACCAGATCAATATCCCGAGGCTCAGCAGATAGGGCCAACCTTCGCGCAGGGTCTCGGACAGGCGCGGCAGTTTCTCGTCGGGAAGACCGCTCAGCCCGGTTCGCGCGGCAAAGCAATCGACCTGCAACAGCAGCGTAAGATAGAACAGGATTGCGGGTAACAGAGCGGCAATCAGGATCGTGCCGTAAGAGACGCCAAGAAAGGACGCCATGATAAAGGCGACCGCCCCCATCACCGGCGGCATCAAAGTGCCACCTGTCGAGGCACAGGATTCAACCGCCGCGGCGTAGTGCGCGGGATACCCGTTGCGCTTCATCGTTGGGATCGTGATCGCGCCGGTGGTCAGGATATTCGAGATCACGCTGCCGGATAAAGAGCCCATGATCGCGCTGGACAGGACCGCAACCTTGGCCGGCCCGCCCCGCCGCTTGCCCATCAGAGCCATCGAAAACCGCATGAAGAACGATCCGCCGCCTGTCACGGTCAGGACCGCCCCGAAGGCAACAAAGCCGATCACCAGGTTGGTGACGACATCCATGGGGATACCGGTGATACTCTCGGTGCCCAGAGCATGGAGGCGCACGGTTTCGATCAGGGAATAGCTCGATCCCCAAAGAAAGCCCGGCATCCCGTCTGCGTAGATCGGATATAGGCCAAAGAGCGCGGCCGTGGAAAACAGGATCCACCCGCCTGTGCGGCGGACGCCCTCCAGCACCATGACCAGCAGGATGCAGGCCGCCGTACTGGGCAGCGCGGGCGCATAGAATTCCCATCCCTGCTCGATCATCGTCAGGCTGTTCATCCCCAGATAACCGGCCGAGCTCAACGTCAACCCGACCAGGACCCAGTCATAGAACGGCACCTTCCCAGCATCGGTCTGCCTGGCGGGACAGGTCAGAAAAGCGGCCGATAGAAACACCCCGATAATATAGTAGATCGTCGCGTTGCCGATTGGCTGGAACCGACCCAGGGGAAAGACGAATACGGCGTTCAGGGCAACAAGCATCCCGAAAGCAGTCAGCGACAACAGGGCAAAAGCCGCGAAACCGTGAATGCGGCTTTCGCTCGTGGCGGCGCCGGGAAAGGCGTTGGCCTCTCCCGGCTGCCCCGCGGACATGTCCTGACCGGTCATTTCAAGAGATCGGCGCGATGGTCATGCCAGGCGGATTTGAACGCCTCTTCGGACAGATCCTTGTTTGCCTCGGCAAAAGCTTCCCATTCGGCAAGGATCTTCGTTTCGCGTTCGATCCGGGCCTTGTTCCACGCCTCGGCCTCTTCCGACCACATGCCCTTCTCTGTCAGGTATTTCACCGCGCCCTCGTGAAACGGCGCGTCGATCGGCGGCGTCGCGGCCTGGTCCAGGCTCCAGCGGCGGCTGGCAAAGGTGGCGTCCTTGTAGATCTCGAAGGTTTCGTCCATCGCCTTGGTCAGCGCATAGACTTCGTCCACGGACATATCTGTACGCACCGTCAGCACCGGATAGCGGTAGCCCGCAGCCTCGATGCTATCGCCGTCCTTCAGACCGGCGCCCACGCTTTCCTTGTAGGGCGACAGGATCGGCAGAACCGCACTCATGCGTTCCCAGCCCTCGGCATTATCGGCCGGCAGCGGCACATAGCTGATACCGCGCGGGCTTTCTGCCAATTCATAGAGCCCACCGGTGGTCGTCACCACACAGGCGGCGTCAGCACGGCCTTCGGTCATCGCCGAGATGGTGTCCTTGTAGGCCGGCAATTCCAGCAGCTCCAGATCATCATAGCTCAGCCCGCCGAAAGCCAGCATCGCAGCGCATTTGGAATTGACCGAGGAATTCCCGATCGGCATGGCAAACCGCTTGCCCCGCAGATCCTCGACCTGGCTGATGCCGGCATCCTTGGCGGTGGCGATCACGAAGGACGAGAGCCGCCCGGCAATGGCCCGCACAGGTTGAGGGCCCCTATCGGGTGTGGCGTAGTCATAGATGCCCTCGGAGGCGAAATAGACTTCGTTTCCCAGAAAACCGACATGGGCGCGGCCTTGCAAAACGGGGTCAATGCGCCCGATCGCGCTGCTGGATGGTTGGATCCGCACGCGCGTGCCATATTGCTTGCCCAGTGCGTCAGCGATGGCCGACGCTTCGCTGTGCCCGGCCGATCCCACGTGATACGTGGTCCAGATCATCGTGGCCGGCAGGCCGTCTTCGGCCATGGCGGCACCGCCACACAATGCGGCCAGAACCGCTCCTACGACAAGTGACTTCCTCATGTTCTCCTCCTCCTTGAACATAGTGAATGTGCTTGTTTGCCCGTGCCCCGGTCGACTTTCCGGGTCAGGCGATGGATTTCTTCCCGCTCGGATTGGCGATCGTGTCTGGGTTCACTCCAAGTTCGTTCAGGATGTTTTTGGTGTGTTCTCCGAGAGCGGGAGCTTGTGTTATGGGTTTTGGTTTGTGGTTGCTGAACCTTGCGGCGCTGCGGGCCTGGCGTACGGGGCCGAGGCCTTGCTGGTTGATGACCTGGACCACGTCGTTATGCAGCACCTGCGGGTCGTCGAAGAGCTGGCGCCGGCGCAGGACGGGTGCGCAGGGCACGTCATGGGCTTCGAGCGAGGCCAGAAGCGGCGCGGTCTGCTGGGTCGAGACGACCTCTTCGATCAGTTCGAGCCGCTCCTGGCGGTTGATCTCGCGCTGGCTGGGGGTTGCAAAACGCGGGTCGTCTATCAGGTCGGCCCGGCCCATCGCCCGGCACAGGCCGACCCATTCCTTGTCGGAGATCGCGCCCACGGTCACGAAGCCGTCCGCGGTGGGGAAGATCATGTCATGGGGCGTGTTCGAGGCGTCCTCTTCCTGCCCCACGACCGCCACCGGCGCCATGCCGTCGACCCAGTTGAAGTTCAGCATCGCATCCAGCATCGAGATTTCCACATGCTGGCCCTTGCCCGTCACCGACCGGTTGTAGAGCGCGGCCGAGACCGCCTGGGCAGCGTAGACGGCGGTGATCTTGTCCACGACCACCGAGCGGATCATCTTGGGGCGTCCCGTCAGCGGGTCGGACTGCATGTCGGCCAGCCCCGACAGCGCCTGGACCACGGGGTCGTAGACCCGCTTCTTCGCATAGGGGCCGCTGGGCCCCACGCCGCTGATCGACAGGTAGATCAGCCCGGGATTGCGGCGCAGCGCCTCCTCGGCGCTGAACCCCAGCCGCTCGGCCACGCCGGGGCGGAAATTCTGCGCAAAGACATCCGCCTCTTCGATCAGCCGCCACAGGATTTCGCGCGCGCTGCCGTCCTTGAGGTCCAGCGCGACGGACCGCTTGCCCCGGTTGCAGGACACGAATGCCGGGGTGAAGCCCGCCACCTTGCCGCGCGCGCGCATGATGTCGCCGGTGGGCGGCTCGACCTTGATGACATCCGCCCCCTGGTCCCCCAGAATGCCGGTAGAGCAAGGCCCCGAGATCACCGATGTCACATCAACGATCCTGATCCCGCCAAACGGTCCGTTCTGCTGCATGTCATTTGTCATGTGTGGTTCGCTTTCATGGCTGCCTGAAAGGCGGGTCTGCCCGTCAGTCTTTGGAAATAGTCGTCAAACCCCGCCGGACGCTCGACCCCCATGCGGTCGGCGAACCGCAGGCAGGTCACAAGCAGGATGTCGGCAAGGGTGAAGGTTTCGCCCAGCAGGTAGGGCGCCCCGCTCTGGATCTGGCGCGCGGGCTTGCAGAGCATACGCAGGAAGTACTCGCGCGCCACCTTGACCGCGACCGGCGCCAGGCCGTAGATCTCGTGCAGGTCGTGGTGCCGCCGGATCGTGTAGAGCGAGGCCGCGTCAAGCTCGGTCGAGATGAAGGACATCCACTCAAAGAACCGCGCCCGATCAGCGGCGCCCTGCGGGATCAGCCCGGGGGCGCGGGCGGCGTAGGTCTCGCCCAGAAACAGCATGATCGCCGTACTCTCCACCAGCGTAAGGTCGCCATACTGAAGCGCCGGCACCTTGCAATCGGGGTTGATCGCCCGGAAATCCGCCCGGTCCATGGCCGGGGTGCGCGGCCTGATCGGCCGGCACTCGTAGTCGATCCCGAGCTCGTGCATCACCCAATGGGCCCGCAGCGTGCGGACAGTCCCCACGCCCCACAGGATCGGTGTCACGCTCTGCCCCGACATGCCCGCCCCTACCAGTTCTCGCCATAGGGCCGCAGATCCAGCTCGTGGGTCCAGGCATCAGGGCTCTGACCGTGCACCGCAAGGAATGTCGCGGCAATGCTGTCGGGCTTGACCAAGATATTCTCCTCATCCACGTGGTCGTCGCCGAACTTCTTGCGGCGGCGCTCGTGAATGGCGGGCATGTCGACGCCGGCATCGATGACGACATGGGCCACATGCACACCCCGGGGGCCGACCTCGCGCGCCAGGCTCTGCGCCAGGGCACGCAGCCCGTGCTTGGCGCTGGCAAAGGCACCAAAGCCCGCCTTGCCGCGCATGCTGGCCGACGCCCCGGTGACCAGAATCGTGCCCCGGCCGCGCGGCACCATGCGGGCCGCCGCCTCGCGCATCGCCAGGAAACCGCCGAAACAGGCCAGTTCCCAGATCTTGCGGAACATCGTCGCCTTCGTTTCCAGGAACGGAAACGGAGAATTCGATCCGGCATTGTAAAGCGCCACCTCGATCTCGCCCATCTCCGCCTCGATCCGGTCGAAAAAGCCAACCACCTGCGCCTCGTCGCGCGCATCCAGCGAAACCGCGTGCATCTCGTGCCCCTCGGCCGCCAGCTCCGCGACCAGCGCCGAAGACTTCTCCGCATCGCGCCGCGCGATCACCACCCGGTACCCGGCCCGCGCAAAACACCGCGCAAATGCCGCCCCGATCCCATCGCCCGCACCAATCGCAACAGCCACCTGTGCCCGCCCATTCGCAGAAGCCATCACCGTCCTCCCCTCGTCATTCCCGTCTCTCAAACAAACTATACATAAATGCAAATTCGCATTGTTACGCCCAATTTCCGATTTTTAATATTCACATGTGAAGGCTTGAGGTGGATGGTCAGGCAACCGCGCCCAGCCGAGAAAATGCACCCAAGGCTTCTGCTTCCAACCGCTTCACGATCGTCGCGAAGGGCTCGACCTTGTCAACGAAGCCAAGCGCATGGCCCGCAGACAGGATCCCGCGCGACACGTCGCCCGTCTCGTAGGCCTTGCGCCCGATCTTGCCCGAGACATGTTCCATCAATCCGCCAATGCCGATCGCCGGATTTTCCCGCTCTAGCCGGGACACGATCATCGTGGTTTCGTTCCTGAGACTGCGCACCGTGTTACGCACCGATTGCATCGTCAGTTCGGTATCCAGTTCGGAGGCATTGATCAGCGCCTGTTTGTAGCCGGGATGTGCCTGCAGCTCCTCGGACACCAGGAAACGCGTGCCCATCACCACGCCCGAGGCGCCCATGGCCAGCGCGGCGATCACCTGTTTGCCATGGCCAAAACCACCGCCGACAAGCCAGGGAATGGTCAGCCGTTCACCGGCAAGACCGGCATTGACCATGCTGCCGACCATGTCCATGCCCGGATGTCCGCCGCATTCCGCACCCACGATTGACACCATGTCGACGCCCACCTGCTCGGCCTTCACCGCATAGCGCAGCGAAGGCACCTTGTGCAGTGTGATAATGCCGGCATCCTTGAGGATCGGCATGAACGCTTCGGGGCTGCGGCCCGAAGTTTCCACAAAGCGCACGCCCTCATCGGCAATGAGACGAAATGTCTCTTCGGTCTTCTCGCCCGGCACCAGCTTGGGGATCATCGAGACATTGACCCCGAAGGGCGCGCCTTCGCACATCTCGCGGCAGCGCCGGATTTCGGCGCGCAAGCCCTCCAGTTCGGGAAAGCTGGCGGCGGTGATAAAGGAAATGATCCCCGCGCGCCCGGCGGCTGAGACATAACCGGCATTGGCCAACCACTGCAGGCCGCCGGCAACCACAGGCAGCCTGGTGCCATAGGTCCGGGTGACAGGGGTGTCGAATATTGGCGGCCGCGCTACTGTCTGGTTCACACTCACTCTCCTTTGCGGAAGACGGGGGTTTCTTTGTTCAAGATGGCGCTCATGCCCGTCTGGGCGTCATTTCTGCCGAGAACCTGGGGCATGGCACGGCGCAGCATTTGCAGCCGCCATGTTCGCGGGGCCAGGTTGGTGCCTGCCCGCCGCGGATCGCGGCGCGAATGGCATCGTTGTGCTGACTGAAGGACAGATCCATCCTGGTGCCGTACCTAGAAAATTTCGAACAGGCCTGCGGCCCCCATGCCGCCGCCGATACACATGGTCACAACCCCCAGCTTGGCGCCCCGGCGCTTGCCCTCGATCAACAGGTGGCCGGTCATCCGGGCACCGGTCATGCCAAAGGGATGGCCGATCGAGATCGAGCCGCCATTGACGTTGCAGATCGCGGGATCGATTTCCAGCCGGTCGCGGCAATAGAGCGCCTGGCTGGCGAAGGCTTCGTTCAGTTCCCACAGGTCGATGTCCGAGACCTTGAGCCCATGACGCTCCAGCAGGCGCGGCACCGCAAAGACCGGGCCGATGCCCATCTCGTCCGGCTCACAGCCCGCCACCACAAAACCCTTGAACGCTCCCAGCGGCTCGATGCCTTCGCGTGCGGCAATGTCGCTGTCCATCAGCACCAGGGCCGCCGCCCCGTCGGACAGTTGCGAGGCGTTGCCGGCGGTCACGAAATGCGCATCGCCACGCACCGGGGCCAGGCCTGCAAGACCCTCCCGTGTCGTGTTGGGGCGGTTACAGTCGTCCATGGCAAAGGTGACTTCCTTGCGTGTCACCTCGCCGGTTTCCTTGTCCTTGAATGCCTGGGTCACGGTGATCGGGACGATCTCGTCATCCAGTTTACCCGCCGCTTGGGCGGCTGCGGTGCGTTGCTGGCTTTCCAGTGCCAGTTCGTCCTGCGCCTCTCGGCTGATGCCATACCGTTTGGCGACTACGTCCGCCGTCTCGATCATCGCCATGTAAATTTCGGGCTTATGCTGTTCGAGCCACGTCTCGCGCGATTGCGGCGGACGGGTCGGCGGCATCTGGCTGATGCTTTCGACACCTGCACCAATCGCCGCCGGGGCACCTTCCATCACGATGGCGTGGGCGGCCATGGCCACGGTTTGCAGCCCTGAGGAACAGAACCGGTTCACGGTGCTGGCCGATGTCGTCACCGGCAAACCCGCGCGCAACACGCATTGCCGGCCGATATTGGCGCCGGTCCAGCCTTCGGGATAGCCGCAGCCCATGAACACCTCCTCGATCATGTCCCCGTCGATGCCCGCACGTTTGACGGCATGTTCAATGGCGTGGCCGCCCATGGTCGCCCCGTGGGTTTCGTTGAAGGCGCCGCGGTAGGATTTGGCCAGGCCCGTGCGGGCCGTCGATACGATGACAGCTTGTTTCATCTGTTGATCTCCTCAGGTGTTCCGGCTGGCGAAGGGCCGACCCTCTTGGGCCAGGTTTTCAAGTAGCGGCGCCGCCTTCATTGGTCCTTCGAATTCCTTGATGTCGGCCCCGGCGGAAAATCTCCGGCCGGCGCAGATCACGACTATGGCCTTGGCCTTGCCATCGGCCAGCGCCGCACGGAATTGCGTCAACATGTCGGACCGGACCCGCGTCCGACAAGGTTTTGGATTGCCAGGCCTGCGTGGATTTCGTTTTGCGCATTCACAGATGGCCTCCCAATTCATCTGACTCCCGTTGACGCTCGATTGGCGCCTTTGGCGGCATGATGCACATTCTTTTTTGACAGGGAACTCTGTAGTTGGTATATTATTCATTCAAATATGAATGATCTCGCCCACTATGTTTTGATCGAGTTGCTGCAATATTCGGGGGGAAATAACGTCATGGTTCCGACTTGCTGTGGTGTTTGGAACATCAATGAATGAGCCGCTGGACTGGAACGGGGTCCGGGATTTCCTTGCCGCTGTCGAAGTTGGCAGCCTGACCCAGGCCGCTGTGGGGCTGCGGATCAGTCAACCCACGCTCAGCCGACGCATCGCCGCACTGGAAGAACAGCTGGGCGCCCAGCTTCTGGTGCGTGGGCCGCGGCATTTCAAGGTGACAGAGGCCGGCAAACGCCTTCAGGCGATCGCGCAGCAAATGCAACTGAGCTCCAGGAAAATCGAGAGCGATGCGTGGGATGGCGGTAACCTGCTCGGTGGAACCGTGCGGATTTCGGCGACGGAAGCCGTCACCAATGCCTGGCTCATTGACCAATTGCCGGGATTCGCCGCGACCTATCCGGAGATTTGCATCGAGATGGTCACCGACAACAGGCTGACCGACCTGCTCAATCGCAATTCGGATGTCGCCATCCGCCTTATCCGCCCAACACAGAAGGAATTGATTGCCAAGAAGGTGGGAATGATGAAGGTGGGGTATTTTGCCTCTGTCAGCTATGTGGAACAGTTCGGCGCCCCCCGGACCATCGCGGACCTCGCAGAGCACCGCACCATTGCAATCGAGGGCGCGCGCAGATTCGCCTCTGAGGTGGAAGCCGTCACAAGAAACGGAAACACGGCGCTGCGTCTGCGCAATGTTCTGGGAGTGATGCGGGCGATCAAGGCCAGCCTTGGGATCGGCCCGGTCTATTGTTTCCACGCTGAGCAGCAGAATGACCTGGTCCGCGTCCTGGAAGATGTACCCATGATCGAAATGGAGGTCTGGCTGACGGCGCATCCAGAACTACAGGAAAACCCGAGCATACGCGCTGTTTATGATTACCTGGCCCAGTGTTTTGCAAACCAGAAGCCGCTGTTTAGCTGAGCTGCATCATAACGGGCGATACTGGAACGGGCGAATGTCGCTCCCCCTGAACGACCGAATGGTCTGTTCAAGACGTGGGGCAAGGCGGCCTGTATGTGTCATGTCATCAGATTTAAGGATCGGTAGCACCACGCGGTGACCCCGTTGGCCACTTGCTGTGCCGTGGATGCCAAGCCCCTGTTAGATGGGTGTGGTTCCATCTTTATTCCGCGGCTTGCGGGGTGCCAAGTTCATGGCACCGGCAATCAGAGCCGTGCACAGGATGGCGAAGCCCAGCCGCCCGAAAAGCACCGTGGTGAAATCAGCACCCAGCGCCACCAACAGCAACGTATCTTCGATCAGCGCATGGGCAAAGCCAAGAAAGATGCAGGACAGCCATAGTTGACGAGGGGATATCTGGCCGCGCTCTGCACTGCGCTTCAGCAATCCCCCTCCGAAGGCGATACCGGCGATCAGCCCGACCGATGTCATTTCCACGGCTTCGTTCCTTAGCCCTGCCAACCGAAGAAGCGGCGCAGCGACATGTTGGAACAGTCTCGCTGCTCCGGTCTTTTCCATCACATGCAAACACGCAATCAGCAGCGCGAGAATGACGTAGATTTTCAAGAGCATCTTGACCAGGCCAAGCCAGAAGCCGTCCTTTCCAGCTGAGAAAACGTTCTGACTCAGTGTTGGCTGGATCGGTTCTGCCAGCCAACCGGTCGCATCGAAGACCAGCCTGAGAATCCCGGCAAACAGCATGGCCCCCGCAAGGCGGATCAGCACGGTCACGATGAAACCGGCACCGACAGAGCGAATGACGGATTGTTCCAGCGGCAAAGCATGCGCAATCAGCAACAGCCCCGAGAACACCGTGAGGTCAGCGACAGTCAGCATCTGCACCGGGACAACGGTAAAGAGGATCGCGGCTGCGCCCCATATCGAGGTCAGAAGACCCGTGAGCCAGACAAGCCCCATCTCGGGCGGCAAGCCGAAGACGCCCATGAGCGGCCGCAAGAGCGGCGCAACATGCTCGATCACACCTAACCTCGACAGCAACTCGACGGCGATAGAGACCGGGACGATGACCCGCGCAAGGCTGAGGAAAGTCGAGTTGACGTCCCCGATCCAAGTCCGCATCCCCCGCAGGTGGCCGGACGTTCTGGGGCCGTTTCCGCCTTGCCAGATGGACGCCAGATACTTGCGAGCGCTGGCCCTCATCCGTTGCTGTAGTTCGACAGTTCCAGCAGGTTCCCGTCCGGATCCCGGATGTAGACGGACTCTATCGCCCCGGTCGCGCCGGTGCGTGCAACGGGCCCTTCTTCGATCTCGATACCGGCACGGCGCAGTTCGGTCTCAACGCGGTCGATCGGATCTTCGGTAATAAGGCAAAGGTCGGCCGATCCCGGCCGGGGCGTCTGTGCCTTGGGCTCGAACTCATGTCCCGCTTGATGGAGGTTGAATTTCTGCTCGCCGAACCTGAGCGCCTTGCGGCCCGCGCCGAAGGTCACGACCTCGCACCCGAGGACTTCGTGGTAAAAGGCGCAGGTCCGATCAATATCGGCGACGGTCAATACAAGATGGTCGAGGCTTTTCAGTGTGATCATTTCCTGGTCTGTCCTTCAGGGTTTTTGGGGGCGGCTGTGCCCGGTGAGATATTCGAACATCACCTGGCTGGCGCGCCCGAGTTGAACGCCAGGCTTACGCACGAGCAACAGCTCGCGTTCGGCCCAGGGCTCGGCGATTGGAACCATGGTCAGCTTGCTGTCCCGGGAGGCATCCAGCACCGCCCCATGCGGCAGGATCGCGACGCCCAGATGTGCTTCGACCATCCGGCGAACGCCGTCAAAGCTCATCACCTGCACGCGGGTTTTCGGCATGCGGCCCTCGATCTCGGCTTTTGCATCCACGTAGGCCTGTATCGAGCTTCCATCCTGCAGAGAAACGATATCCTGGTCGAGAATATCGCCCAGCGAAACGGATGACCGGCTTGCCAGCGGGTGGCCTTCCGGAACGGCCAGCACCAGCGTGTCGCGGCGATACAGCGTGGCGTCCAGGTCGCCCGGATTCGTCAGACCGGAACAAATCCCCAGATCCGCGTGCCCCATGCGGACTTGGGCCATGACATCGGTGCTGAACATTTCAACGAGCTTGATCCTTACACCTGGGAAATCGTTGACGAACTCCGCAAGGTCTTCCGGCAGGAACTGAGTAATGCTCGATGTGTTTGCGGCGATTCTGACAACCCCCTTGAGACCGTCGGCGAAGTCCTCCATGGCCTGGTCCATCCGCGCAACACGGTTGAGCAGCCCGGACACGTGGACCAGAAATTCCTCTCCTGCCGGGGTAAGTTCCACCCCCCGCCGCTGGCGGTAGAACAACGCGGTGCCAATCTGGATTTCCACGTCGGAAATTCGACGGCTTACAGCCGAAGCGGCGATGTTGTGAAGCTCTGCCGCACCAGCGATGCTCCCGCTTGAAACCACGGATTTGAAGAGCAGGAGTGACTGCAGGTCGTAGTTCAATGGATCCTCCGGGTTGAGCTCAGAAGGGGTCGCCCCACAAAGGAACCTCGACAGTCCAATGCAGGGGCTTTCGGCCGGACAGGCCGATCGAAAGGACGGGTAGGGATTCCCCAAGCAAGTTTCCGCACACTATCTTGTCGAAAAGCTCGCCGGCAAATGCAATGCTCGAGATGTTGCGAAACACCGAAGTCGGGGCCGTGTCAAAGTGCTTGCGCCCCATCTCGCCCTGATCAAGGGCAGCTTCGACCTCGTTCACCCAGTCTTCGTCCCTTTCGCGCGCAACAACCGACCATGAACCATCGGGTGTGACCCTGATCAGTTCGTTCGAGACGATGCACGCGCATAGCAGCGCCCCGTCGCTGTCCAGCTCGATGCCGTCCACGAATGCACCGCGCGGCAGCGTTGCGAAGGTTTCGGTGTCGCCATGCACCCCCGCCTCGTCAAGCCGGATGCGGCTGACTTTCTGCCCGAATGTCTCGCTGATATAGAGCCACCCGCCTTCCAGGTCCGGACGGATTTCGTTGGTATAGTGCAGCCCTTCGACCACTATTCGCATACCGTGGCTGTCGATCACTCCGACATAGCCGTTCGTCACATCGCGCCGATAGGCGCGGTCGCGCGGGCTGCATGTAGAGCTGACCGTGAACCAGATGCGCCCGGCTTCATCCAACGTTACGAAATTGACGGGCGGCGCAGCTCCGGATGCCGCGCAGCGATGGAACAGGCGCATGCCATCCGGGTCGACCTCGAGAAGCCCGCCGGCATCGGAAATGTTGGCCACCAGAAAACTGCCATCGGGGCGCAGGGCGATGCCGTTGGGCACAACAGGCAGGCCGCCGATCTGTTGGGCCCCGGCCAGCAGAAACTGCCGCCCATCCGGCAGAATACGCGCGACACCGTGGCCTTTGTGCGAGACGAAGATGTCGCCGCTTGAGGTTGTCAGGACGGATTCGGGGCGGGAAAGGCCGCGCCCGACCGTGGTCACGCGATCCAATAGGCGAGTGTTGACCTTGCCCATATCACGCCATCTCTTTCACGACGCCCTCAACTTCGCGCCTGAGCTTGTAGGCTGCGGTCGTCCTGTCTATTTCCACATCGTTCCAGGTAACCGCCTGCCCTTCCCGCACAGGTTTCACGAGTTTGACATCGTGCGCCAGCCCCAGGGGCACATATCCGCGCTCCAGTGACTGGCGCGCAGGTCTCAGCCCGCCCGACACGGTGAACCCCCCCTCGCCATCAAGAATTTCGCCTTGGGCCAGGTTTCTTTTTGCCACGGCGGCAACATCGGCCCGGAAATCCGTGGCGACGCCGGTCGGTTCCCCGCGAAGGCCGATGGAGGCAACCGAAACACCAAGTTCGAGCCCGATCAGATGCCAGCGCTTGTAATTGCACATGTAGCGGCCCGACGGGTCGGTCACGACCTTGTATTCTTCGAAGCAATTCCTGAGGTACTCGGTGTCACCCTCGAAACAGACCCAGACGCCCTTGCGAATGTCATGCGGTATCTGCTGGCCGTCAACGGTGAGGCACGACACGACGTCGACCATTCCCTTTCGCGCCAGAACGCCGCCCTCAGAGACCGGGCGCATGAGTGTCGGCACGTCATCGATTTCGCCCGGGGGGAAGACCAGCCCGTTCTCGGGCGCATCAAGCCCACAGCAATTCGCGATTGCAGCGCTTTCGATTGCCGGCTTGGAACCGTCGAGGAACGCGTTGAACATCTTCGGGTTGAGCCGGCCACGTTCCGCCTGTTCGCGTGTCAGCCCCCAGTGATCCCATACCGTTTCCGGTGTCGACTGGCGATAATGCGGCAACCATTTGTGGCCCCTGCCCGCTGCAACCACGGGGAAACCGCAGGTGCGGGCCCAGTCTACCAGATCACAGGCGAGCGCCGGTTGATCGCCGTAAGCCATGGAGTAGATCACGCCGGCCTTCTCGGCGCGGCGGCCAAATGCGGGGCCGACGAACGCATCCGCCTCAACGGTGACATTGATGACGTGCTTGCCGGCCTCGAATGACGCGAGAATATGTTCGACCGCAGCCATCGGGTTGCCGGTGCATTCGATCACGATATCGACCGCGGGATGCGTCACAAGCGCCCGCCAGTCATCCCCGACAAAGGTCGCCCCGGTTTTCGCCGCGTCGTCCAGGGACGAGGCCGCGTAGCGGGACCGGTCCCATCCCGCAAGCTGCATGTTCGACTTGGCGGCATCGACTCTCAAGTCGACGACCCCCACGAGATGGATGCCCGGAATACGAAGGGCTTGCGCCAGGAACATCGTCCCGAACTTGCCAGCCCCGATCATCCCGATGCGCACCGGCTTGCCGCTCGCTTCCGCCGCCTGGAGTTTTTTGAAGAGGTTCATTTTTTAGCCTTTGGATACTTACTTGGGTTTCGAAGCCTGCAGATCCTCGTGAAGGAGGAAATCGAAGTCACAGCCTTCAGGAGCCTGAAGAACCCGCTCCGCGTAGAGCGCGCGGTACCCCCGCTTTGGCGTCTCGGGCGGCTTGTGATCTTTGATGCGGCGCGCGATTTCCGCGTCGTCGACCAGCAGTTCGATTCTCTTTTCCTTCACCGACAGCCGCACACGGTCCCCGTTTTGCACTGCAGCCAGAGGCCCCCCAACCGCCGCCTCGGGAGAGATATGCAGCACGATGGTGCCGAACGCGGTTCCGGACATGCGCGCGTCGGAAATGCGAACGATATCCTTTACACCCTGCCGCGCCAGTTTCTTGGGGATGGGCAGATAGCCTGCTTCCGGCATCCCGGCCGCGATCGGCCCGGCCTTTCGCAGAACCATGACGTCATCGGCCCTGATGTCGAGGTCCGGGTCATCGACCCGGCTGGCGAGGTCCTCGAGATCCTCGAACACCACTGCGCGACCTTCGATTTCGAACAGTTCCGGGGTCGCCGCGGCCCGCTTGAAAATAGCACCATCGGGCGCAATGTTGCCGGTTAGGGCAATGAGGCCACCTTGGGGCGAAACCGGGTCGGCGGCGTCGCGGATGACGCGGCGATCCACCCAGTCGAGCGGTTCTGCCAGACGCTCTTCGAGCGTGACACCACACACGTCGATCGTGTCGAGGTGCAGAAGAGGTTTGATTTCCCGAAGCACCGCACCGACACCGCCGGCGGCGTGGAAATCTTCCATGTACCCCTGGCCGACGGGTTTGAGATCAACCAGAACCGGCGTTTCGTCCGAAATCCTGTTCAGCAGCGCGTCCGAGATACGGATGCCACGCCGTCCCGCAATTGCTGCCAGATGGACCACGGCATTGGTCGATCCCGACACGGCCATCAGAACGCGCAGGGCGTTTTCGACGGATTTCCGGGTAATGACCTGGCTTGGCAGGATCGGTTTCGCGATCAGACCTACGGCAGCCGTGCCCGTGGCTTCGGCGGCGACAAGACGGTCGGCATTCACCGCCGGGATGGCGGCGGACCCCGGCAAGGACATGCCCAGCACCTCTGCTATGATGGCCATGGTGGACGCGGTACCCATCACAGCGCATGTTCCGGCGGTTGCAGCAAGTCGCCCTTCGATCTGGTTGATCTCCTCCGACTCCACTTCGCCCGCGCGGAACTTGCCCCAGAAGCGGCGGCAGTCGGTGCACGCGCCAAGCCGTTCACCCTTGTGACGGCCGGTCGACATCGGCCCGGTCACAAGCTGGATCGCGGGAACGTCAGCGGAGGCCGCCCCCATAAGCTGGGCGGGCACGGTCTTGTCACAGCCCCCGATCAGGACGACCGCATCCATCGGCTGTGCCCGCACCATTTCCTCGGTGTCCATGGACATCAGGTTGCGATAGACCATCGACGTCGGGTTCAGGAACACCTCGCCCGTTGAAATGGTTGGGAACGCCCTCGGGAGGGCACCGGCGGCAAGAACGCCGCGGCTGACGGCTTCGACCAGTTCCGGCATGGTCCGGTGGCAATTGTTGAATCCCGATGGCGTCATGGCGATCCCGACGATCGGCTTTTCCAGCATTTCGCGCGACAACCCCATGGACCGCGCAAACGACCGGCGCAGATAGATGGCAAAATCCTTATCGCCGTAGTTGGTCAGGCCCTTGCCCAGTCCCGTTCCATCGCTCATGTCTTTTCTCCTTCGGCGGATTTCCGGAATGTAACGCTCAGCAGGGTCTCGAAGACCTTGACCATGGCGCCCTTGTCCTGATCGCCCAGGCCTTCGAGCAGCGCACGCTGATAGGTTGCGGTTGCCGCCCCCAGGACCGGCATCGGGATGGAATGCCGCGCGCCCAGTTCTGCACCCGAGATCAGGTCCTTGTAGGCCTGCCCCATCGGGTAGCCCTGGTCGAAGATGCCTTCGAGTATGTTGGGCAGGAAGAACTCGGACGCGTAGCTGCGCCCGGTTCCGGAATTGATGACATCAGTCACCTGCTCTGGGTTCAGGCCAAGCTTGACAGACACTGGCAGGATTTCGGCCAAAGCAGCCATGTTGATATCGAACAGGAGTTGATTGATGAGCTTGGTCAACTGCCCGGCGCCGCGCGGCCCCATGTAGAGGATCTTGTTCGCCATTGTCCGCATGGCGGGTTCAAGCGTGCGGGCAAGCGCCGCGTCTCCGCCAACCATCATGGTCAAGGTACCATCCTCTGCCCGCTTCTGCATGCCAGAAACCGGCGCGTCGAGAAACCGAAGACCCATGTCATCCAGGCGGCTGCCGATATCGACGGTGGCATTGTATTCGACGGTCGAGGTGTCGATGATGACGGTGCCTGGCTTGAGAACGCTCGCCAACCCGTTCTCATCACCGAACAGGACGTTCTCCAGCACCTTGCTTGAGGGCAGGCTGAGGAAGATATGGGTGCATTCCGGCAAGTCGCTCAGGCTGCCGACTTGCCTTGGATTTGCGTCGTCCGGCAGCACGCCGGGCCGCCGGTCATAGGCGATCACGTCAAACGACTTGCCGAGATTGATGGCCATCGGCTTGCCCATTTGGCCCAGGCCCACGAACCCGTATTTCATTGTTCAATTCCTTCCGGTTGATACGAACTGCGCCGGTTCCTCCTGATGCTCATCCAGATCGAGAAGGCGAGGAAGAGCGCGGTGAGACAGTAGAGCCCGATCGAAATGGGAGAGTGCAAGAGTACGCTCCAGTCACCTGCCGAAATCGACAATGCGCGGCGCAGGTTGTTTTCCATGTCCGTGCCAAGAAGCAAACCCAGCACCAGCGGAACCAGCGAGATATCGAGCTTGCGCATCAGATACCCGAGCAGGCCGAAACCGAGCAGCGCGTAGAGATCGAAAACGGATCGGCTGAGCGAGTAGATTCCGACGATACTGATCGCGACGACGACGGGCATCAGCGCCCAGCCCGGGGTGCGCAAAATGGTCGTGAATATCCCGATCATCGGCACATTCAGGATCAACAGTGCGACATTTGCAAGGTAGAGTGCCGCGACCAACCCCCAGACCAGGTCGGGGCTTCTTTCGAACAGCAGCGGCCCCGGCTGCACGTTGAGCGACACAAGCATGGCCAGCATCACCGCGGTCGTCCCCGATCCCGGCACCCCAAGAGCCAGCATCGGGATCAGCGCGCCGCCCGATGCCGCGTTGTTTCCAGCCTCCGGCGCCGCGACACCCCGCGGATCACCCTTGCCAAAGGTGCCCGTGCGGTCAGAATACTGCTTCTCCATCGAATAGCTCATCACCGCGCCCAGTGACGCGCCGGCGCCGGGCAAAATACCCGCGACAAACCCTATGCCGGATCCGCGCAGGGACGCCGCGAATGTTCCCCGCATCGCAGACCAGTCCGGCAACAGCTTGGTGACGCGCAGACCGGAAGTGTTTGCAGGCAGCTGATGTTCGAGAAGAACGAGAACTTCGGAGATTGCGAACAGTCCGACCATCGCGACGATCAGGTCGAAACCGTCGAAAAGTTCATATGAACCGAGGGTGAAGCGGGCAACGCCCGTGGACGGATCCAGGCCGATTGTAGCGATCATCAATCCGACGACGGCGCTCAGGAGTGCCTTGCGAAGGTCCACGCCCATCAGGCCACCAATCGTGGCGAACGCCATGATGTAGAGCGCGAAATAGTCAGCGGGGCCAAAGTAGATCGCGGCCTGCGCCAGAAGCGGCGCAAAGAGCGTCAGCCCGGTCGTCGCGATGGTTGCGCCGATGAACGAGGCGACAGCAGAGATTGCAAGCGCCTCGGATGCCTTGCCGGCCCGGGCCATCGGGTAGCCGTCCAGCGTCGTCATCATCGCGGGTTCATCACCCGGAATATTGAGCAGGATGGCCGAAATCCGGCCACCATACATGCAGCCGTAATAAACAGACGACAAGAGGATGAGCGAAGACGTCGCGTCGAGCCCGAATGCAAAAGTCAAGGGAATGAGAATGACCACGCCGTTGACTGGCCCGAGGCCCGGGAGCGCCCCGATGAGGGTGCCGGCAAAACAGCCGAGAAGCAGCAGCGCGATGTTGAGGGGGATCAGGGCCACGCCCAGACCGCTCGCGAGATGAGAAAGAATGTCCATGATTCTACCCGATCCAATCGCCGACCATCGGCAATGGCAGGTCCAGCACTTTGTCGAACAGCAGCCAGAGCGCCGGGGATGCGACCACACCAGTTGCACATGCCGCAAACGGCCGGGCCTGCATAAGCAGCGCCAACAGAATGACCATCCCGGCCGTCGAGATCAGAAAGCCCAGCCGCTCCAGCAAGAAGACGAAGGCAAAGAGGCAGATGACGGCGCCCGACTGAACCCACATGCGGTCTTTGGCGGCGAAGGCCTCGGACGTACCCGGATAGACAACCAGAGATGCCGAACCAAGCAGAGCGGGTATCGCCAGCATAAGCGGGAAGGCCCGCGGCCCCAGGGGATCGCCAAAAGAGGCCTCGTAGGCAAGGGCCGATTTGAGGTATAGGGCCGCAATCACAAAGACCGCGACCCCGAAGATACGGCCGATCATTTTATGATGCCGATTGCGCGGGATATCTCCGCGATCTCCGCTTCCTGGTCGGCCAGATAGGCCTGGAAATCCGCGCCAGCGATCCAGTTCGGGATCAGACCGGCATTGGTCGCTGCCTGTTTCCATTGGTCGGAGTTGTATACGGTTTCAAGTCGTGCCACCCAGGCATCGTGGTCGGCGTCGGACACATTCTTACCGGTATAGAATCCGCGCCAGTTGTAGCCTGTGACATCGACGCCCTGCGATACGGCTGTCGGAATGTCAGGAAAGGCCGGAACCGGTTCATCCGACAGCACGGCAAGCAACCGGATGTCTCCGGATTCCGCAAAACCGGATGCCTCACCGAGGTCGGTCGAAACAACGGTGATCTGCCCGCCCATCATCTGGGTGATCGCTTCGGTTCCGCCATCGAACTGAACCCAGCGCAGACCGGTGATGTTTTCGACCCCGCTTTCCTTTGCAACCAGGAGATAGCGGATGTGGTCCCAGCTGCCTGCACCATCGCCGGCGCCGATGACCTGATCCGGTGTCTGTTGCATCGCAGCGGTCAGATCGCCAAGCGTCCGGTAGGGGCTGTCGGCGTCGACTGCAATGACGCCGACATCTGCGCCGAGCATGGCAAGAAAGCGCGCGTCTTCAAGCCCGCCGGGGTATTTACTTTGCGCGATTTGGGTCACGGCGACCGTGGACGTGGCGATGATGAGGTCGGCGTCATCCGAGCGGTCCGCGGCAACATGCGCAAACCCGACAGCACCGACGCCGCCGGGCATGTTGGTGACTTGTACGTTGCCGTCAACTTCTCCGAGCTCGGTAAGGATCTTGCCGACCGAACGGCAGGTGAAATCCCAACCGCCGCCCGGATTTGATGGCGCGATACATTCCGTGGCGTATGCCGGTGCGGCCAGCGCAGATCCGATCAGGACCGCCGCCGCGGTATAAACGGTGTTAAGTTTGGTCATGTTTCTCCTCCGATGTTGCCCTTGAGGGCCGTAATTGGCCCAAGGGAACGGGACAGAAGAAACACAGAGCCGGCGTGAATGCGCAGCGTTGATTCAAGATGCCAGCCATCTCCGCCCGCGATGGCAGGCGCATTCCTCATTCAGGTTTTGACGAACCAGCGTTCCGTTGTTCACAACAGGGTCAACGGATAAAGGACGATCTGGTCGAACAAAGTGATCAGCAAGACCGAAAAGAGCATTATCAACAGAAAGGGCAGCACGCCCATGGCGACGTCACGCATGGATGCCTTTCCGACGGATTGAATCACAAACAGGTTGAGTCCCACCGGCGGTGTGATGAGCGCACATTCGATCATGATGACGAAGAAGATGCCAAACCAGATGACGTCGATACCCAGAACCGCAAGAGACCCGGCAAGAACCGGCACCATGATCAACATCATAGAAAGCGCCTCGAGGAACAATCCGATCACCAGCAAGACCAGGGCAACGATCAGAATGAAGGCAAGTGGTTCGTGCACATTTGCAGAGATCAGTTCGCTGATGTTCTGTGGCACCCGCCACAGCGCGATCGCTTTGCCGAAAACCTTGGCCCCCGCCACGATCAGCAAGATGGAAACCGAACTGACCATCGCCCGGTAGACGGCCGCCCTGAACCCGCTCCACGATATGCTGCGCAGGACGACAGTGGTGACGAATATCGCGCCGGCAAAGCCAATTGCCGCCGCTTCGGTGGGGGTGAACCAGCCGCAATAGATCCCGGCCAGCACAAACAGGGCAAGGGCGGCGGTCGGGCCGGCACGCAGGGCCGTCGATTGTCGCACCTGCCAACTGGCGGGCGCGGAAGGCGCATATTCCCTGGATCGCAGGGCGTAGATCACGGAGTACAGGATGAAGAGCCCCACAAGCAACAATCCCGGCCCCAACCCGGCCGTGAACAGTTTGAGAACCGAACTCTCGGTGATGACTCCGTAGATGATCAGAACGATCGACGGCGGTATGAGTATTCCCAGGGTGCCACCCGCGGCCAACAGCCCCAGAACGAACCTTCGTGGATAACCCCGTGCGGTCATCTCCGGGATGGCAACGGTGCCGACAGTCGCGGCGGTGGCCACCGACGATCCCGAGATCGCGGCGAAGATTGCGCAGCTGATTACCGTCGCAACGGCAAGCCCGCCGGGCCAGTGCCCCACCCACGCCTGCACGGCTGCAAACAGATCCTGGCCAACGCGTCCCTCCAGCAGGATGTTCGACATCAGCAGGAACAAAGGTACCGCCAGAAGAACGAAGGAATCCATTGAGGAAAAGAGCCCGAGAGGGGCGAGGGTTATCGAGAAACCTCCTAGGACAAGCAGCACCAGGCCAAATCCCAGGAGGGCAAAGGCAACTGGAATTCCGCACATCAGCAAGACCAACAGGCCTGCAACGATCGAGAAAGTGGCCATATCAGTGTTCCTGAGGTTCCGAGTGTTGCGGCAAGCCGCCGCCACCAAGGCATTTCACGAATTCGGCCACCGTCCGGACGACGACAAGCAACATCGCGACCGGCAACGCCAAGTCAAAGGGCCAGGCGGGCAGGTCCAACATGCTGCCGGTGGTCTTGCCGCTTGACAGCGACGACACCAGAATCGGCGCCGATGCGTATAGCGTCACGCCGGCACAGACCGCCACGAACAGCAGCGAAATCAGGTAGAAAAACCTTTGCGCCGGGCGGCCCAGATTGTCGGTTACGATCGTAACCGAGATGTGGGCACCATCCTGGAACAGGAACGCCGCGCCCCCGAAGACCGACCACACGAACAGAAGCCGCGCCACTTCCTCAACCCAAATTGTCGGCGCGTTGAAGAAGTAGCGGGCCACGACTTCGAATACCAGGATGACCCCCAGTGCAAAGAACGCCCACATCGCGATGCCTGCGACCCAACTGTCCAGCTTGGTGACCATTGCGGCGCCCCTCCATCGAATGTCGGTCCGGGCGATGGCTTGGCCGCCACCCGGGCCAGGTTTCAATCAAGCGCCTGCGCTGCTTTGAGTACCTGTTCGCCCAAACGGCCCACACGTGATGCCCAATCCGAGATGACGGGGCTCGACGCATCGCTCCAGGCCGCAAGATCCTCTTCGGTGGGGCGATAGACGGTCATGCCATGGGTTTCCGCCTCGGCAAGTATTTCGCCGTGTAGCTTGGCAGCTGAAGTGCGCATTTCCTTCTCCGCCACGCGCGCGGCGCTGGAAATCTGCGCGCGCTCCTCATCCGTCAGGCTTTGCCAGAAGTCTTCGTTGATAACGACGACGAATTCGACATTCGCATGGTTCGTCAGGGTAACGTGGTCCATCACCTCCCAAAGCGATCGCGACCGAAGAGACCCGATACCCGTCATGCCCACATCAACTGTGCCGCGCTGATATGCCAGGAACTGCTCGGACCCGGAAATGACCGTCGGCACACCGCCAACCTGCGCGATCCATTTCCCGAGGGTATTGCTGAACACCCGCACCTTGCTGTCTTCGATGTCGCTGGGACGCGCCATCGGCGCACCGTTCGACAACAGCGCCACCGGCCCGTTCGTCTGCCACCAGAGCACGCGTGATCCGGTTTCCAGAATGGCCGCGTCCAGAAGGCGCCGAACTTCTCCTTCCGGGCTGACCGCGGCTGCCTGTTTTTCTTCGGTCGCCAGCAGGAAAGGCATGTAAAAGACATCAACGGCGGGAATCTCGCCCGCGTAGGTGGCCAGCGAGGCCAGACCCATCTCCAACGCGCCTCCTCCGATGGCTTCCGGCACCTCCTTGTCGCGGAAGAGCTGCGCGGAATCGTAGATCTCCACCGTAATGTCGGACGTCTTTTCAAGCTCTTCCTGAAAGACCAGCAGGTTCTGACCGAAGTTGCTTTTCAGCGGTGTCTGCATCGTGATGCGGAGCGTGGTCTCCGCGTTCGCGACACCGGCCCAGCCCAAGAGCATCGCGCCAACGCAAAGAGCCCGAGCCGATTTGGCAATGTCCAACAAGCTTTCCAGATTCATCCAGTTTCTCCTCCCAAGAAAACTATGCCCGGCATTGGTGCGCCGAAACAGTCAAAGATGTCTTATATTGTCCGACACTATGGACAGGCCAAAGAATATGTGTCAAGAGCATTCCCGGGAAAGCAACCAGCGAAGCGGAGGTAAATCCGTGGCGTCATCGAAAACGGCAGTAAAGGTCGGTTACGACTTTCCTTCCAATCATCCCCGGGCAAAATTCTTGCATTCCGCTGTGGCCCTAAGCCGCAAATCAGCCCCGGTCGTGATGAATCCAGACAACCGGATATATCCGGGGGCCGACACGATCGGCGCGGTACGATCCGGAACGCTGGACTTCGGCTGGATCAACTTCTGCCATCTCGAAGGGATCGCGCCGAACCTTGCGGCGTTCCACGCCCCCTTCACCCTTTCGGACGAAACGATGCGCACCACAGAGCAACGCAGCCGGTACCTGTCCGAAGTCAATGCGCTGCTGGAAGATACCGACTTTCGGATCTGCTCCGTGATGCGCGGAGCGGATCAGATCATCTGCACGGATCGCGCGATCGATCCGGCTGGTGCGCGGTTTGCCGGATTGGCTCTCAGGGTGCCGGGGCCGGGCGTGTACCAGCGCGTCATCTCAGCACTTGGGGCAAAACCCATCCTGGCGCCCATTTCTACCGCTTTGACACTTGTCGAATCTGGTGAAATCGGCGGGGCATTCACGTCACCGGGTGCGTGGCAAACATTGTTCAAGGATCAATTCCCACACGTCTATCACATGAAGGGTTTGATGATGATCACCTATGTCCTGCTGTCGCGGCGTTCGGACGCCGACACCGAATGGGCACGGTTGGTCAGGTCCGCGAAGATGCAGTGCGTGACGGAAAAATGGGAGGAGATGCGCCTCCAGGACGATGAAATCCTGAGCACCATCGCCACGACCACAACAGACAGCTACGAAGTTCTTGAGCCCACCGATCGCGAATTCCGCCACCTGAGTTTGATGCCGGACCGTGAGAGGTCAGTGACGCCTTTCACGCCTTGAAAATGTTCACCTTTGGTACGAGCGGCAGTATTTCTTCAGTGACGGACAGACACCGGTATTTTCCCCCTCCACATGATCTAAGTCGACATTTAACGACGGACACCAAAATCAGATTTGTTGACATTTGTTCACATCATCAATAGTGTCCGACATAATTAAGGGTCGGGCAGGAATCCTGTACCGATAGGGAGGACAATCTGTGAGCAAGCAACGCATTCCGCTGCTAGAGGTGCGCGACCTCTGCATTTCGTTCGGCGGCGTAATCGCGCTCAATGAAATCTCATTGGAAATTCATGAGCGGGAAATTGTCGGCCTGATCGGCCCCAATGGCGCGGGCAAAACGACGCTGTTCAACTGCCTCAGCCGCCTCTATCGGCAAAGTTCCGGCGATATTCTGGTGAAGGGCACAAGCGTGACGCCGCTCGGTGCCGAAGACATGGCAAGCCGGGGCATCGGCCGCACCTTTCAGAACATTGCGCTGTTCGAATCGATGACCGTCTTCGACAATGTTCTCACCGGCGCGCAGTTCGCGATGAACGGCGCCCTGTCGGCGGATATCCTTGGCGGCCCCAGGGTGCGGCGTGAACGAGCCGTGACCCGCGACAGGATCATGCACCTGCTTTCACTGCTCGAACTGGCCGACATCGCAGACCACACGATCGCCGATCAGAATTTCGCCGTGCGCAAGCGCATCGAGTTTGCCCGCGCTTTGGCGGCTGACCCAAGCCTGCTGATGCTTGATGAACCGGCAGGCGGGCTGAACCGCGAGGAGGTGGCGCATCTGGAAGATCTGATCCGGCAGGTGCGCGACACGTTCAACGTCGCCGTGCTGCTGGTCGAGCATCACCTGAACCTGGTGATGAAGGTCTCGGACCGTGTCGTCGCGATGGATTTCGGCCAGAAGATCGCCGACGGGCTGCCGCATGAGGTGCGGGCGCACCCCCAGGTGCTTCGCGCCTATCTCGGGGAGGAGGCGGCATGACCCATGCACTTGAGCTGCAGAATGTCACCGCCTCCTACGGCCACGGCGCCATCCTGCACGGCATCGACCTGACGGTTCCGGCGGGGGGCGTCACGGCCCTTCTGGGTGCCAATGGCGCGGGCAAGACCACCACGCTGCGCGCCATTTGCGGCATGATCGAGACCCGCGGCGACGTGCGCCTTTTCGGGGAAAGCATCACCGGCAAGACCCCCGAGGCAATCGCCCGCATGGGTGTCGCGCATGTCCCGGACGGGCGCGGGACATTCACCGGCCTCACGGTAATCGACAACCTGCGTCTGGGTGCCTTTACCGCGAAAAAGCGGCGCAATTTCCAGCGCACGCTCGACCAGGTGTTTGGCTACTTCCCCAGATTGAAGGAACGGACCGGGCAACATGCCGGTACGCTTTCGGGCGGGGAACAGCAAATGCTGGCAATCGGCCGGGCGCTGATGTCCGAACCGCGGCTGATCCTGCTTGATGAGCCTTCGATCGGGCTGGCGCCGGTGATCGTGAAACAGCTTTTCGAAATCCTTGGTCAGATCGCCAGGGACGCGGGCGTCTCGATGTTGCTGGTCGAGCAGAATTCCAACCTTGCGCTGAAGCTGGCCTCGAACGCGGCGCTGCTTGAAGTGGGCAACCTCGTGGCCCGCGGCAGCGCTGAGGAACTGTCCCGAAACCAGGAGATCGCGCGGGCGTATCTGGGCGATGTAACCGCAGAGGGGACAGCGGCATGACCTTCTTTCTTGAACAATTGATCATCGGCCTGTCATCGGGCGGCATCTATGCGATCATGGCGATGGCGCTGGTGATGATCTACAAATCCACCGGTCACGTGAACCTCGCTCAGGGCGAAATGGCGGTGTTCTCGACCTTCATTGCCTGGACGCTGGTGCAGATGGGCGTGCCGATCTGGCCCGCGATCCTGCTGACAGTGGCGGTCTCTTTTGCCGGTGGCATCGTGATCGAACGCATCGTGGTGCGCCCCTTTGCCGACGCAGACGACCTGGTGATCGTGGCAGTCTTCGTGGGGCTGTTTCTCGGCGTTCACAGCCTTGCGGGCGCAATCTGGAATTACGAGGTCAAACCCTTTCCCAGCGCCTTTTCCGATGGCTCGATCAGCCTGATGGCCGATCTCTCGATCCGGGCACACACGCTGGGTTCGCTCATCGCCACCGGCGCGGTGCTGACGGCTGTCTGGTTTTTCTTTCGCTACACCCGGCTCGGCCTTGCGCTCAGGGCGACGGCGGACAATCGCGAAAGCAGCCGCCTGACGGGTATCAACGTGTCGTTCATGCTGGCGCTTGGCTGGGGGCTGGCCGCCGGCATCGGGGCGGTGGCCGGCGTGTTGATCGCGCCGGTGACCTTCCTCGATCCCGGCATGGGTCTGGCGCCGCTGATCTTTGCGCTGGCGGGCGCGCTTCTGGGCGGTATCACCAGCCCTTTTGGCGCGGCGCTGGGCGGCGTGATGGTCGGGGTGCTGGAGGCGATGATTTCCGCCTATGTGCCCTACGGCATCGAATTTCGGGAAATGATCGCGCTCCTGCTGATCTTGTCGGTGCTCTTGGTAAAACCTGCCGGGCTTTTCGGCGAACTCGTAACCCGGAGGGTATGAGATGACGCTGCAGAGCACCGATATGACACAAATCACGGCCCCCACGCGCCGCAGGCCGCCCTTCTCTTGGACCCGGCTGAGCTATGTCGCTGCGACGCTGGCATTGATTGCCGGGACCGGCGTGCTGGAGGGCTATGAGCTTTACCTCGCGTCCTCCATCCTGGCCTACGCCATTGCCGCGATGGGCCTCAATGTGCTGATGGGCTATAACGGTCAGATATCGCTCGGTCATGGCGCCTTCTTCGCCATCGGAGCCTATACCGCCGCGATCTGCATCGACCGTTTCACCGTTCCCTTCGCGCTGACCCCGATCATCGCCGGTGTCGCCGGCATGGGCGCGGGCTGGTTGATCGGCAAGCCGGCGCTGCGGCTTGAGGGTGTCTACCTGGCTTTGGCCACTTTCGGGCTGGCAATTGCCACGCCTACTGTGCTGCGCTCGGACCTGTTTTCCGAATGGACCGGCGGCGTTCAGGGGCTTTTCCTGCTGATCAATCCCGCGCCCGATTGGGCCGGCCTGGATCTGGACCAGTCGATCTATGTTGCCGTGGTGGCATATTTCCTGCTCTTTGCCTTTCTCACCCTGCGCCTCGTGCGGGGGCTGAACGGCAAGGCCTGGATTGCCACACGTGACAACCCGATCGCCGCACGTGCCATGGGGTTCGACGTGACCCGTGCCAAGACCCGCGCTTTTGTCTTCTCGGTGCTGGCCTGCTCCGTCGGCGGCGCGCTGCAGGCGGTAGCGGTGCAGTTCGTCGCGCCCGACAGCTTCCCCTTCTTCCTGTCGATCTCGCTCTTTACCGCGGTCGTTGTCGGCGGACTGTGCTCGCCCCTTGTCGGCCCGCTTCTGGGTGCGGTCTTCATCGTCATGGTCCCGAACGTAACCGAGGAGATCTGGCAGGGGGGCAACTGGGCAATCTACGGCGGTGTCATCATCGCGATCGTGGGCATCCAGCCGCGCGGACTGGCCGGGATGCTGGCTTGGATCAGGGACAAAATCACCACTCACGCGACCGAAAGATAACAGCACTCAGGGAGGAACCGACAATGCTGAAAACCACGACTGCCCTTACACTGAGCCTTGCGCTCGCAACCGGGGCGCTGGCGTCGAACTACGATACGGGCGCCACGGACGACGAGATCAAATTCGGCGTCATCGTGCCGCTGAGCGGCCCGGCATCTGCTTATGGTTCGACCGGTCCTTGCATCGCGTCCTATTTCCAGATGGTCAACGACAAGGGCGGCATCAACGGCCGCAAGATCAGCGTGTCGGTGCAGGATGATGGTTACAATCCCGCCAAGACGCTGGAACAGGCGCGCCGTCTGGTGGAACGCGAAGGCGTGCTCTTTATTGCCGGCAATATTGGCACGCCGACCAACTCTGCGATCCAGCGCTACATGAACCAGCGCAAGGTGCCGCACCTTTTCCTGACCACAGGTGCGTCCAAATGGGACGACCCCGAAAGCTTTCCCTGGACCATGCCCTATATCCCCAGCTACGCCGCGGAAGGCCGGATTTACGCCAAGTATATCAAGGAGAACATGCCCGGCGCGAAGATCGGCATCCTTTACCAGAACGACGACTTCGGTCGTGACTACATGGAGCCGTTCATAGAACAACTGGGGGACGACAGTATGGTCGTCTCGGCAGTGAGCTACGACACCACTGCGGCGACGGTCGACAGCCAGATGTCGACACTGAAAGAAAGCGGTGCGGATGTGTTCCTGAATGTGGCATCGCCGAAATTTGCCGCACAGGCGGTTCGGCGCGCCGGTGAGATCGGCTGGAACCCGACGCAATTCCTGGTGTCCATATCGAATGCCAAGGCGGCGGTGCTGGAGCCGGCAGGCCTTGATTACGCCACTGGCATCATTTCGACGCAATATCTGAAGGAGCCATCGAACCCGGCCTATGCCGAAGATGCGGACGTGAAGGCGTGGAAGGAATTCAAAACGGAATATTTCCCCAAGGCCTCCGAGGGCAACTGGTGGGACTGGTCGTGCTATTCCGCCGCCTATACGATCGAGCACGTGCTGACGCAGGCCGGCGATGAGCTGACGCGGGAAAACCTGATGCAGATCGCCTCCAACCTCGAAGCCTTCGAGGCGCCGATGCTTCTGCCCGGGATCACGGTCAATACGGCCGATGATGATTTCGCACCGATCGAGGCAATGTCGCTGATGGAATTCGATGGCAAGAACTGGGTTTTGTTCGGCGACGTGATCACCGTCGACCGCTAAACCCATCACGCAGCGCGCCCATGCATCAGGGCGCGTTGCAGAACCCGGCGCACCCAAAACACACTTGAGTGTAAGCCGTGGTAGAGCATGGCACGGCCTGTTTTGTGCGTGGCGCTTCAAGGGGGCATTGCCCATTGGCACGCCGTTGGACGCAAGCCACGGAACAGGTAGCAGACCGGGCGCCACCAATAGCATTCCGCATCGTCGCACACGATGCTTGACGCTATCCTCTGGCGCGCGGCCAGATCACCCTCAATTGTCCTGCGTGACGGGAAACTCGGCAGGGCCGGTGATGTCGAGGCGCGCCAGTTCATAGCCTTTGCGGAAATCGTTGAGATGTTTGATCATCCATTCCTTGGCTTCGGCGGCATCACCCCACTTGATCGCCTGCAGAATTTTCTCATGAGCGGTCAGCAGGCGTTCGCTGGCATTCAGGCTGTTCATCACCGTCTGGAAGGGCGGGTAGAACAGATCGCTGATCGGCAGGCGTAGCGACTGGATCACCCGGTTGTTTGCGGCCAGCGCGATCAGCTCGTGAAATTCAATGTCGAGCTTCACCAGTTCGTCGGGGTCTTCCATCGCCGCCTTCGTGCGCGAGATGTTTTCTTCGAGCGCGCGAATATTCTCCAGCGTGCGCCTCTGTGCCGCCCCCTCGGCCGCGACCGGATCAAGCGCGCGGATCGCTTCCCAGATTTCTTCGAAGGTCACGCCGTTCATTACCATCGGCGTGACCAACCGGCGTGAAAGCTCCTCGGTATTGGGCCGCGAGACGAAAAGCTTGCGCTTGCCTTCCTCGCGATAAAGCAACCCTTGCTGTTCGAGTGACCGGATCGCTTCGCGGACGGTCGACCGGTGGATGCCATTTTCGCTGGCAAGCGCGGTTTCCGCCGGCATCCGCGCGCCCGGCTGCAACTCTCCCGACAGTATCTTCTGCTGCAAGGCCCGTGCGAGCTGGCGAAATACCGGAAGATCATCAGCGGGGTCGAGGTTTAGTCTCATGGTGGAACTTTCATGACGGTCGATTGGGGCACATCCTATATCCTGACCGACATTAATGCGAGGTCATTTGTGCCATTCTCAATGTTTTGTCCGACGTAATACTTAGGCGCGTTGTTGGGCGCGATACTGCGCGGGCGAAGTACCTGTCCAGTCGCGGAACGCGCGGAAAAAGGCGCTGGGCTCGGCATAGCCCATGACGCTGGATACATCCGCGACCGACATGTCACTATCCGCCAGCAACCGTTTCGCGCGGGATGCCCGCAGCTCGGCCTTGAGGCTTCGATAACTGGCACCTTGATCCTTGAGTTGCCGCCGCAAGGTACTGGGAGACATTCTGAAACGTTTCGCGAGGTTGTCGAAATCGGGCCAGTCCTGCGGCGCCTGCCGGTCAAGCAAAGCCCGGACCTGCCCAACCGCATCGTCGGTGCTGCGGTATCCGACAAGCAGGTTGCCGGGGGCCTGCTTCAAATACCGCTTCAGCGCTGCGTGACCGCGATTGACCGGCAAGCCCAGATGCTCCGCATCGATCACCACCCGCGTGGCCTGTGCACCGAACCGGACCTCGGTTCCAAACAGCTGAGTGTAGGCGCCGGCGCCTTCGGGCGCGCTGCAGCGGAAGCTAACCTGCAATAGTGGAAGGCGCCGCCGCGCCAGCCAACAGATCGGCCCCAGCAGGACGATCAGCAAGGTACGGTACGCAAAGGCGGATGCGCAGGGTCCGTCCTCTGTGAAGGTGATGTGCGCCTGTCCGTTTCGCACCGACACCGCTCCGCAAGGAGAGCCGACCATCAACCCAAGTGCCCAAACGGCCCGGTCCAGTGCGTGTCCCAGCGTCGGTGCGCTGAGAAGCGCGTGACACAGCAGGGCAAAGCTGCCTGGTCGCATCGGGTGGGCCGTCATGCCCAGCATCTCATCCTGCATCTCCTGCGCAAGCGCGAACCAGAAGCGGCCATATTGCTCAAGCGTCATCTCTCCCTCGGGCGCGATCCGGGCGGCGATGGGCGCAGCATCAAGACCTGCGCGGCGCGCGCAATCATAGGCTTCGTCGATGAAGACGGACGAGACGGGCGAACCGAGATCTGACATGGGTCTGATATGGCATTTTCGGTCATAGTTTGAAAGGCAAATGTCATTGTTTGCACTGCCTGCCGGCCCTACGACATGAGAGGAGAAAGGCAGGAGCAAGAGATGGATATCAACGGCAAGACGATCCTCGTTACAGGTGCGAATTCAGGGCTTGGCGCGGCAGTGGCTGCGCGGCTGGCTGAAGGTGGGACAAATGTCGTGGGTTTGGATATCGGCACAGGAAGCGCCGCAGAATTCTCCGAACGCTTCGGTGAAAAAGTTGTCTTGCTGGAGGCCGATGTCACTTCTTCTGCCGATTGTTCCCGGGCAGTTGCCGCAGCGCAGTCGCGCTTTGGCGGGCTGCACGGGGCCGTGAATTGCGCCGGTGTGGCCCCGGCGCAAGCCGTCCTGGGCAAGGACGGGCCGCATGACCTGGAGCTGTTCAACCGCGTCGTTTCGATCAATCTGACCGGGACGTTCAACATCATGAGGCTTGTAGCCGAGGCGATCGTCGAGGCCGAACCGGGGCCGGACGGGGAACGCGGCGTAATCGTGAACACCGCTTCGATTGCAGCCTATGAGGGTCAGATCGGACAGGCGGCATACGCGGCGTCCAAGGGCGGCGTTGCCAGCCTGACCTTGCCGGCTGCGCGCGAACTTGCCCGCAGCGGAATCCGCGTGGTTGCCATCGCACCGGGGGCTTTCGAAACGCCCATGATCGCCGCGATGCCGCAGAAGGTTAAGGACAGCATGGGCGCCAAGGTCCCGTTTCCGCCCCGGCTGGGCCAGCCGGAGGAATTCGCCGATCTCGTTGCAGCGATCTTTACCAACAGGATGCTCAACGGTGAGGTCATTCGCCTCGATGGCGCGCTGCGCATGACGGCGAAATAGACGGCACTGCGAACTTACTGCGCCCTGCACTCACCGCGCGGGTGTCCTTGTTGAACGCGACGGTGCAGATGCGTTTATTCGGCGGGGACGCCCGAGCGGCGCATTACATATTGTCGGACATTATTTAGCGTGATAGCATCGTTTCGATCAATAATGTCGGCAAAAACGGGATGAGATATGCTTGAAGGCAAGATTGCAGTCGTGACAGGGGCGTCCTCGGGACTGGGCCACCAGTTTGCCCTGACCCTGGCCGGGGAAGGGGCCGCCGTCGCGGTGGCCGCGCGCAGCACCGGCAAGCTGAATGACCTGGTGGCCCGGATCGAAGCGGCGGGTGGCAAGGCACAGGCCTTTGCCTTCGATGCCACCGACCCGGTGGCGCCGGACGCGCTGATTGCCGCCATCGCAGAGCAGATGGGCACGCCCGACATCCTCGTCAACAACGCGGGCATCAGCAGGCCCGCCCGCGCGCACAAGGCCACGCTTGATGACTTCGAGCAGACCATGGCCGTCAACGTCCGCGCGCCCTGGCGGCTGTCACAGCTCTGCGCCGAACGCTGGATCGACAAGGGCCGCGAGGGCTGCATCGTCAACATCTCCTCGATGCTTTCGACGCGGGTAGCCAAGGGCGTGTCGCTCTACACCATGTCAAAGGCCGCGATCAGCCACCTTACCGCCGGTCATGCGCTGGAATGGGGGCAGCACGGTATCCGCGTGAACGCGCTTTGCCCGGGCTACATCCGCACCTCGATCAACGACGCCTTCTGGAAGACCGATCAGGGCAAGGCCGAGCTCGCCAAGCTGCCCCGCCAGCGCGTGGGAGAGCCGAAAGACCTCGACAGCGCCCTGCTCTTCCTGGTTGATCCACGTAGCCAGTTCGTGAACGGCGCGGCGCTGACGGTGGACGATGCGCAAAGCTGGGCGATCTGATGACAGAGCGGAAACCCGGCGCCCTGGACGGGCTGAAAGTCGTCTCGATGGCCGAGCAATATCCCGGCCCGTTCTGCACCATGCACCTGTCGGACATGGGGGCCGACGTGATTCAGGTGGAGCGGCCGAACGGCGATCCGTCGCGGTTCCTTCCATCGTTCTACGAAGGGCTGAACCGCAACAAGCGCTCAGTGGCGCTCGATCTCCTTGACCCCGATCAGAAGGCACAATTGCGAGGATTGATTGCCAAGGCGGATGTGTTCCTCGAAGGGTTCCGACCGGGAAAGCTTGCGAAGCTTGGTTTCAGCTATGAAGACCTGAAATCGCTTCACCCGACATTGATCTATGTCTCGATTTCGGGCTTCGGCCAGACCGGCCCCTATCGGATGCGCCCGGCCCATGACCTGTCGTTTCAGGGATTGGGCGGCGCGCTGGACGAGCGGATCAGCGGCGCAGTCAGTGGCGCGCCGCCAGCCGTGCTGCTGGGGGATTCCGTGTCGGGGCTCTATGCGGTCAACGGTATCCTGTCGGCCCTGTTTGCGCGGGAACGGACCGGGAAGGGAACCTATGTCGACATCGCCATGAGCGATGCGGTGCTGGCGCTGCAGACCCCTTTCATCGCGGCGGACGCGGAGGAAGACGCCGCACTGCCGCAGCGCGATCCGGGCTATGGTCTTTACGAGACCTCGGATGGCCGTTGGCTGACCACGTCCATCGCCCACGAGGATGATTTCTGGGACCGTCTCTGCCAGGATATCGGCCTGGATGACGGTGTCGGCCTGAGCCGTCCTGAGCGGGTGGCGCGCCGTGATGAACTGACGGGCAGGATCGCCGAGCGCATCCAAAGGAAGCCCTTTGCCCATTGGGAAGAATTGTTCGGGGCCGCCGGTCAGATGTGGGGGCCCGCGCTGACGCGCGCGGAACTTGCCGAGGATCCGCAAATCCAGGCAAGGGAACTCTTTGACAGGATCACCCGCGGTGATGGCACGGTGCAGCGGATCCTGCGCCAGCCGGTCAAGTTCTCGGCCTATGAGAATGCGCCGCTGCGCCGTGCGCCGGCGATCGGAGAGAACCAGGGCGAAGGGTTCGACTGACGCGGCGCCATGCCGACCGGCTCAGGCGTGAAACCGGGCGATCTGATCCAACGGCAATCGATCGGTCCGAAACCCGTTCGCCGGATCGGCCGGATTGGCCTTGCCCAAGGCCATCCCGCAGACAACCATGCGCTCCTCCGGCAGGTCCAGCACGTCGCGGATCGTGTCGTGATAGGCTGCGAAGGCCTGTTGCGGACAGGTATCCAGCCCGAAACCGCGCGCCGCGATCATCAGGCATTGCAGGAACATGCCGTAATCGAGCCAACTGCCCACGGGCAGCGCGCGATCAATGGTGAAGATCAGCCCGACCGGCGCGTCGAAAAACAGGAAATTGCGCCGGTGCTGGTCGCGCATTCTGTCTTTCTCATGGCGTTCGATACCAAGCGCGTTGTAAAGCCCCCAACCGGTTGCGCGCCGTCTGGCGAGGTAGGGTTCGCGCCATGGTGAGGGATAGTACTGATAGGCCTCATGGCCGGTTTCCCCCGCGTCGAAACGGGCCGTGATCGCGGCGATCAAGCGGGTTTTCGTGTCGCCCGTCACCACGTCCAGATGCCAGGGCTGAATGTTCGAGCCGCTGGGGGCGCGGGCGGCGATTTCGAGGATGCGTGTGATCGTGTCACGCGGCACGGGATCGGGCAGGAAGGCGCGAATGGCCCGGCGCGAGACGATCGCCTCGGAGACCCCGTGGCATTCGCCGTTCATGCGGCCCGGATCGCTCATGCCTTCCGCCCCGCGAATTCCTGCTGCTTGAGCAGCCGCCGCTGGATCTTGCCGGTCGGCGTCTTGGGCAGGTCTTCGACGAAAGCCACGCGGCGGGGATATTTGTACGGTGCGGTCAGCGCCTTGGTGAAATCCTGCAACTCCTTGGCCAGGTCTTCGCCAGGGTCGTGCCCGGGCTTGAGAATGATGAAGGCCTTCACGATTTCGCCGCGCGTGTCATCGGGGCTGGCGACCGCCGCGCACTCAAGCACCGCCTTGTGCTCCATCAACGCGTTTTCCACCTCCATCGGCCCGATGCGATAGCCCGAGGAGTTGATTACGTCGTCATCGCGACCGCCGAAGAAAAGATAACCGTCTTCGTCCATGCTGGCGGTGTCGCCGGTCAGGAACCAGGTGCTGCCATCTGCTGTCAGATAGCTTTCGGCGGTCTTCTCCGGATTGTTCCAATAGCCCAGCATCAGCTGCGGATTCGGGCAGCGGATCGCCAGCTGCCCGGTGGTGTTCGTTGCGGCCTTCTGACCGTCCTCGGTCAGCACGGCAACCTCGGTGCCCGGAAGCGGCCTGCCCATCGCACCGGGTTTCACCCTCATTTGCGGATAGTTCAGCACGGTCATCAGGGTTTCAGTCTGGCCGTAGCCGTCCAACAGCAGCGCCCCGGTCTTGCCTGACCAGGAGCGGACGATTTCCGGATTTACGGTTTCACCGGCCGAAACCGTGAGCCGCAGGGTCGAAAGGTCATACCCGGCCATATCCCTGTTCACAAGCTGCCTGATTTCGGTCGCGGCGGCGCAGAATACGTTGACCCTGTAACGCTCGAGCAACGCCAGCCTTTTTTCCACGTCGAAAGGGCCGTCATAGAACAGCACCGTCGCGCCGCAGCTCCAGGGACCGTAAAGAATCGAGGTGCCGGCCTTGGACCAGCCCGTGTCAGCCGTGCACCACATCACCTCACCCTCGGCCAGCGACAGCCAGTACCAGGCCGACACACGCCACGAAAACAGCGCCCGGCTGGCGTGCAATACGCCTTTGGGCAGCCCGGTGGAGCCTGAAGTGTAGAACATGATCGCCGGATCCTCGGCGGCGACCTGTGCGGGGGTGAATTCCGCACTTTGCTGCGCCAGCGCTGCCTCGAACCTGTCCCAGCCCGGGGCGTCACCGACGCAAAGCCGAACCTTGGCCCCACCTGTGATCTTGCCGACCTCCGCCGCGGTGGTCACCACCGCTGCCGCGCCGGAATTCTCCATCCGGTAGGTCACGTCCTTTTCGGTCAGCATCGCGACGCAGGGGATCGGGACAGCGCCGATCTTGTTGCATCCGACCATCGCGATCTGCCACTCGGGGATACGCGGCAGCATGATGAGCACGCGGTCGCCCTTCCCGATCCCTTTTTCGGTCAGGTAGTTGGCGAAACGATTGGTCAGATCGCGAATATCGGCATAGGTGAAACGGCGCTCTTCACCGGCATCATTCACCCAGATCAGGGCCAGGCGATCCGGGTCCTCTGCCCAGGCATCCACGACATCACCGCCGAAGTTGAAATTCTCCGGAACCTGCCATTCGAAGCGCTCGCGGGCGGCCTCGTAGCTTGTCATCTCCAAACGATTCATGGTTTCTCCTCCCCTCAAACCAGTCAGCCTTTCATGATGCGCCGCGAGATCGCCCACCTGTGCACTTCCGAGGGTCCATCATAGATGCGGAATGCGCGTGTTTCGCGGAAGATCTGTTCGACCACCGTATCGCCCGTCACGCCCATGCCGCCCAGAATCTGCACACAGCGGTCGGCGATGCGGAACAGCGCCTCGGAGACCGCTGTCTTGACGATCGAGCTTTCGTGCCGCCCTTGTTCACCCTTGTCGAGCAAGGCACACGCCCACCAGATCATCAGCCGGCTCTGCTGCAGTTCCACCTCGTTCTCGGCCAACATGGCGCCGATCTCGCCATGGCGTCCGACCGGTTTTCCAAATGCCTCGCGCCGGCGCGCATAGTCCAGCGCAATTCGATGGGCGCGCACCGCCCCTCCAAGCCAGCGCATGCAATGGGTAAGCCGCGCGGGGGCAAGCCGCACCTGCACATAGCGGAAACCTTCGCCAACCGCGCCAAGCACGTTTTCTGCCGGGACGCGCAGATTGTCGAAAGTCACTTCCCAATGGCCGTTGGTGAAGGAACTGTCGAGCGTATCGAGTTCGCGCGAAAGGGCGATGCCCGGTGCGTCCATCTCGGCGATCAGCATGGTTGGCCCGCCGGGCTTGTCACCCGTGGCCTCGACATCGCAGAAGATAATGGTGAAGCCGGCGCCCCTGGCGCCCGTGATCAACCATTTGACCCCATTGACGACGAAATCGTCGCCATCATAGCGGGCCGTCGTCTTCAGCTCGGAGGGGTCGGCGCCCGCCCCCCCGGGTTCTGTCATCGAGAAACAGGACCGAAACGCGCCGGCGGCCAGGGGCTTCAGCCAGCGGTCCTTCTGGGCCTCGGTCGCCACCTTGTCGAGCAGGTTCATGTTGCCCTCATCGGGTGCCGCGCAATGCATCGCGACGGGGCCAAGCGGGGACAGCCCGCAAGCCTCGAATGCGATTGCCATGCTGACGTGATCAAGCCCCATGCCGCCCCATCTCTCGGGCACGTGCGGGGCAAAGAGGCCGGCCTCGCGCGCCAGCCCGTTCAGCTCGATACGCAACTCCTCGGTGGGGCCATGTGGCGTGTTGCGCGAATCCTTTTCATAGGGCGCGATGCGCTCCATCACAAAGGTCTCGATGCGGCGGCGAAGTGCATCCTGTTCGGGGGTTGGATCAAAGGCAATCATTTGCAGTCCTTGTCAGAAATGGTGTCCGCTGGCGACCTGCAGGCCGAAGCGCAGCAGACCGCAGGCGAGGTCGTCAAATGCGGCGAATTTCGGGTCGTCAGTGGCGCCGCTCTCGTAGCGACGGTAAAGCTGCTGAAAGACCACGGCCAGACGCAACGTCGCAAGCACCCGGAAGAAGGTGAAATCACGCAGCTCGCGCCCGCTGACTTTCGAATAAAGCGCGGCGGCATCCTCCCGCGTCGGAAAACCATGCCGTGCGGTGGGCATCTGGCGCAGCTGGTGCATGACCTCTGGATCGGCCGCCTCGGTCCAGTAGCTGAGCAGCACGGCCAGATCGTAAAGCGGATCGCCAAGCGTGCCCATATCCCAATCAATCAGGGTCCGGGGTTCAAGCGTCTCTGGGTCCAGGATGATGTTGTCGAGTTTGAAATCATTGTGAATCAGCGTGGGCGAAATGGCCTCGGTGGGCTGATAGGTTTCCAGCCATCCGATCAAGTCGCGCAGGTCGCCTGGCGTCTTGTCCCAGCTCAACTGCGCGCGCTTGCTCCAGCCGCGCAAGGTCCGCCCAAGGAAACCGGCCGGACGGCCGAGGTCGCCCAGCCCGCAGGCATTCACATCGACCGCGTGCAGATCCGACAGTACCGTGATAATTCTTCGGCCCAGATGTCCGCCGATCTGGTCACCTCCCTGCCACAAGCCATTAGTGTCCGGCGCTATTTCAGCCTCGATCACCAGGCCGGGCCGGTATTCCATCACGAAGAACGGCGCGCCAAGCACCTTGGTGTCACCACAGAACAGATGGGCCCGAGGAGCGAGCGGAAATACCGGATGCAGGTGTTTCAGTATTCGATACTCCCGCGCCATGTCATTTGCACCGGGCGGCACCGGACCCAGAGGAGGCCGCCGCAACACATGGGGTTGCCCGCCCATGTAAATCAGAAAGTTCATATTTCCAAAGCCGGACGAAAACCTTTTTGGCTTGAACTCAAGATCAAGAGACTGCCCCTTTGACGCAAGATACGCCGTCAGGTTGGCCAAATTGAGTCCAGGTGTGCTTTGACCCCAGGCGTTGTTCTTGGTCTCAAGCAAATGCACTGCCTTTCAAGTGATTTATTGTCGGTCAGTAATTAGTATATCCGCTGCGTAAGGTCAACTTTTACATTTTTATGCCGGACGTTTTTTGTATAGAACTCATGCGTTCATTGAAAAGTTTCGGCCATGCGCTTCGGGGCTCGCCGCCGGCCATCAAGCGCGGGACGCGTCACGGCTGCAGCAGGACCATCCGGGAGGAGGTGGGCCAAACCTGGCACCGGCGCCACCCAGAAAATGCTGGCACCTTGCGACAACACGCCCTCGAAGCTACCTTGGATGCACCAGAACGGCTCATTTTACTGAGCGACCACCACACCTTTGTCCAGAGTCCACAAATGAAACGCAGCGATCTTGCCGACAAACATTGCTCGATTGCGCGCGCAAGCGCGCAGATTGTCGATAGCTGGACCTTCATCATTCTGCGCGAACTGTTCCTGGGGAACCGGCGCTTTGCCGGGATGCAAAAACAGACCGGGATGTCGCCACGGTCTTTGACCCTGCGCCTGCGCAAGCTGGAGGAGGAAGGGATCCTGTCACGTCCGGCTGCAACCGGTGACAAGGACTATGCCCTGACCGAAAAGGGACACGCCCTTTGGCCCGCACTCATCATGCTGAAACAGTGGGGTGATGACTGGTGCCATCCCGATTCGGACGAGGATCTGCCCCTGATCAACATGCACAGGGGGACGGGCCACGAGATGCGCGCCAAGCTGGTATGTGAGGTTTGCGGCGAGCCGGTATCCACCCACACGACCAAATCCATCCTGTCCGACAGGTTTCAGTCCGAACGCGGAGGTGTCGACGCAACGTAGCGAGCAAGCTGTCGCATTTGCATTTGACACTCTTCAGCTTTCGTAACTATATTTTTTATAGTGAATGGGTGGAGGAGTTCCCATGCAGGGCAAGCGTGCTCTATGTGCGTCATGCGACATCTATTGCCATGTCGAGGTCGAGGTCGAAGATCAGAAAATCAAGCGGGTCAAAGCGCTGGACACCCGAAAGTGGCGGGCGAATATCTGCATGAAGGGCGTTCATGCGCCCGAAGGCTTCGCCCATCCCAGGCGCATACTGCACCCCCTGAAACGCGTGGGACAGCGCGGCTCCGGCCAGTGGAAACAGGTGTCGTGGGAGGATGCGATGTCGGATATCGCCCGCCGCCTGAAATCCGTGATCGACACGCACGGCCCCGAGGCGTTTGCCGTATCGACCAGCAGCTGGAACACCCAGTCCGACAATGGCATGTCACGGCGCTTCATGAACCTTGTCGGCTCGCCCAACTGGATTTCGGGGGTTGCGCTGTGTGCCGGGAACACGGCGGCGGTAAACCGGATGGTCTATGGCTGGTACCCATACGCGGACCTGACCAAGACCGAATGTATCGTCCTTTTCGGCCACAGCCCCGGCCCGCATTCCTGGACGCCGGTCTATAACCAGATCATGCGCGCGCGGGAACGCGGTGCCAAGCTGATTGTCTGCGACCCGCGCCAGACACCCAACGCGGAAATGGCAGATATCTGGCTGCCGCTGAAGGCCGGAACCGACGCGGCGATGATGTTCGGCTGGCTCAAGGTCATTCTGGACGAAGGGCTCTATGACAGGGAGTTCGTCGCCAACTGGACCATAGGGTTTGAAGAACTGCGCGAACGGGTGGACGAATTCCCACTGGAGCGGGTCGAGCAGATCACCGGCGTGGACCGGGGCCTGATCGCCGCTGCCGCACGGATGTATGCCACCAACGGCCCGTCGGCCATTCCCTGGTCGCCGATTACCGATCAGCAGCGCAACTCGACCTCGGCGATCAGGCTGCAGGCGGTGTTGCGCGCGCTTTGCGGGTACCTGGACGTGCCGGGCGGCGAAGTGCTTCACGGATTTCATCCGAAGATCATCCACGACTCGGTGCTGGAAATGCACGAGGCACTGCCGCAGGCGCAAAAGGACAAGCAGCTGGGCGCGGATCAGCATCCTGTCTTCACCTATCGCGGCATGGCCCCCTATAACGGACCGGCAAAGCGGGTCTGGGGGCATGAATACGCCAACCAGCTGACGGGCTGCTACATGGCCAATCCATCGGCCCTGTTCCGGGCGATGGCGCATGGCGATCCCTATCCGGTCAAGGCGTTCTTTGTTCTGGGAAACAACCCGCTGATGTCCTACGCCAACATGCAGCTGATCCATAAGGCGATGATCAATCAGGATCTGATCGTCTCGATGGAGCATGTCATGACACCATCCGCCGAACTGGCCGACTACATCCTTCCGGGCGATGCCTGGACCGAGCGCGACGCGCTTGCTGACGGGCTGGGCTGGAGCAGCATCTTCCGCACCTCGCAAAAGGCGGTCGAGCCGCGCGGCGAGGCGCGCAATGTCTACGAGTTCTGGCGCGATCTGGCGCTGCGTTTCGATCTGGGTGAACATTTCCCGTGGGAGACGCTCAAGGATCTGCTGGATTACCGCGTAGCGCCGATGGGAATGAGCTTTGACGAGATGGCCGAGGCACATCCCGTGCATCTGGAGAAGCTGCAATTCCGCAAATACGAACAGACCGGCTTTGCCACCCCTTCTGGCAAGGTCGAGCTTTATTCGCAGACGCTGAAGGATTTCGGGTTCGACCCCCTGCCCTATTGGCGCGAAGAGCCCGACGAGGGCAAGGACTGGCCGCTGCGCCTGTTCACCGGCGTGCGCGAAAGCCCGTTTTTCCAGACCGGTCAGCGCCATATCGAGGGGCTGCGGAAATTTTCGCCCGAGCCGCTGATCTTCATCCACCCGCAGGATGCCGCGGATCACGGCGTGCACGAGGGCGACATGGTCAAGGCCGCCACGACCCACGGCGCGGTCACGATGAAAGTGACGCTGAAACAGACGGTGCCGCAGGGCCTTGTGCGCGTACCGCATGGCTGGTGGCTACCCGAAGAGGTGGGCAAATCCGGCGGTCTGAATAGCGCGTGGGGGCTTGCCGATGCACAGCTCTGTTCCGACGCGCCCGAATTCCTGGACCGCGAACAGGGCATCCCGCATTTCCGGGGCCTGCCCTGCCGTATCACCAAGGTCGCCTGATCCAACGGAGAGAGAGCAAATGAAGAATCCCAACGGTGCCTGCCTTGTCATCGGAGCCGGAGACGATACCGGCGCTGCGATCGCCCGCGCCTTTGCGCGCGAGGGGCTGACCGCCTGTGTCGTGCGCCGCGCCCGCCATGCCGACGCGCTCGAGGCGCTGGCCGGCTCGATCCGGGGCGACGGCCATCAGGCGCAGGCCTTTCCGGCGGATGCGCGGGACGAGGATGAGATGCAGGCGCTGGTCGAACGCATCGAGGCCGGGATCGGTCCGATCGAAGTGGCCGTTTTCAACATCGGTGCCAATGTGCATTTCGGAATCACCGAAACCACCCCGCGCGTCTATCGCAAGGTTTGGGAAATGGCTGCCTTTGCCGGGTTCCTGATGGGGCAAGAGGTTGCCGTCCGGATGCTGCCGCGCAAGCGGGGCACAATCATTTTCACCGGGGCCACGGCAAGTATACGCGGCGGTGCCGGATTCGCCGCATTCGCGGGGGCCAAACACGCGCTGCGCGCACTGGCGCAATCAATGGCACGCGAATTGGGGCCCAAGAACATCCATGTCGCCCATACGATCATCGACGGCAGGATCGACAGTTCTTTCATCCGTGAGAATGTCCCGAACGTCGATCAGCTGCGGGAGGACGAACAGATTCTCAACCCCGATCACATCGCGCAGAACTACGTGATGCTGCACAACCAGCCGCGCACCGCCTGGACGCACGAACTGGACCTGCGCCCGTGGAAAGAGAAATGGTGAAAGGAGCCGCCATGCCACCCGGAATTGATTTCATCTATGATCTGGCCAGCCCCAACGCCTATCTGGCCGATCGGGCCATTCGCGGGATCGAAGAGCGCACAGATGTGAAATTCAACTACATCCCCTGCCTGCTGGGCGGGATTTTCAAGACCACCGGCAACCAGGCGCCGTTCATGACCTTCGCCAATGTCAAAGGCAAGATGCAGTATGAACGGGTCGAGATGGATCGGTTTGTCCGCAAGCACGGCCTGACCCGGTTCCAGCTCAATCCGCATTTCCCCGTGAACTCGCTGCTGCTGATGCGCGGCGCGGCGGCGGCAGAGATTGACGGCACGCACCAGGAATACATCCGGGCCGGGATGGTGGCGATGTGGGAACAAGGCCTCAAGATGGACGACCCAGAGGTATTCACCAAGGCAATGAGCGCCGCCGGTCTGGATGGTGCGCATCTGTTGGCCCGCGCCCATGAACCGGACGCGAAACAGCGGTTGATTGACAATACGTCAGCCGCCGTGAAACGTGGCGTCTTTGGCATCCCCACGTTTTTCGTGGGGGACGAGATGTTCTTTGGCAAGGAACGTCTGGAGCAGGTCGAAGAGGCAATCCGTCACAGCGCCGAACGGGCATGACGGTCAATCGTAAACGTCAGAATCAGGACAGGTCATGAAAACCAGGATCACCGAGATGCTCGGCATCCAACACCCCATCATCCAGGGCGGGATGCACTATGTCGGATTTGCGGAAATGGCAGCGGCGGTCTCGAACGCGGGCGGGTTGGGCACGATCACCGCGCTGACCCAGAAAACGCCCCGGGATCTGGCCAATGAGATCGCGCGCTGCTGGGACATGACCGACAAGCCGATCGCGGTGAATGTGACCTTCTTGCCCACCGTGAACGCGCCGGATTACCCCGCGATCACCAAGGCCATCATCGACGGTGGTGTGCGGATCGTAGAAACCGCCGGGCGCAACCCGGAACAGGTAATGCCGCATCTCAAGGAGGCCGGCATCAAGGTGATCCACAAATGCACGTCGGTCCGCCATTCGCTCAAGGCGCAGGAGATCGGCTGTGACGCGGTTTCGGTCGACGGGTTCGAATGTGGCGGCCACCCCGGCGAGGATGACGTGCCGAACATGATCCTGCTGCCCCGCGCTGCTGATGAACTCGAGATACCCTTTGTCGCATCCGGCGGTCAGGCCGACGGCCGCTCGCTGGTCGCCTCGCTGGCGATGGGGGCTGAAGGCATCAACCTGGGCACCCGGTTCATCGCCACGAAAGAGGCGCCGGTGCATCAGAACGTCAAGGACGCCATCGTTGCCGCAACCGAGCTGGATACCCGCCTGGTCATGCGCCCCCTGCGCAATACCGAGCGCGTCCTGACCAACGCTGCCGTGGAACATGTGCTGGAAAAGGAGCGCGCGTTGGGCGGCAATATCCAGTTCGAGGATATCATAGACCAGGTCGCCGGAGTCTATCCGCGCGTCATGCAGGAGGGAAAGATGGATGCAGGCGCATGGTCCTGCGGCATGGTTGCAGGCCTGATCAACGACATCCCCAGCTGTCAGGAACTGATCGACGGTATCATGGCGCAAGCAGACCAGATCATCACCGACCGTCTGGCCGCGTTCAACCGCAGCTGACCCTGCCGAACTCCCCCGGTGCGCCCGATCCCCCGGAGACGATCGGAACGCGGGCAGGTAACGGCTTGGTCGGACGCGATTGCTGTTTCGCCTTCGCCTGACAGCTTTTTGTCAGCATATCGGCCACTATGTGCTACTATGCGGAATTCTATCCCGCTTATTGACACACTAATATATAATTTATATCAGCGTTCACGGTACGCCTGTCACCAAAGGCGCGCTCGACGACATGACTTTAGAGCCGCTGCACAGAACAGATCGGGAGAACGTATATGCTTGACGCTTACATTTACGATGGATTGCGGAGCCCCTTTGGCCGCCATGCCGGGGCCCTGGCCCCTGTGCGCCCGGACGATCTGGCCGCGAAGGTCATTGCCGATCTTGTCGCACGATCCGAATTTCAGGCCTCTGAAATCGAGGACGTGGTGCTGGGCAATGTCTGTCAATCGGGCGAAGACAGCCGCAACGTGGCACGCTTCGCGGCGCTGTTGGCAGGATTGCCGATCGAGGTCGGTGGCCAGACCGTGAACCGGCTTTGTGGTTCGGGCATGTCGGCGGCGTTGGACGCCGCGCGTTCCGTAACCGTGGGCGAGGCGCAATTGTACATCGCCGGCGGCGTTGAAAGCATGACCCGCGCGCCCTTCGTCGTGGCCAAATCGGGCGCTGCATGGGCACGACAGCCTGAGATGTACGATAGTACGATCGGAACACGTTTTCCCAACCCGCGCATTGCCGAGATGTATGGCGATTTTTCGATGCCGCAGACATCGGACAACCTGGCCGGAGATTACGAAATCACCCGCGAGGCGGCAGATGTCTTTGCGCTAGGCTCGCAGGCCAAGTACGACGCCGCCCGGACACGCGGGTTCTTCCAAGGTGAAATCACCCCCGTCACCATCACCAACCGCAAGGGCGCCCAGCACGAGGTGACGCAGGACGAACCCCCTCGCCCGGGCGTTCCGCTTGAGAAGCTGCAGTCGCTGCCGACGCTGTTTCAGGACGGTGTCACCACCGCGGCCAATGCGTCAGGCGTGAATGACGGGGCCGCGATGCTGATGATCGGGGCAAGAACTGATCGCGCCGCGCCGCGCGCGCGAATCGTGGCCGGAGCCATCGCCGGGGTGCCGCCGCGGATCATGGGGATCGGCCCGGCCCATGCCATACCCAAGGCGCTGGAACGCGCGGGGCTGAGCATGGCGGACATGGACCTGATCGAGATCAACGAAGCCTTTGCCGCGCAGGTTCTGGCCTGCTGCAAACATCTGCAAATCGATCCCGCCGACAGCCGTCTGAACCCCAACGGTGGCGCAATTGCGGTCGGCCACCCTCTGGGCGCGTCGGGCGCGCGGATCATCCTGACCACCATGCGCCACCTTGAGGAAACCGGCGGGCGTTACGCCTGCCTGTCGATGTGCATCGGCGTCGGACAAGGTATCGCCCTGATCCTGGAACGTGTGAGCTAGAGCGCCAGGAAGGACGCCGTATGTCTGACGCCGAAAGAGGTCGCCGTTTTGCGGCCACCCTGGCCAAGGGGCTGCGCCTGATGCAGGCGTTCAAGCCCGACGACCAGGCGCTGGGCAACCGCGAATTGGCGCGGCGTACCGGCATGCCTCCGTCCACGGTGGCGCGGATGACCTTCACGCTGACCTCGTTGGGATTTCTCGAGCAGCTGCCGTCCGAGACCTATCGCCTTGGCCCGTCGGTCATGGCGCTGGGATATACTGCGCGCGCGGGGCTGTCCTTTCTGCCGATGGCCGAGAATGTGATGCAGCAACTGGCCGACGATACCGGTGTTCTGGTTGCGCTGACTATGCGAAACGGCGATGCGGTGATGCTGACGCGCTGCTGGCGGCCGCGTGACGTGTCCTCGCTTTGGCTGAGCGAGGGGCACCGCATCCCGATGGAAAGCAGCGCGGCGGGTCGGGCGATTCTGGCGGCGGACCCGGCGATGGCGGCAGTGACCGATCAGGTGCGCGGGGACCGCGAGCAGTTGGAAAGCGTGGGATATGTGACCTCGTTCGGGGGCTGGAACAGCACGGTCAACGCCTGCGCGGTGCCGTTCCGAACCGGGCCGGGCACGCAGCCCTTTGCGTTTCTGTGCGGGGCCAACGAATCCGATCTGGATGCAGACAAGCTGGAAAAAACCGTCGGGCCCCGGCTGCGCGACACGGTGCAAACGCTCAGGCTCAGCCTGGGAATCATGTGATTGAGAACAGGAGAATTCCATGGCTGCGGTCGAAATTCGAAAAGAAGGTGAAATCGCCCTTGTCAAGATCGACAACCCGCCGGTCAACGCGGCTGGTTATGATGTACGAATTGGGCTGGTGAATGCGGTGCAGGAACTGGCCGGGGACGCGGCGGTCAAGGTCATTGCGCTCTATGCGGCGGGGCGGACCTTTGTGGCGGGCGCGGATATTCGCGAATTCGGCCAAACGCCGAAACCGCCGGTACTGCCCGAGGTGTGCGAAATCCTCGAGGCCAGCGCCAAGCCAATCGTCTGCGTCCTGCACGGCACCACCTTGGGGGGTGGCTTGGAAATCGCGCTGAGCTGTCAGGCGCGCGTCGGGGTCGCAGGGCTGAAACTGGGCCTGCCCGAAGTCAATCTGGGCCTGCTTCCCGGCGCGGGCGGCACCCAGCGCCTGCCGCGTCTGGTCGATGGGCAGACCGCGCTGACCATGATTACCTCGGGCAAACCGATCTCGGCCGAGGTCGCGCTGCAGGCTGGTCTGCTGGATGACCTGCAGGAGGGCGATCCCGAAACAGTCGCGCTGAACGCGGGGCAGCGCGTGCTAGACGGAACGCTGCAGACCCGCGTGACCGCAGAGCTGGACAATCGCATCACCGCCGACGACCTGGACGCCTTTCGCGCCAAGGCCAAGGGGGAGGTCGCGGAACGCGCGCTGAAGGCGGCGGCGGCAAGCAGCCTGCCTTTGACCGAGGGGCTGAAGGCGGAGCGCAACCTGTTCATCGAGGCCATGGGCAGCAACGCGCACAAAGGGCTGAAACACGCCTTTTTCGCTGAGCGCGCCGTCGCGCATATCCCCGAGGCCAAGGCCGAGGCACGCGATCTGAACACCGGCGGCGTGATCGGCGGCGGCACCATGGGCTCGGGCATTGCCACGGCGATGTTGCTGGCCGGGATGCCCGTCACCCTGATCGAGATGGAAGCGGACCGCGTGGCCTTCGCCCGCGACATGATCACCAAAAACCTCGACGGCGCGGTCAAACGCGGCAAGCTGACCGAGGCGCAGCGCGACGCCACGCTGGAGATGCTGACCTGCACCACCGACATGGCGGCACTGGCCGAAGCGGATGTGGTGATCGAGGCCGTGTTCGAATCGATGGACGTGAAACGCGAGGTGTTCGGCACGCTCGATCAAACCTGCAAGCCGGGAGCCATTCTGGCGACGAACACGTCCTATCTGGACGTGAATGAAATTGCGGCGACGACGTCGCGCCCGAAGGACGTGATCGGGCTGCATTTCTTCTCACCCGCCCATGTGATGCGGCTGCTCGAGGTCGTGGTGGGCACGGACACCGCGCCATGGGTCGTCGCCTCCAGCTTCAAACTGGCCAAGAAACTTCGCAAGATCGCCGTGCGATCCGAGGTTTGCGATGGCTTCATCGGCAACCGCATCCTGGCGCATTACCGCAAATCCTCGGCCTATATGCAGCTGGACGGCGCGCCATTCGAACAGATCGACAAGGCGCTCGAGGATTTCGGCTTTGCCATGGGGCCTTTCGCGGTGTCCGACCTGGCCGGACAGGATATCGGCTGGGCCACCCGCAAGCGTCAGGCTGCGTTTCGCCCGGCCGAGGAACGCTATGTCGAAATTGCCGACCGGATCTGTGAACAGGGCTGGTTCGGGCGCAAGACCGGCAAGGGTTTCTACATCTATGACGGCGCGTCCCGCAGCGTGAACCCGGCAGTAGCCGATTACGCGCAGGCGGAACGCCAGGCCAAAGGCATCACCGCCCGCAGCTTCACCGATCAGGAGATTGTCGATCGCTACATGGCCGCGATGGTGTCCGAGGCCGCGCGGGTGGTTGAAGACAAGATCGCCCTGCGCCCAATCGATGTCGACGCGGTATTCCTGTTCGGTTACGGGTTCCCGCGCCACTGGGGCGGCCCGCTGCAATATGCCGATATCACCGGGCTGGACGTTCTGGTCGCGCGCATCGAGCAATACGCGGAAGAAGACCCTCATTACTGGAAGGTGCCCGCCCTGCTGCGCGAGTTGGCCGAGACCGGCAAATCCTTCAACGATCTGAACAAGGCGGCCTGAGCATGGACCTGAGCTTCACGCCAGAGGAAGAGGCGTTCCGCGCCGAGGTCCGCGCGTTTCTGGACGAGAACCTGCCGGACGAACTGGCCCGCAAGGGGCGCAATACCGAAGGTCTGACCAAGGAAGACATGGCGGGCTGGCACGCAAGGCTGAACGCGCGCGGCTGGCTGGCCGCTACATGGCCAACTGAGCATGGCGGGCCGGGCTGGGGCGCGGTCGAACGGCATATCTTCGAGGAAGAATGCGCCCGGGCCAACGCCCCGCGCATCGTGCCCTTTGGCCTGAACATGCTGGGCCCGGTGCTGATCAAATTCGGGACCGCGGAACAGAAGGCCGAGATCCTGCCGCGCATTCTGGACGGGTCGGACTGGTGGTGTCAGGGCTATTCGGAACCGGGCGCGGGCTCGGACCTGGCCAGCCTGAAATCCCGCGCGGTGCGCGAAGGGGATGAATATGTCATCAACGGCCAGAAAACCTGGACCACGCTGGGCCAGCACGCCAACAGGATATTCTGCCTTGTGCGCACTTCGACCGAGGGCAAGCCGCAGGAAGGCATCAGCTTTGTCCTGGTCGATATGGACACACCCGGCGTGGAGCTGCGCCCGATCAAATTGCTGGATGGTGGGCACGAGGTGAACGAGGTGTTCTTTACCGACGTGCGCGTGCCGGTGTCCAACCTGGTCGGCGAGGAAAACAAGGGATGGACGATCGCCAAGTACCTGCTGACGCATGAGCGCACCAATATCGCGGGGGTCGGCCTTTCAGGCAAGGATCTGGAAAAACTCAAGGCTTTGTCGCAGCAGTTGGTCCGGGGCGGCAGGCCGCTGGCGCAGGATCCGCTGTTCGCGGCCCAGATGGCCGAGGTCGAGATCGACCTCGAAGCGATGCGGGTACTGAACCTGCGGATGCTGTCGGCGGCCAAGGAAGGTGCCGCACCGGGAATGCAGAGCTCGATGCTGAAGATCAAGGGCACGGTGATCCGGCAGCGGATTCAGAGCCTGATCAAGACCGCCCTCGGTGCGTCCGCCGCACCGTTTCCGGCGCGCGACCTGCCGGAAAACGCCTTGTCGGTGCCGCAAGAGGCCGCCGGGGCCGCGGCCTATTACTTCAACCACCGCAAGCTGTCGATCTTTGGCGGGTCGAACGAAATTCAGCGCAACATCATCGCCAAAGACCTGTTTGGAGGCTGATCCATGGACTTCAACCTGACCGAAGACCGTCAGATGCTGTCAGACACCGTGCGGCGTTACCTTGCGGATCAGTATGATTTCGAAACCCGCAACGGCGTGATAGAGACCGCGCCCTATCATTCGCCCGCCAAATGGGCGGAGTTGTCCGAGCTCGGCCTGATCGGGGCGTTTGTCTCCGAGGCGCAGGGCGGTTTCGGCGGTGCGGGCTTCGACATCACCACGGTGTTCGAAGAACTGGGCCGTGGCCTCTGCCCTGAACCGATGCTGGCCGCGCTGATGAGCGTGCGCGCCGCCGCCGATTGCGGCGCGGATGCGCTGGTGGAAGAAGCGATTTCGGGCGCGAAACGTCTGGCAATGGCAGTGTTTGAACCCGACGCGGACAGCCTGTCGCTGATCCGTACCAGCGCAGATCAGTCCAGCGGCAGCTGGGTGCTGAACGGCCGCAAATCGGTGGTCTACGGCCTGCCGGATGCCGATGGCGCGCTGGTTGCGGCGCGCACCAACACGGGCATCGGCCTGTTCCTGGTCGAGGCGCCCGAGACCATTGACTACGCCATGATCAACGGTGGTGGCGCGGGGGAACTGATCCTTGATAACTCCCCGGGCACCTGCCTGCGCGAGAATGCCGACGACATCATCGAGGCAGCGCTGGACGCGGGCCGCCTGGCGCTCTGCGCCGAGGCGGTGGGCGTGATGGACGTGCTGGTCGACATGACGGTGGACTATCTGAAACAGCGCAAGCAGTTTGGCCGTCCGATCGCCAGTTTTCAGGCGTTGCAACACCGCGCCGTGGATATGGCGATCGAGATCGAACAGTGCCGGTCGATCACCATTCTGGCCGCCAGCAAGCTGGGAACCGACGAGGCCGGGAAATACATCGCCATGGCCAAGAACCTGATTGGCCGCACCGGGGCCATGATTTCGGAAGAGAGCATTCAGTTGCATGGCGGAATCGGCATGACATGGGAATATCCTGGTTCGCACTTCGCCAAGAGGCTGGCCATGATCGACCATCAACTGGGCGACCGCTATGCCCAACTTCAACGCGTAATGGGGGCCTGAGACATGAGCGACAGCGTTCTTTTCGAGACCCGTGGGTCGACATTGATCGTGACGATCAACAACCCCGCACGCCGCAACGTCCTGTCGCGCGCGGTTTATGAATCCGTAGAACAGGCGCTGCATGAGGCGGCCGCGCCGCACTCGGTGCTCAGGGCGGTGATACTCACCGGCGCAGGGCGGTTTTTCTCGGCGGGGGGTGATCTGCGGATGCTCAAGACCCGCCGCGAACTTCCCCTGCCGCAGCGCGAGGAGCAGATTGAATACCTGCACAGCATGATCCGCGCCGTCCGCGCCTGCCCGTTGCCGGTGATCGCCGCGGTGGAAGGTGGCGCTGCGGGTGCCGGGGCCTCACTGGCCTTTGCCTGTGACATGATCGTGGCAGCGCAGAGCGCGAGGTTCACACTGGCTTATGTGAATGCCGGCCTGGTCCCCGATGGGGGCGGATCGGGCTTTCTTGCGATGAACCTGCCCCGCCAGCTGGCGACCGAGATCTGCCTGACCGGCGCCCCGGTTCCGGCGCAGCGCATGTATGACCTTGGCGTGGTGAACCGGATTGTGGCGACGGGCCAGGCGCTGCAGGGTGCGCTTGATCTGGCACTGCGCCTGTCGATGGGGCCGGCGCAGGCCCAAGCGGCGATCAAGGCCTTGTTGAGCGCCCCGGATGCCGAGCGTAACGAAGCGCATCTTGCCTACGAACGCCAGCAAATGGCCATCGCCCTGGGCGGTGACGAGGCGTATGAGGGCATCACTGCCTTCGAGGACAAGCGCAAGCCGGAATTCTGACCCGTTGCGATCCCCGGAAACCACGTGGGTGCCAGGCATTGATTAGACGTTCTTGCCTGTCAGCGCTCCGGGCGGATGGCCATAGATCTTTGAGAAAGCACGCACGAAACTCGACGGTTCGGAATAGCCCGTTCGCCACGCCACCGACGAGACGTTCAGTTTCGTCGTTTTCAGAAGTTCGTGGGCAATGGCCAGACGTGCCTGCACCAGAATTTCGCGAAAACTCGTTCCCTCCTCGGACAGGCGGCGGCGCAAGGTCCGCTCACTGACACCGAGCTTCGAGGCGATCTGCCCGATATGTGGATTGTTGTTGATCTCGGGCAGGGTCACGTCACGCACCCGCGACGTCCAGTCGGCGTGGGTCTCATCCTTTTGGTTCAACAGGTTTCGGCATTGTTGCAAACAATCAGCCATGACCGCCGGGTCATGCTGCGGCAGGGGCCGGTCAAGAACCCGCGCAGGCAACACAAAGGCATCCACAGCCTCGTTCAATGACACCCGCAAGCCAAGTTCGCGGCGCAGGGCCTGGGCAAATTCGGGATCCGTGACCGTGGTACGAAACTCGAATTGCCGAAACGGCAGATCGGGCATCAATATCTTGGCGAAATTGTCCAGAACGGTCAGGTGCCGCTCAAGAACAAAGCTTTTTGCCTGGGTGGACAGCCCCGCGGTGTCAAAGGTCACCTTTGGCCGCCTGCCACTTTCATCCAGGCGCATCGTCGCGATGATGAAGGACAGGTTGGAGTAATCAGAAGCGGTCTTCAGGCTCACGCGCAGTGTCGGACTGCTGAGAATCGCATAGCCCCAGACGCCAAACACCTCGGGGCGGTAGCGGCGACCGACCTCGATGCCCAGACCCGGACGATACGGCGCATGCCGCAGAAAATTCGCGATCGCCTCAAGTTCCTGCGCGATCGTGACCCGCGTGTCAGAGTTATACAGATCAAAGGATTTTAACCCTGTGTTTTCAAGGCATTGCTCCGGCGATATGCCGAATTCGCGCGCCGCTTCGCACAGAATTCTGATACTTCCCGGCAAACGTGTCTGACTGGCGCGCTGCATGTCAGAAACTTACCGGTTTTGGCCGAAAATGTCAAAACACTGGCCGAAGCGGATATCGGCTTTGCGGCTGCAATCCTTCATCTTTTTCGCAGGGAGGAAATCATGCGTTCACTAATTGCCATTCAGGAAGGTCAGATATCTCTGAGCCAGATTCAGAAACTTGAGGCGACACTGCGCCAGCTTTACGTTCGGCATGTCGGCCCGCAGAAGCTGACCATCATCTGGAATGTTGCCGACGCGCAGCATACCATCACCGATCGCAAATGGTCGCGTTCCTCCGCCTGTTCAGTCGCGGTGCCCGACGGGTTCGACGAAGACCGGCGCAAGGCGTTTCTCAGCGATCTGGACGAAGCCTGGCGCAAGATCACCGGGCAACACCCGGACCAAACCTCGTTCGTGGCCTTCGATGAAGAGCGGTTCAATGAGGTGCTGAAAGGCAATCTGGAACGGTTTTCGCCGCTGGGAAAGATGCTGTACCTGGGCAAGTTGATCCTGCGGATCATGCGTTCGAAACGGCGGCATGGCGTGTTGATCACGCGGTTCAATCAGTAATTCCGGAGGGAACGAGATGCCACTTTATACCATTGCCACGCGCAAACCGCTTTCCGAGAAGACCCGTTTTGACATCGCGCAGGCCATCACCGACGTGCATTGCGAACTGACCGGTGCGCCGCCGGAATTCGTGAACGTGATCTTCATGACCGGATACCGGATGAAACGCGGCACCGTGCTTGGGCTGAACGGCAATGTCCGGGTTGGCGGGAATCGCAATGACGACCTGTACAAACGGCTCAATGATGCGATGCATGCAAAGATTGCCGCAACGGCACAGTTGAAACGATCACAGGTGCTCGTCACTCTTATTGGTGTTGAATATCACTGGATCGTCGAGGGCGGCATGCCGATGCCCGCGCCAGGTGAAGAGGCCGGATGGCTGGAACGCAAGAACGCCTACCACGCTTCGCTTGGCATTCCGCAAGTCGCCTGACCCTGACCCCTATTCCGGAGGCTGACCTATGTCCGCACCTCATCTGACACCCGTCGAAACCCAGATGCCCGACCTGGAAGGGCTGCTGATGGCGCAGAAGAAAGCCTGCGCCGCCGATCCGATGCCGGATCGCGCCACGCGGATTCGGCGCCTGGACAAGCTGCATAATGCGATCCTGGACAATCGCGCGCGGATCGTTGCGGCCTGCAACAAGGATTTCTCGAACCGGGCCGGGGCCGAGACCGAACTGGCCGAGATCATGCCGGTGCTGGATGGAATCGCCTATTACCGCAAGCGCCTTCGCAAGCTGATGAAGCCGCAACGCCGCCACGCGCCGCTGACGGTGATGCCCGCCCGGGTCGAGGTGCGGTATCAGCCCGTGGGTGTCGTGGGCATCGTGGTGCCGTGGAACTTTCCGTTTTTCCTGGGCCTGTCTCCGCTGGTGGGTGCGCTGGCCGCGGGTAACCGGGTGATGATCAAGACTTCGGAATTTGCCCCGGCCTCGGGTGCGCTGATGAAGGAAATCATGGCGGGCATCTATGCCGAGAACGAGGTCACCGTGGTCACCGGCGGTGTCGAAGTGGCGACCGAGTTTACCAAGCTGCCCTTCGACCATCTGGTCTTTACCGGCTCGACCCAGGTGGGCAAGATCGTGATGAAGGCCGCCTCGGATAACCTGACCCCGGTGACCCTGGAGCTGGGCGGCAAGTCCCCCGCGATCATCCACGACAATTTCCCGCTGGACGAGGCGGCCAGCCGGATCGGGTTTGGCAAGGGCTTCAATGCCGGTCAGATCTGCGTCTCGCCCGATTACGTCCTGTGTCCGCGCGACAAGGTTAACGCGTTCGCCACTGAATTCTCGGACGCGATGAAAAAGGCCTATCCAAGCCTGCGCGAGAACCCCGATTACACGGCGATCATCACCGAGCGTCAGAAGACCCGGCTAGAGGGTTACCTGGAGGATGCCGCGGAAAAAGGCGCCGAGATCATCACGATCAACCCCAAAGGCGAGAGTTTTGACGGCACCCGCAAAATGCCCCTGACCGTGGTCCTGGGCGCCGATGACTCGATGCTGTTGATGCAGGAGGAAATCTTTGGCCCGATCCTGCCCGTGGTCCCCTATGACACGATGGAAGACGCGATTGCCTATGTGAACGAACGCCCGCGTCCGCTGGCGCTTTATTACTTCGACTGGGACAAGGGGCGCGCCGATGACGTTCTGGCCCGCACCCATTCCGGCGGGGCCTGCGTGAACGACACGGTGACTCATGTCGGCGTCGATGACATTCCCTTCGGCGGGATCGGCCCGTCAGGCATGGGGCATTACCACGGCGAAGAGGGCTTTCGTACTTTCTCGAAGGCCAAGGGGGTCGTGCGCAAGGGCAAGTTCAACGCCACCGCGCTGGTTGCACCGCCCTGGGGGAATTTCATGTACAAGCAGCTGATGATGCTGCAGAAATTCCGTTTCCGCCGTCGAAAGATCAAGTGACACCACAGGCAAGCAGAGCAGGTGCGGCCCCGGAGGAGGGCCGATGGCCTGACGGAAGAAAACGAGGGGGCCGGTGCGGATCGGCCTGAGGGAGAAAGCCAAGTGATTTTCGACTACGTGATCGCGGGTGGAGGCTCGGCCGGCTGTGTGCTGGCGCGTCGCCTGACCGAAGACCCAAATGTCAGCGTCTGCCTGCTGGAAGCAGGCGGTGGCGGCAAGGATCTTATCATCCGGATGATGCTGGGCGGGTTTTTCATGATCCAGAACAAGCCGGTTCAGATCAACAACTGGTGCATGGATACTGTGCCGCAGCCGGGTCTGAACGGGCGCAAGGGCTACCAGCCGCGCGGCAGGGCGCTTGGCGGGTCCAGCGCAATCAATGCGGCGCTCTACATCCGCGGTCAGAGGCAGGATTACGACGATTGGGCCAATCTGGGCAACGAGGGCTGGGATTGGGACAGCATGTTGCCCTATTTCAAGAAATCCGAGAACAACCAGCGCGGGGGCGACGCCGAACATGGCGCGGACGGCCCGCTTCAGGTTTCGAACCAGCAGGTGCCTCGTGAGATTTCCCATGCCTTTGTCGACGCCGCGACCCATCTGCAACACCGCCGGACCGATGACTTCAACCGCGGAGATCAGGAGGGGGTTGGCCTCTATCAGGTCACGCAGTTTCACGACAAGAACAAGAATGGCGAACGCTGCTCGGCCGCCGCAGGCTATCTGTTTCCGGTAATGGACCGCCCAAATCTGAAGGTGGTCACGCGCGCCGCGGTCAAACGTCTGCTGATGGAGGGCAAGCGCGCGACCGGTGTCTTGTACCGGCACAAGGGCAAGGATATCGAAGTCAAGGCCAGGCGCGAGGTGCTGGTCTGCGCCGGCGCACTGAAATCGCCGCAGATCCTGCAGCTGTCGGGCATCGGCAACGGTGAGGATTTGGCGCGTCTGGGCATCGACGTGGTGCATGACCTGCCGGGCGTGGGTCAGAACCTGCAGGACCATCTGGATTTCTCGCTGTCCTTTCGCACCAAGCACAAGGACAACCTGGGCATCAGCGCCAAGGGCGGGTTAGACATCATGCGCCACATCTGGCGCTGGAAGAAGAACGGCAAGTCCATGGCCGCATCGCCCGTGGCCGAGGGTGGGGCATTCCTGAAGAGCGCGCCCGATCTGGATCGTCCGGACATCCAGTTGCATTTCATGATGACCATCGTGGACGATCACCTGCGCAAGCTCTACTGGGGCCACGGCTATAGCTGCCACATGTGCAAGCTGCGCCCCGCGAGCCGAGGCAGCGTGTTCCTGCAAAGCGCCGATCCCCTTGCGATGCCCGGGATCGACCCCGCCTTCCTGAGCGATCCGCGTGACCTTGAGACAATGATCAAGGGCGTGAAAATCACCCGCGAGATCATGAAGGCGCCCCCGCTTGCCAACTACGAACTGTCCGAGATGCACGGCACCGACCAAGCAAAGACCGACGCTGACTGGGAAAGGCACATCCGCGACCGGGCGGACACGATCTATCACCCGGTGGGCAGTTGCAAGATGGGTGTGGACGAGATGGCCGTGGTCGACCCGCAGCTGCGCGTGCGCGGGGTCAAGGGGCTGCGCGTCGTCGATGCCTCGATCATGCCGAACCTGGTTTCGGGCAACACCAACGCACCGACAATGGCCATCGCCGAAAAGGCCGCGGACATCATCCGTGCAACGGCGTGACCGCATCAATGCGATCGAGGATCTGAGATGAACATGATGAGCAGCGCCGAGACCGGGTTTACCTGCCTAGCGGATATCGAAGCGTTCGAGAAAACGCCCTTCGCGGACCGCACGATACCGGCCACGACCTATGAGGCGCTGCAACAGGGGGCGGCGATCAACCCCGCGTCGCCGGCGCTCAGCTTCTTTGTCTCGGCCAAGACCTATGACAGGGCAAAGACGCTGAGCCACGAGGAGTTTCTTGGCAAGGTCACCCAGACGGCCAACGCGCTGCGCAACCTCGGCATCGGGCGCGATGACGTGGTGGCCTATGTGCTGCCCAACCTGCCCGAGACGCATTTCACCATCTGGGGTGGCTCTGCCGCCGGCCGGGTGCTGGCGATCAACCCGCTGCTTGAGGCCGACCAGATTGGCGATCTGCTGCGCGCCGCGAATGCCAAGGTGCTGGTGACGCTGGAAAAGACGCCGAAAACCGATCTGTGGCGCAAATCAGTGGCCGCCGTGGTCAACACGCCCTGTATCGAACAGATCGTGACCTGCAGCGTCTTTGACTGGATGGATGGCGGCGCGGCGGTGGTGTTCGGCACCATCGGCAAGCTGGCCTCTTCGAAGCTGAAGATCGGGGGGCGGCGCATCCCGGTCACGCGGTTTTCGAAACTGATTGCAAATGCGCGGTCAGATGCGCTGGAATTCGAGCCGCCCCGATCAGACGATATCTCGACCATGCTGTGCACCGGCGGCACCACCGGCCTGCCCAAGATCGCGCGCCGCAGCCACCGGTCGGAGGTGTATGACTGCTGGGCATTGTCGCATTTCAACCCGCAGGTCGCCGCCTCGGGCGAGGCGGTGTTCTGCGGTTTGCCGCTGTTTCACTCCAACGCCATTCTCGTCACCGGCCTGCTGCCTCTGATGAAAGGTGGCCACATCGTTCTGGCGACGCCGCAGGGCTATCGCGGCGAAAAGGTGATCGAGAATTTCTGGAAGATGGCCGAACACTTCAGGTTCCGCACATTCTCGGGCGTGCCGACAGTCTACTCGGCATTGCTGGACGTGCCGCGCGACGGCCTGGACATCAGTTCGATCAGCTTCGGGGCCTGTGGGGCCGCGCCGATGCCGGTGGAGCTGTTCAACTCTTTCGTCAAGAAGACCGGTATCCCGATAGTCGAAGGCTACGGCATGACCGAAGGCGCCGTGGCCTCGTCGCTGAATCCCACCCATCCGGACCGCCGCCGCATCGGGTCGATCGGGCTGCGGCTGCCCTACCAGCAGATGCGCTGCGCAATCCTGAACGACGACGACACTTTTGATCGTTGGGCGGAAGCCGATGAAACCGGCGTGATCCTGATCTCGGGCGCGAACGTGTTTCAGGGCTATGTCATCGACAGCCAGAACAAGGGCATCTTCTACGAGGTGGACGGGGCCAGGTGGTTCAACTCGGGCGATCTGGCGCGGCAGGACGCGGATGGTTATTTCTGGATGACCGGCCGCAAGAAAGAGCTGATCATCCGGGGCGGCCACAATATCGACCCCAAGATCATCGAAGAGGCGATGCACGCCCATCCCGACATCGCCATGGCGGCGGCGGTGGGCCGGCCCGATGTCAAGGCCGGGGAGCTGCCGGTTCTGTATTACCAGTCGACCACCGGCGCGGATATTCCCGCCGCCGAACTGGCGCGATTTGCCGAGAAGAACGTGCCCGAACGCGCGGCCATTCCCAAGGATTTCATCCGGCAGGAGGCGCTGCCGGTGACGGCCATCGGCAAGATCCACAAGGTCACGCTGAACATGATGGAGGTCGAGCGGACCATCCGCACCGAGGCCACCGCCAAAGGTGCGACCATCACCTCGCTAGAGGTGGTGCAGGACAGCCAGCGCGGCATCGTCGCCAAGCTGGTGCTGGGCGCGGGGCAGGAGGACATGCGCCACGCACTCGGAAACTACACCTTCGCGGTGGATTTCATCGAACCGGGGCGGGCCTAGCGCCCGAGAGAGACAGCACAGCGCCGGGCATCGGCGCTGTCGCACTGGGAGGAAAGAAATGGATTTTGCAATTCAAGTGATCTTGCCTGCGGCGCAGGCGTTCATCATGTTCTCGCTGGGTTTGGGGCTGACCCTGGCGGATTTCGGACGGGTTTTCCGAGGCGGCAAGGCGCTTTTGATCGGAATCGTATGCCAGATTGTGCTGCTTCCCATCGTGGCCTTCGGGATCGTGTCAGGCTTTGACCTGCCGCCGGTTCTGGCCGCGGGCGCGATGCTAGTGGCGTTCTGCCCCGGCGGTGTCAGCAGCAACGTGATAACCAAGCTGGCGCGCGGCGATCTGGCGCTGGCGGTGTCGCTGACCGCAGTGACCAGCCTGATCGCCTTCATGACCGTGCCGCCATTGGCCGCGCTGGCGATTGTCCATTTCATGGGTGAAGCTGCGCCGGAATTCTCGATCTCGAACCTGGCTGTCTTTACCTTCGTTCTGACCACGGTGCCGGTGATGACCGGGGTTCTTGTGCGCCACGTCTTCGCGGCGTTTTCCATCCGTGTCGAGAAGTTCCTGAGCAACCTGGCCGTTATCCTGTGGCTGATCCTGCTGGTCTTCCTGTTCGTCGGAAACTGGGATCTGGTCGCGCGCACCTTCGAGATGATGGGGCCCGCGCTTCTGCTCTTGCCTTTCGTGCTGATGGTGATGGGCTGGGGCGCCGGGCGCCTGCTGGGCGTCAGCCGCACCCAATCCAAGACGCTGTCGATCGAAACCAGCATCCAGAATTCACCGCTGGGCGTGGCGCTGGCCGGCGCCATCATGGGCACGACCGCGGGCATCAGCGAACTGGCGCTGCCATCGGGGCTCTATTCGATCACCATGTACGTCGTTGCGTTGCCCGCGATCCTGCTGTTCCGCCGGATCGACGGGGCCGAGAACTCACAAGCAGGGATGGCGCCCGCGTCATCCTGACCAACCCCGCCAGGCGCGACCTGGCCCTGCAACACGGAACCCTCCGCAGGTCGGAGGATTCGCCAGAAACGGAGAAAACGAATGGCAACGCTTGGGGATTCCCTGACACTCAGATCGGGCACGGTTCTGCGCAACCGGATTTGCAAGGCGTCGATGAACGAGGCCCTGGCCACGGCGGATGGCAAGGTCACAACAGAACACGTGTCGCTGTACGAGGCCTGGGCCAATAGTGGCGCGAGCCTGATGATTACCGGCAACATGATGGTTGACGGCAAGCACATGAACGAACCGCTGGTCGTGGACGCCCTGTTGGAAAGCAACACGGGCCTGCTGCGTAAATGGGCGGCGACAGGCAAGGCGACCAACACCCATATCTGGCCGCAGCTGAACCACCCGGGCAAACAATCGCCCAAGATGGTCAATGACGCGCCCGTTGCGCCCTCGGTCGTGCCGATCGAGAATGACCTGTTCGTGCCGCCGCGCGCGTTGACCGAGGCCGAGATCGAGGACATCATCGACCGCTTCGCCGAAGCCGCGGCCCGTCTGGAAGAGGCCGGGTTCACCGGCGTTCAGTTGCACGGCGCGCATGGGTACCTGATCGGCCAGTTCCTGTCACCGCATCACAACCGCCGTACGGACAAATGGGGTGGCAGCTTTGATAACCGCTTCCGCTTTGTCGAGGAGATCTACAACAGCATCAGGGCGCGCACGGGCGACGGGTTCAATATCGGCATCAAGATCAACTCGTCCGATTTCCAGAAGGGTGGGTTCACCGAAGAGGATTCCATCGAGGTCGCCAAGCGCCTGGACAAGCTGGGCGTGGACCTGATCGAAATCTCGGGCGGAAGCTGGGAGAACCCGGTGAACCGCAAGGGCAAGGCCGAGGCCAAGAAGGAAAGCACCCGGAAACGCGAGGCGTATTTCCTGGAATATGCCGAGAAGGTAAAAAAGCAGATCGAAACGCCACTGGTCGTGACCGGCGGTTTCCGGTCATCGGAAGGTATGAGCCAAGCGCTGGCCTCGGGTGCCATTGACATGGCAGGCGTGGCGCGGCCGTTCGCGGTGGACGCCAAGTTCGGCACCCATGTGATACGAAACCCCAAGCACGTGTCCCCGGTGGCACCGATCCGTTCGGGCATCAAGAAGATCGACGCAATGGCGATCATGGAGATCAGCTGGTACACGATGCAGATCGAACGGATCTCGCGCGGGAAGAAGGTGCAAACGAAGGCCGATGGCGTCTGGCCCGCGCTGAAAGTGATGTACAGGTTCTGGAAAAACGGCAAGGCCGTCAAGCGCGTTCGCGCCTGATCCGACGGCTTGCGCACCCGGTCGGGCTGAGGGGCAGCGTGTCACGCGCCCCGCTGCGGCGGCTGTTCATGTGGCTGTAAGGGCTGTCGGTATCGTTGGTGTATAGACGAAACAGGAACAGGATCATGGACGTTTCGCTGACCCAAAGCCTACCGGACCTCGCAGATCATCCGGATCCGTTCTGGAAGAGCTTCACTGTGACCGAAGATGATCTTGACGGATTCAGTCACGTGAACAATGCCGTGTATCTGAAATGGCTGGATGCGACGGTGTGGGCACACACCCGGTCCGTGGGCCTGAGCGAGCCGGCCTGTCTTGAACTGGACAGGGGAATGGCCGTCGTGAGGCATGAGATCGACTATATCTCATCCGCTTTTCTTGGCGATGAAGTCGTTGTCTGTAACTGGATCTCGGCGAATGACGGAAGGCTGCGCGCCAGTCGCGTCTTCCAGGTGATCCGGCTGCAAGACCAGAAGACGATCCTGCGCGCGAAATCCGATTATGTTTGCACGAAGCTGAGCACCGGTCGGCCCGCGCGTATGCCGGAAATCTTCAGGACGGCCTACGGCGTGATGATCGACGGCTAGACGCTCCGGAATCACGCATCTCAGAGCTCTGCCGACAGTTTCGAGATCATCTCCACAAACCACCGATGCCCGGGATCGCTGTTGCGCGATTTATGCCAATACAAGCTGAGTTTCAGCGTGGGGCTTTCGAAAGGTAGCTCCAGGGTGGCCAGCTTTCCCGCCCGGATGAACGGCGCCGCCTGCCTGTTCGAGATGATCGCGATCATACCCGAGGCCGCCACGATGCCGGGCACCGCCACAAAGCTCGAAGCCTGCATGACCACATTGCGTTTGGGCAGTCGCGAGCCCAGCAGGAATTCGATGGGGGTCAGTTGACGGCTGTTTTGCGAAGGCATCAAGCTTGCGCGCGGCATGACCGAAACATGGGGCAACGCCTGAAATTCGTCGATCGACAGCCTCTGTCCTGCCTTCGGGTGATCTGGCGCGCAGATCGTGACCAGCGTTTCCTCGACCATGAAACGGCTGTCGAACTGGTCATCGGGCAGGTCCACGAATTCGACGGCGCAATCCAGCCGCCCGTCTTTCAGGCGCGTGGGGATGTCGGGCAGGTAGTCGGGATGCACCTGGACAACCGCCCTGGGCGCCACACGGTGAAGATGCGCCGCAATAATGGGCATCGCGACCAGTTCGACCGTGCTGTTCATCGTGACATCGAACGCCCGGTCCACCTGTTCCGGCGAAAACGGATAGGCGTCATAGCTCTGCCGGATCACGTTCAGCGCCGGCGCCAGCGTATTGTGCAACCTTAGCGCGCGGGGCGTCGGTTTGAGGCCGCGCCTGGTTCGTACAAACAGCTCATCCTTGAAACTGAGCCGCAACCGCTTCAACGCCTTGCTGACGGCGGGCTGGCTCATCGACAACCGCTCGGCGGCACGGGAAAGCTGCTGCTCCTGCACAAGCGCGTCAAAGATTGGCAGCAGGTTAAGATCCTGATTTCTCAACATGAATCAAGATATTCCTTACAGGCATATTTACCTTATCTTTTTTAAATTAGACTTTATTTTATTCCGTCGCAATAGTTCTTGGCAGCTAAGAATTTGGGAGGATTTCTGGCATGAGCGACGAATCTCGCGAAAAGTTTCGCGCCAAATACCGCGCGGCCATCAGCCCCTATTACAGCGGCTGGATTCACATGATCACACTATGCGTGACAGCAGGTTGCCTGATGTGGTGGGCCTTGGCCCAGTTGAATGGCTTTGTCTGGACGGACCTCTGGATTGTCCCCGCTGCCTTCCTGGCGAGCAATATCGGCGAATATGCCGGGCATCGCTGGTTTGGCCATCAGAAAACCAAGCTGATGAAGCTGTTCTACCAGCGTCACACCGGCGATCATCACACGTTCTTCGAAGAACACGCAATGGCCTTTCAGATGGTTCTGGACTGGCGCGTGGTGATCTTTCCGATTTATCTAATCGTGCTGTTCACCGTTCTGGTGGCGATTCCGGGCGGGCTGATACTGACATGGCTGTTCAACGTGAATGTGGGCCTGCTGTTCGGCACGGTGACGATCTCGCAATACTTCCTCTATGAATTGCTGCATTTCAGCTATCACGTCCCGCGCGGCACCCGGACCGAGCGTGTATTTCTTGCAATCCCCGGCTGGAAATACCTGCGCCTGTTTCACACGGTGCACCACAACCGTGACCTGATGCACGATGCGAATTTCAATGTGACCTTCCCGATCACGGATTGGTTGGTGGGAACCCTGAAATTCTCGTCAGGTGATGAGCGCGCCCCGGATCAGGGCTGGGTCAAGCCGGCCACCCTGGCAGAGTAGCCGACCCATTACCAAACGGGCGCATCCGCAAGAGGCAGATGCGCCCTGTTTTCACCGGCTTGGCAAACAGCCACGGATTTGAGTGCATCGGAGGCAACATGGCACAGCCAGACATTCGACCCGCAAGTCAGAAATTCGCGATGGCTCTGGTACGCAGCCAGACAGGGCTGAGGCTGTCGCGCATGGGGGCCAAGAAAGGCGCCAAGCAGGTGCTGGATGGGTGCGTGAACGAGACGGTCGAGGTTCCGCGCAGCAACGGTCAGGGCACCATTCGCACGCGGGTCTACAAACCCAAAGGTGATGCGCGCGACCTGCCCATCGTCGTCAGCTTTCACGGCGGAGGGTTCGCCACCGGCTGGCCCGAACGGCACCACGCATTCTACAGGCGATTGATGGAATCGCGCCCCTGTATCGTGGTGGCCCCGGCCTATACCGTGTCCATCGACGCGCCGTTCCCGGCGGCACATGACGACTGCTATGACACGGTGCTCTGGGTGCGCGAACACGCGGCCAAGCTGGGCGGGTCGGGGGACATCATCCTGGCCGGCAACAGCTCGGGCGGGGGGCTGGCCCTGTCCTGTGCCCTGCGGGCGCGCGACTGTGGTGACGCAAAGATTGCCTTTGTCATGCCGCTCTACCCGATGATCGACGACCGATCATCGAACTGGCCGCAGCTCGACAAGAAGCTGCTGACCTGGAACGTGACCAATTCTGTGCTGTCCTGGCACCTGTATCTGAAGGACATCCGCGCCCGCAAACGGTACGAGATCCCCGCCTACGCCGTGCCCGCGCGCGCGGCCGACCTGTCAGGCCTGCCGCCGCTGCTGGGATTTGTCGGCAATCACGACATCATCTTTGCCGAGTATCAGCATTTCGTCGACCGGCTGATCGCCGCGGGCGGAACGGCCGTGTTCAAGGTCTTCGCCGAGACTTTCCACGCGATGGAAGATTCCGCCCCGAACCTGCCCCGATCTCGTGAGATCAACCAGTGGGTGTCCGACAGCTTTTCCGCGATGGTGGATACCTTCTGCACCGGCGGGCCCAAACCCTCGCCTGCTTCTAACCCCGCGAGTGCCAACGCCGCGCCAGTCCGGGGGTCGGTGTCCGCCGTCTGATAACCGGGACGAAAGGGCTGTCTTCCGGTTGGGACGCCGGCGCACCCCTGACCGAATTCGGGCGTTCCCACTGCTGGACCCGCGCCAAAGCCAATGTGCCTACGCGGCCGATTGGGTCTGCCATGCTACGCCGGGCGGGCACATGTCGGCCGGAAAACGGGGCAATCGCAAATCAACATTGCAGCCGAACCGATAACAAAAGCCGCTCAGAGGTTGCCTGCCACTCGACTGGCTCAAAACACAAACGCGTAGGTTACGACCCAAAGTGACAATGCAACCCCACAAATCAACGTATAGGCCCCATTCCATACCAGCCCGACACGGAGTGCGCTGATACCGGCAAAAGACCCAATCAAAAGGGTCGTCGCGGTGAAAGGTGAGCTTGCGCCGCTCAACGCCCAACCGGCGGTCAAGGCCGCGGCAATGGCGGTGGGCTGAACCCCAAGTTCCGCCGCACCGGGAATAAGCGGTGCAATAAGCGTGACCGCCAGAATCGGATTCATTCCGATCTGCCCCGCCAGCGGTATGATCCAGACAAATGAGACGAGTATCACCCAAGCCGGCAGAAGCGACGGGTCGAACCCGATCCCAAGCATCAGCGGTTCGAAAAGCTGTGAGCCGGTCGTGCCGATATAGCCTGCCATCATCAACAGGATAAGCTCTCCCCGATAGCCGGGTAGTTCGTGGAGTACATATGTCTTGAAGCGGGAAACCGTGATGGCGAGCGGTCTGTCAGCCTTGTGCTGAATGAGCATCCAGACAAAGGCGATGCAGGGTACCAGGACCGCGACGATCCCGACGATCCGGACATCTGTCAGCGCGCTGAGCACGACAACGCCGACAACAAGGACCGCCAGCAGAGCCACGAGCGGCAACATCGTGGACCATGTGCCTTCGGGCTGGGTTCGCATAGGCGTTACTGTCAGGCGTGGCTTGAAGAGGCTATCAAGCGCCCATCCGATACCCGCCAGCAGGCAAGAAGACACCAATCCCGGCACAAGCGCCTGCGACCAACTTGTGCCCGGTATGACACTGATCGAGATTGCCATCGCGAAAGAAAGAGGCGACCACGGCAAGGTTGAGACGAAAGAGCGTTGAATGGCCAGGAGCATCCGCCTGATCCGGTGCCCCCGGATCTCGTCATTGGGTTCTGTTCTGGCGTTGGCCGTCGCCAGCGCACCGAGAAGCTGCAGCGATCCGTAATTCAAAAGCAATGCAAATGCCTGCCCGCCCACGGTCAGCGCAGCATAGCGCCTGCCCGGTGGCTGCCCGGCAAGGAATGTACCCGCGCGCTGGATCGCGGGTGACGCCTCTGCCACGCTACGCAGTGTCGACAGAGCCGCAAAAAATGCGCCGATGAATGCTGCCGTTTCCAACCCACGGAGGACAATTGCCAGCCAATCCGGATTCGTTACCATCAATGCGATGCTGATCGCCACGGCGACCGCAACAAAAGCTTTCCGGGACAACCGGACCTGAACAAACAAGATCAGGATGAGGGCCAACAGGAGTATCGGCTTTGCCGGTTGCGTCCATGACGCCAATCCCCATTCCTTGCAAATAACGAGCACCGTGATCATGCAAAGCAAGAGCCCTGCCGCCTTGTCCGCTCTGGCGCTCATTCCAAGGATATTCATAGCTCTCTAATAAGACCATTTTTTGCAAACTGCCATCCGGTGGATTGGGTGATCTCAGATCAATTGACCGGCAACCGTTTGACCCTTGGTCAAGACCTATGCGCAATGGCTGGCGCGCGGGCGTCGATCATCGGCAAGGAACCCTGACCTCTTGTCTGCATCCAATACGGCCCCCGCGCGGAAGGCTAACGATCGTTTTGCCTGCGCCAGGTTTCAAAAGCGCGTTTATGTTCGTCTTTGGTGCAGGGATAGAGGCCGATGATCGCCTCGCCCTCCTTCACGCGCTCCAGCACGAAATCCTCGTAGGCGGTCATCTCAACGGCCTCGTCGGCGACCTCTTCCGCCAAGTGAGCCGGAATCACGATCACGCAATCTGCATCGCCGACGATGATGTCGCCGGGAAAGATCGGCGCATCGCCGCAACCGATCGGCTCGTTGATGGCGATGGCCTCGTTATTGGTCAGGTTGGTGGGGCTGGATGGACGCGTGTGATAGGCCGGGATGTCCAGCCCGGCGATGGTGGCGGCATCACGAAAGCCGCCATCGGTCACGACGCCCGCACCGCCGCGTTTCATCAGCCGGGTGATCAGGATGTCACCGGCCGAGGCGGCGTTTGCCTGTTTGCGGCTGTCCATGACCAGTACATGACCTTCTGGGCAGGTCTCGATCGCGACGCGCTGCGGGTGGTCCGGGTTGCGGAACTCGGTCAGTTGATTGCGATCCTCTCGCGCGGGCATGTAGCGCAGCGTAAAGGCAGGACCGACCATGTTCCGGCCTTTCCAGCCCACCGGGTGCACGCCCTGGATCACCTGGTTGCGCAGACCGCGTTTGTAAAGAGCGGTGGCCAGCGTGGCCACGGATACGCCCATCAGTTTCTCACGGATTTCCTGGTTCATTGCAGTGTTCCTTCGTCAGGTCAGGTCGCCCGGCAGCAGGGCGTCGGGCATGTTCTGATAGCAAACGGGGCGCAGGAACCGGCGGATGGCAAGGGTGCCAACGCTGGTCGCACCGAAATTCGTCGAGGCCGGGTAAGGGCCACCATGAACCATCGCATCGCAGACCTCGACCCCGGTTGGAAATCCGTTGACCAGAAGCCGCCCCGCCTTGCGTTCCAGGATCGGTATCAGGCGCTGCGCCAGGGTGGTATCACCCTCATCCATGTGCAGCGTCGCGGTCAGCTGTCCTTCGAAGCCGCGCGCCAGGGTTGCCATCTCATCCGGGCCGGAAACCCGCACAACAAGCCCCAACGGGCCAAAGACTTCTTCGCCAAGGGCATGATCCTGAAGGTAGTCCCGTGCGTTTGTCTCGTAGAGGTTGGGTGACGCGCTGCGTCCTTCGCTGTCGGTGGACAGCACCGGGCGTACCGCGTTGCGGGTGTCGAACCGGGTCTTGCCCTTCCTGTAGGCCTCGGCGATCCCGTCGGTCAGCATGGATTGCGCCGGCACCTCGCTCAGCGCATCGGCGGCGGCTTGCACGAAGGCGTCGCCCTCGGGGCCGGTCTGAACCACGGCGATGCCTGGATTGGTGCAGAACTGGCCCGCCCCCATGGTGAGCGATCCGGCCCAGCCTTCTCCGATCTGTGACCCCCGGGCCTTGACCGCCTCGGGCAGCAGGAACATCGGGTTGACCGAGCCCAGCTCGCCGAAGAACGGGATCGGTTCGGGACGCGCGGCGCAAAGATCAAACAGCGCCCGACCCCCGCCAAGGGAACCGGTGAACCCCACCGCCTTGATCAGCGGATGCTGCACCAGCGCCTGACCCACGTCGCGCTTGCCGCCCTGGATCAGGCTGAACGTGCCGGGATGCACGCCGCATCTTGCGATGGCCGCGGCGATGGCTTCGGCCACGATCTCGCCGGTGCCCGGGTGGGCGCTATGCCCCTTGACCACCACGGGGCAGCCAGCGGCCAGGGCCGAGGCGGTATCGCCCCCCGCCGTCGAAAAGGCCAGCGGGAAGTTCGACGCGCCGAAGACGGCCACTGGCCCGATGGGCCGTTGCACCATCTTCAGGTCGGGCCGAGGCAAGGGCGCGCGATCCGGCAGTGCCGCGTCGTGGCGGTGGTCCAGATAGTCGCCCTTGCGGATATGCTCAGCGAACAGGCGCAGCTGGCCCACGGTTCGGCCACGCTCGCCCTGCAACCGGGCTTCGGGCAGGCCGGTTTCCTGACAGCCGATCAGGGTAATCGCGTCGTCCCGTGCGTCGATTTCATCGGCGATGGCTTCGAGGAAATCCGCGCGCGCCTCGCGCCCGGAATAACCGTAGGACCAGAACGCCTCTTCAGCCGCCTCAGCCGCTTTGTCGACCAGTGCCGGAGTGCCGACACTGAACCGGTATGCCTTGCCATGGGCGGGTTCCGAAGTGAACGTGGCATCGCCCGCCACCCAATCGCCCGCGATCAGGTGTTTGCCATGTGGGCTGAATGTTTCGTCGGGCATCTGTTTTCCTCTCTTCGTGTCAGATCAGGCCGTTGGCAGCCAGAAAACGATCCAGTTTGGCCTGCTGCGCCTCGGTCAGGGGCCAGGCAGAAGGCGGGCGGGTCGGGCCGCAATCGTGGCCCTGCGCCAGCAGCGCCGCCTTGACGCCGGTCACGTTGGTGCCGTTCAGCTCTTCCGCCCGGATGTCCTCGAAGGCGCGCATCCCGGCGATGAGTTGATTGGCTTGCTCATAGTCTTCTCCGGCCAAGGCGGCATGGATCGCGACCGATCGTTCCGGCCAGACATTGATCAGCCCGCTGGTGAATCCACGCGCACCGACAGCGTAAAGCGGCGGCGCCCAAACCTCGGCCAGACCACCGACCCAGGTAATGCCGGGATCGCAAGCATTGATTGCTTCGGCCAGTTTCAGCGGGTTCGGCGTGGCCCATTTCACGCCCTTTACCCCGGGCAGTGCGCACAGGTCTGCGATCGCCCCGGTGCCGATGGCGTCGTTGCGCAGATACAGCATGACGGGCAACCCGCCGCCCGCATCAATCACCGCCTTGAGATAATCGACCGTGCCACGCGGACTGACGAAAGGATCGGGCGGCTGGTGAATCATCAGCGCGGCCGCCCCGGCATCGGCCGAAACCCTCGCCAGACGGCAGGCATCGCGGATACCGCGCCCGACACCGGCCAGCAGCGGCGCGCGATCACCGAGCAGCCCGGCCACCTCACGCACCATGGTGCAGGCCTCATCGGTGGTGAGGGCATAGAATTCCCCGGTATTGCCGTTGACGACCGGCATGTGCACACCCGCCGAAAGCGCGCGGTCAATGATCGGGCTCAGCCTGGTGGGCGCAACTTCACCAGCATCGTCATAGGGGGTGACGAGAATGCCGGAGATGCCGGCCAGCGCCTGATTGAGGTCATGGGTCATCAGTATATATCCGGTTCGCCCGCGGCCTCGCCGAAGCCCGCCTGCAGGTAGTCAAAATCACAGCCGGTATCGGCCTGGCCGACATGGCGCGAGAACATCCAGCCCCAGCCGCGCTGAAACCGTGCCTCCGGCGGTGTCCAGGCCTGGCGCCGCGCCTCGATCTCCTCATCGGGCACCAGCATGTCGAGGCGTCGGTTCGGCAGGTCCAGCCGCACGGTATCGCCGGTCTTGAGCAGGGCGAGCGGCCCGCCGACGAAGCTTTCGGGTGCGACATGCAGTATGCAGGCGCCATAAGACGTGCCCGACATGCGCGCATCGGATATCCGCAGCATGTCGCGGTGGCCCTGCTTGATCAGCGCCTTGGGGATCGGCAACATGCCCCATTCGGGAAAGCCCGGCCCGCCTTGCGGCCCGGCATTGCGCAAAACCATCACGTGATCGGGCGTGACCTCCAGATCTTCGTCATCGACCGCCGCCTTCATCTCGGGATAACTGTCGAAAACCAGCGCCGGACCCTCGTGCTGATAAAATTTCGCGTCGCAGGCGGCAGGCTTGATGACCGCGCCAGACGGGCAAAGATTGCCCTTGAGCACCGCAAGCGATCCTTCGTGATAGACCGGATTGGAAAGCGGGCGGATCACGTCATCGTTGTAAACCTCGGCACCGTGCAGGTTATCGGCCAGGGTTTTGCCGGTGACGGTAAGGCAGGTTGTGTCCAGCTGTTCCTGCATTTGCTTCATCAGCGCGCGCAGGCCACCGGCATAAAAGAAATCCTCCATCAGGTAATCCTTGCCCGCAGGGCGGACATTGGCGATGAGAGGCGTGCTGCGGCCCAGGGCATCCATGTCGTCCAGCGTCAGGTTCACACCCGCGCGGCGGGCCATGGCAATCAGATGCACGACGGCGTTCGTGGAACAGCCTGTCGCCATGGCGACAATGGCAGCGTTGCGCACCGATGCGTCGGTCACGATCCGGTCGGGCGTCAGATCCTCCCACACCATCCCAACGATCCGGCGGCCGCAATTCGCGCCCATCCTCTGATGGCCGGAATCGACCGCGGGAATCGACGAGGCGCCCGGCAGCGTCAGCCCCAACGCATCGGTGATCGCGGTCATGGTCGAGGCAGTGCCCATGGTCATGCAGGTCCCGGCCGAGCGGGCGATCCCCCCCTGGATGCCCAGCCATTCCGCGTCACTGATGTTGCCCGCGCGGCGTTCGTCCCAGTATTTCCACGCATCCGATCCAGAGCCCAGGATCTTGCCCGCGTAGTGGCCGCGCAGCATCGGTCCGGCAGGCAGGTAGATCATCGGCACGCCGGCGGTGATCGCCCCCATCACCAGCCCCGGCGTGGTCTTGTCACAACCGCCCATGAGCACCACGCCATCAAGCGGATGCGCGCGGATCATCTCTTCGGTCTCCATCGCCAGCATGTTGCGATAGAGCATCGAGGTCGGCTTTGTGAAGCTTTCATCGACCGACAGGGCGGGCATTTCCACCGGCAGGCCACCGGCCAGCTGAACGCCGCGTTTAACGTCCTTGACGCGTTCGGGGAAATGGCTGTGACAGCTGTTGAATTCAGACCAGGTGTTGAGAATGCCGATGATCGGACGATCGCGGAACTCCTCTTCGGAGTAGCCCAGCTGCATCATCCGCGACCGGTGGCCGAAGCTGCGCAGGTCATCCGGGCCGAACCAGTGCGCGCTGCGCAGATCACCGGGCGTCTTGCGGGCCGTGTCCTTCATGCTGTTCTCCTTCTGGCGTACTCATTGTGTATGCGCATACATTCTTGATTGTCAACGCCTCATCTCAACAATTTCTGCTCTTTTCTTTTCTAAATTAACACTGTTGACAAGGGACCATGTGATGTGTTCAAGAGTATGTATGCGCATACATCGCCAAGTGGCGAGTCGCGCCGGGCGCCTGGGGAGGGCGCCCTGATCGTCAAACTCAGGTCGCCCCGCGGCCGCAAGGGAGGAAATCATGACCTTTACTCGCAGAACCCTTCTGGCGGCGGTAAGCGCCGCCGCACTGATCGCCCAGCCGCTTGCCAGCGCCGCACAGGAACTGCCGCGCAACGTGCGCATGGTGATCGGCTCCAAATCTACCGGCGGAGACACCTATCAGAACTCGGCGATCATCGCCGAGGCGCTGGCCGAGCATCTGGGCATCAACATCAAGGTCGACGCCGTTGGCGCCTCTGCCGCCTTCAAGGCGCTGGACCGCGACAGCCGGGGCACCACGATCATGATCTTCCACGACCAGTCCTACCTGGGTCAGCTCTATGGCCGCGAAGGCTATAGCGATCCGTTCGCGAATTACACCGTGGGCGCCACCGTGGCGATCAATCCGGGCAACGCCTATCTGGTACCCGCCGACAGCCCGTATCAGACGATGGACGACATCTTTGCCGCGGCCGCGGCCGGAGAGAAAGTGCGCGTGGCCATTCAGCCGGGCGGCGTTTCCGAGATCGGTTTTTCCGCCATGAAGAATGCCGCGCGGGTCATGAACCCGGGGTCGGAAGAAAACATCGTGGCGGTCAATACCGGCTCGCAATCCGACAAGAATCAGGCGATGTGGGACGATCTGGCCGACGTGATCAACGGGTCGATCCAGGCCAACGAGCAATTCACCCAGCTTGAAGCCGGTGACGAGAAGGGCATGCGCTTTGTCTGGATCACGGCGCGCGGCGAAACCCTTGCCCAGGCGCCGGCAGAAGGCATGGGCAACACCACCCGCGACGATCTTCTTAAATTCGCCTCGCCCGAAACCTCTGTGACGCTTGACGGAAGCCAGGATTTTACCTTCGACAAGGAATTCTTCTTCCTGTTCAACAAGGATATGGACCAAGGCGTTATCGAGCAGATCGACACCGCCCTGACCGAAATCTTCGCAAAGGGTGACATCCAGGAGCGCCAGAAGGCCGCGTTCTTCATTCCGAACTTCAAGCCCTCAGCCGAAGCGCGCGAATACCTGATGGGTAAACGCGACACCAATGCCGGCGTGATCGCCGAGATTTCGGGCGGGTCCTGACCGCTCTGGCGGCCCGGGCGGCAACGCCCGGGTCACGTTCCCGACCCCTGCCAATGCGCGAGAGAGGGAACCATTAAGCCCGTAGCGGCGGGCTGGCAGGGCACTGCCGCCAACACCACATGCGAGGGAGGAGAACATGGCGCGACTGACCCAGGTTTCCATCGATTTCGAGACATCGCACCTTATCTTTCCAATGCTGATCGCGGTCATCCTCGGGCTTCTGGGCCTGACAATTCTGATCACCCGGCGGAGGCAGGTCACGCAGGCCGGCGCCCATTGGGCGGGCTTCTGGCGCGATATGGACAAGCCCCGGACATTGGGCACGCTGGCGCTGACTGTGATCTATTTCATCCTGATGGTGCCGGTCGGGGATATCTGGCCCAATCGCGGCTTTGGTTTCCTGTTCTGTTCGATTCCGTTCGTCTTTGCCATCGGCCTGCTGTTCATGCACGCGTGGCCCGGACGGGCGGTTGCCATCATGGCGGCGGTGGCGCTGATCGCGCCAGCTCTGGTCTGGTGGCTGTTTGCCGAAGTTTTCTTTTTGACGCTGCCCTGACACGAGGCTTTCATGGAACTCCTTTCGATCATCTCTCCCCTGTTCCTTGCCCTGATCGTTGGGGGGACGTTCATCGGCATCATCTTCGGATCGATCCCCGGCATGACGGCCACGATGGCCGTGGCAGTCTGCCTGCCGATGACCTATTCGCTGGGTCTTGAAAACGGGCTTGCACTGCTTCTGGGGCTTTACGTGGGCGGGATATCCGGCGGGCTCGTTCCCGCGATCCTGCTGGGGATTCCCGGAACGCCCTCGTCGATCACCACCACCTTCGACGGCTACCCGATGGCACAACGGGGCGAGGGCGAAAAGGCCCTGCGGATCGGCATCTGCGCGTCGGTGATCGGCGGCCTGGTCAGCCTGTTCGTACTGTTCATGTTCGCACCGACACTGGCGGATTTCGCCATCGAATTCTCTTACGTCGAGAAATTCCTGATCATCCTCTTCGCGCTTACCGTCATGGCGGCCCTGAGTTCGGACATGCTGATGGGCATCTTCTCGGGCTTTCTTGGCATCTTCATCGCGCTCATCGGCACCTATGACATCTCGTCGGGCGGCAATGGCAAGATGCGGCTTGTGCCGCCGGGCACGGACTATTGGCTGGAAACCGGGTTTTCCCTGCTGCCGGTGCTGATCGGCCTGTTCGGCCTGGCGGCCATCCTCGAAGAAGCGGAGAAGGGCGTGCCCAAGGGGCAGAGCCGCGAGGACATCAAGCTTGGCGCACATTCGCGATTTTCCTTTTCGGTGTTCAAGGGCCAGATCGTGAACCTGGTGCGCTCCTCGGGCATTGGTACCTTCGTCGGGATCCTACCCGGTGTGGGCGGCTCGGCGGCCTCGATCCTAGCTTATTCCAACGCCAAGACGTTTTCGAAAAACCCCGAAAAGTTTGGCACTGGCGAACCCTCGGGGCTGATTGCGTCCGAGTCGGGCAACAATGGTCTGACCGGTGGCGCGCTTATTCCGCTATTGTCGCTTGGCATCCCCGGCGACAGCACCACGGCGCTGCTGATCGGGGCATTCACGTTGCAGGGTATCCAGGTGGGTCCGCTTTTCATCGGCAACAACCCCGATACCTGGAACGCGATGATCATCGCCATGCTGATTGCCAATGTCGCCATGTTCGTCATGATGTATGCCGCCATCCGCTATTTCGCGCTGGTTGTCACCGTGCCCAAGCATATCCTGTTTCCGGTCATCCTGATGATGTGCGTGATCGGCTCCTACACGATCAACTACGGCATCATGTTCGATGTCTGGACGCTGCTGATCTTTGGCCTGTTCGGCTGGCTGGGGGTGAAAATGGGGCTTGAGGTCGCGCCGTTCATCATCGGCTTCATCCTGGGACCATCGGCAGAGGTGTATTTCGTCAAGAGCCTGGAAAGTTTCGGCGACCTCACGATCTTTGTCACCAAGAGCTGGATTGCCGTGGTGCTTTGGCTGTTGATCATCGGCTCTCTGATCGGTTCGGTCTACCTGTCGCGGCGCAAGAAGGAGACCGGGATCAGCATCTGAATCACAGCGGCACTTGCCAACACGTGGCGGCCATAGGACAAGTGCAGACAACGTACGGGAAAGCGTCATGGACGGACAAACTGCAAAGCGGGTCACGATGACCGATGTCGGCCGCATGGCCGGGGTCAGCCAGGTCACCGTGTCGCGCGCATTGTCGGACCCGTCCAAGGTGTCGCCCGATACCCTGCGCAAGATCCGCGAGGCGATCGAGGCGACAGGATTCGTGCCGAACGCCATTGCCGGCGCGCTGGCTTCGAACCGGTCGCGGCTGGTGACGGCGCTGGTCCCGTCGATCACCAATATTGTCTATTCCTCGTTCATCCGCTCCTTCAGCGAACGTCTTCGCGACGCTGGCTACCAGCTGCTGCTGTCTGAAACCGGATTTGACCCGGAAGAAGAACAGGCGCTGATCACCGCGCATCTTTCACGGCGACCGGATGCCATGCTGCTGACCGGCATCCACCACAGCGCGCAGTCACGGCGGCAATTGCTGGGCGCCGGTATCCCGGTGGTCGAGGTCTGGGACATGACCGACACGCCGATTGATCTGTGCGTCGGGTTCAGCCATGCCGGGGCTGCACAGCGTGTGGCCGATTTCGTGCTCGAAGCCGGGTACCCTCAGGCGGCGACCGTGACCGCGGCGGATGAACGCGCGGGCCGCCGCCGTCAGGCCTTTGCCAAGCGGTTCGAGGCCGAAACCGGTGTGCCGGTTCCCGAAGCGGGTGTGGATGGCGCGGCCAGCATCGCGGCGGGGCGGGCGGCGCTGACCGCCCTGATTGAGCGCGAGGGGTTTGCCCGCGGTCCGATTTTCTGCAGCTCCGACCAGCTGGCGCATGGCGTGTTGATCGAGGCACGGTCGCGCGGCTTGCGTGTCCCCGGGGATGTGGCCGTGATCGGTTTCGGAGATCAGGATTTCGCGCGCGATCTCGACCCGGCGCTGACCACGGTGCGGGTTGATCGCGACCGGCTTGGCCAGGTCGCCGCCGATGCCGTGCTGGCGCGGCTGGATGGCGGGCCGCCGCCTGACCCGGTGACCGATCTTGGATTCGAGATCATCCGCCGCGCGAGTTTCTGAGCCCCTCGGAACCGACCTTAGCCGTCAAGAATGCGTTTCTGGTCTTCGCGCATCGCGAAAATATCGGCGTCATCGGTGATCTCGACATCGTCGAGGGTGATGACCTGGTCGCGCTTCACAGCACGTTTGAGCCGGATGTGATGCGCAAGGCCGATGGGCAGCGCATCCTGCGCGGCGGCAAGGCGGGCGGGTATGGCCTTGGCCCAGACCTTGAAGCCGCCTTCGCCATCGAGCATGTCGCCTGCCGCGAAATCGCCCTTGGCCGTGGCCACCGCATCGGCGCGATAGCGGGTTGAACTTCCGGTCGCTTCGCCGCGCAGAACCGCCGAAAGGACCGAGACGCTGGTTTCCAGCCCGATCAGGTGAAATGGCCGCCACATTGATCCGTACCAGCCGGATGTATCGGTCAGCAGCCCGTATTGCCGGATGCAGTCGCGGCTGTAGGCATTAGGCGCGCGAAAGGTGACGAACATGCCCCACTGGATGTTGTTTAGCACCACGCGACCGTCTTTCTCGCGGCTGGCGGCAATATCGACAAGGCCCGGCTTTTCCAGTTGTCCGCCGTCGCTGCTTGGCCTGAACACATTGGCAAGATCCTGCAGCCCGGCCGGGTGAAAGGCCAGTCCGTCTTCGGGACAGTCGAGCCCGGTCGCGTTTGCCACCGCCGCCATCTCGATTGCGGCCTTGGTGCCATCGGTGAAAGAGTTGTACATTTTCGGATTGAAATCGCCGGCCGCCACCTCCTCCTCGGACCAACCAAAGAAATCCCACACGGTATCGGGCGTGGAATAGCGGTAGGGCGGCGCGAAATTCATGCCCTTGCCCGCCGCGATCAGCTCGAATCCGCAGGCATGGACCCAGTCCACCAACTCGCAAATCGCCGCAGGCTGATCGCCGTAGGCCATGGAATAGACCACCCCCGCCGCGCGGGCCTTTTCCGCAAGCAGCGGGCCGCACAGCACGTCAGCCTCGACATTGACCATCACCACATGCTTGCCCGCGTCGATAGCCGCAAGCGCGTGGCGGATACCGGCGATGGGATGGCCGGTGGCCTCGATTATCACCTCGATGTCGTCAAAGGCAAAGAGGTCCGCGGCTGTGTCGGTGACATGAGTCGTGCCGGTCTTGCAGGCATCGGCCAGGGACTTTGCGCCAAAGCGCTCTGCCTCCCAATGCACGCGGGTCAGCGCATCCCGCGCCTTGCCTACATCCAGATCGGCGATCCCGACAACGTGGTAGCCTTCGATATGTCGGGCCTGGGCCAGGATCATCGAGCCGAATTTACCCGCGCCGATCAGGCCGATGCGGACGGGTCTGCCTTGGGCCGCGCGGGCGGCCAGTAACGCGGAAAGGTTCATCTTGGGGCATCCTTGGCGTGACGATTTACAGGGAGAATAGCCAATCTCCGCCCGGGCGAACCATAACTAATTCGAACACAATCGTTAAGCCTGACTTAAATAACGTTAATGAATCGTCGCTTGCCATTTACCCCGCTGCCGGGTGTGTTGCCACGAGGCCAGAGCGGCCGTGTGGGAGAGAAGGCGTGCAGACCCGACGCGAAAAATCCGGATCAAATGTAAGCCTGGCACGGCGCGCCTGGACGATCCGGCGCAATGCGCTGTTGATGGGTGAGGTGCAAGGCCAGGGCTATATCGGCCAGGCCCTGGGCGTTGCCGATGTGCTGGCCACATCCTATTTCCATGCCATGACCTACCGGGCGGACGATCCGGAATGGGAAGGGCGCGACCGGTTCTACCTGTCCATCGGGCATTATGCGATCGCGCTTTATGGCGCGCTGATCGAGGCCGGGATCCTGCCCGAGGATGAGATTCCGACCTATGGCATGGATGACAGCCGGATGCCGATGTCGGGCATGGCGGCCTATACGCCAGGAATGGAGATCACCGGCGGTTCGCTGGGGCATGGGCTGGGCATCGCCGTGGGGGCGGCCCTGGGGCTCAAGCGCAAGAAGAACCCGGCCTTTGTCTACAACATGCTCTCGGATGGGGAACTGGGCGAAGGCTCCACCTGGGAGGCGGTGATGTCAGCCGTGCAGTGGCAGCTCGACAACCTCATCGCCATCGTCGATTTCAACAACCAGCAGGCGGACGGGCCGACGCGGGCGGCGCTTGCCGTCGGCGCGGAAGCGCCTAAATGGGCCGCTTTTGGCTGGTACGTGCAGGAGGTGGACGGCAACGATCTTGAAGCGCTTGTGGCGGCCTTCGACAACGCCCGTAACCATCCCGCCCCCTGCCCCCGCGCGATCATCTGCAACACCAGAATGTGCAAAGGCGTGCCGTTTCTGGAAGAGCGCGAGTCGAACCATTTCATACGGGTCGAACAGGATGAATGGGCCAAGGCGCTGGCGATACTGGATGAGGATAAACCGCTATGACCATCCCCTCGATGTCGCGCCGCAAATCCAAATACACGCCGCGCAGCATGCCGGTGTCAGAAGGCGGCGAAAAGCTCACCACATCGGCCATGATCGCCTCGCTCGATGCCGAGGGGCGCAAGACCGTCGCGGCGCCGTTCGGCCATGCGCTGAGTGATCTGGCCAGAACGCGCGACGATATCGTCGGCCTTTCGGCGGACCTGTCGAAATACACCGATCTGCATGTTTTTGCCAAGGCGCATCCCGACAGGTTCTATCAGATGGGCATGGCCGAGGCGCTGCTGATGTCGGCTGCCGCCGGGATGGCACGCGAAGGTTTTACCCCCTTTGCCACCACCTATGCCGTCTTCGCCGCGCGCCGGGCCTATGATTTCATCGCCATGGCTATCGCCGAGGAGAACCTGCCGGTCAAGATCGTCTGTGCGCTGCCGGGGCTGACCACCGGATATGGCCCGTCGCACCAGGCGACCGAGGATCTGGCGATCATGCGGGGGATGCCGAACCTGACGGTGATCGACCCCTGTGACGCGACCGAGATCGACCAGGCGACGCGGGTCATCGCCGATACGCCGGGGCCAGTCTATATGCGGCTTCTGCGTGGGCAGGTGCCGGATGTACTGGGCGACTACGGCTATCAGTTCGAACTGGGCAAGGCCAAGGTGATCCGCGACGGGTCGGACGTGTTGTTCATATCGTCGGGTTTCATGACCATGCGCGTGCTGGACGCCGCCGCGGCGCTGGCCCGAGACGGGGTATCCTGCGCGGTGCTGCATTCACCCACGATCAAGCCGCTCGATGCCGACACGATCAGCGCCGAGGCGTCGAAGGGCGGGCGGTTGGTGGTAACCGCCGAGAACCATTCGGTCACCGGCGGGCTGGGCGAGGCGGTGGCGGCGGCGCTGATGCGAAAGGGTGTGCAGGTGCCCTTCCGGCAAGTCGCGCTGCCGGATGAATATCTGGACGCCGGGGCCCTGCCGACGCTGCATGATCAGTATGGCCTGTCGGTGCGCCGGATCACCCAGCGCGTCAAGCTGTGGTTGGAGGGTTGAACATGGCCGGCACCGCGATCATCGGGTTGGGCAATATGGGGCAAGGAATGGCCCGCAATATCCTGAAATCCGGGATCGCCCTGACGGGCTTTGACCTGTCAGAAACCGCGCGGTCGGGCCTCGCCAAGGCGGGGGGAAAAGCTGCGGCAAGCGCCGCCGAGGCGGCGCAGGGGTGCGATCTGCTGCTGGTGATGGTCCAGACCCCGGCGCAGGCGCACGATGTGCTGTTTGGCGCGGGGGGCGCCGCGGCGGCGCTTGACCCGGGATCGACAGTGATCCTGTGTTCGACGGTGGCACCGTCGGATGCGCGGGCTCTGGGCGCGGCGCTGGAGGAGGCCGGGCACATGATGCTCGATGCGCCGGTTTCGGGCGGGCAGAAAGGGGCGGATGCCGGTCAGCTTACGGTCATGGCCTCGGGGCCGGACGCGGCCTTTGCGCGGGCCGAGGCCGTGTTGGCGGCGGTCGCAAATACGGTGCACCGGCTGGGCGACGCACCGGGGATGGGCGCGACCTACAAGGTGGTGCATCAACTGGCCGCCGGGGTGCATATCGCCGCCGCCGCAGAGCTTCTGGCGCTTGGCGCCAAGGCAGGTTGCGATCCGCAGAAACTGTTCGAAATCGTGACAACCTCCGCCGGTCAAAGCTGGATGCTGGAGGATCGCGGCCCACGCATGATGCAGGCCGATCCCGACTGTACCTCGTCGGTCGACATTTTCGTCAAGGATGTCGGCCTGGTGCTGCAGACCGGCCGGGAAAACGGCGTGCCACTGCCCCTGACCGCGATCGCGCATCAGATGTTTCTGGCAGCCTCCGCGATGGGTCACGGGGCCGGCGATGACAGCCTGGTGATCCGTGCCTACGAGAAATTGACCGGCAAACCGGTACACGAAAGCTAAGCGGCCACGGGCGCCGAACGAGAGGAACAAGACATGGGACTATTGGACGGGCAGACGGCCATCATCACCGGCGCGGCCAGCATGAAAGGGCTGGGCAAGGCAACGGCGCAGCTCTTTGCCGAGCATGGCTGCCGGGTGGCGATCCTCGACCTGGAGGCGGCGCAGGCCGAGGACGCGGCTGCGAATATCGGCGACGGCCATGTCGGGCTGGCCTGCGACGTCACCCGCAAGGCCGATTGCGAGGCCGCGGTGGCGGCGGTACTTGAGGCCTTCGGACAAATCGACATACTGGTCAACAATGCCGGCATCACGCAGCCTCTCAGGATCATGGACATCAAGCACGAGAATTACGATGCGGTGCTGGACGTGAACCTGCTCGGCACGCTTAACATGAGCCAGGCGGTGATCCCGCATATGCGCGATCGTCGCAGCGGCAAGCTTATCAACATGTCCTCGGTTTCGGCCCAGCGGGGGGGCGGTATCTTTGGCGGGCCGCATTACTCGGCTGCCAAGGCGGGTGTCCTCGGATTGACCAAGGCGATGGCGCGCGAGCTTGCGCCGGATGGTATTCGCGCGAACGCGATCTGCCCGGGCTTCATCGCCACCGACATCACCCAGGGCAAGCTGACGCCCGAGATGAAGGAAAAGATCCTGGCGGGCATTCCGATGGGCCGCGCGGGTGAGGCCTCGGACGTGGCCGGCTGCGCGCTGTTTCTGGCATCGGACCTGTCGGCCTATGTGACCGGCTCGGAGGTGGATGTGAACGGCGGGTCGCTCATTCACTGACGGCATCACGCCACAGGAGCCGGGAAATGAGCCGGATCAGGGAAATCGACTGCCGCCTGTTCAACGTGCCGCTGGACGAGATCCTGACGGATGCCAAACATGGCGATCACACGCATTTCCAGCTGATCACCGCGACGATCCGGCTGGAAAACGGGGCCGAGGGTACGGGCTATACCTATACCGGCGGCAAAGGCGGCCAAGCGATTGCCGCGATGATCACGCATGATCTGACCCCGTTTCTGATCGGGCAGGAGGCGGAGGATGTCGAGGGCCTTTACGAGGCGATGCAATGGCACGTGCATTATGTCGGCCGCGGCGGCATCGCGTCCTTCGCCCTTTCGGCAGTTGATATCGCGCTGTGGGATCTGCGCTGCAAACGGTTGCAGCAACCGCTCTGGCAGGTGGCGGGCGGTGCCGGCAAGACCTGCCGCGCCTATGCCGGTGGCATTGATCTGAACTTTCCGCTGCCCAAGCTGCTCGCCGGTATCGGCGAATACCTGGGCCGCGGTTTTGACGCGGTCAAGATCAAGATCGGCCAGCCGGACCCGGCCGAGGATATCGAGCGGGTGCGTGCCGTACGCGAACTGATCGGCCCGGATGTGACCTTCATGGTGGATGCCAATTACGCGCTGAGCGTTCAGCAGGCAATCGACATGGCCAAAGCGCTGGAGCCATTCGATATCTGCTGGTTCGAAGAACCGACCATCCCGGATGACTACGAAGGCTACGCCAAGATCGCCGCGGCGACCTCGATTCCGCTGGCCATGGGTGAGAACCTGCACACCATCCACGAGTTCGACCATGCGTTCGAACAGGCGGGGCTTGGCTTTATTCAGCCCGATGCCTCCAATTGCGGCGGGATTACCGGTTGGCTGCAAGTGGCAGAGCGTGCGCGCGCACATGGCCTGCCGGTCTGCAGCCACGGGATGCAGGAGTTGCATGTCAGCCTGGTGGCGTCGCAGCCCCATGGTGGATGGCTCGAGGTCCATTCCTTTCCCATCGACCGCTATACGGAACGGCCGCTGGTACTTCGGGATCACCGGGCGGTCGCGCCGGAAGTGCCCGGTATCGGCGTGACCTTCCTCTGGCAGGCGCTGGACAAGGCGCATCGGCCCGTGCCGGGCTGAGCGCAGCCGGGCTCACCCTGGCTGCGCCGATGGCGAGCGCGCCTCGATATCGATATCCTCGATTGTCAGCCCGTGGCGATTAAGAATGGCGCCGGTCTCTTTCTCGTGCACCGCAACCTGTTCGTCCAGCCAGCCCAGAAACCGCCGGACGGCACGGCGGTTGAGGTTGCGCGCCGGACAGATCGCCCAATAGGCCGGAAAGCGCAGAACTGGCAGGGCGGGTGTAACCGGCACCAGCCGGCCTTCGGCCACCTCGTTCTGCGCCAGCGCCAGCGATTCCAGCACGATCCCTGCCCCGTCCAGCGCCAGCTGCAACGCCATGGAAGAGCGGTCCATCAAAATGGTCTTGCGGTTGCCTTCGGTTTGGATTCCGTTGTGCAGCAGCCAGAAATCCCACTGACACAGGGCGCGCGCGCTGTCGATCAGCAGGGCCTTGTCGAGAAGCGCGCCGGGGGTTCCCGGCTCACCAAGGCTGGCCAGATATTGCGGACTGCAGAGCGGCAGCACCAGATCCTGCACCACCGCCCGCACATGATAGCCGGCCCATTGACCGGTGCCGTAGCGGATATCGAGATCCATCACCTCTCGGTCGAAATCGGTCGGGTCCGGGGCAGCGTCGGCGCGCAGGTCCCAATCGGGATAGCGGGCCACGAAATCTGCCAGGCGCGGCCCCAGCCACCGCACACCGAAACTGGGTGAGACGCGCAGGTTGAGGCGGTAGGTCTCGCGCGTCTTGCCCAGATGCCTGCGGGCGTCCCGAAGCATCCGCAGCGCCGTCGTGGCGGTCTGGAACAGCTGTTCGCCCTCCAGCGTCAGGCTCAGCAGACGCCCGTCACGGCGGAAGAGCTTGACGCCAAGCTGCTGCTCGAGAAGCTTGATCTGCTGGCTGACCGCCGATGGCGAAACCGACAGCTCCTCAGCCGCGCGGCTGATCGTGCCGCGCCGCGCCACGGTTTCGAAATAGAGAAAACCGTTGAGATTGGGTGGGCGGGGCATGGGAGGACCGGACGCTATCGGGCGGCAACCGCCTCCTGCCGCTGGTTGCCCAGCCCCTCGACGCTGACCTCCATCACGTCGCCGGGTTGCAGGAAGCGTTGAGGCGACATGCCCATACCCACGCCCGAAGGTGTGCCAGTGGCGATGATATCACCCGGCTGCAGCATCATGAATTGGCTCATGTACGAGATGATCTCGGCCACACCGAAGATCATGTCGTCGGTGTTGGAATTCTGAACCAACTCGCCGTTCAGCGACAGGCTGAGGTCCAGCTTTTGCGGGTCATCCACCTCGTCGGCGGTAACAAGCCAGGGACCGGCGGGGCCGAATGTCGGCGCGGATTTGCCCTTGATCCACTGGCCGCCCCGTTCGATCTGGAAGGCACGTTCCGACACATCGTTGATGGTGCAATACCCGGCAACATGGCTCAGTGCGTCGGCTTCGCTGACATATAGCGTTTCGCGCCCGATGACGACGCCCAGCTCGACCTCCCAATCCGCCTTGGTGGACGTGCGCGGGATGACAACCGGATCAAACGGACCGGAAAGCGCAGAGCTGGCCTTGGAAAAGATGATCGGTTCCCTGGGCGGTTCCGCCCCGGTTTCCGCGGCGTGCTTGGCGTAGTTCAATCCAATGCACAAGAAATTCGGCACCGAGGCCAGGCAAGACCCGATCCGGCCCGGTTCGGCCACCACCGGCAGGCTGTTCACGTCTAGCCCGCGGATAGCGTCGAGCGCCGCAGGCGAGACCCCGGAACCGGCGAAATCCGCCGCCTTGCCCGATAGATCCCTCACCTGTCCCTCACTATCCAGAAGGCCGGGTTTTTCCTGGCCCTGCGGGCCAAAACGCAGAAGTTTCATGGAGTGTACATTCCCTAGTGATAGTGGCCGGGATCAGGCAGCCGGTTGATTTGTGGGTTCCGGAGGCAGATCCTCCTGACCGTGTTCGAAAAAGTCGCGCACGTTGATGACAAGATGCTCCAGGTGGCTGTGGAGATGTTGCTGGACCGCTTCCGTGTCGCGCGCACGCAGCCCGGCCACGATGGCATTGTGCTGGGCCAGAACCCGGTCGCGGGACCGTTTGCGGCTGGCCGACAGATAGCGCGCCCGCCATAGGCGCGCCAGGATGGCGCCGTGGGTTTCAACCAGCACCTGATTACCCGCGGCGCGCACGATGGCCTTGTGGAATTCCATGTCCAGTTCGAAGACATCGACCATGTCGAGATCGTCATATAGCTGTTCCATGCGGTTCTGAATATCGGCGATCTCCTGAAGCTGGGTATCGCAGGCGCGCTTCACGGCCAGCTCTCCGGAAAGCATTTCGAGTGCGGTCAGAACTTCGATGTTGTTTTCCACCTCCTGCAGGGTCAGTTCGGCCACGATCGGGCTGCGGGCGGGTCGCAGAATCACCAGGCCTTCTTTGGCGAGGATTCGGATTGCCTCGCGCATCGGTGTGCGGCTAACCCCCATTTCAGCAGCGTTGTCGCGCTCCTTGACCGAGGTGCCGGGCACCAGTTTGCCTCGCAGGATATCCCTGCGCAGCTGCGTGGCGATCTGTTCTGCCAGCGTATTTTCGGTCATCCGGTGTCTTCGCCCTGTCTGTTCGATCTTCACCGCCCCTTAAACAACGTGGTTGCGGGCATGTAAAACCGACTTTTCTGAAATTTGGTATACCAAAAATTGTTGATTGTCGAGGCGGCATTCGTTACCGTCCTGTCAGATGGTATACCATCAGTAACGCGCAACGGAGGATGCGCGACTATGAAAACCGGCGCTGCGCAGGCACCGCCAAGGGAGGAGAAAATATGAAGTTCAGCACCTTTTTCATGGCTGCGGGCGCCAGCGCGCTGATGGCCGCGACGGCAATGGCCGAACCGGTCACCCTGCGGGTTCAGACCCACTATGCAACCGAGCACCCGACCGGCAAGCAGCTGGCGGAATGGGCCGACGACGTGCAGGTCATGTCCGGCGGCGAGATCACCGTCGAGATGTTCTATTCGTCATCGGTCGTCGCCACGACCGAAACTTTCGACGCGGCGATCAACGGCATCGTCGATTGCGACGCCACCGGCGGCGCCTACCAGACCGGCAAGAACCCGGCCTTCCAGTTCGTCGGGGACATCATGGGCGGATATGAAACCCCGTGGCAGCAATACTCATGGCTCTATTACGGTGACGGCTATGCCGCGGCACAAGAACTCTATAACGCGCAGAACATGCAGTTGATCGGCTGGTCGATCTATGGCCAGGAATCGCTGTCGTCGTCGAAGCCGATTGCCGGTTTCGAAGACCTCAAGGGCTGGAAGTTCCGCTCGCCTCCGGGGATGGAAACCGAAATCTTCGAAAAGCTCGGCGCGTCGCCCATCGTGATGGACTTCACCGAGATCTTCACCGCGCTGGAAACCGGTATCATCGACGGTGCCGACGCCTCGGGCCTCTACAACAACGTTGGCCTTGGCCTCTATGACATCGTGAAACACGCCACCTATCCAGGGTTCCACTCGATGCCGTCGGACCACCTGTCGTGTAACCTTGACGTCTGGAACGGCCTGACCGAGCAGCAGCGCCGGATCATCGACACGGCCTGGCAGAAGGTCTCGTTCCAGATCGCCTTGTCGAACGAGTTGAACAACAACGCCGCCGCATCCGAACTGCAGACGCAGGGCGTGACCCTGCACGACTGGTCGCCGGAAGACCGGGCAGAGTTCCGCAAGGCCGCTCAGGCTGCGTGGGAAGACTGGGGCACGCGCTCGCCGGAAGCTGGCGCGATCCTGGCAAGCCACAAGGAATACATGAAGAAGCTGGGTTTGATCGACTAGCGCAAACCACGCTCTGATCTACGCAAAGCGATGGGCGGGCCCCGCATTGGGGCCTGCCCGCAGACCAAAAGACGGCGCAAATCCGTGAACGGTGGGGAGAACCAGCTTGGAAAAGGAAAGCGTGTGGCTTGGCAGGTTTCGACAGCCCGTTCGTATTGCGATGCTGGTATTTTCGGGGATCGTGGCGCTGCTTTATATATGGCTGGTCGTCAACCGACTCCTCTCCGACGAGGCCTTCGGGATGCACGAGATGATCCGCCCTTCGGGCCGGCCGATCGTCTGGGCGATGCTGATCTCTCTTGCGGGCGCGGTATTCTTCGCGTCGCTCTACCTGTCCGATTTCCACGGTGAGATCGAGAACGAACCCGAGGGATTTTTCGATTTCCTGTCGCTGATCACGTCGCGCATGGCGATGATCCTGACCGCGCTGATCGTGATCGTGATGTTCTACGAGGTGGTCTCGCGTTACGTGTTTTCGCGCCCGACCCTGTGGGCAAACGAATTGTCGCTCTGGATTGCCGCCTTCGTTTTCCTCTTCGCCGGTCAATACGCGATGCAGCAGCGCAGCCACATTCGCATCTACGTATTCTACGACATCATGCCCCGCTGGGCGCAGAAAGCCGCAGATGTCCTTTCAGTACTGCTGATCGTCGGGTTCACCTTCGCGCTGGTATGGGGAAACTATGCCGATGCCAAACGCCGGTTCCTGCGGCTTGAAACCTTCGGCACGGCCTGGGATCCGCCAATTCCTGGCATCGTCAAACCGGCAGTTCTGATCATCATCGTTCTGGTCGCCTTGCAGGCGGTGTCGAACCTGATCGCCGACTGGAACAAGCAACCGGAGCATCACTCACCGCTGGACGATATCGACGAGTCCGAGATCGAGCACATCCGCGAAACGCTGGAGAAGAAGTAGATGGAGTTCCTCGAGCTGTTCGCCTGGATGAAGGTCGGCGACGTTGCCACCCTGTCGATCCTGCTGCTCATCGGCATGTTCATTCTGCTGGCGATCGGGATGCCGCTTGGTTTCGCCTCGGCGTTTCTGGCCGTGGCGGTGATCGTGATGAAATTCGGGCCCGAGGCATCTTTCGGGCGCTTCGGCAGCGGGCCGATGTCGGTACTGGCGCAGGCCGTCTATCGGCAGATGACCAATTACGTGCTGATCTCGGTGCCACTCTTCATCTTCATGGCCTCGCTGCTGGAGCGTTCCGGCATCGCCAAGGAAATGTACGATTCGCTTAACCAGTGGCTGTCACGCACGCGGGGCGGAATCGCGATCGTTACCTCGATCATGGCCGTCATCATGGCGGCGATGTCGGGAATCATCGGCGGCGAAGTTGTTTTGCTGGGGCTGATCGCATTGCCGCAGATGCTGCGCCTTGGGTATAATCAGAACCTCGCCATCGGGACGATCTGCGCCTCGGGCTCGCTGGGTACGATGATCCCGCCCTCGATCGTCCTGATCTTCTACGGGCTGGTGACGGAAACCTCGATCAAGGCGCTGTTCACCGCCTCGTTCCTGCCGGGGTTCATGCTGGCGTCCTTCTTCATTCTCTACATCGTCATCCGCACCAATCTGAACCCCGAACTGGCGCCCCTGCCCGAGGAAGATCCGGACGCCCCCAAGGGGAGGCAGAAATTCCTGCTATTCGTCGGTTTTCTGTCGCGCTTCGCGTTGTGGATCACCGGGTTTCTGTTCCTCCGCGCCATGTTCTTCACCGCGACCGGGGAAAACGCGGTGCAGGAAGGGGTCGACCCGATCGCGCTCGGCATGGTGTCAGACATACCCTACATCGTTGGGGCCTTCGTGCTGGCGCTGATCCTGATCCTGTTCGTCGTGGGCCGGGAACGCGCGCGCGAGGGATGGGGCATGGGCAAGGGGCTGGTGCCGCCGATCATCGTGATCGGCGTGGTGTTGGGTTCGATCTACATGGGGATCACCGGGATTACCGAGGCCGCCGGCATGGGGGTCGTGGCGGTATTCCTCATCGGTCTGTTCCGTCGCGAAATGACGTTCGAAATCGTCTGGGACAGCCTGATGCGCACGCTTAAATCCACCGGCACGATCATCTGGGTCACGATCGGCGCGGCCTCGCTTGCCGCCGCCTACACGCTGGCGGGCGGACCCACCTACGTGGCCAACATGATCGTCGCTGCCGAGCTTCCCACAATGGGAATCATCCTGGTGATGATGGTGATCTTCCTGATCATGGGCATGTTCATGGACTGGATCGGCATCGTGCTGCTGATCATGCCGGTCTTCCTGCCCATCGTCCTCAAACTGCCGGTACAGGAGATCGGGGTCCTGGGCGAGCTGAACCCGCGCCACGTCGCGATCTGGTTCGGCGTGGTATTCTGTATGAACATGCAGGTCAGTTTCCTGTCGCCACCCTTCGGCCCAGCCGCGTTCTACCTGAAATCGGTGGCGCCGCCGCATATTTCACTGACGGCGATCTTCCGGGGTTTCCTGCCCTTCATCGTGCTGCAGCTTCTGGCGCTTTCCGTGCTGCTGATCTGGCCGCCCATCGTGACGCTATTCCTGTGATGCGCGGCCACTGACCACATCGCGAAGGGGGCGGGCGTCCGCCCCTTCTCAATTCAACCGCCGGTGAGAGGGACACCATGCTCGACCAGGCCCAGATCGACGCCTTCGCCCGCGACGGAGTGCTGGTTGTGCCGGACGTGTTGCCACCCGGCGTACTTGCATCGCTGCGCGCCGAATACGCCACGCTGCTCGATACGCTCTATGACGGCTGGCACCGGGCGGGCCGCGTACCAGCGCCCCAGAGCCGGGATTTCTGGGACAAGCTGCTGACCAGCTACAAGGCGGGCTGCGACTGGTTCCAACCGATGGATATCTCGCTGCCGGGGGACGCGATCACGGCCGACACGCCGTTTCACTTCGGCCCGGCCGTCTTTGACATGATCACCTGTGAACGACTGCTTGATCTGGTGGAATGCCTGATCGGCCCCGAGATCACCTCGAACCCGATCCAGCATGTGCGCCTGAAACCGCCGGCGCGCAAACTCCGCCCCGACGAGATCCGCGCCCATGTGGCGGGCACAGACTGGCATCAGGACCGGGCTGTCGCCCATGCCGAGGGGGACCGGACCGAAATGATTACCGTCTGGCTGGCGATCTCGGATGCAACCCGCGAAAACGGCTGTCTGCAGGCGATCCCCGGCACGCCGCGGATGTACCCGCATTGTCCAAGGCGGCAGACCGCCATCGCCGATGGCTGTCTGGACCTGTCCCGCGCCCGGCCCATGCCGGTCAGGGCCGGGGGTGCGGTGATATTCCATCCGCTGACGCCACATGCCTCGCTCGACAATCTCTCGGACCGGTTCCGCTGGTCCTTCGACATTCGTTACAATGTGACCGGACAGCCCACCGGCAGGGCGCATTTCCCCGAGTTTGTCGCCCGGTCGCGCGCCAAGCCCGAAACCGAGATGAAAGCCTGGCGCATCTGGCGCGACATGTGGGTCGCCGCTCGGGCGCGTCTTTCGGGCCAGCCGCATATTCCCATTCACCGTTGGCGGGCAGACAGCCCGGCCTGTGCCTGAGGCCGCCCATGAAAACCATCCGCTTGTCAGAGGCCGACAACGTGGTCACCGCGATCACCCAGCTTGCCCCGGGCGAGGCGGGCGCCGCCGAACTTATTCCGCGCGGTCACAAGCTGGCGACGCAGCCGATCAGCAAGGGAGACAAGGTGCGCAAATACGCTCAGGTGATCGGCTATGCCGCCAGCGACATCGCCGAGGGCGCCCATGTGCATACCCACAATCTGGAGTTCCGCTCGGTCGAAGCCGCATATGAATTCTCGACCAATGTGACCCCGGTGGCGACTGCGGCACAGGCCGATACGTTCATGGGCTACCGGCGCGCCTCGGGCCGGGTGGGCACGCGCAACTACATCGCGGTTCTGACCTCGGTGAATTGCTCGGCAACGGCAGCGCGGATGATCGCTGCCCATTTCTCGCCCGACCGGCTGGCGGCCTTTCCGAACGTGGACGGCGTGGTAGCCTTCGTTCACGGCACCGGCTGCGGCATGGCCGGGTCCGGCGACGGGTTCGAGGCCCTGCAGCGGGTGATGTGGGGCTATGCAAGGCACCCGAATGTGGGCGGCGTGCTGATGGCCGGGCTGGGCTGCGAGATGAACCAGATCGACTGGCTGGTCGAGGCTTTCGGGCTGGTGCCGGGCCCCCTGTTCCAGACCATGAACATCCAGGACGTGGGTGGCCTGCGCAAGACCGTCGAACTGGGGATTCGCAAGATCGAAGCGATGCTGCCGCTGGTCAATGACGTAGAGCGCCAGACATGCCCTGCCTTGGAACTGATGGTGGCCCTGCAATGCGGCGGATCGGATGCGTGGTCCGGCATTACCGCGAATCCTGCGGTGGGCTATGCCTGCGACCTTCTGGTGGCACAGGGCGGTACCGGTGTGCTGGCCGAGACGCCGGAAATCTACGGTGCCGAACATCTGCTGACCGCCCGCGCGGCCAATCGCGAGGTGGGCGACAGGTTGCTGGAGCTCATCCGCTGGTGGGAGGATTACACCGCCCGCAACCTGGGCAGCATGGATAACAACCCCAGCCCGGGCAACAAGAAGGGCGGACTGACCACGATCCTAGAAAAATCTCTGGGGGCGGCGGCCAAGGGGGGCACGACACCGCTGATGGGGGTCTACAAATATGCCGAGCCGGTGACTGCCCGGGGCTTCACCTTCATGGACAGCCCCGGATATGACCCGGCCAGCGTGACCGGCCAGATCGCCAGCGGCTGCAACCTGGTCGTGTTCACCACCGGGCGCGGTTCGGCCTTCGGTTCCAAGCCCGCGCCGACGCTGAAGATTGCCACCAATAGCGAAATGTTCCAGCGCATGGGTGACGACATGGATGTGAATGCCGGGCGCATCCTGACCGACGGCGCCAGCGTCGAGGAGGTCGGGCGCGAGATCTACCAGGCGTGGCTAAAGCTGGCCTCGGGCACAACATCGAAATCCGAGGCGCAGGGGTTGGGGGATTACGAATTCGTGCCCTGGCAGATCGGCGCGGTGATGTGATGGCCGCACCGCTGCCGCTGTGCATTGTCGGAGCTGGGTCGATCGGGATGCGCCATGTCGAGGTGGCGCAGGTTTCGGACCGCGTTCACCTGACCGCGGTGGTCGAGGCCGACGCCACGCGGGGTGCGGGGCTTGCGCGCGCGGGTCTGCCAGTGGTGGCCTCGCTGACCGATGTGCCCGCCGAGAGGCGCGGCGGTGATCGCCACACCGACCCCCGATCACCGGACAAGCGGAGAGGCCGCCTTGCGACGGGGCCTTGCGGTGTTGGTGGAAAAGCCGGTCGCCGCCACGCTGGATGACGCCCGCGCCCTGATCGCCGCGGCAGAGGCAGCCGCGCTGCCCCTGATCGTGGGTCATCACCGCCGCTGCCACCCGTTTGTCACGGCAGCCCGGCAGGCGGTGCAGGAACTGGGCGAACTGGTCGGGCTTCAGGGCATGTGGTGCCTGAGCAAACACACGGCCTACTATGAGCCCGAATGGCGCAGACAAGCAGGCGCGGGACCGCTGATGACCAATCTGAGCCATGAAATCGACCTGCTGCACTTTCTGATCGGAGGCATCAGTGAGGTCACTACGCTGACTTCCTCGGCCCGGCGCGGACTGGCAATCGAAGACACCGCCGCCATCGCGTTCCGGTTTGAAAATGGCACTCTGGGCTCGTTTCTGATTTCAGATGCCGGTGCGTCCCCCTGGAGTTTCGAAGCGGCGACGGGCGAGAATCCTGCAATCGCCATCTCTGGCAAGGATTACATCCGCATCGCCGGCACAGAGGGGGCAATGGAGTTTCCGTCGCTGACCCGCTGGGGCACGTCGGCAGCGGGCGAGGCCGACTGGTCAAAGCCGTTGCACTGCACATCAGGGCCCGGTTTACAGAAGGTCGACCCTCTGCTGGAGCAGGTGAACCGCTTTGCCGCCCTTGTGACCGGCAAGGATGACGACGTGTTATGTCGGGGCGCCGAAGGGATTGCGGCGCTGGAAATGACGCTGGCCGCCGCGCTGTCGGGCAAAACCGGCGGCCCGGTGCGGGCCGGTGCGGTACCGGGCGATTACAGAGGAACATGAGGAGGTTCGAATGACCAAACCAAAGATCGGATTTATCGGGCTCGGGCTGATGGGCCGCGCCATGGTCGAATGCCTGCAGGGTGCAGGCTATGACGTGACGGTACTGGGTAATCGCGATCGCACCGGGATCGAAGAGGCGCTATCCCGTGGCGGGCACGAGGCCGGGTCGGCGCGTGAGCTGGCGGAAAGCTGCGATATCGTCATGCTCTGCGTCGGCACGTCGGCCCAAGTCGAAGGACGGATCTATGGCGATGACGGCGTTCTGGCCGGAACGAAACCGGGCCAGGTGGTGATTGATTTCGGCACCTCGCTGCCCGCTTCGACACTGAAGATCGGCGATGATCTCGCAGCCAGGGGCGCGACCTATCTCGACGCGCCGCTGGGGCGCACGCCGGCCCATGCCAAGGACGGGCTGCTGAACATCATGTGTGCGGGGGATGAAGCCGCCTATGCGCAGGTCAAGCCGGTTCTGGACGTGGTCGGTGAAAACGTCTTTCACCTTGGCAAGCTGGGCAATGGCCACACGATCAAGCTTATCAACAATTTCTACGGCATGACGATCGCGGTCGCGATGTCCGAAGCTTTTGCCGCCGCCGATGCGGCTAAGATCAACCGGCAGACGCTCTATGATGTCATGTCGGCCGGGCCGCTGCGGTCTGGCATGATGGATTTTATCCGCAACTATGCGGTGGAGGGAAAGAACGATCTGGGTTTCGCCGTCGCGAATGCTGCAAAGGACGTGGGATATTACCGGCAGATGCTTGCGGATATGGGCCTGCAGAGCCGCATGTCGGGCGCCGCCGATGCTACCCTGCGGGAGGCCTGCGATGGCGGCGCTGGTGAAATCATGGTCCCGGAAATGGTGGACTGGATGGCACAGCATCTGGGGCGTGAACAACCATGAGGCTGGCAGGCAAACGCGCGTTCGTCACCGCGGCGGGGCAAGGGATCGGGAGGGCCAGCGCCGAGACGATGGCACGGGAAGGCGCGCATGTGATCGCCACCGACCTGAACGGCGATCTGCTGGCGGGGCTCGATGTAGTCGACAGTTTCGCGCTCGATGTGCTGGACAAGTCCGCGCTGGTAGAGGCGGTGACCGGGGCCCGGCCCGATATTCTGGTCAATTGTTCGGGCGTGGTGCATGCGGGCACGATCCTTGACGCCACCGATGAAGAGTTCGACTTTGCCATGAACCTGAACGTGCGGGCGCATTTCCATGCGTCCCAGGCGGTCATTCCGGGGATGGTCGAACGGGGGGGAGGGGCAATTGTGAATATCGCATCGGTCTGCTCAAGCCTGTGCGGGCTGCCCAACCGGTTCATCTACGGCACCTCCAAGGCGGCCACGATCGGGCTGACCAAACAGATCGCCGCCGACTACGTTACCCGCGGGATCCGCTGCAATGCGATCGCGCCCGGTACCGTCGACAGCCCGTCGCTGCATGAACGGCTGAAAGCCACGGGGGATTACGACGCGGCGATGACGGCATTCGTGGCCCGGCAGCCGATGGGCCGACTGGGCGAGGCGCAGGAGATTGCCGATCTGGTGGTGTATCTTGCAAGTGATGAAAGCCGGTATATGACCGGGCAGTGCCTGGCCATCGATGGTGGCATGACCCTGTAACCTGTAACCGGCCGCCGGAGAGACCCGTTGAGCGTACCCAGACCCCGCGAAGACCGTATCGCCGCCGGCGTGATGACCATGTTCTGCGCGGTGATCTTTTTCACCTGCATCGACACCTCGGCCAAGTGGCTGACGCTCACGGGCCTGCCGGTTCTGCAAGTGGTTTTTGCACGTTATTTCGGGCATTTCATCTATGCCGCGATCATCTACCTGCCGCAGGAAGGGCTTGATGCCTTTCGCTCGCACGCTCCGGTCAAGCAGTTCATCCGCTCACTCCTTCTGTTCGGCTCGACCATCTGCAATTTCATCGCGCTGCAATCGCTGCCGATCACCGTGACCACGACGATCATGTTCGCTGGTCCCATTGTCGTGACCCTCCTGGCAATTCCCATCCTGGGCGAAAAGGTCGGGCTGCGCCGGATCGCTGCGGTCTGCACCGGGTTCGTGGGCGTCCTGGTGGTGATCCAACCCTGGGGGGCAGAGTTCCATCCGGCGATGCTCTATTCGATTGCCGCGCTGGTGATCGCCTCGCTCTATTTCATTATGACGCGGATGCTTGCGGGGGTTGAAACCAATGCGACGCAACAGGTCTGGTCGGCGGGGCTGGCATCGCTCGTGCTTGCGCCCTTCGGCTGGGCAGTCTGGGTCTGGCCGGATAGCGGGCTGCAATGGCTGATCCTGTGCCTGATCGGCTTCTTCGGCATGACCGGCCACAGTCTTGCAACCATTGCGCATCGCTGGGCCGATGCATCCATCCTGGCCCCGATGATCTATAGCCAGATTTTCATGGCGGCCTTTGCGGGTATCGTGGTGTTTGCGACCTGGCCTACCATCTGGACCCTTGGCGGCGGCCTGATCATCATCGCGTCGGGGCTTTATATTTGGCACCGCGAGCGGCACGGCACGCAGCCAGTCGCGCGCGCCGATCAGTCCTCGTAATGCCCCGCTCTGGCAAATCCACCGCCCTGATAGACTACCGCCGGGTCGTTCGGATCCGGTGCCGGGTCATCCGCGAAAAGATGCGCGAACTGTGCTGAACTATCCTGCGGTTTCCAGCCGAGATAGGCGGTTTCGCCATTGTCCCACCAGCATTCCTCATTGTCCGAGACGCCATAGACGATCGGACATCCCAGCCGGGGGCATTCCAGCATCACGCCGATCAGACGCAGCAGGTCGGCAGCGGACATCCAGGTCGCCATCATTCGGCGGTCTTTGGGCCGGGGAAAACAGGATCCGATGCGCAGGATCAGGGTTTCGATCCCGTATTTGTCCCAGTACATCCGCGCCAGTGCCTCACCATAGGCTTTCGAAACGCCGTAATTGCTGTCGGGCCGGATGGCAGAGGATGCCGTCAGGCGCGTTTCGCGGTGGTGGAAGCCGATGACATGGTTCGAACTTGCAAAGAGAATGCGGCGGGCGCCTTCCTTTCGCGCGGCCTCGTAGAGGTGATAGGTGCCGTCGATATTGACCCGGTGGATCAGGTCGGCGCGGTTCTCGGTCGAGATGCCGCCGAAATGCAGGATTGCGTCGCACTCACGCACCATGTCACGCACGGCCTCGGGATCCGTCAGGTCGCAGGCCACGAATTCCTCGGGCGGTTTTGCCACCCCGATATCGGCGATGTCGGACAGCCGCACATGCGCGGCGAAATCGGTCAGCCCCGCCCGGATCTGCTGACCGATTGTCCCGGCGGCGCCCGTCATCAGAAGGCGGTTGATCTTGGGCATGGCTCAGCCCCGCCCGATATAGGGCATGGCCGTGGCCATGACCGTCATGAACTGTACGTTGGCATCCAGCGGCAGCCCGGCCATATGCAGCACCGAACTTGCGACATGGGTCACGTCGATCACCGGTTCCACCGCGACCGAGCCATCGGCCTGCGGCACACCCTGGGTCATCTTCGCGGCCATCTCGGTCAGCGCGTTGCCGATATCGATCTGACCGCAGGCGATGCCGAAGGGCCGGCCATCCAGGCTGAGGCTGCGGGTCAGGCCGGTGATCGCGTGTTTCGAGGCGGTATAAGGTGCCGAACCCCATCGGGGGACATGGGCCGAAACAGAACCATTGTTGATGATCCTCCCACCCTGCGGATCCTGATTGCGCATCAGGGCAAAAGCGGCACGGGCGCAGATGAAACTGCCGGTCAGGTTGATGTCGATCAGCCTGCGCCAGTCAGCGACGGAAATCTCGTCAACCGGCGCGCCGGGCAGGCTGACGCCCGCATTGTTGAAGATTGCATCGAGATGCCCCCATTCCCCGGCAGCCTTGCCAAACGCGGCCTCGACCTGGGTTTCGTCGGCCACGTCGCAGGGCAGGACCAGGGCGTTCGCGTTTCCGCCTGCCGTTTCCTCCAGCGGCCCGGCCCGGCGCCCGGCCAGCCCGACGCGCCACCCGGCACTCAGAAACGCATGGGCGGTCGCGCGGCCCACGCCGCCGCCGCCGCCGGTGATGATGATGGTCTTCATGGGCGTCTCCCTCAGTGATTGTCGCGCGGCAGATCGCGGCCGACTTTCTGATATGCAGTGGCCAGTTCAAGACAGCCGCCATTGGCAAGTTGCCCCACATGCGTACGGTAGATCTCCTGCCACGGGGTCTGGCTCCGGATTTCCGGTGCCTCCCAGGCGTCGATTCGGGCCTGCCATTCGGCCGCGTCGACCAGCGCGTTCATGGTCGAGGCATTTAGATCAAGCCGCACCCTGTCGCCGGTTTTCAGGTAGGCCAGCCCGCCGCCGACAACGCTTTCGGGCGAGGCGTTGAGGATCGAGGGGCTTTCCGACGTGCCGGACTGGCGGCCATCTCCGACCGTCGGCAGGTGATTGATGCCCTGGCGGATGATGGCGTCCGGCGGCTGCATGTTCACCACCTCGGCCGAGCCCGGATAGCCGACACAGCCGACACCGCGAATGAAGAGGATGGTGTGTTCGTCTATGCCAAGCGCGGAATCATTGATCCGGTCGTGGTAATCCTCGGGCCCCTCGAACACCACGGCGCGGGCCTCGAACACGCCTTCATTGCCGGGCTCCGACAGAAACCGCTGGCGGAAATCGTCCGAGATCACGCTGGTTTTCATCAGCGCCGAATCGAAAAGGTTGCCCGAGAGAACCTTGAAACCCGCGTTGGCCCGCAGCGGCGCGTCATAGGTGGTGATCACCTTCCGGTCCTGGCTTTCCCAGCCGTCCAGATTGGCGGTCATGTCTTTTCCGGTGGCCGTCATTGCATCGCCGTGGAGGCGCCCGGCCTTGGTCAGCTCTCCCATCACCGCCGGTACGCCGCCCGCCCGGTAAAAGCTTTCGCCCAGATATTCGCCCGCGGGCTGCATGTTGACCATCAGCGGTACGTCAAAGCCGATCGCCTCCCAATCCCTGACATCCAGATCGACACCGATATGGCGCGCGATGGCCTGCAGATGTGGCGGCGCGTTGGTCGACCCGCCGATGGCGGCATTGACGACAATGGCATTCTCGAACGCTTTGCGCGTCATGATGTCGGACGGTTTGAGGTCTTCGTGAACCATCCCGACGATCCGCTTGCCGGTCTCATAGGCCATTGCCATGCGTTCGCGGAACGGTGCCGGGATCGCCGAGTTGCCGGTCAGCGACATTCCCAGAGCCTCTGCCATGGCGTTCATCGTGCTGGCGGTGCCCATCGTGTTGCAATGGCCCAGACTGGGCGCGGATGAACAGACCCGGTTGATGAACTCTTCGTAGTCGATTTCACCCGCAGCCAGCAGACGGCGGCTTTCCCACACGATCATGCCCGACCCAGAGCGCTTGCCCTTCCACCAGCCATCCAGCATCGGCCCGCCATTCAGCGCGATTGCCGGCAGATCCACCGTTGCCGCGCCCATCAGCATCGCCGGCGTGGTCTTGTCGCAGCCCGTGGTCAACACCACGCCGTCAATCGGGTACCCGTGCAACACTTCGACAAGGCTCAGATATTGCAGGTTCCGGTCCAGCGCCGCCGTGGGCCGTTTGCCGGTTTCCTGGATCGGGTGGACGGGGAACTCCATCGGGATGCCGCCCGCCTCGCGGATACCGGCCTTGATCCGGTCCATCAGGAACACATGGATCTTGTTGCAAGGCGCGATATCCGACCCGGTTTGCCCGATACCGATGACGGGCCTGCCGCCCTGCAGTTCCTCGCGCGTGTATCCCTGGTTCTGATAGCGTTCGACGTAAAGCGCCGTCATGCCCGGATTGTTGGGATTGTCGAACCATTCCTGCGACCGGAATCGTTTGCCAGCACGGGTTTCTGCCATCGGATTGTCCTCCCTTTTGTCATGCGCCGCAGCCGCTCAGGCAAACGCCCCTTGTGACAGCATTCCCATTTGGTATACCAAATGCAAGGGCAAAGCTTGCCGATACCGGAGGCATCCGGGATATTATCGTGAAACAAAGGATGCCGCCGGCCTATCCGGCGCCTCAGAGCAGCCCGATGCCGCATCTCTGATGCCTTGGATACAGGAACCCTACCATGATCGAAGAACCACCCATTCTGACCCTGCGCCGGGATTTTCCGCGCCCCACCAGGGACCAGATCGATGCCTTCCGCGATGTTCCCACCGGCTTTGTCTGCGATGCGATGGGTGGACAGGGGGCGCTTGATGCCCGCATCGGACCCATCGGCAACGGTCGCGATATCGACTGTCGCGCCGTTGGCCCCGCGCTGGTTGCCGATAACGGGCCGGCCGAGATCCTGGGCACCATGGGCGCGTTGCATATCCTGGAGCCGGGCGATGTAATCGTGGCGGCGGTGCATGGTCACCGCAATTGCTCGGCCGCGGGCGATCAGTTTTGCGGGATGATGAAGAACAAGGGCGCGGCCGGTTTCGTGACCGACGGCGAGATGCGCGATTACGATGGCATCGTCGCGGCGGGCCTGCCCGCCTGGTGCACCGGGCTCAGCCCCAATTCGCCCTATTCCAATGGCCCCGCGCGGGTGGGGTTCGATGCCGTTATCGGTGGCCGCAGGGTGGTCAGCGGTGATCTGGTTGTCGCAGACCGCAACGGCGTGGTGGTGGTGCCACTGGCGGATATCGACAAGGTGATCGCACAACTGGCCCGCGTCCGTAACGCGGAGGAAGAACTGGAGACCAAGGTGCGAGACGGTTTCTGCCGGATGGACGCGATCGAAGAGATGATTGCCGATGGCCGCGCCGTTATCGAACAGAGCTGACGCTGCGGGCGAAACGGCCCATCAGTCAACCTCGAAACGCCCAAGAAAGTCCCGGTCCGGTGATACACCGCTCCCTGGCCTGTCGCGTATGGCCACATAGCCCGCGCTGAGGGTGGCCTGCCCCCGGATGCACGGCGGCGTGGTTGGACGCTGATCGCGATAGATTGTTCTTGTGCAAGCCGGCTTGCAGCACATGACCCCGTGCCGCGGTGATCGTCATGAGGTACGCCCGGATCCGGCGCTGGCAAAGGCGCTTTTGGCACCCGCCGATTCCTGGGTCCGGAAGATCGATCCGGTATCCGGCGCGGGCGGCAAGGGCATGGTGACGGGCACCTGTTCCAGTCGCGGCGCGAGACACGGGACGCCGGTGATCGTGCGGTCCTGCAGATCGTCCCAGAACCGGCGCTGTCCGAGGGCATGAAAATAGGAATTCGACCCCAGGATCGGCCAGGCGTCGGCGCGGGCGCATTCGTAGAACAGGATCATCCGCGCCCGGTCGCTCTTGTTCGGGGCCGAGCCGTGCAGGATGCGTGCATGATGCACCGTCATGCTGCCCGCCTTTCCCGTCAGGGTGACGGCCTTTTCTGGCTCGAACAACGGATCGTCGGGGTTGATGGCCCCGGCGAAAACCCCGTTGGCCGAATGATCGAGGATCGGGCCGCGATGACTGCCCGGGATCACCATCAGGGGGCCGTTCTGTTCGTCGACATCCTCCAGCATCAGGCCGAACGCCAACAGATCGTCATTCGTGTGGGGGTAAAAGGCCCAGTCCTGATGCCATTCCACCGCCCGCCCGCCGCCGGGGGCCTTGGTGTTGAGCTTCGAGGTCAGGAGCGTGGTATCGGGGCCCAGCAAGTCGTTCAGCACCTGTGTCATTGCCGAATTGCGCAACAGGTTCCAGTAGTAGGGATCCTGCTTATGCGGGATCTTGATCCGCGTGAGGCGCGGGCTGTCCGGCCCGTGCCCGGCATCGAGGTCATAGACATCGTTGCTTTCGCTTACCGTGCGCGATGCGTCGATCAGCCGTGCGGTAATCTCGCGCAGGCGGTTCAGCTGCGCGGGCGTCACCGCATTTTCGACCAGCAGATAGCCGTTTCCGGCGTAGAAGTCCCTTTGCGCCTGGCTCAGCATTGTTCAACGCTCCTTTTGCACCTCGTCTTCCATGTTCAGACCGTTAAGGCGGCCGACGTGATCCGACAGCATCGGCACGTAGTCCTGCCCTGCTCCTATCGCCTCGGCATGGGTGAAGTAATGACGCGCGGCGGCGGCCATCACGTTCATCACCCCGGCGTCGGTGGCCATCGCGTTCACGTAACGGATATCCTTGGACATGTTGGCGATGGTGAACTTGTGTGCTTCCCTGTCGCGGTCGCAGACATAGGTCATGAACGTGTCGAAGAAGCCGCTGCCCAGCCGGCTGGGGCCGATCACCTCGCGGAAGGTATGCGGCGAGATGCCGACCTTGGCGCCAAGCGCGGCGGTCTCGGAATAGAGCGCCGCATAGGCCGCGCCAAGGAAATTCATCAGCAGCTTCATCTTGTGACCCGCGCCCGTGGGCCCGACACGGGTGATCGTTCCGGCCCAGCACCCGATGACCGGTGACACCACTTCCAGATCGGCCTCGTCACATCCCACCATGGCGTCAAGCGTGCCGGCCTCGGCCTCTTTCGGGGTACGCCCGAGGGGCGCATCGACCATCTTTACGCCCTTTGCCGCCATTTCCCCGTTCAGGGCCATGGTCGATACCGGATCCGCGGTGGTCGTGTCGATGACGATCAACCCTTCGCGCGCGCCGGCAAGAATGCCGTCGGGGCCACGAATGACCGCCTCGACCTGGGGCGAATTGGACAGGCAGAGATGAATGATATCGCAGGCCGCCGCCATTTCCCTGGCGCTCGTTGCTTCCTTCGCGCCCATCGACACAAGGCTTTCGACCGGCGTGCGGTTGCGGTTGCCCATGACCCACAGATCGTAGCCGCCCTGCAGGATGTTCTTGGCCATGCCGTGCCCCATCAGGCCGACGCCGATGAAGCCGATTACTGGTTTGTCGCTCAATTCCGTTCCTCCTTCAAAGGCTTGCGGTGATGCCGCCATCGACGAAAAGCGTGTGACCGTTGACAAAGCTCGCCGCGTCCGAGGCCAGGAAAACACAGGCGCCCACCAGCTCCGCGACCTCGCCCCAGCGGCCCGCAGGCGTGCGCTTTTCCAACCAGGCTGAGAAATCCGGATCGGCGACCAGCGCGGCATTCAACGGCGTGTCGAAATAGCCCGGTGCGATGGCGTTGCAGTTCAATCCGTATTTCGCCCAGTCCGTCGCCATGCCCTTGGTCAGGTTGGCCACCGCGCCCTTGCTCGAGGTGTAGGGTGCGATCCCCGGCCGGGCGAGCTGTGCCTGCACGCTGGCGATGTTGATGATCTTGCCCGCCCCGCGTCCGATCATGTGCCGCGCCGCCGCCTGACCCACATAGAAGACCGAGTGGACATTCGTGCGCATCAGTCGGTCGAAGTCCTGGGCCTCGAAGGCCTCGAGCGGCGCGCGGTGCTGCATGCCGGCATTGTTGACCAGGATGTGGATCGGGCCGGTCTGCGCCTCGTAGCCGTCGATCGCCGCGCGTGCCGTTTCGGCATCGGTGACATCGAAGGGCAGCGTGTCCACTGCCGCGCCCTCGCGGCGCAGAGCCTTGGCAGCGTCCTCAAGCCGTTCTGCGTTGCGCGCGTTGATTACCAGCCGCGCCCCGGCCTGCGCCAGGCCCCGTGCCAGGGCCAGGCCGATGCCCATCGAAGCACCTGTCACCAGCGCCGTGCGGCCCGTCAGATCAAAGAGTTTCATCATTCCTCCCTGCGCAGGCATCCCCGGGCATTGACATTCGCGGCCGAACCCGCCTTGATAAAATGGTATACCATTTTTGCGGCGATGCAAGGTCAAGCCCGAAGGAGGCGCGGCGATGAAAGCGCTCTATGTCCATGCGGCGCAGGATTTGCGCCTTGAAGAGTGCGACGATACCGCACCCGGTCCGGGCCAGGTGCGCGTGCGGATGATCCGGGGCGGCATCTGCGGCTCGGACCTGCACTATTTCAATCACGGCGGGTTCGGCACCGTGCGCCTACGCGAGCCGATGATCCTCGGGCACGAGGTGGCAGGCGTGATCGACGCCCTTGGCGTCGGCGTTGACGGGCTGTCAGAGGGTGACATGGTGGCGGTATCCCCCTCGCGCCCCTGCGGCAGTTGCGGCGAATGCCTGCGCGGGCTGCCGAACCAGTGCCTGCACATGCGCTTCTACGGCTCGGCCATGCCGTTCCCGCATATCCAGGGGGCATTTCGCCAGACGCTCGTCGCGGACGCGGCGCAATGCGTGCCCGCCCTCGGACTTTCCGCTGCCGAAGCGGCCATGGCGGAACCGCTTTCCGTTGCCCTGCATGCGGTGCGGCGCGGCGGTGAAATGCTGGGCCGGCAGGTTCTGGTGACCGGCTGCGGCCCGATCGGCGTGCTGGTGATCCTGGCGGTACGGCGGGCCGGGGCCGCCCGGATCATCGCCACGGATATCGCCGAGAACGGGCTTGGCTTTGCCCGCGCGGCCGGGGCGGACGTAACCCTGAACACGGCCACGGACCCGGATGCGCTTGCGCCCTATACCAAGGACAAAGGCAGCCTTGACCTGCTGTTCGAATGTTCCGGCGCCGAAGCGGCGCTGGTCGGCGGCATCGCGGCGCTGCGCCCGCGCGGGACAGTGGTGCAGCTGGGCCTGTCGGGCGACATGCGCCTGCCGATGATGCAGATCACCGCCAAGGAATTGTCATTTTGCGGCTCGTTCCGGTTCCATGAGGAATTTGCCGTGGCCATCGCGCTGATGGAAAAGGGGCTGATCGATGTCAAACCCCTGATCACGCACAGCTTTCCCCTGCCGGATTACAACGCCGCCTTCGCCACGGCTTCGGACCGGTCGCAGGCCATGAAGGTGCAACTGGATTTTAGCCAATGCTGACCTTTGCCGCCGCCGTCCTGTTCCTGATCATCACGCCGGGGCCCGGAGTGATGACCACGGCGGGCTTCGGCGCGGCCTATGGTTTCTCACCCTCCCTGCGCTTTGTGCTTGGCCTCTTCATCGGCACCAACATGGTCATGCTGGCGGTGATGACCGGACTTGCGGCGATCATCCTGTCGACACCCTGGCTGCGGACGGTGCTGATGCTGGCCTCGGTGGGCTACCTGCTCTACCTCGCCGCACGGATCGCCTTTGCCGGGGCTCGGGTCGCCTTCATGCGCGCCAGACAGCCGCCCGGCATCACCGGCGGCGTCCTCTTGCAGGCGATCAACCCCAAGGCCTACGCAGTCAACACCTCGCTCATCACCGGGTTCAACTACGCGCCCGACGCCTTCCTGTTCGAGATGGTAACCAAAGCCGCCATCATCAACACGATCTGGATCCCGATTCACCTGGCATGGCTCTGGGCCGGGGTGTCGCTGCACCGGCTCGATTTGGCCGACCGCACGCAGCGGATGATCAATATCTTCATGGCACTGTCGATGCTGGGGGTTGTGGCTCTTGCGCTCTGGTCGGCAACGCGCGGTAGCGGATGAAGAGACCAACACGGAGGATGACGCGCCCATGACCCATTCCACCTATTCCGGCATCTGGCCCGTGGCCCCTACCCCGTTCCGGCCCGACGGCAGGATCGATGAAGAAGGGATGAAGCGTGTGCTCGATTGCATGATCGACCAGCAGGTAGACGGCATCTGCATCCTCGCCAATTTTTCCGAACAGTTCCTGATCTCCGATGACGAGCGCGAAACGCTGACCCGCCTGTCGCTGGAACACGTGGCGGGCCGGGTTCCGGTGATTGTCACCATCAGCCATTTCGCCACGCCGATCGTGGTGGAACGGGCGCAGTTCGCCAAGGATCTGGGGGCTGATTTCGTGATGATGATGCCGCCTTATCACGGTGCACTGCTCAAGGGCACGGCCCAGCAGACCCTTGAACAATTCCGCGCCGTGGGCGAGGTCGGCATTCCGATCATGTTGCAGGACGCGCCGCTGTCAGGTGTCGATTTGCCGGTACCCCTGCTGGTGCGCATGGCACAGGAGATCGAGCAACTGCGCCTCTTCAAGATCGAATGCCCCCAGGCCGCCGCCAAGCTGCGGGCACTGATTGCCGAGGGCGGCGCGGCCATCGAAGGTCCGTTCGATGGCGAAGAAGCGATCACCCTGCTTGCCGATCTCGATGCCGGGGCGACCGGCACGATGACAAGCGCCATGATCCCTGACCTGATCGGCCCGATCGTGCGCGATTTCCTGGCTGGAAAGCGGCAGGCGGCCATGGACGGTTATGCCCGCGTGCTGCCCGCGGTAAACCACGAAAACCGGCAATGCGGTTTCCGCGCGGCCAAGGCGGCCATGGTCGAGGGCGGCGTGATCGCCTCGGATTTCTGCCGCCATCCGATCCCGCCGCTGCATCCGGACACGCGGGCGTTGCTGATGGACCACTTGCAACCGCTCGACCCGTTGGTGCTGAGATGGGGGAAATGATGGTGATCGACGCGGCAATTCACGAATTGCAGGCGCTTCTGGGTGAACGGCTGGTGACGTCCGAGGCGGACCGGACCCAGCACGGGCGCAACGAAACCTATTATCCCGACACACCACCCGATGCGGTGGCCTATCCGGAAACCACGGCAGAGGTCTCGGCCATCTTGCGCATCTGCAACGCGCACCGGATTCCCGTGACGGCCTATGGCGCGGCAAGCAGCCTGGAAGGCCAGCATCTGGCGACAGCTGGCGGTCTCAGCCTCGACATGACAAGGATGAACCGCGTCTTGGGCGTAAGGGCCGAAGACCTCAACGCCACTGTCCAGCCGGGCATCACCCGCAAGCGCCTCAACGAAGAACTGCGGGCCACCGGCCTGTTCTTTCCGGTCGACCCCGGTGCGGATGCCACCCTCGGCGGGATGGCCGCGACGCGCGCCAGCGGCACCACCGCCGTGCGTTACGGTACCATGCGTGAAAATATCCTGGCGCTCGAGGCGGTAATGGCCGACGGCACGGTGATCCGCACCGGCAGCCAGGCGCGCAAGAGCGCCACCGGTTACGACCTGACCCATCTGCTGATCGGCTCCGAAGGCACGCTTGGCATCATCACCGAGCTGACATTGCGCCTGCAGGGCATCCCCGAGGCGATCACCGCCGCAACCTGTCGTTTCGCGTCCGTCGAAGATGCGGTGAACTGCGTCATTCTTACCATCCAATCCGGCCTTCCCATGGCCCGGATCGAGCTTCTGGATGAAATGATGGTCAGGGGGTTCAATGCCTACGCCAAAACCGACCTGCCCGTAATGCCGCATCTTTTCCTCGAATTTCACGGCAGCCCGGCGGCGGTGGCCGAACAGCGCACGGCCTTCGGAGAGATCGCTGCCGAGTTCGGTGCCGAAGGCTGGCAGACCGCCGACAGCACCGAGCACCGCAATGCGCTGTGGGAGGTGCGGCACAAGGCGCATTATGCCAGCGCGGCCTTGGGCACGGGCGGGCATATCTGGCCCACGGATGTCTGCGTGCCGATCTCGCGCCTGGCCGAGGCGGTGCGGCAGGCCCAGTCCGATGCCGTGCAGCGGGGGCTGACCGCCACGATCGTCGGCCATGTGGGCGACGGGAATTTTCACGTGGGCCTCAGCGTCGATCCCGGCAACGCCGCCGAAATGGAACAGGCCGAGGCGTTCACCAGCGCGCTGGCGAAGTCCGCGCTCCGCCTTGGCGGTACCGTTAGCGGCGAGCACGGCGTCGGTCTTGGCAAACAGAAATTCATGGACGATGAACACGGCGCTGCGCTGGACTACATGCGCATGGTCAAGGCCGGGTTCGATCCCAATAACATCCTCAACCCCGGCAAGCTGTTGCCCCCGCAACCCAGGAGCCCGAAATGATCCCTGCCGATGGAAATGCCCTGCTGGTCGGCCGCGTGTGGCGGCCCGGCGTCGGCCCGGCGCTGGTACGGCTGGACGATGACGCGGTGACGGACATCACTCACTGCCGGATACCCACGATGCAGGCGCTGCTGGAGACGGACGATCCCGCCGCCACGGCCCGTGCCGCACCGGGCGAGACTCTCTGCACCCTGGCCACGCTCGAGACCGCTTCAACCGAAACCGCGGGCGGGAATGATCTGCGCCTTCTCGCCCCGCCAGACCTGCAGGCGATCAAGGCCGCAGGTGTCACCTTTGCCGAAAGCATGGTCGAGCGGGTGATCGAGGAACAGGCAGCGGGCGATCCCGACCGGGCCGAGGCAATCCGCGCGCGCGTCAGCGCGGTGATCGGCGACAGCCTCTCGGGAATCGAACCGGGATCAGCGCAGGCGATGCAGGTCAAGACGGTTCTGCAGGAGGAAGGTCTCTGGTCGCAATATCTCGAAGTCGGCATCGGGCCGGATGCCGAAGTGTTCACCAAGTGCCAGCCCATGGCCGCCGTCGGGTCAGGCGCGGCGGTGGGGCTGCACCCGGTCTCCCGCTGGAACAACCCCGAACCCGAAATCGTTCTGGCGGCAAACGCAAAGGGCCGGGTCGTCGGCGCCACGCTTGGCAACGATGTCAACCTGCGCGATGTCGAGGGGCGTTCGGCGCTGTTGCTGGGCAAGGCCAAGGACAACAACGCCTCATGCGCCATCGGCCCGTTTCTGCGCCTGTTCGACAACAACTTCGGCATCAACGACATTCACAGGGCCGAACTGACCATGCAGGTCGTGGGGCAGGATGGCTTCGCACTCGACGGCCATTCCTCGATGACCAAGATCAGCCGCAAGCCCGAGGACATCGTCGGCCAGACCATCGGGCCGCATCACCAATACCCCGACGGCTTCTTTCTGTTTCTTGGCACGATGTTCGCCCCGGTGAAGGATCGCGACGGGGCCGGGCAGGGCTTTACCCATCACCCGGGTGACGTGGTGACAATCAGCGAGCCATCGCTGGGAAGTTTGCGCAATACCGTGCGGCTTTCCACAGAATGCCCACCGTGGGATTTCGGCACGGCCGCGCTGATGCGAAACCTTGCGGGACGGGGGCTCTTGTGAACGCGCCTGCGATCTTCGACGATACCCGGTGTGCCTTGGGGGAAGGCCCGCTGTGGCACCCCGGGCGCGGTCAGTTCTTCTGGTTCGATATAAATGCCCACCGGCTGTACACTCGCACCGGAGAGGACCGACAGATGTGGCAATTCGACGAACATGTCTCGGCCGCCGGGTGGGTTGACGATGACCGGCTCCTGGTCGCCTCGGAAACGGCGCTGATCGACTTCAATCTCGAAACCGGGAAGCGCCGCACGATCTGCGATCTTGAGGCGAAGAACCCGGTGACACGGTCGAATGACGGGCGCGCGGACCCATTTGGCGGGTTCTGGATCGGGACGATGGGCAAGAACAAGGAGCCGGGGGCCGGCGCGATCTATCGCTATTTCCGCGGTGAATTGCGGCGGCTGTTCGCGCCGTGGTCGATCCCCAACGCGATGTGCTTTGCCCCGGATGGTGCTTTTGCCTATCTGGCCGATACCCCGACCGGCCGCATCTGGCGGCAATCGCTGGATGATGAAGGCTGGCCCAAAGGCGAACCGGAACGGTTCCTGGATTTGCCAGCAGACCGCTACCGCCCGGACGGGGCGGTGGTGGATACGGGCGGAAACATGTGGTGCGCGCATTACGGGCATGGCAAGGTTACGGTATTTTCGCCCGCGGGCGAAGAATTGCAGCACTATGATTTTCCGGCGATACGGACCACCTGCCCTGCTTTTGGCGGATCCGACCTGCAGATGCTTTACGTGACCACTGCGCGGCTAGAGATGAACGACCCGACCGGGCAGGACGGGTGCACATACTGCCTGCGCGTCGACGCGAAAGGCCAGGAAGAACATCGGGTGATCTTGTGACCAGATCTTTCCTGGCCATAGGTGAATGCATGGTCGAACTGGCCGATGCGGGTGGCGGGCTTTACCGGCGCGGTTTTGCCGGGGACACGTTCAACACCGCCTGGTACGCCCGCCGCCTTTTGCCTGCCGAGTGGGTCGTGAGCTATGGCAGCTGCATCGGCACCGATGCGGTTTCTGACGAAATGAGCGCCTTCATGGTGGCAGAGGGGATCGACATATCGGCCCTTCGGCGGCACGAAGACCGCACCGTGGGCCTTTACATGATCAGCCTGAACGCGGGCGAGCGCAGCTTTTCCTACTGGCGCGGGCAGTCGGCGGCGCGGATGCTGGCCGACGATCCGGACTGGCTTGCGCAGATCCTCGCGGGGCGCGATTTCATCTATTTTTCCGGCATAACCCTGGCGATCTTGCCGCCACAGGCCCGGCTCAGGTTGTGCGATGCCCTGGCGACGGCACGCGCAAAGGGCGCGCAGGTGGCCTTTGACACCAACCTGCGCCCGCGCCTGTGGGAGGACCGTGATACCATGCAGGCGGGGATGCAGATGGGGGCGCGGGTGGCGGATGTGGTGCTGCCATCCTTTGACGAGGAAAGCTGGCTGTTCGGCGATGTCACGGCGGCGGAGACCATCACGCGGTATCGCGCGTGCGGCGCGCAGATCGTGGCGGTCAAGGATGGCGGCGGCGCGCTGACGCTATCGGATGCGGACGGTACCCGCACGCTGCCCGCGGTGGCGGTGCGCGATGTCGTCGATACCACTGCCGCCGGCGACAGTTTCGGCGCGGCGTTTCTGGCCGGTCTGGCGGGCGGGCAAATCCCCGATGCCGCTGCCCGCAGCGCGATGGAACTGGCGGCAAAGGTCGTTCAATCGCGGGGCGCGCTTGTCCCGGAGATATTTCAAGGAGGAAACCCATGAACATCCTGATCATCGGCGGCGGCGGTGTCATCGGCCAGAAACTGGGCCGGGCGCTGGCAGCACGCGGAGAGTTGCGCGGGAAGGCGATCGCGAAAATCACGCTTGCCGATATCGCCGATCCGGCACCCATCGCCAACAGCCCCGTACCGGTAGAGGCCATGACCTGCAACATCGCCGATCCGGCCTCGGTGGCGGGCTGCGTGACGGCAGAGACAGACGTGATCTACCTGCTGGCCGCAATCGTATCCGCCCATGCCGAGGAAGATTTGGATGCTGGGCTGACGATCAACATGATGGGCACCCTCAACGTGCTTCAGCGCGCCCGCGCGTTGGGAACCAAGCCGGTGCTGGTCTTCACCTCTTCCATCGCGGTCAATGGCGGCGAGGTGCCGCAGCCCTTTACCGATCACACGGGCCTGAACCCGCAGACCTCCTACGGTGCGCAAAAGGCGATCGGCGAGTTGCTGGTCACCGACTTCTCGCGCCGAAACCTGATCGACGGGCGCGGGTTCCGCCTGCCCACGATCTCGGTTCGGCCGGGCAAGCCCAATCGCGCGGCATCGGGCTTCATGTCGTCGATCTTTCGCGAACCGCTGCAGGGGCAAACCGCCAACTGCCCGGTATCCCCGGATTTCAACCATTACTACCTTTCGCCGCGCAAATGCGTCGAAAACCTGATCAAGGGGGCCGAGCTGTCCGCCGAAGACCTGGTCCTGAACCGGTGTATGCCGATGCCCGGCCGGGTCTGGACCATCCAGCAGATGGTCGATGCGATGACCGCGGTTGCCGGGCCGGAACCCGCGCGGCTGATCACCTGGGAAAAGCAACCCGAACTGGACCCCATCCTTGACGGCTGGCGCATGGATATCCGCGCCGCCAAGGCCGAAAATCTGGGGCTGGAAGCCGATGCAAGCTTCGAGGATAATATCCGCTATTTCCTCGAGGACGATCTGCCCGGCGCGTGACGCCCTATTCCCTGAATGCCTTGCACGCCTCCAGCCGCACCATGGCGCTCCGGCGCAGCAGGCCCAGGTCGATATCGACGGCGGTGAACACGCAACCGGCGCTCACGACGTCTTCCAGCAAACCCTGATCCGGCGAGAGGAAGCCCGCAGGCTGTCCCGCCGCGCGGATACGGCGGATACCGTCAAGGATGGCCGCGTGAACCTCCGGATGTTTCGGATTGCCCGGATGACCCAGGCTTGCGGCAAGATCTGCCGGACCGATAAAAAGCCCGTCTATCCCCGGTACCGCCGCGATGTCTTCCAAATTATCCAGCGCCTCACGAGTCTCGATCTGAACGATCAGGCAGATCTGATCCCTTGCCTTGACGAAATAATCCGGCTCGGCCCCGAAACCCGTGGCCCGCGATACGCTGCTTACCCCCCGGATACCACCCGGCGGATAGGTCACCGCAGACACGGCACGTTCGGCCTCCTCGACCGTTTGCACGTATGGAATCAGGATGTTGCGCGCCCCCACATCCAAAAGCCGCTTGATCTCGGCCACGTCGAGGCAACTGGGCCGCACCATCGGTTCGATCTCGCAGGCCGAAAGCGCCTGCAGCATCGCCATCACGCCGGGTTCGTCATTGGGGGTGTGTTCGCAATCCAGCAGGATCCAGTCATACCCCAACTGCCCCAGCATCTCGGTCACCATCGGCTCGCGCATCATGCTCCAGATTCCAATCTGCTGGCGGCCTTCTGCAATGGCGCGTTTGAAACGGTTCTCCTTCATCTGTGGCCCTCCGTCAGTTCACGGCCGTCAGCACGGGTTGACCCGCGTGATGGGCCGCCACATTGTCGCGTTGAAGCTGTCCCATAGCCGCGCGCGTCTCTACTGTGCCCGACCCCTGATGCGGCTGGATCACCACGGTCTCCAGCTTGTAGAAGCGCGGGTCGATATCCGGCTCGTTCAGGAACACGTCAAGCGCCGCCCCCGCGATCCGCCCCTCCTCCAACGCGTTCAGCAGGGCGCTTTCGTCCACAGTCGAGCCGCGTGAGATATTGACCACCACGCCGCGCGGGCCAAGCGCGTCGATCACCTCTTTCGAGACGAAATTCTCGGTGTCCGGACCGCCGACAAGGGCGATCACCAGGTAATCCACCGCCTGCGCCAGCGAAACCGGATCGGCATGATAGGTCCAGCCCGGCGTGGTTTTCTCGGATCGGGCGAAATAGTGGATATCCATCTTGAACGCTGCCAGCCGGTCGGCGATCTCGCGCCCGATCCGGCCCAGGCCGACGATGCCCGCACGCCCGCCCGAAACCTTGCGGTTCAGCCGGTATTCGCCCCGTGATTTCCAATTGCCGGACCTTGCCCATTCACTGGCCTGTGCCATTTCGCGGCCCTGCATCAGCAACATCGCCACAGCCAGATCAGCCACGTCGTCATTCAGCACATCGGGCGTGTTCGTCACCGTGATCCCGCGCTCGCTTGCAGCAACGACGTCAATCGCATCGTAGCCGACGCCGTAATTGGCAATCAGCGCAAGGTTGGGCAACAGGTCCATTTCTGCCGCGCCAACGGCATGATGTCCCTTGTAGGCCAGCGCAGTGAACGCCTCGCACGTGGCCCTGTCGAACCCGGACAGGTCAGCGGGATGGTCCAGGAACACCGGATCGAACGCCTCTTTCAGGGCGGCGTGGTCACTATCGCTGTAGGGACCGATAACAAGAGTGGCGGTCATGATCTCTCCTTTGAAACTGGGGGGACGATGCGGTGCCAGGCAGTGGCCGTCACACCGGGGCCGGTCTATCCCGCACAAATCTCCCTGACGGATTTCTTCACGGCTTCCGGGCTGAACACCTGGTCCAGCCAACCTTCCTGGAAGATCACCGATTTCGCCTTGTCGATCGCCATCAGCGCCCCGTCCGAGAACTTGCCCTCCGGAAAGATGCCGAAGGCGATGGCCAGCTCGATCTTGAGATGTCCCAGCACAAAGTCATGCGCCGCTGCTTCGGGTACGCCCATTGCAACCGCCCGGTCCGTTGCCTCGCGCAGCGCCAGCGACAGCGTGGCCGCCACGGTTTCCGACAGCGCCGGTTCCAGCACCGCGATATTCTCAAGGGTGCAGCGATGTGACCGGGCAACCGGGGCATAGATCACCTTGGCGATCTCCTCGCAGAGCGCGTAATGTTCTTCCGGCCCTTGGATCAGCGCGCAGACGATCCCCTGCGGCGCGGCGATGCCGCCGAAATAATCCTTCTGCGCCTCGACGCTGTCCTGCACCTCGAGGATATGCGGATGGCAAGGATGGGTGCAAAAATAGGTCACGTCGTCGCGCGCCGGCATCTCTCCGGCATAGGGCGCGGCCGCGTCGAGCACGATGATGGCCGTACCCGGGCGCAGCTTGTCGATGAACGCGTGCGCGATCTTGCCGATCAGGCGGTCGGGCACCGCCATCAGCACCACGTCGGCACCTGCCAGGGCGGTATCGTGGTCTACTGCATCCAGCCCGGTTTCGGCCTTGAGCCGCGCTTGGCCTTCCTCCGAGATTTCCACCGGGTCGACCTCGAAGCGCGACGCCTTGAGGTTGGTGGCAAGCCTTACACCCATCTTTCCGCCCGCGCCCAGCAATGCAACTTTGGTCATCTTCCTTATCCTTTCCGATATCTATCCGGCGGTTCCGCCGCCACGCTTGATCCAGCCGAAATAATCCGGGCTGCCCATCTGCCCGCCCTTGAGCGCCAGTTGCAGCCCGGCCATCCCGGGCTCGTCCGAATGCGCCTGTAACAGCGCCGCGCCGGGGATTGTCGGCGCCAGCGCCGTGAAGGCATAAAGCCCCAGTTGCCGTGCCGCGTGCCCCGAGGTGTCACCGCCCGAGATCACCGCCCGCCGCAGCCCGGTTTCACGCAATAGCCGCGCCAGCAGCCGCCCGAGCGCCGCACCGATCCGGGCATTGGCCTCGTCCCCGGCAAGTCCCGCTCGACTGACCGCGGCGCGCATCCGCGCCACGCCGGGATCATCCGGCCCGCGTGCTGAATGAATGAGAGGATCGCGGCCGTTCGACAATGCCGCCAGCGCTTCGTCGAAGGCCCGTTCCTCGGCCCCCGCATCGGCAAACACCACTGCCGCGGCATCCAGCGCGATCGGCGCAAACCCGTTCTGCGACGCCCAGTCGATCTGCGCCGCAGTCACCGGCGAGACCGAGCCCGAGACAACCGGCATCTGCGCCACAGGCCCGGCAGTTTGCCACAGCTCCTGCGTGGCAAGCGCGCCGGTCTCGCGCCAATGCGCCACCAGTGCATATTCCACGCCCTGCGAGCCGATGGCGAGGCGCGGCCCGGTTCGGCCCTCCCAGATCAGCGCGCCGCATCGCGCCATCTCGGCCTCGCGCAGTGCGTCGAGGCAGATCACCTCGGCGCCGCGATCCAGTTCGCGTTCCAGCGCCTTGTGGGCATCCGCCGAAAAATCCTCCAGATCGACCAGGCCAAACCGCCTTGAAGTCTGCCGCGCCAGGTGCCGCGCCACGTCCGATTCATCCATCGGCGTGACCGGGTGCCGGGACATCACCGGATGCCGGTCGAGCCGGAACACGCCCTCGGGCGCACCCGCAAAAAGATGCCCGAACGCCTGGTACCTGCGCAATGCCGGGGCTGCGACCAGACACGGCGCCCAGCCGCCCACTGCCGCCAGGCCCAGATCGATCGCCGCGCCGATCGAACCGACATGCGGCGCGCTGTCGAGGGTTGAGCACGTCTTGTAATGCACCACGCCCGCACCGGTTTCCTTGAGGAAGGCGAAGGCCGGGGGCAGATGCCGCGCCATCCAATCCGGTCCGTGGCTGCGCGCTGTCGAGGCGATACCGATGGCGCGCGCCTGCGGAAAACGGGCCAGAAGCGCCGGCGTCGGAATGTCGAGGAACAGGACCGCGGGGAGCCCGGCGAATTCCAATACTTCCATCACCGCCGCGGATCCGGTGAAATCGTCGCCATACCAGCCGATCAGCACGCCTTGGGGCAAACCGTTCATCCGCCATAGGCCTCCAGCGCCTGTGCCAGGGCGGGATGGTCTTTGGCATAGTCCTGCGCAGGAATGCCCGCCATCGCGGCCTCCCACGCCGCGCGCAGTGCCTGCACCCCTGCCACGGGCCCGCCGGGATGCGCCATGATCCCGCCGCCCGCGGCATAGATGCAGTCGGCGCTTCCAAGGCGTCGATAGGTTTCTTCGGGCTGCACCGCCGTCTGGCCCGAGGAAAACACCGGCATCGGGATACAGGGTTTCTCTGCGAACATCGGCGTCAGCAGTGATCTGGCCGAGGCGATGACGCTATCATCGGGTTCGCTGAACTTGTTCCGCAACCCGTTCACATGCAAATGGTCTGCCCCTGCCAGCCGCCAGAATTTCGACCAGGCGGCATAATCCCAGCCCAGCAGCGGCGCGCGGCTCAGATAGCCCCAGCCGTTGCGATGCGCGTGGATCGGCAGCGCACTGTGACGGGCCAGCGCGATCATCCCCGCCGGGCCCACCGAATTGAGGCTGGCCATCACACAGGTGCCACCCAGCTCCTGCACCAGATCATGGCGGCGGCGCATATCGTCGATCTCGCCCGTGAGGTTGAAGGCATACATCACCTTCTTGCCGGTCCGGTCGGCATGATCGTTGATGACCCGCATAACGGCGCGCGCACGGTCGTCAAACGGGCAGTTCGGCCCATCGGCCTGCAACTCGTCATCCTTGATGAAGTCGATCCCGGCGCCGACGAGCATGCCCACCAATTCGGCGGTTTCCCCGGCGCTCAGCCCGACCGAGGGTTTTACGATGGTGCCAATCAGCGGCCCGGTTTCCACACCGGCCAGCTCGCGCGTTCCGCCGATGCCGAATTTCGGGCCGGGATAGGCCGCGGCGAAACATTCGGGCAGGCGCAGATCGAGAATGCGCAACCCGGAAAGCTGCCGCAGTTCAAAAAGGTTGCCCGCGACCGTCGCCATGAGGTTGAGCAAGTCCGGACCAAGCGTGCCGATAGGCCAGGACAGCGTCACGCGGGCCCGTGTGTAGGTCTCGCCCGCCGCGCCGCCGGGCAGGGCGGGGGTGGCGGCGTCACCCACCACCTCCAGCGCCTCGACCCGTGCGCCCGCGCGGGCGTGCAATTCATCGGTTTCGCCGGGCACCTTCACGAAGGTTCCAGAGCTTTGCTCGCCCGCCATCGCCGCGGCGGCATGGGCCGGCTCCATCGGCGTTTCGATCAGGTAATCGGCTTCGATCCGTTCACTCATGGCGCGCCTCCCCGCATGGAATTCAGCCAGCCCAGGGTAGTCTCGGTCGCGCCGCTTGGCTTGTATTCCGCCCCCAGCGGTGCCTGCCAGCCCAGCGCTGCGATCACCTCGAACACGTGGCTGAAATTCACCTCACCCCGATCAGGCGGGCCGCGTTCGGGCACCGAGGCGAACTGGATATGTCCGATATGCGGCAGCAGGCGCTGCAGGCGATGGGTCAGATCACCTTCCATCAGTTGCACATGGTAGCAGTCGAACATCAGCTTGAGATTAGCCTTTGCTACGGTTTCGATGATCGCCAGCGCCTGCGTTGTGGTGTTCAGGAAGTATCCCGGCGCATCATAGTGGTTCAGCGGTTCGATCAGGATCGTGATACCGTGGGCCGCAGCCTGATCGCAGGCATAGCGCAGGTTGCCCACGAAACAGGTTTGCGCCGCGCCGCCAGAGGCAATGCCGGCCATGACGTGGATATTCCGCGTTCCCGTCGCCGTGGCGTATGCTATGGCCTCGTCAATCGCCCTCTTTGCCTCGGCTTCGCGCCCTGCAAGCGCGGCGAGGCCGTTTTCCCCGGCCAGGACATCACCGCGCCTGGTGTTCAGCCCCAGCATCAGCAGGCCGGTGTCTTGTAACGCCGCTGAAACCGCGTGGGCAGGCGTGTCATAGGGCCAGTGGCATTCTACCGCATCGAATCCGGCCGCCCCGGCTGCCCGGATCGCGTCGGGCAAGGGGCGGTCGGCCCAGAGAAATCCCAGATTGGCCGAGAATTTCAATCCTCCCACTCCACATCGAATGCCGTGACGACGGCCTGCACCTGTTGCGGCGTCAGCATCTGCGCATCGGCGCCGCGCAGCAACAGCGCCAGCTTGGCCGTTTGCTCCAGCTCCTCCACCGCGTTGCAGGCGGCTTCCACGTCCTTACCGGCCACCACCGGCCCGTGATTGGCCAGCATCACCGCCGAGCGTTTGCCCGCCAGACCGCGCACCGCCTCGCCCATTGCCGGATCACCCGGCAGGAAGAACGGCAAGAGCTTTACCTTGCCCAGCTTCATGATTCCGTAGGGTGTCATCGGAGGCAGGAAATCCTCCGGGTCCGCGCCGGGCAGCATCGACAAGGCGACCGAGTGGCTTGAATGAAGGTGCACCACCGCCCCGGCGCTGGACCGCGTGTCGTAGAACGCGCTGTGCAGCGGCATTTCCTTGGTGGGCCGGTCGCCGCCGATCAGGCGACCGGCCGTATCGAAATGCGATAACCGCCCCGGATCGAGCCGCCCGAATGACGTGCCGGTGGGCGACACCAGCAGCCCGCCATCGGAGGTCCGGGCAGAGATGTTGCCGGTCGACCCATGGGTGAGCCCGCGGTCGAACATCGACCGGGCCAGTTCGCAAATTTGCTCTCGCAGCCGCGCCTCTTCGCTCATGACGCCTCCAGTCCGGCCAGCGCGTCGGCAAAGAACGACTCGGACCCGAAGTTCCCGGATTTGAGCGCCAGCGCGATGGCATTGCCGCCTGACCGGGCAAAGCACCACGGCACCCCTGGCGTGATTTCCCGGCCCACATCCAGCCGGTTCACCCCAAGCGCCTGCGTCACCGCGCCCGAGCTTTCGCCCCCGGCGACGACAAAACGGCGCGCACCCGCGCCCAGTGCGAACCGGGCACAGGCGGCCAGCACCTGTTCCACGATGTCTCCGGCACGCGCCGCGCCGAGCCGCCCTTGCGCCGCGCGCACGGCATCGGGTGCAGCGGTGGCATAGATCAGCGGTGCGCGACGTAAATCCTGACTTGCCAGCCAGTCCAGTACCTCCTGTGTCCCGGCCTCGGCCAGTGTCAGCGGGTCAAGCTGAAACGCAGGTGCGCCACTGTCCAGATAGGCCGCCACCTGCCGGTTGGTCATGGCCGAACAGCTGCCTGAAAGTACGATGGCGGTTGCCGATGTTCCTGGTGGCTCCGGGCGTTCCGCCAGCGCGCCAACGTCTGCGCAAAGCACCGGCAACGGCATCGCCAGGGCCGAACCGCCGGTGATCAGCGCCATGTCGCGGCTTGCCTCGGCAATCACCGAAAGATCGTCATCGGCGACGGCGTCGACCACCACATGCCCCACACCCGCATCCGCCAGCCGTGCCAATGCACCGCGCACAGCCGTCGCGCCACGGGCGACGGTCGGCCGGTCGACCAGCCCGACCTTGCCGCTGACCTGGGGCTGCAACAGCCGGACAAGGTTCGAATCCCGCATCGGCGTCAGCGGATGATCCTTCATCGGGCTTTCCGCCAGCGGCTCCTGCCCCACGAACAAATGCCCCATGAACACCGCGCGCCCGTTTTCCGGGAAGGCCGGGCAATAGATCGTCTGCTCTGCGCCCAATTCGGCCATCAACGCCTCGGCCACCGGGCCAATATTGCCCTCGGGCGTCGAATCGAAGGTCGAGCAGTATTTCCAGAAGAACCGTGCGGCCCCCGCCGCCTTGAGCCAGTGAAGCGCCTGACATGCGCCGGAAACTGCGTCTGCCGCCGGCGCGGTGCGGATCTTGAGCGCGATCACCTCGAATGGGGCGGTGTCATCGGGCGGGTCGGTTGGCGCCCCCATGCGCAACGACACCCGCACACCGCTGCGCGCCAGAAGCCCGGCCAGATCCGTCGCCCCGGTAAAATCATCCGCGATGGCACCCAGGACAGTCGTCATCTTGTTCTCGTCACCGGCTCGTGCGCCTTCCTGCTTGTTATGGGCGATCTGTCAAACGGCGATCACGCGAACCGGCCTAACACGATTTGGTATACCAAACAATCCACCCAAATGTCTGTTCCGGGATCGGCGAGGTCAATCCGCCTGCCCCGTCCCGGGCCTGACCCGCAATCTCTTTTTCCCGCCCCCAGAGCCCTGCGGCGGTTTCCTCTGAATCCGATTGCTACAGCAGATCCCGGCCGGCCTGAACGATCTGCGCCGCGGTGATGCCGAAATGCGCGTAGAGGTCCGGCGCCTGCGCCGAGGCGCCGAAGCCTGTCATGCCGATAAACCGGTCATCGGGGCGCAGCCACCGTTCCCAGCCGAATTTCATTGCCGCTTCGATCCCGATACGCGGGGCGTCACCCAGTACTTCAGCGCGATAGCTCTCGTCCTGCTGCTCGAAGAGCTCCCAGCAGGGCATCGACACCACCGCAGCCGCGATACCGGCGGTCTGCAATGCGCCCTGCGCCTGCACGGCCAGCCCAACCTCGGTGCCGCTGGCAATCAACGTCAGATCCCGCGCGCCATCTGCATCGCGCACTACATAGGCCCCCTTGCGTGACAGGTTTTCCTCCCGATCCTTGCGAACCTTCAGCGCATCTTGCCGCGACAGTGCCAGCATCGAAGGACCGTCCCGCCGCTCCAGCGCGATCCTCCATGCCTCTGCCGTTTCCACCGCATCGGCCGGGCGGAAGACATACATGTTGGGCATCGCCCGGAAACTGGCCAGGATCTCAACCGGCTGGTGCGTCGGCCCGTTCGAGCCCACACCGATGGAATCATGGCTGAAGACGAAGAGCGCCGGCAACCTCATCAACGCCGCCATGCGCATCGCCGGACGCTCGTAATCGGCAAAGGCCAGATAGGTGACATTCACTGGCCGCAACCCGCCATGGGCGGCGATGCCGTCGGTCATCGCTCCCATCAGATGCTCGCGCACACCGCAATGCACATAGCTCCCGCCCCGTGTGCTCGCGGCATAGGCCGTGCGGCTGCGTTTATGGTTGGTGGGCGCCTCCAGATCGGCGCAGAGCACCATCGTTTCGGGCAGGGCATCAGCCAGCGCGTCGCACACATCCCCCGATGACAGGATCGTGGGGCGCGACCTATCCAAAGGAACCACGTTCGACCCCATGGCGCGCCATGTCCCCTCCCAATCCTTCGGGAATTCACCAGCCTGCCATCGCCCGAATTCCTCGCGCTCGGGATGTATGGCCAGCCGCGCCTGCCACGCCGCGCGGGCCTGGGCACCCCGAGCCATGGAACTGGCCCAATCGTGCCGCACCGCTTCGGGCACCTCGAACGGCGGATGCGGCCAGCCCCGTTCTGCCCGTGCCGCCTGGGCATCCGCCGGCGTCAACGGCGCGCTGTGCCCGCCGCGCTGACCCTGCAACCGCGGGATACCGCGCGCGATCACGGTGCGGCAGGCGATCAGCGACGGGCGCGGATCAACCTTGGCCGCATCAATCGCGGCAGAGACCGCCGCGATGTCATGCCCGTCAACCTCTGCCACATGCCAGTGCGCCGCCCGGAACCGCGCCGGAATGTCCTCGCTGATCGCAAGGCCGGTGTCGCCATCATCGGTGATCTGGTTGTCATCCCAAAGAAATGTCAGCTTGCCAAGCCTGAGATGCCCGGCCAATGACACCGCTTCCTGACCGATCCCCTCCTGCAGACAACCATCGCCGACAAAGGCCCATGTCCTGTGGTCCACCAGTTCCGGCCCGAACCTGTCCGCCAGCCGCGTCTCCGCTAGCGCCATACCCACGGCACAGGCAATTCCCTGACCCAACAATCCGGTGGTGATCTCGATCCCGGCATCCTGTTCGATCTCCGGATGTCCGGCACAAACCTCATGCAATTTACGAAACGACTTCAACGCCTCTGTCGTCACTTTCTCATACCCGGATAGATGCAGCAGCGCATAAAGCAGCATCGAGCCGTGCCCGTTCGACAGCACGACGCGGTCGCGATCGGGCCAAAGCGGGTTTTCAGGGTCAAGCCTGACATGCCGCGCATAGAGCGTTGCCGCAATCTCGGCCATGCCCAGAGGCACGCCCTGATGTCCCTCTCCGGCATTCAGGATGGCATCAAGCGCCAGAAAGCGAATCGCATCGGCCATCTTCTGAATGTCAGCCATTTCAAACCTCCGGTCGCAGCACGGCCTCTCTGGACTACCCGGTTTTCCCGCGCGGGATTATTAAGTTATTCTAACGTTCTATTGGGTCAAAACTAAACCTTGGGGCAGCATTACCCGTTGTCGCTATAACGGCGTCTGGCCTATGGTGGATCTCGAAAGCGCGCCTGCCCGGTCGCGTCCCGTGCAATTACCATGCGACCCGGAATGTTCAGACCGATGACCGCAGATGCTGAAAATTCCCGCGCACGCCACGACATGGCAGGCGCGGGGTTGATCGGCAGAGGTAAACAGCACACCGCTATGCCTGAAATGCACATGGCCGAGCGGCAGGCTTGGCGCATCACCAGACCGTACGCGCCCTAGAGCTATCTGCGGTCGGCCGGTCGGACCGCGAATGCCTGCGCCGGACAAATGACATTTTCGGAGATCAGCCATGACACCTCAGGACGCCAGCCGCCGCCTACGCGAACTCTGCAATCTTGCGCCTGTCATCCCGGTGCTGGTGATCGACGATGCCCACCACGCCCGTCCGCTGGCCGAAGCGCTTGTCGCTGGCGGGCTGCCCGTGCTGGAGGTTACCCTGCGCACCCCTGCAGCGCTTGATGCGATCGGCGCAATGGCCGATGTGCCAGGCGCAAGCGTCGGGGCGGGCACCCTCGTGTCGCCCGAGGACATTCGCGCCGCCAAGTCCGCAGGCGCACGTTTCGGCGTGTCCCCCGGTGCGACGCAAGAACTGCTCGCCGTGTGTAAAGACGAAGACATGCCGCTTCTTCCCGGCGCTGCCACCGCCAGCGAGGCCATGTACCTGCTCCGGCGTGGCTATGACATGCTCAAGTTCTTTCCGGCCGAAGCGTCGGGCGGTGTATCAGCCCTCAAGGCCCTCGGTGGCCCGTTACCGCAGATTACATTCTGCCCGACCGGCGGTGTCGACCCGGCCAATGCAGATAGCTATCTGGTGCTTGATAATGTTGCCTGCGTTGGCGGCAGCTGGATTGCCCCCAGGGCTTTGATTGCCGCCGAAGACTGGGACGGTATAGAAGCTCGCGCGAGAACTGCGGCGCAACTCGCTTCAACCCCGTAATCCATGGCGGGGCCTCATCTCGTTCCCAAAGCCCCAGCCTATCACATCGACCACCAAGTTCTGCCCACTCCCGACTACGGCCCGGAACCGGCCCAGTTCGTGCGCTTACCTGCGTCTTTGCTGGAATCCCTGTCTGCCAAATGCGATTGATCGGGTTGCGGAAGCTCGAACCCCGCTTGGATGATCTTCTCCAGATGGTGTGCGCCTTCTGGCGGAAACCGACGTGCGACAGCTTGTTCAGTTGTTTCTCGGTCATAGGCCAAGAGATACATCACATTCGGAAGGCGTCCTACCGATTTGACCAAGCGGAAGATGACCAGCGCCTCCTCCGGTGAAAGGCGATCCAGATCATCAATGACCACAAGGTGTGCTGTCAGACTAATTCGAACCAGTCTCAGTTTGACACGGACTACGAGTTCTTATCCGGAACAAAGTTGGCGCCACTCGGCGAGAGCAGCGGCTCGGTTGAGCTTGAAGCTATCTCTGCTGGAAAGGGCCCGTTCCTGGTTGAAATGATTGTGGACTGACGAGTGAACCGCGGTGAATTTCTGTAAACTTCGCATTTGTCTGAACCGGAGCATGGCCCGCTCTCGTCGTCGGAACGGCAGGTGAGAATTCTCCACCCGATTGTTCAACCAGCGTCCCGTTTCCCGCTTCGACGCATTGCCAATAGCCCTCATAGCGGCGCCATAGGAACGCAACTTGTCCGTCACAATTATCTCTGGCTGGCCGTAGCGCTTCAATAATTTTCGCAGGAATTTCAATGCGGCTTTGCGATCCCGGCGTTTCGTTACGTAAGACTCCAACTCCTCGCCTTCGTGGTCAACGGCCCGCCACAAGTAATGCGTCTCGCCGTTGATTTTCACGAAGACTTCATCCAGATGCCACTGCCAGTTCGAATAGGCACGCATTCGGCAGATCCGGTTTCTGCGGATCTCGGCCGCGAAAATCGGACCAAATCTGTTCCACCAGAACCTCACCGTTTCATGGCTGATTTCAATACCGCGTTCGTGGAGCAGGTCCTCAACGTTGCGGAGAGACAGCGGGAACCGAACGTACATCATCACCGCCAGGCGAATGATCTCAGGGCTTGTTTTGAAGTAACGAAATGGGGAGCGTTTTGTCATTCAAGAACGCTAAGCAACCGCCCTGCCCGTCTCAAGCCAGTTTTGTCTGACAGTGCCCGTTGTTTACCTTGCTGACACGAGAGTTACGCCGACCCAGCTAGTGAGACAATTGACCAACTATCCAGTTCCGGGCCTAAAGAGCGTCGTAATTGTTGATCAATCTGGTGCATTACTACCAGCACTAAAGTTTGACTAGGTAGCGACATGACCATGGACATTCACATACATAGCAAGCTCTCATTGGCCGAGACATCAGAGGCTATATCAGATGTAGTTGAGAAATTAGGTAATCAATACGGAAATCGTTTCTGGTTTTCTAAAGTTTTTGAAAGCAGCAAATTGACAAAAGAACTCTTGTCTGAAGACTTTGACTTTAAGGCAGTTTGCGGATTTGTTGTTACCGATGTGACTAAGGAGTTTGAAGGTTTAGATGTCATCGCTCGGTCGCTACGAAATACTCTGAAACAGAAAAATTCAATTGTTATATATGCAGAAACTGGGGAACTTTTCCCAAAAGAAGATTACACGTGAGTTTTGTATCTTCAATTCATGGGTCGTGACTTGCCCCCCTATCCTGGCTTTGAATGACCGCTCTGGCGACACATGCTGCTTCACGGCGAAAACCATGTTGCAACCGCGAGCGAATGCTGCGTCAGCAAACACCTGGAAGGGAAACGGCAGGTCTGTCCGCGTTCCGGACATTCTCTACGCCGAAGACCAAGGTCTGCTCTGCGGATGGGGTGGATGACGTCTGCACCTAACTGTCGCGCAATGCGGCAGACTGCAGAAGTCATCTTCTGACAGGAAAGGAGCCCCATCATGGAAGTTACGACAGTAGGATTGGATCTTGGCAAGGATGTTTTTCAGATCCAATGGCATTTCGGCCGACGGCACGGTTGTTTTCAATCGTTCGATCCGGCGCAGACAGTTGCTCAAGTTCTTCGAGACGCTGCCGAGCTGTCTTGTCGGTATCGAGGCCTGCGGCTCAGCCCATCATTGGGCGCGAGAGTTGAGCGCCATCGGCCACGACGTGCGTCTGATGCCCGCGGCCTACGTCAAACCATACGTGAAGCGCGGCAAGACCGACGCTGTCGATGCGGAGGCGATCTGCGAAGCCGTTACCCGACCGACCATGCGATTTGTGGCAGTTAAGTCGAAAGAACAACAAGCCCTGCTGACCATGCACCGGGTGCGCCAGCTTGTCGTTCGTCAGAAAACCCAGATGTTGAACGTGATCCGGGGTCTTCTTCGAGAGTTCGGTCATGTTATCGGGAACGGGCCGGTGGCGGCAATGCGCTTCGTCAAGGCGTTCCAGGCCGATGATTGGCCGGACATTCCTGACGTGGCCAAGAGCATGCTCAAGACGCTCTGCGACCAGGTTGTTGATCTCGATGATCGGGTGACCTTCTACGACAAGCTGATCGAATATCATTCCCGGATCGACGAACGCGCCAAGCGGATCAGAACAGTTCCCGGGGTTGGCCCCATCACCGCCTCGACCATTGTTGCCACCATCGGCGATGGCAAGCAGTTCAAGAACGGACGTGAGTTTGCCGCCTGGCTCGGGCTCACGCCGCTGAACAGGTCGAGCGGTGGCAAGGAACGCCTGGGCCGGATCAGCAAGAAGGGCGATCGATACATACGAAGGCTGCTGGTGATCGGCATGACCTCTCAGGTGCAGCGCGCTCGTGGCTATCTGGAACGTGTGCATCCCTGGATCATGCAGCTTTTGGAACGCAAACCCATGCGCCTCGCAACCATTGCGATGGCGAACAAGACTGCCCGCATCATATGGGCGATCCTCACCAAGGAAACATATTACCGGCAATCAGCAGCATAAGCGGAGGAGCTGAACAAACACGAATTGCAAGACGGATGCCATGATGGCACGTGCGGTCATCCGAGAACCCGGGAACCCGAGCTTTGTCCTGAACTTTCAGGTTCGCGTCGCCGATTGGGACCAGGTTCACGGAACCCATCAAGGCCAGCGACACTCACGAATGCCGCGATCAAAGGCCGGACACAGGACTGTACTGACCAGCCGCGCAATCAGAGCATTTTTTCCTTGCAAAGCAGACGTCATCCACACAGGACAAAGCGGACTTGTGCAGCTGCCGATATTGCTGACGCAGCATTGCTTCGCACATGCGGCGCACACATCGCTACGTTGCAGCCGATATCGCCAGACCGGTCATTCAAAGCCGGGGTGGTAATCATCACAGAATCATGATGGGCGGTACGACTGTGTCAGCTGCCATGTATCAGACCGGGAATGTGGACGATTGCTTCCCTCGTTCTGGCAGGCGGCACCACCGCTTACCGATGGCATCCGCCCGGACGGCAGTGCGATTGGATCGGGTATGCCCCGTTGGTCCATGTCGCAGTAGAATCTCAACGCACTTTTCGGCTATCTTTTTTCACGCTAAGGGCTGACGGCCCTTTCTCGACATTGGATCGGCAGCAAAACTACTCAGTTGGCTGTTGCAAAGCCGTACTTCGTTCGAGATGAAGCATTAAACAAATGAACGCAATCTACCGAAGTCCCTGAACTAATTTCGGAAATAGAAGGCCTGCTGAAAAAGCTGCGTCGCGATCGCAGGCCGTGCTATGACTTTGCCATGTTGCAAAAACGGACCTTTCGAATTGCCGAAATCTATGTGCCCGTGAAGCGCAAGAAAACGCTGGACCCCGCGAAAGTCGAGCAGATTGCGGAAAGTATTATCGAGGTCGGTCAGACGACGCCAATTCGGCTCCGGGCTGACAAGGACAGGTTTGTGTTGCTTGAAGGTTTACACCGGTTGGAAGCGCTCAGAGCGCTTGGTGAGGACAGCGTCGAGGGATATCTTGTTCAAGCGCGTATACACTAGGCGCATTTAACCACACATACCAACGCGGTTTTATGCATTTTGGATGAAGAGAACGATGGCAGTTAGCGATCAAACCGCAAATCCGAGATTGTTCCGTGTGAGCTGGTACCTCCTTGCATTTTGTCGTGAACAAGCGCATGGAGCATGAGTTATCGTTTTTCTTTCGAACCTCTGCTTTCGCTAACCCGTTTCAGTTGATCGATTAAGACCAACTTTGCCGGGCTGCCGCATTCCGCGGGCAGCACTAGAAAAGGAGATCACGGATATGGCCAATGGCACCGTGAAATGGTTCAACACTACAAAAGGTTTCGGCTTCATCGCTCCAGAGGATGGCGGTAAGGACGTATTCGTTCACATATCTGCTCTTGAGCGTTCCGGGCTGACCGGACTGGCAGACGACCAAAAAGTGACCTTTGACGTGGAAGATGGCCGGGACGGTCGCGCATCCGCGACCAATCTCGCTCTGGCCTAAGTAAAAGCGGAAGGGTGTTCGTTGGATCGCCCTTCCGACTTAAAATTGAAATTTGCCTGCGTCGAATAACAGGGTTTGGCAACTTTCAAATCATAGTGTTCACACCAATGTCTGAAAGTTGACTTGCCCGATATGGCTGCCAAAAACACGCCTTTCCAACCGGCTAAGTTGGATTCCAAGGCTGACAGAACGGATCGCGCGGCGCGAGAGATCATCCGCGATGCAGCGGATGCCCTTCAGGCAAAGACTGAGCGACTTAGAGCCAAACGGCTCGAAAGAGATGCCGATCAAAAGATACAGAAGAAGCCGCCAGCAGGCTAAGGCTTACAACCTCTTCCGCAACTTCAACGCAAGCCGCAGCTAGTTCGATGTCTGGTAGTGCGGATCGACTGCCGACATTCATCCCGGAAATGTGTTGTTAACCGTGATGTGGGAAAAGTGCGGATGCTACAGGTTTGGAAGATCGAAGTCCCCGCGAAAGCTACCAACGCCCCCTCTACTCATGGTTGGGCGCTAGCGCATACTGCTGAAGAAGCGAAATCGCTTTCTGGCTTTGAGAGTGCGATCATCGAGCAAAAGCCCGAACATATTTGGATCGCGCCAGAGCGTGTCATATGGGAAAAACGGCTCGCCAATTAGGCCTCTCATTTTTTAGCTATAGCATGCATACCCCCTCGCAGTTATCGTCATCGATTGCAGAGTGCGGTCCGAATCCGACAAATCCTGTCGCAGGCCTTGATGTCAGGAGCGTCATCCTGGGTTACCGCTGGGGACAATGTTCTTGACGAAAACCCGTGTCGGCGGCGCGCGCGCCGATGACCGCCCTGTCCGACACCTTGCCGCAGCCTTCGCGTCGCGCTTGGGCGATGGAGCTTATGGTCGTCAGCTCCGTCGGCATTAGCTTCGGCGGGTTGGTGATCCGAGCGATCGAGGCCGCGGATGTCTGGCAGATCAATTTCTACCGCTCGATTGCGCTGGTTGTCATGGTCGCTTTTATCATGGTGCTGCGCCACGGCTGCGACTCCTTTGCTTGTACCCGCGGTATCGGACGACCCGGCCTGCTAGCTGGGATACTACTGGCCAGCGCGGGCATTTGCTTTCTGCAGTCGATCACAACCACCACTGTCGCAAACACGCTTCTCATGCTGAGTGCGATCCCGTTCTTCACAACCGCATTGGCAAAGATATTCCTGGGCGAAAGGCTAATGCGCGCAACTGCGATGGCGATGTGCGTCGCAGCTCGAGGGATCGCTGTCATGGTCTCAGGCGGGATCAGTACAGGCTCGCTTTACGGCAATATGATGGGGCTTCTGACTGCGCTCTGTTTCTCGTGCTACGCGATTATCGTGCGCCGTTATCGTGGGATTGAGATGTTGCCTGCGCTGATGGTGTCAGGCAGCGTCATCATAGCAATTGCACTGGCGTTGCGGTGGGGCAATCTAGCAATCCCCCTGCGCGACATACTGCTTTGCATTCTGCTAGGTGGCATTCTATCTGGGATGGCGAATGCACTGTTCATCGCCGCCTCGAAACATCTTGTAGCCGCAGAGCTGACGTTGTTCATGCTGTTGGAGTTTGCTCTCGGCCCGGTCTGGGTCTGGCTTTTCATCGCTGAAACTCCGACAAGAGCGACCATTACCGGCGGCGCCATTGTGATCAGCTCAGTAGCGGCGCGCGCCGGGCTGGAACTACTCCACACCCGAAATCGCCGGAAATGTGTCGTTCAGCCGCCGCTCTGATTCCAACTGACATTATGCATCGTGGACAGCCCGTAGTTCACCACCAAGCGTTCAAAGAGCATGAACCGCGATATAGAGAGCAATTTACTTCTTATCTCTGGCGGATTTTTCTTCTTTGGTTAGCTTGTTGTTCCACACATTGTTGCTAAGGCCCAGTTCGTTTGGCATCGGTTTGGTTTTACCAATGCTGACTTTGCCACCCTTGTTCAGGAACTCCTGAATAAGAGCATCGTCGGTAGTCTTTTTGGGGATATGTTTCATAAAGGCGAGCCTAGCCTTCGCTACCCGCGCAAGCAACAAATGTTGTTCGATGACGCGACACCTCTTCAAGAGTGTTCGACCGATTATTCGTTTGAGCTTTGACTTTGTGATGTGTTGGGTGTAGCGATAGCCTGTGGTTAAACAATCCGTTGTCGCAGTGCTGCCGATGTCGGGAAACCACGGTCTTTCGAAACATGTAGCATATTTTCTGGGCCCACCAGGGCGCAGATATCAGCGTGTTGTCATACCCCAGTTTCGCAGCCCGGGTAAATCTCTGAAAAGAAAGTCCGGCCAAATTGGAAAACCGCACACTCAATGAAAAATTGGGGAGGCGTTTGAAATCAGAAAATTCGTCTTTTCGATCACCGAGTAACAAGTTCCGAAATGCCATTCTTGCGGCGATCGTTTTGACCACGACCGGTATCGTTATCCTGCTAAATCTACCTTGACCTAGCTCACAAAACCCGACCAACGAGGAATGTATTGATGTCATTCAACGACTTATTCTCCAAAGAAGCTGAAATAAAGAAAGCTGTAAAAGAAGCCAAAAATAAGGACACCCCCTCTGCAGAACCAAAAGACAAAGAAGACCCCAATGATCAGCAAGGCAAAGTTGCAGACTAGAAACTAGCGGCTCAGGTACTTTGTGGAGTTAACCGGGTGGGCGAGTGACCGCAATGGATAATAACTTGTCTTCAGCTGATATTGCATTGCTTCAACTGCTAATAAAAGCGGGGCCCCATACATTCCCTCTGGTGACGGATGAGGCTGACGACCGCGCAACGCTCCATGCTGAAAGTTTGGTATCTCGGGGCTTGGTTGAGCGAGCTGCCGCTTTGCCGAATACTGGTACGACATACCAAATTACTCTGAAGGGCCGTTTCGTGTTCGATAGAATTCTGAGTATCGGCTGAACGTTAAGAGACAACAAGACAAAGTTTGAAAATCCTTTAGCGACCTGGCGGACACCTAGCAGCAGTTGCGTGACCATGAACTACTTGATGCGGAGCTGACCGGAGGAAACAGAAATTGAAGCCTTTTGCAGATGTTTCAACTATGACCGCAACCGAAACCCGGACTCTGATAAAAAATGCATTCAAGCTACCTAGATTCGCTTCGCAAAATGAAATGATGATTGGCATTCGAATTCTTGAATCAGTTGCGAGAAATGGATTAGACAAGATGCCACCTCAGAGGTATCCGAGCCCGAAAAAGAGTCCTGAAATCGAGGCAAGGCGTCAGCGCATGGCTGACATACTTTCAGACATACCCTTGGGTAGATCGGATTTCAGCGAATTGTTTCCCGACATGACGCCCGGCAATATTCGCGATGACTTGGCACATCTGCAGCGGATCGGTTTGGCGATCAGGATCGGCACCGGAAACCAAATCAAGTATATAAAACAGTGTCGAGAGCTATAGTATTTATACGGACACATGACCTATCCCGTCTAATTTCGGCGGTTGGTCGGCGACGTAGTCGCAGTGATACTTTTGCTTAGTTGACACCCTATGACCTGAGCCCGCGTTTTCCTCTGACTGACGAAGAAACCAGTTAGCCGGCGATTTGTTAGAGTGGAATGAGGTGTTTCCGGCGGAAGTTACAAGCAATTCGGGTTATGGCGATTGAAAACGGCCGTTTGAATGACTAGGTTAAGACTACAAAGTTGCCTCTCTGGGTAGGCTCGGAACACAGCCTGCACGTTCGTGGCAATCCGCTATCACAAAAATTTAATGGTCGTTCCCCTTGCCGGGGTTCGGTTTATGGAAGGGTCGCCTGTGACCTCGCGCACGACCACGTCGACCGTGACTTTTGTCTATCCATTTGTTTTGCCCGGGTACTCCAATGAGTTGCCTGCTGGTACCTATGAAGTAATTGCGGAAGACGAACTTCTCGCGAACCTTAGCTTCACAGCATATCGCAGGATAGCCACGCATATTCGGATCTAGGGGGCCTACGGCACTGGCCGGACCGAATTGCGGCCGGTAGATCAGCATGACCTGCGTATGGTTCTTTCCCAAGACCAGATCCGCATAAACCAAGAAAACAACAGCGAAGCGGCGCTTTCTCCGCAGGAGGTAATTAAATGACTTTTCCAGAATGGACCAAACCCGGCATCTATGGCGCCATGATAGGCGCCGTTGCCGTGTCTATCATTGGCTTTAGCTGGGGCGGCTGGATGACCAGTGGTGGTGCGAACAAGATGGCAAAAATGATGGCCGTCAAGGAAGTGACGCAGGCCATGGTGCCCGTGTGCCTCCAAATGTCCGCAGCGGACCCGCAGCGGGTATCAAAACTAGCGACCATCCAGGAAGCAAAAGGCTACAATCGCCGCAATGCGGTTATGGAAACCGGCTGGGCGACACTCCCGGGTAGTGAGGCACCGAACCGCGACCTAGCGGAGGCGTGCATAGACGGGCTTGAACTTGATGCTTCATAATACAGAGAGGGCGTCGCCGCCCACCATGGCGTCGGGCACGGCAAACTGCATGCTGCCCGCAATATTCAGCAACAAAAACATTATGAGGCTTTTTGCTTGCACAATTTGCGCCCTGCTCGCATATGCAATGCCGTCTTTTTCTCAGTCTGGTGGTGGGTCGATGCCCGAAAACGCCCATGCCAAAAACTATGGCGAGGGATGGGAATGCGATCTTTCATATCGATTGGCAGGGAATCGATGTCTCGCCATCATTGTGCCGGAAAACGCGTACGCCACCAACCGATCCTACGGCGTGGGATGGGAATGCCATCACGGCTTTCGGGAAGTGAATGGGAACACCTGTGTAGAAGTTACTATTCCTTCAGGTGGTTATCTTGATGCATCCGGGCAGCAGTGGAAATGTCTGCGCGGATTCCGCAGGGTCGGCGAAACCTGCGAAGAAATTAAGCTGCCGGAACACTCCTATCTGTCCGAAGATTCCTACGGCACAGACTGGAATTGTGATCGTGGCTTCCAGGCCAACGGAAATGAATGCGTTGCCATCATAGTGCCAGAAAACGCCTATCTGAATTCAAAAGGTTACGGTGCGCCCTGGACCTGCGAGCGTGGGTACATTGAGGCCGACGGCAAATGCGAAGCCGTTGTCATACCCCAAAACGCTTACTTCTATGACGCGAGCTATGGCTCAGGTTGGAAATGCGACCGCGGATATGAAGCGATTTCTGAAAACTGCGTCGAAATAATCCTTCCTGAGAATGCGCATCTCGACCGGTCTGGCAATCGGTGGTCGTGCAACAAAAACTTCCGACGCTCAAAAGGCCGTTGCCGTCTGAACAACTGACACGCTGGACACAATCACCCTATACGCCGCGCCAGGTTCCTCGGGAACGGGATACAGCGTGCATGAAATTCAATCAAAAAAGGACGAAATATGGACATCGAGCTCAAAATCTCAGATTCAAAAAAACGAAATTCAGGAGGGGCACAAGCCCCGCCATCCGCAGAGGCTGGAAGTCCAACGATCGCATCCAGAAACTTTATCTCAGAGGCACCAACCGCCATCGTCTATTGCGAAGGAAGTTTCGGAGATATCGATGGAAAGACCGCCAATGGGCTTGTTCGACATTCACAAGCATACCGTATCGTGTCGGTTATCGACAGCAAACACCAAGGATTGGATAGCGGGCAAGTCCTTGATGGTATTATCAATTACATCCCTGTATTCTGCGATCTTGTAGCAGCCGTCGAGCATCAGGCAATCATCCCCGACACCTTTATTTACGGTATGGCCCCATACACCGGGAGGCTGTCGTCGGAAGATCGAGGCATTGTCCTGGAGGCCATAGATCTTGGCATGAATATCGTCAGCGGATTGCACGAATATTTAAGCGAAGATTCAGAGATTTCCATCGCTGCCAGGGTGCGAGGCGTCACTATTCGGGACATCCGCAAACCGCGCCCGAGCAAAGACATGCGCCTGTTTGACGGCAGTATCGCGGGGGTCAAGGCGATACGGATCGCAGTTATGGGAACCGATTGCGCGATCGGGAAACGCACAACTGCTACGGTGCTTGCCCGCGCCCTGAATGAGAAAGGCATCAGGACGGTACTCGTCGGCACGGGTCAGACCGGTCTGATGCAAGGTGCACGATATGGTATTGCGATGGACGCGGTGCCGCCCCAGTTTTGTTGTGGAGAGCTGGAGCGGACCATTGTCGCGGCGTCTGTCGCCGAGCAGCCCGAAGTCATTCTGATCGAAGGCCAGGGAGCGTTGAGCCATCCGGCTTTTTGCACTTCCGCCTTTATTTTACGCGGCAGCCAGCCCCATGCGGTTATTCTCCAGCATGCCCCGCGACGGGTCCATCGCTGTGATTTTCCAGACATGCCGATGCCCGATCCATCAGATGAAATAACCCTCATCGAAGCGTTTGCGGATACCAAGGTCATTGGTTGCACCCTCAATCACGAAGGCATGACGGCTGACGAAACCGGGATGGCCATCAAGGAGCATAGGACGAAACTCGGTCTGCCGGTCACCGATGCCTTGAGCCAGCCAGTGGATGAACTGGTTGCCATCGTGCTGAAGGCTTATCCCCATTTGCAAAAACAACCTGTCGTGGCCACAGGATGACGTCACCGCGCATCGACGTAGATCTGGAAAAAATTCGGCTGAATGCGCAATGCCTGGTCAACAGGCTGAGGCCGCGAGGTATCGGTGTGACCGGCGTGACCAAGGCTGTCTGCGGCCATCCTGATATTGCAAAAGCTATGCTGCAAGGCGGCGTGGTCGGATTGGCCGATACGCGCATCGCGAATGTGGAACGGATGCGTCGGGCGGGGATTACCTGCCCGATTTCGATGCTCCGCACACCGATGTTGAGCCAGATCGACCGGATCACGAAGAGTTGCGACGCCAGCTACAATACCGAGATTGCCGTGATCGCATCTCTGGCTGAAGCGGCGCGGCGCGGAAACAAGGTTCACAACATCATTCTGATGGTCGAAATGGGCGATATGCGTGAGGGGATCGCGCCCGGCGACCTTGAAACGATTGCGCGAAACGTTATCAGAATGCCCGGCGTCGCACTGAAGGGTATCGGCGCAAACTACGCCTGCCTGAACGGCATGATCCCGGATGATGGTACGATGGCGGGTTTTTCGATGCTGGCGAATGACATCGAAGGCGCATGCGGTCCATTTATTGAAACGGTTTCAGGCGGCAATTCCGCAAACCTACCATGGGCGATGAGCTCTCGAAAACCCGGCCGTATCAATGATCTGAGACTGGGCGAGGCGATCCTGCTTGGTGTTGACCCGATTTCGGGCCAACAAATCGGAGGATTGTATCGTGGTGCATTCACGCTCACTGCTGAAGTGATTGAAGCCAGATCCAAACCAGAGCCACCGACTGCGCCGATCGCTGAAAGGGGCGCCTCAAGGTTACGGCTTGTTCCTGATTGCTGCGACAAGAAGCGTTCGATACTCGCAATTGGACATCAGGATATTGATATTTCTGGTCTTGTGTTTCCACCAGGCGTCAGCCTGGTTGGCGCAACCTCCGATCATCTGGTGGTGGAAACCTACGATCACAAACTGCAGGTCGGAAGCGAAGTGAGCTTTCAATTGAACTACAGCGCCTTGATGCGGAGCATGAGCGCTCCAGGAATCGAGAAAGTAATGCGCCGCTCGCGGGCTTCGCTCAAATCTAAGCCCACGAAGCTCAATCGCTCTGACTTAGCCCTGGTTTAGATCGAAAGGAGGAAAAAGTGACCAAACAAACTCTGGAGGTAAATTCGACGGTTCAGGCAATCAATGATGTTCCCAAAGGCCGCCCTTGCCTGCGGTGCCGCGAAGTCTTTGACAGTACAGGGTTCGGGGACCGAATTTGCCGTCGTTGCAAGGGAAGCAAGCAATGGCGGGATGGCATTCCACCGATCTTCGGCTCGCCCAGCAAACGCTGAGTTTCCTCAGAATGCAATTCAGTTTCTGGGCACGCTTCCTGAGAAAACACGGATTGTGCAATTTCTCGGTCGTTCATACTTTGCGCAGCATTCGTTATATTGGGTTCGCAATCATCCCAGACCCGCAATCCAAATATGATTGGCGTTTGCAGGCGAACGGCGCTTGCCGTTCGCCCAATCCTCATATGTCGATTTTCTCGGCAATGCTCAGCGCATCTTCAAGTTCGACACCCAGATACCGCACTGTGCTGTCGACTTTCGTGTGACCTAGTAGGAGCTGAACCGCGCGCAGGTTTCCGGTTTTCCGGTAGATCTCAGCCGCCTTAGTGCGACGAAGCGAGTGCGTACCGTATCCGCTCGGCTCCAGACCAATCGACGTCACCCAATCGCGCACCAACCGCCCGTACTGTCGGGTAGAGATGTATGGGCGATCGTGAAACCGGCTGGGGAACATGAAGCGGCAGCCGATCATTTCCGGCGACGCAACCCAATTGGCCACGGAATCGCGGGTGTTTTCAGTCAGTTCGAACTGCACAGGCCGCTGTGTCTTGCTCTGGATCACCGACACTCGTTCGCGAACGTGCTCGGCTTTGACCAGGTCAGTGACCTGGAGTTTCACAAGATCACAGCCGCGCAACTTACTGTCGATGGCAACGTTGAAAAGCGCGACATCGCGAAGGTTCTCCGCGAGCTCAAGCCGCGCACGGATCGCCCAGACCTGTTTCGGTAAGAGCGGGCGCTTCTGTCCGACAAGACGGCCTTTGTTCCAGGCTCTGCGTTTCGGGGTGACAGCGGGAAGTTGGACTCTTGGCATGTTTTGCCCTCCATCCAATCCCTCCCAGACCCAAACATCAGCACCGCGCTGACACTGGAATTCTATCTTGTTCTGGAATGTCGGCTTCACAGGTCAGTTCAGCGGCAACGTCGCCGCGACCGCGTCAGGCCGGTGTGCCCCCCATAACGGCCATTCATCCATTATCTTCGAATGGGGGTTTTCGTACCTGCCGTCTTCAACTTCGCTGCATTCCTAACGAATGGCCGTTCTTCACGCCGCACAGAGGCGCTGAGAATGATACGGTCGCAGCGATTTTCGTGCTGCGTGCGCACGCAGCAAGATTTGGACACTTCTCCTATGGGCTCTACATGATGCTTCGCCGCTTGATGCACCAATGGCCGGGTTCGGATTGCGCAGCCGTCCACTTCATCTGCACCGAACGGAGAAGGAGCGGACGAACCGGCTTTTGCTCGCGCAGCTATTGCTGGCGCAGCAACCACTAGCAGGAGCGGCACACCCATCGTTGCGTTGCAGCTGAGTCGCCAATCCGGTCATTCGCGCGCGTCGATTCCCTTGAACCAAGAACGCACTTTCTCCGCAACCAGGCTAGACCGTCGAGATACGGGTAAGGATCGCACATAAGTCTGGATGTAGCAGGGTCAAATCCGGTCTGCGAACATCACGCAATGCTGGGGCCGCGTGGCCCCTGCAAATGATGTTCGATCTGGATATGAAATGCCGCTCAGGAGCCGTCATCGTCTGCTTGAACGATCAGCTTGGCCTCAACCGGCACGCCTTCAACCATTAGCGGGCTGTGGCTGTTGCCATTGAGGGAGACTTTTACCTCAACATCGCCTTCCGGCAGCGATGGAAGGTGTATCCAATTGGCATAAAGGCGCCCCAGCTTTTCGCCGTTGATATAGACATGCGCGTGACCTTCTCCGCGCATGTCTGCAGAGGAGGCGTTTTCCGGTGCAAAGCGAAAGTTATGCGGCGTTACACGCAGGTTCCAGCCCGTCATCGGATCCTTAATCATCTGGATCGCCACACTGGGGGTATCGCTGTCGGCTGGCAGGTTAGTGGCAGCGGAGTGCTTATGGGCTGCCATCTCTGTAGTGCCGTCATGTTGCGCCGGGTCAGTGTGGTCATGGCCGTCAAAGGTGGTACCGCTGCCGGCGGCGATCACAAAGCCGCCGCCACCACCAAAGATCAGTCCGATGGCAAAGAGGGCGAGAGAACGGGACATCTTGTCCTCCTTGAAAATTGAAAGCCCCCACCGGTGCGGCCGGCGGGGGCGCAATTGAACAAGAGATCAGGCCGCAGCAGCCGCGCGTTTGCCTTCCACCTGCCAGAAGTAGCCGGCAAAACTGCCCAGCAGTACCCAGGCGGCCATGCCGATGCCAAAGGCCCGGGCCGCAAATAGCGCCCCGATCTCGGTTGGAACCGGACCGGCGAAGCTGTCGGGCTCAGGTGCACCGATGATATGTGGTGCCAATAACAGTCCTGCGGCGGCCAGATAGCTCATCAGATTGCCGCCAAAGGCAATCAGCCACATGGCCACGCCTGCCGTAGCGACAGTGAACGTCCACCATATTTGGCGTGTAGCGACATCGGCTGCGGCCACGCCGGGCACTTCCGGAGCCAGCGACAAACCAGGTGCAAAGTGAAATGCGACAAAGCCAGCCAAACCCCACAGCAGGCCTGTGCGGCCGTTGATCTCATGCCCCCGGCGCTCGGCCATCGACATCAGTGCCACCAGGACCAGAGCATAGCCGGTGTAAGTCAACATCGTGAAGATGATGCTCAGGCCGTCGCGCATCGGCTCAGCGAACATGCCGGGCAAATCGGGGTGCGCGGTCACGGGATCAGCGCCAAAATGCACCAATTCGCCGCCCTCATAAAGTTCGGCGTGGAGAAGTACGGGCTGCACGAAATTCAGCTGCAGCAGGGCGGCAATCAGCCCCGCTGCAGCACCAGCGAACAGCGCGCTGGTCAGAATACGACTGAACATGGCCTTAGTGGCAGGGGAAGCCAGTTGCGTGGCGCACATCGTGAGCAGCGTCATGCAGGCCAGAAGCCTGAACATGGCCGGTCACTGTGATAATACCGAGACCCAGTATAAGGGCAAACACTGCCGGCAGCATATTTGAGCGTACAGCGGATGCCTTAATCGCTTTTGTTGTCATTTTAGTTCTCCTTGCCGTCACACCCGACGGCGCAAATTGCGTTTATTACACGGCCGGTCTCCTGACTCGCGGGTCGCTGCGGTCTTCCCCCTTCCCGGCGCCCTTACGCCAGTGGTATTGGAAGGTCGCTCGCCGCTCACAGTCGCGGGGGCGGTTGAGGCTTCGGTGCCGCGATTTGGTCCACCGTCCTCATTCCCGTTTCAGTTCCAGTGCTTAGGCACTTTTGAACACCGTATTGGTTATTCCTGTCTCAAAAGGCAATGGCTGGTCAAGTACGAAACCGCCGTACAAGAGTTCAGCAGCGCCATGTTCAATGGAATTTTGTCGCTGCCTTTAGAATTCGACAAACTAAACTCTATCGCTGGAGCTTCTCCCGGTGTGTCGCGGGCGGGTTACTACAAATCTGCCGGAATGCGGGCAATGGCCTTGAATCGCAGCTTTCCCAATGGCCGTACATCGGCAAAGTTGCCGTCTGGGCTGTCTCGATACATACGGATGAACGTCAAGATGTTTGGCAGATCTAGAGCAGAAATCTCACCGAATAGATATGCGGTCTTGCCGTCCTGTCGTACAGCCAACGTCTGTGGACGCAGGCAACCGGACATGCAGTCCACCTGCTGCAATCTTGCCTTCACCTCCGACGTCTCCAGCATTGAGGCGACTTGATCAAACAGTGCGGGGTCAGCGTCGCGGCAGGTTCTGCATAAAGTAACTGTTGGTTGGGGCATGCGCCGGGCAGATCCTTGATTGAACGATCCTCTTTGAGATTCAATATCCGCTGGTCACTTACTAGCTTGACTTCGAAACTCGATTCATTTTGACGCGATGCATTGGGAAAAGTCCATATGTGGGCGATCAGCATGTTCGCCAGAGCAAGTTCCCTTAGCCGTCGCGAATGCTCGCTGTGTCCTGCGACCCTAGCCTAGCCTTAAAATCTTTGTCGTGTCCGGGATGGATGGCAAGTGTCTCCGCTGCCGCGCAGCGTCATGAACCGAGCGAACGCAGCGACTTTCGTGCTGCGCGCGCTCGCAGCGTAAAATCCCGATTGCCGAGTTGGGCTCTCACCGGACCTTTGCTGCAGCAGTCGACAATATCTGCTTAATATCGTTTCCGCACATTTGGACTGGACTTCCTTTGCACCGCGAGCATGTGTGGGATGGACGGTTAGGAGGGGTCCTTCTGTAACTTTGCCCGGTTTCCCGGGCCTGTCTCAGTAGAAGACTGCGGGTTGTTCGCAGTTGCAAACTGGAGATAGAAATGACCAACAAGAACCCTCAAACCAAACGCACACAGCTCCTGAAACTCGTGAGCCGCAAATCCGGCGTTTCCATCAGTACGATCCAAAATAAATTCAACTGGCAGCCACGCACGGTTCGCGCAGAGATCTCACGGCTGCGTAAACAAGGATTGGTTTTGACCTGCGTGCCCTCACCAAATGGGCCAGTGTATCGGGCACAAACAACTGAGCGCGCCTGATGTCGGCACTGTTGGATGCCAGTGTCCAGGACATCGAAACCTGGGAACACACTAAGTGCTTGACAGCCTGGATTGCCCTGACAGGCGCCACGCCAGCTTCGCGTCTGTCATCGCGGTTTTTGCGCAAAGCCCTGAGCTTTGAATTGCAGTGCAAGAAGTTGGGTGGGCATTCCGGGGCGATCCGGCGACAATTGCGAGCGGGAACAAAGTCAACGCTAGTGCCCACCCAGGCACTCACACACGGCACGCAGCTCGTTCGACAATGGAACGGGCGGAGCTACCGGGTCCAAGTCATCGCAGATGGCTTTGAGATGGATGGTCAGCGCTATTCCTCTCTCAGCGCCATTGCCAAACGTATCACGGGCGCCGAATGGAGCGGGCCGCGGTTCTTTGGCCTGAACAAGCGTTCGGCATGAAGCGGATACGTTGCGCCATCTATACCCGCAAGAGCTCGGAAGAGGGGTTGGAACAGGATTTCAACTCACTCGATGCACAACGCGAGGCCTGCGAAGCCTATATCGCCAGTCAAAAGCATGAAGGCTGGGAGCTTTTGCCCGATCACTACGACGACGGTGGGATCTCGGGCGGGCATCTTGAACGCCCTGCCCTCCAGCGGCTGATGGCGGAAGTGGATGCAAAGCAGGTCGATCAGATTGTCGTTTACAAGATTGACCGGTTAACCCGCTCACTGGCGGATTTTGCCAAGCTTGTAGATCGTCTGGATCAGGCGGAAGCATCTTTCGTCTCGGTGACCCAATCCTTCAATACAGCTACAAGCATGGGACGTCTGACGCTGAATGTATTGCTCAGCTTTGCCCAGTTTGAGCGCGAAGTCACAGCCGAACGCATCCGGGACAAGATCGCAGCGTCCAAACGCAAAGGGCTCTGGATGGGAGGGAATGTACCTCTGGGCTATGAGCCGGACGGGCGAACCTTGCGGATTAATCCCGATGAAGCCGAAGTGGTTGGCAAGATCTACGATCTCTATGATGACTGGGGCGCCATGAACATGGTACGCGAGGCCGCGGCCCGGCTGGACCTTCGGTCGAAAGCCAGGCGCGCGCCCGACGGCAGCTTGCGCGGCGGCAACCTCATGTCCCGCGGTCAGCTGCATCACATCCTGACAAATCCTATCTATGCGGGGCGCATCCGGCATAAAGGAAAGGTTTTTGACGGTCAGCATCCGGCAATCATCGAATCGGCGCGATGGGATGCAATACAGGAAAAACTAAGCGGCAGTGCCGCAAAGGCACGTAAGACAAAGCAGCATCGCGATCCTTCTCCCCTTGCCGGCAAGATTGTTGACGAGCTTGGGGAGCGGCTCACACCCAGCCATACGAAGAAGGGCGACAAGCGGTATCGCTACTATCTCTCTCAGAAGCTGGTGACAGGTGTTACCCGCGCAGATGATAAGCAGCGGACATGGCGAATTCCTGCCGGGCAGCTGGAAGGCGCAATTGCAACCGCGGTGCAAAACCGTATCACGCAATTTTCTGAGGCCGCCAACGTCCATCAGTTTCCCGGTATCGAAACACCGGTGCCCGATGCAAAAGCGGTGTTAAATGTAGTCGAACGGGTTCAGGTCGCACCGGGCCAGCTAACGGTCGATCTGAATGCTGGCGTTGTACAAAAACTCATCGGAGCAGAACTGGATTGCGATCCGGGCGATCTGACTCTGGACTTGCCATTCACTGAGCGCAGGCGTGGCGTTGAGATGAAACTGGTAGTTGGCAACGGTGCAATGGCAGTTGATGAGAAACTGCTCAACAACATAGTTCGGGCCAATCATTGGTATCAACGCCTGAAAGAGGGACAGAGCTTTGAGACCATCGCTGCCGAAGCGGGAACCTCAAAACGCCGGGTCCAACAGGTCATCGACCTGGCATTCCTCGCACCGGACATTGTTCGTGATATCACCAATGGTGCCCAGCCCATGGGGCTGACATCAGACTGGTGCCTGCGTCACGACCTGCCTTCGGACTGGCAAGCGCAACGTCAGCGCATCTCAACTCTCTGAAATCCCCGCTTCGCGTATCGCGGAAATCGGCTTTCCAGACGAACGGGCTATCAGCGACCTATTTCCCGAAGCATTTGCGTCTGCGCAGACCAGCCTCACGCACAACCCACGGAAACCACGCAGTTAATTCACCGAGTGTCTGGTATCGTGGGTTTTGTGAGAATGGTTGGCTGGGGTGGTAGGATTCGAACCTACGATACACGGTACCAAAAACCGCTGCCTTACCACTTGGCTACACCCCAACGGTGCCGCGCTAATTACTCTGGACCTTGGTCCGGTTCAAGAGCGGAAAAGAAAAAAATGCTTAAAACCGGGCCAAGGCGACAGTTGCGCTGAATGTGCCCGATCAGTCGACGATTTCGTCCGCCCTGACACCCCAGAGGCGTTCTTTCGGCGCCCAGCCCTTGTAGCCGGCCGCCGAGAGGCGGCACCAGGTGGTGTCGCATTCCAGCACCCGTGCGATGACGCCGAGTTCAAGCCGGGCGACGACCAGTGCCTTGTCAGCCGGCTGCGACAGAAGTTCAAGCATGTCGTGTTCCACGATCACCGTGCGCGCACCGGACAGCAGGGAATAGTGGATCCAGCCGCCGACCCCGTCACGATCGCGGACGCGCCGCCAGTGCCCATGTTCGGCGGTAATTTCCAGGGGCACGTCCTTGCGGGTGAACACCCAGTCGATCCTGTGCGTCAGGCTGGGACCGCGGCGCACATTGCCTTCGCTTGCCTTCAACGACACATAGCGCGGCAGCGGCAGGTTGGTCACCGGGCCGCGATCCTGGCCCTGCACCGCGTTCCCCGCCAGCAGTGTCGCAACCACGGCACTCAAGAATACAGATTTCATTGCCTGCAACCGATTTCCGCTCAAACATTTTCGTCGGGGTTCTTGTGCCTCGACCTTTCCTGCGTCACTCTGGCACCAACGCGCCGGAATTGCAAAGGACAAGGAGAGGCCGAATGCCAGCTGCACGCCTGAGTGTTGTCGTAACGCGACGCCTTCCCGACGCTGTCGAGAAGCGCCTGGGAGAGCTTTTCGACGTGACACTGAATACCACCGACGCGCCGATGAGCCGGGCCGATCTGGCGAAGGCGCTGAAAACTGCGGACGTGCTTGTTCCGACGCTGAATGATCGTATCGATGCGGGGTTGATCGCGCAGGCCGGGGACCGGCTGAAACTGATCGCGAATTACGGTGCGGGCGTGGACCACATCGATGTGCATACCGCGCGCCAGCACGGCATCCTGGTGTCGAACACACCGGGCGTCTCAGCGGATGATGCGGCGGATATCACCGTGGGGCTGATCCTGGCGGTGACACGGCGGATGCCCGAAGGCCTGGCGGTGATGCAGGCGGGCAATTGGGATGGCTGGGCGCCGACCGCCCTGTTGGGTGGGCGCATCGCCGGGCGCCGGCTTGGCATTCTGGGCATGGGTCGGATCGGCCAGGCGGTGGCGCGGCGGGCAACCGCCTTCGGAATGCAGATCCACTATCACAACCGCAAGCGTCTGCGCCCGGAAATCGAAGAGGATTTCGGCGCCACCTACTGGGAAAGCCTGGATCAGATGGTGGCCCGCATGGACGTGATCAGCATCAACTGCCCGCACACGCCATCAACCTTTCACCTGATGAATGCGCGGCGGCTGAAGCTGATGAAACCGGACGCGGTGATCGTGAACACATCGCGCGGAGAGGTGATCGACGAGAACGCCCTGACACGGGCGCTGCGCGCGGGCGAGCTCGCCGGGGCGGGGCTGGACGTGTACGAGAACGGCGCCGACGTCAATCCGCGGCTGCGGGCGCTGAACAATGTGGTGCTCTTGCCGCACATGGCCTCGGCCACGCTGGAAGGGCGGATCGAGATGGGCGAGAAGGTCATTCTGAATATCAAGACCTTTGACGATGGCCACCGCCCGCCCGATCAGGTTGTGCCGGCGATGTTGTGACGAATGCCGTAGGCAAGGTCGTTTGACAGCCAAGGCGTCGGGAAAGGACAGTTTTCACCCATGTTGTTGCGGATAGGTCTGATCGCCCTCCTTGCCCTGACTGCTCCGGCGCGGGCGCAACAGGCAAGCGATACCGTGGCGCCCGAAGCTGCGGGGGCGGGCAGCCTGGCCACCTCCGCCGAGGCACGGGCGTCATTTGACGCAAAGGCCGCCGGCCGTCCGGTCGAAGCGCGCAACTGGATGATCAGCGCCGCCAACCCGCTGGCAGTCGACGCCGGCGCAAAAATCCTGCGCGCGGGCGGCAGCGCGGCGGATGCGATGGTGGCGGTGCAGGCGGTGCTGGGTCTGGTGGAACCGCAAAGCTCGGGACTGGGCGGCGGTGCGTTTCTGGTCTGGTATGACGGCGCCAGCGGCGACATGACCACGCTGGACGGGCGCGAGACCGCCCCCCTGGCGGCGACGCCGCAATTGTTTCAGGACGCGGATGGCGAACCGTTGCAGTTCTTCGACGCGGTTGTCGGCGGGCGGTCCGTGGGCACCCCCGGCATCCCGGCCCTGCTGCACGCCGCCCATACGCGGTGGGGGCGCGCGGAGTGGGCCGGGCTGTTCGACGATGCCATCGCCCTTGCCCGCGACGGTTTCACGGTCAGCCCGCGCATGGAGGCCATGGTTGCAGGCGATGCCGAAAGGCTGGCGCGCCATGAGGTAACCGCGGCGTATCTTCTGCCGAACGGCGCCCCGGTCAACGCAGGCGACAGGTTAACGAACCCGGCTTATGCGGACACGCTTCGGCAGCTGGCCGATCACGGCACGGCGCCGTTCTACACCGGCGATATTGCTGCCGACATCGTCAACACTGTCCGGGGAGAAACCGACAATCCGGGCGTTCTCGCCAAGGTCGATCTGGCGATTTATGCGGTAAAGGAACGCGCGCCGGTCTGCGCGCGCTACCGAGTCTGGCAGGTCTGTGGCATGGGGCCGCCGTCGTCGGGCGCGCTGGCGGTCGGGCAGATATTGGGTCTGCTCGAGGGCACGGACATGGCCGCGCTTGGCCCGCGCTCGCCGGAGGCGTGGCGCCTGATCGGGGATGCCAGCCGCCTCGCCTTTGCCGACCGGGGCCGTTACGTAGCGGATAGCGATTTCGTGCCCGTGCCCACCGCCGGTCTGGTGGATCCCGGCTATCTGGCCGCACGGGCCGAGTTGCTTGGCGGCGATGATGCCCTGCCCGAAGTGTCGCCCGGCACGCCCGAGTTCGACCATTCGCTGAACCGGGCCGATGATGCGGCGATCGAGATGCCCTCGACCTCGCATATCTCGATCGTCGATCAATATGGCAATGCCCTGTCGATGACCTCGTCGATCGAAAACGCCTTTGGTTCGCGCCTGATGGTGGGGGGGTTCCTGCTCAACAACCAACTGACGGATTTCTCGTTCCGCAGTCACCGCGACGGCATCCCGATCGCCAACCGGGTGGAACCGGGCAAGCGGCCCCGCTCGTCGATGGCGCCCACGATTGTACTGAAGGACGGCAAGCCCGTTCTGGTCGTCGGCAGCCCGGGCGGCAGCCAGATCATCGGGTATGTCGCCAAGACGATCATCGCGCATCTGGACTGGGGCATGGACGTGCAGGCCGCCGTCGCGCTGCCCCATCTGGTCAATCGCTTCGGCCCCTATGAACTTGAGATCGCCACCGACGCGCTGGACCTTGCCGTACCGCTCCGGGAGATGGGGTATGAGACCAATGCCCGCCCGCTGACATCGGGACTTCACGCGATTTCGATTGGCCAGACCTTGCTGGGCGGGGCCGACCCGCGCCGGGAAGGGATCGCCATCGGAGATTGACCCGGGCCGATTTTCGGGCCCTCGCCGTAAACTGCCGGTATCACCCATGCCCGCTGGGGTTGGCCAATCGGACAGTGAACCAATTTGGCCTATCTGGCTTCCCCAACCGCACCGGTCAAGCTATGCTGGCAGGGATTTCAACCGGTCAGTGCAACGATGAACAGAAAGATCCCTGAGACAGCGGCATCCATCGCCACCTCGCAGCCAATCGGCGCGACGGTGCAGATCGTGGTCGATACGCTCTTTGCCCGCATCAAGGCCGAGGAATATCCCATCGACACCCGCCTGCCGTCAGAACGAACCCTGGCTTCCGAACTGGGCGTGGCCCGCAACACGGTACGAGAGGCACTGGATGTGCTGGAAAGCCAGAGCGTGATCCGGCGTCGCGCGGGTTCGGGCAGCTTTGTCACCTATCAGTCCAGCACGCCGCAGGGCGCACCGACGGACTCGGTCGCGGACAAGACCAGCCCACTCGATCACCTGGTGGTACGCGGCATCCTCGAACCCGAGATGGTGCGCCTTGCGGTGGTCAACATGACACCGCGGATGATAACCGAACTGTCCGAAACGCTTTCGCAGATCGAGACCATCCAGACCGACATGGACAAGTTCATCGAGCTTGAGGAAAAGCTGTATATGCAGATCGCCGAGGGCACCGGAAACCCGCTGCTGGCGTCGTGCTACAAGCTGTCGATCGACACGTACCGGCAGAGCTTCCGCACCAAGCTGCGACGCCGCAACCTGACGCCGAAACGCATTCAGGATTACCAGAAACGCTATAACACGCTGTTCAACGCCATCGCCTCCCGCGATGTCGCTTCGGCGGTCGAGTTCATCAAGCTGCATCTGGTTGAAGAACAGCAGTTGCTGTTACAGGAATTCTAGCGCCCAGCGGGCGCCGCCTGATGACACAAGATCAGATTTGACCACAGACGCACCAAAGGCCGCCTTCAACGCGTCGCATTCATATCCAATCTAGCGGCGCACCAACTGAATCAACTGGTCAATTGTCTGGGTCAGGTGGTCGGGCTTCCCGATGCCGCGTGCGACCATCATGGCACCTTCCACGCCGGACACGAACGCCTGCGCAAACCTTTCAGGATTGATGTCGGGCCTGATCTCACCGTTTCGCTGGCCATCTCGCAGGACTGCGCTCAGCCATTCATGATGACCCTCGAAGAAACGCTCGACTTCGGCCCTGACGCGCGGGGGAAGCGTGGTCGCATCAATGGCCAGTACGCCGCCCAGACAAACCCGGCCTTCATCCTTCAGGATTTCCACAAAGAGATTTCCGTAGGCAAAGAGCATCCCGGGCGCGTCGGCGGCGGACAGACCGTCCAGCGTCTTTGAACACCATTCACGATAATCCCTGGCCGCGGCCTCTGCCAATGCGGCCTTGGTGGGATAGTGGTAATGTATGCTGGCACTCTTGATGCCCACCTCAGCGGCCAGATCACGGAAGCTAAAGCCGTTATAGCCACGCTCCATCATCGCCTTGCGCGCGACGCTTAGAATTTCGGACGCCTTGTCGTTCTGCATTGTCCTGTCAGCTCCCGCAAATCTACCAAGTACTAGATAGGGGATTGACAGCCAGGCGGTCAAGTGGCTACACGTCCACCTATCAAGTACTAGATAGGTTAATGGCTTCATGTCGAAATCTCATTCAGCGCAACGATCGCGCCTGTCAGGATCTGCACCAATGACAAGAGCCTCTATCGAGAATCTGGCCATGCTGTCGGTTGCGCTGTCCGGTCTTGCATGGGGTCTTTTCTGGATACCATTAAGGGCTCTGGATGAGGCCGGCATCGCCGGTGTCTGGGCCGTCGTACTGTTTTATGTTCTGCCAACGCTTCTTCTGGTGCCCATCCTGTTCTTGCGCCGGCGTCAGATCATGGCCGGGGGACCGACCCTTCACTTTGCCGGAATGCTCGCAGGGGTTGCCCTGGTTGGCTACGCGGGCGCGCTTGTGTTTACCGAGGTGGTGCGAGCCCTTCTGTTCTACTATCTCACGCCGATCTGGAGCACGCTACTGGCGCGAATCGTACTGGGAGAGGCCATTACCCGGCGCCGTTGGGGGACGATCGCCCTAGGGCTTTTCGGGTTATTGCTCATATTGAAGGTCGATGCAGGGTTCAGCGGTGGCCTCAACGCCGGAGACTGGATGGGGCTCATCGGCGGCCTGGTCTGGGCAATGGCGGCCGTCTGCATGAAATCGGACGAAACCGGCAGCGGCGCCGATTTCACACTATCCTATTTCGTCTGGGGAAGTGTTGCCGCGCTGTTGCTGGCAGCTCTGCCAATCGAGGGCTCGCAAGCGGCGCCGGATTGGGAAACCATCGGCGATGTGCTCCCCTGGATCGTGCCGGTCGTGCTCGTCTTGGTCATTCCCCCGGCATTTGCCATCATGTGGGGGCAACCGTGCTGAGCCCCGGTCTGCTTGCCATTCTGTTCATGACGGAAATCAGCGCTGGCACGGTGACGGCGGCGATCTGGGCCGAGGAGCCGTTCGGATGGCGCGAAATATCCGGCGTGATCCTGATCACCGCAGCCGGCGTGTTCGAACCGATCCTAAAGATGTCGCGCCGTAAACCCTGAACCGAAAAGACATCCCGGCGATACATAACGTTCAAGATGCCGGGTTCAGGACGGTCCTTCTGCAGCCCGCCGCGCCGGATTGGCGCGATCAGAACTGCATCGCGGCCGCCACTATTGCCGCTGCGGTGGTTGTCAGAAACGTCGTCCTACTCGGCCGCTTCCGGGGCGTCGGGCGCATCATCGCCAGTTTTGTCGCTGCCCGATTCGGAGGCGCTGTCTTCGACGGGTTTCGGCGCCCGCGGTTTGCGCTGACGCTTGGGTTTGGCCGGTTGCTGGCTTTCGGGGGTTTCGACCAGGCCGCTGTCGCTAGCGTCATGTTGATCCATGACGTCGGGCTGCGGTGTTTCGGACGGATCACCACCGGACGCGTTCGATTCGCGTTCCTGCCTCTTGGCACGCTCGCGGTCACGCTCCTGCTGGCGTTCGCGGTTTTCGCGTTCCTGCTGTTCGCGGCGGGCTTCCTGTTCCTTCTGGGCAGCGCCCAGAAGCCGCAGGTAATGCTCGGCGTGCTGTTGGAAGTTCTCCGTGGCAACCCTGTCGCCCGACAGCTGCGCATCGCGGGCCAGCTGATTGTATTTCTCGATGATTTGCTGCGGGGTGCCGCGCACCTTGCCCTCGGGCCCCGAGCTGTCAAACACCCGGTTTACGACATTGCCAACCGACCTGTTGTTGCGGTTGTTCTTATTCCGCGAACGTGACTTCGATGATCTCATGTTACTTGCTGTGCAGCCCTATGCTCAATGTGTCCGTTGATCCGACTGGCACCCCTTGCGCCGATAAAAATGAACCGGATCCGACATGTCTTGGCTTGAAATCAAGCGGGACCGCCCAAGGGCATCCTCCGTCTTGATGTATCATCCAATAAACATGCCAAGGGCCGCTAGACAAGAGCTAAGAGCGGTTTTTAGCCGTTTTATGCCCATTTTAGCCGGTTTATTGTGTCTTTTGGGGCTGTCCGCCGTGCCAGACGCCGCGCACAACACGGTCCCGGCCGTCCAGATCCGGCAGGATTCTCACGTCCCGGAATCCCGCCGCGCGGAACATGCCCGAGACCGCTGCGCCCTGCGTCCAGCCGATTTCGACCATCAGATGACCCCCTGCAACAAGATGCACGCCCGCCCCTATTGTAATGGCCCGATATGCGCTCAACCCGTCGCCCTCATCGGTCAGCGCCATGCGCGGCTCATAGGTGAGTTCCGGGGGAAGCACCGCCATCTCCTCCGCGGCGATATAGGGCGGGTTCGAGACGATCAGATCGAACGTGCCTCGCACTTCCGAAAACCAATCCGATGCGATCAGGGCCACCCGATGGTCCAACTCGAGCGCGGCGGTATTGCGGCGGGCAACGGCCAACGCCTTGTCCGACAGATCCGTGCCGACACCCGCTGCGTCAGGCCGCGCGGCCAAAAGGCTAAGCAGAATGCACCCCGATCCCGTTCCCAGATCGAGCACGTCGGAAAAGGGCACCTCAAGCGCCGCAATCACCAGCGTTTCGGTTTCCGGACGCGGGTCCAGGGCGTCCCCACTGATCTCAAAGCGGTGTTCATAGAAATCGCGATATCCCAGCAGATGCGACATCGGTTCACGGTCGCAGCGGCGGGCAACCAGCGTGTCGAACAGCCGTTCCATACCGCCATTCATTGCGTCCTCGTAATCGACATGGCGCCGCGGAAAAGCTGCACGCCAAAGCAGACGCGCTTCGCGTTGGGGATCCGGAATACCATGCTTGGCCAAAAGGCGTGCACCCCGGGCGATGGCCTCGGCCTCACTCACCCATTCATCTCCGCCAGCATCGTTGCCTGCGCATCGGCGGTCAGGGCGTCAATCACCTCGTCCAGATCACCGGCCATGACCTGGTCCAGCTTGTAAAGCGTCAGGTTGATGCGGTGATCGGTCATCCGGCCCTGCGGAAAATTATACGTGCGGATGCGCTCGCTGCGATCCCCGGTGCCCACCTGCGCGGCGCGGTCGGCGCTGCGTTCGCTGTCCGCGCGCTGGCGTTCCATGTCATAAAGCCGGGTCTTCAGCACCTGCATGGCAATCTCGCGATTGCGGTGCTGGGATTTCTCGGAACTGGTCACCACGATGCCCGTCGGCAGGTGGGTGATCCGCACCGCTGAATCGGTGGTGTTGACGTGCTGCCCGCCCGCACCGGAACTGCGCATCGTGTCGATACGAAGGTCATTCGCGTCAATCTGAATGTCCACATCCTCAGCCTCGGGCAGCACCGCCACGGTTGCGGCACTGGTATGGATACGCCCGCCGGATTCGGTCTCGGGCACCCGCTGCACCCGGTGCACACCGGATTCGAACTTGAGCCGGGCAAAGACGTTTTCGCCCTTCACATGGGCCACCGCCTCCTTGATGCCGCCCAGTTCGCTCTGCTGTTCTTCGATCAGCTCGAAATTCCAGCCATGCGCCTCGGCATAGCGTTGGTACATCCTGAGAAGATCACCGGCAAAAAGCGCCGCCTCGTCCCCGCCGGTGCCCGGGCGGATTTCAACGATGGCAGGGCGCCGGTCGGCCTCGTCCTTCGGCAAAAGCGCCAGTTGCAGGGATGATTCCATCTCCGGCTGGCGGGCCTCCAGCGCGGCCAGCTCCTCGGCGGCCAGGTCACACATCTCCGGATCGTCCAGCAGGGACCGCGCAGCTTCGATATCGTCGACAAGCTGACGATAGGCGCGGATTTCCTCGACCACGGGCCGCAGATCGGCATATTCCTTGCCCAGTTGCGCAATATCGCCTGCCCCTTCGGACATCTGCGCCTCGATAAACTCGAAGCGCCGGGTGATCTGCTCTAGTCGGTCCAAAGGTATCATGGCGGCTGATGTCCCTCATCCGGGGCAGTTGGTCAAGGGCGCAGAACGTGATATAATCACGCCATGAGATGGCTTTGCACACTCCTGATCGCCGCCAGCCCGGCGCTGGCGGATGTAAAGAGCAATGGCAAGACGATCGACTGCTACTGCACCGATCGTCAGGGCGAACGCGTGGAACTGGGCGAGATGACCTGCCTTCAGGTCGATGGCCGCATGTTCATGGCACAATGCCAGATGTCGCTGAACGTGCCCATGTGGCGCGAGGTATCCGAGGGCTGCCTGTCATCCTCCCTGCGCCAGAGCATCCAGCCAGCCGTCGATACGGGCGGCGTTGACTCCTAGATCTGACACCCCGAAACGCGCGCGCCCGTAGATCTCAAGCCTGCGGTCCCGGCGCACGACTGTGGTGAAATCGGGAAATCCGAAAACGGCGCTGCGGGTGACATAGGTGATCATGCCTTCATCCACGGACCCGGCCAGATGGCGCGTGCGCGGCGTCTGCCGGATGATCGCGTCCAGCCGCGCCAGGGAGTCCCCGTCCGCGTCGATCATCCGGATTGCCCCGTTGAGTCGCTTCTCGATTAGCGCCAGATCAGGCCTTTGATGCCAGCGCGCAACATCCACCGGCGCAATCCGAACCCACCCGATCGCCGCCCCGAGGACGATCAGGAATATCACCAAGCCAATCAAGAACCAGCCTTTCATCTTGCCCCAAATACTCCCGCCGGAGGCCCCTACCCCTTGCGCCGGGTCCAACCCCAGAGGCAGATCAGCTCCATCGCCACATGCGCCCCCGCAATCGCCGTGGCCCCGGTCGTGTCGAAAGGCGGCGACACCTCGACCACGTCACCGCCCACCATGCTGATACCGGCGATATCACGCAGGATGATCGACGCCTGCGCGCTGGTCAGCCCGCCCCAGACCGGCGTGCCGGTACCGGGCGCAAAGGCCGGATCAAGCCCGTCGATGTCGAAGCTCACATAGGTGGCGTGCTCGCCCAGTATGGATTTGATCTTGCGGGCAGCCGCCACGGGTCCGCTCTCATGCACCTCGCGCGCGTCGATGATGTTGAAACCCATCGTGTCCGGGTTATGGGTTCTGATCCCCACCTGGACCGACCGCGCCGGGTCGATCAGGCCCAGCTTCACCGCCTTGTAGAACATCGTGCCGTGGTCGATCCGGTCCATGTTGTCATCCGCCCAGGTGTCGGAATGGGCATCAAACTGCAACAGCGATAAAGGCCCGAACCGCTCGGCATAGGCCCTGAGGATCGGGAACGAGATATAGTGATCGCCGCCCAGGCAGATACTGGCGGCCCCGGCGTCGAGAATTCCCTTGATATGCGCCTCCAGCGCGCCCGGAAATTCGCTGACCATCGCATAGTCGAAGGCCAGGTCGCCGTAATCCACGATCTTCAATTCGCTCAACGGATCATATCCCCACCCGTACGGGGCGTCGGGGCTCTGCAGGGCGCTGGCCTCGCGAATGGCGCGTGGCCCCAACCGGGTACCGGTGCGGTTGGTCACCGCCTGATCGAAGGGAATACCGGTTATGGCAAGATCGACACCCGTCAGATCCTTGGTATAGCGGCGCCTGAGGAACGAGGTCGCACCGCCGAAAGTGTTTTCGTTGCTCAGGCCCCGCATGTCTTCGCGTGTGAAAGCGTGATCGACCTGATGTTTTGCGTCTTCCAAAGCCATTCTGATGCCCTTTTGAGGATCGGGGTGGGTGGGTGGGCGAGCCTCAAAAGGGCATCATGCCACCGGTTGCGCCCGCTCGACAAGCCGGGCAAAGAACGAGGCGCCCACCGGCGCCACCGCATCGTTGAAGTCAAACCCCGGATGGTGCAAGGCGGGGGCATCCCCCTGCCCCAGGAACAGATAGGCGCCCGGCCGTTCGTTGAGCATGTAGGAAAAATCCTCGGCGCCCATCTCGCGTGTCCGGTCGGTCACGACCTGGCCCTCACCCACCACCTCGCGGGCGACCTCCGCGGCAAACGCGACGCGGCCCGCATCGTTCACCGTCGCGGGATACCCTTCCTCGATGCGCAGCTCGGCACTGACACCAAAGGCTGCCGCCTGCCCATCGGCGATTTCGCGCAGCCGGGTCCAGACCATCTGCTGAACGTCCGGGTCGAAGGTGCGGATCGTGCCGTTGATATAGGCGGTGTCGGGGATGACGTTGTCGACTGTACCGGTGTGGATCTGCGTCACCGACACCACCAGATCGTCCAGCGCGTAATGGTTGCGGCTGACGATGGTCTGGATTGCCTGCACCATGCCCACGGCGGCCACAACCGGATCGCGTGTATCATGCGGAAAGGCCCCGTGCCCGCCCCGGCCCTGAATGTCGATGTGAAACGTGTCCACCGCCGCCATGATCGGCCCCGGACAGGTCTGAAAACCGCCCGCCTCGGCACCCGGCAGGGTGTGCAGCGCGTAAACCTGGGAGATGTCATGGCGATCCAGTATACCTTGCTCGACCATCACCCGGCCGCCGCCCGGTCCTTCCTCGGCGGGCTGAAAGATCAATGCCACTCGGCCCGAGAAATTGCGCGTCTCAGCCAGGTATTTGGCCGCTCCCAGCAACATGGTCGTATGTCCGTCATGACCGCAGGCATGCATGACACCGGGGTTTTCCGACGCCCATATCGCGCCTGTTGCCTCGTCGATCGGCAGGGCGTCCATGTCGGCGCGCAATCCGATCACCGGCCCGTCACCACGCCCGTCAATCATCGCCACCACGCCGGAGGTGGCAATCCCGGTCTCGATCTCGGTGATACCGAATTCTCGCAGCCGCTCGACCACGTAGGCAGCGGTCTGATGACAGTCGAACCCCAGCTCGGGATGGGCATGCAGATGCCGCCGCCAGCCGGTCATTTCATCGGCAAAACCGGCAATGCGATTGATCACCGCCATGTCTGGACTCCGCCCCGATTGCTTGTCACCTTCCACTCAACCCCAAAGAGGATGGAACCGCAATGCCCGATGACGCCCTGATCCATGACGCCAGCCAGGCCATGCCCCGCCTCGTCGAGATCATGCGCCGCCTGCGCGACCCCGATAGCGGCTGCCCCTGGGACATCGAGCAGGATTTTCGCACCATCGCCCCCTACACGATCGAAGAGGCCTACGAGGTCGCCGATGCGATCGAACGCGCCGACTGGAACGAACTGCGCGGCGAATTGGGCGATTTGCTGCTGCAGGTCGTCTTTCACGCCCAGATCGCGCAGGATCGTGGCCTGTTCCGGTTTGACGACGTGGCCAATGCCATCGCCGACAAGATGGTCGACCGCCACCCGCATGTGTTTGGCGACGAAAGCCGCGACAAATCGGCCGAGCAGCAGACCCGCGACTGGGAAACGGTCAAGGCGGCCGAACGGGCGGCAAAGGCCCAGAACGGGACGCTCGACGGGGTCGCCACCGGTCTGCCGGCGCTCCTGCGCGCGGTCAAACTTCAGAAACGCGCCGCCCGGGTCGGGTTCGACTGGCCCGATGCAAGCCATGTGCTGGACAAGATCACCGAAGAGGCCGCCGAGCTGCGCGAGGCGGCGAACGGGCTGCCCCAGGAGAAGATCGAGGAGGAATTCGGCGACCTGCTCTTTGTCATGGCCAACCTGGCCCGGCACATGAAAATCGACCCCGAAGCCGCCCTGCGCGGCGCCAACGCCAAATTCACCCGCCGGTTCGAACGGATCGAGGCGTTGCTGGCCGAACGCGGCAAATCCCCGTCACAATCCGATCTGGCCGAAATGGACGCTCTCTGGGACCAGGCAAAAGCAGAAGAACGCAAGGCCTGACATTGCTCTAGCGGCGCGCGTAACGCCGTTGGCGAAGCGGAAAGATTGCGCCGCCGCCCGTCGGCCCCGCGGCCGTCATGACGCGGCGGCTGGCCACAACCTTAACAAGAGGCCCGCCTCCGGGCGGAGGCGGGTTTCTCATCAGTCACTTATTTCTGTTTCAGCTTGGCAACCTTTGGTGCCGCTTCGGCCGCCGGCACTTCGACCAGCTTGGCGCCCCCGACAACAAGGCCGATTGTAAGGGAGCAGCGCACATAGGATGTGCCGCCCTCCGGGACGGATACCGTCAGTTCCTTTTCCGCCAGCGTCCGCGCCGTCAGTCGGTGCGTTCCCGGCGCCACCTTGACCGTAGTCGCGCGGCCCGGCGTGCAGGTTGCGGCGTCATTGCCGTCGACAAAGACCTTGGGTTGAACCGCAAAACCCGCATAGGACGTCCGATAAATCACCAGCTTGGTGTCACCATCGCCCCCGGCAGCGGCCGTGACGGGTTGCGCCGCATTTGCCTCGGCAGCTGGTTCGGCACTTGCTTGTTGAGGGGCCTCTTGCGGCTGGTGAGTTTCGGCGCAAGCGCCCAGAAAAAATGCTCCCAGGAGCGCGGCTGTTCCCGACTTAATTACACTCATTTATCGTACATTCCCTTGTTTGATGCATAGCCGACAGGCTGCCTAGGTCTACACCTCATACGGGTAGAGGTGTCAAGCGAGCCGGCAACAGATTACGGTGGCCCGCCAATAGGTTGACGTAAGGGAACCCCGTCCCGGCAGCGCTTCCACCGCATCAACCGGCATTGCCGTGGCTTTCAGATGTCACGATCGTCGAACGGGCTTTCGCCCACCTACCCGCACCAGATCCGGGTGATCACCCCATCCTCATCCAGATCCACGTTCAGCCGGTCAATCCGGTGGTCCATCGTCATCGCCGATCCCGGCGGCAGGACGCGCAGGGGCCGGCCGTCCTCCTGGAAATCGCGCGCCTCATACGGCAATCCGACGAGCAGTTGCAATTTCTCCGCGCCACAGGCGTCGTCACCTGTTGCCTGTCGCGTCGGGGGCGTTTCCTCGGGCAGACAGGCAACCAGCGTCAGCAGAGAGATGAAAGCGACGGTGCGCATGCGACAGTTCTCCTCGGTTTTGCGGCAAAGCTTCAGGAAAGCGTCGCGGAAAGGCAAGCATCAGGCGTTGCAGCATTGAAATACTGCAGTGTTTCGCCCAAAGTCCCCGCAAATCAACTGGGAGGACCTATATCATGCGGACGAGAGCTGCGGTTGCCGTTGAAGCGGGCAAGCCGATGGAAATCATGGAGGTGAACCTTGACGGCCCGAAGGCGGGCGAGGTTCTGGTCGAGATCAAGGCG